>CAZLLT010000040.1:0-12329 GCA_964560445.1 uncultured Chitinophaga sp. | reverse complement strand
TAATTAATCTCTAATGTAAGAGATTTTACTGTCCGTAGAAATTAGGCCATCTCAGAGGACATACCCTGCCGCAGTATTTTACGTTAACAAAGCAATAGAAACCATTGAAGCGAAATTATTAAATTATTGCATGTTATATTTCTTAGTTTTTGTTGCTTAAATACAGATGCCCAGATTGCACGACCGCTTTATTTTGATACCGGCCAATATCTGCAACCGCTTGCCGGTGAATGGATGAATGTAAGTCGTTGGCATTATGACATATTGACACACTCTATAACCAGGTTTTAGATGATGAGGAACATTCGAAACCAAATGCAAAAGGAAGAAAACCTGTACCAGGAGGTTGTTATTGAATTATAATAAATCTTACCTAATGATAAGAAGTAGTTTTCTGACTTTATTCATTTTTATTCAGCTATCACTTTTTTCGCAAACAGCTTTTGACCTTGAAATATCCAAGGCCCTTGAGATAGTTGAAAGGAATCTTACTATTAGCAATCGGGAATACATAAAAAAAGAGAGAAATGAGTTCTTTTTATACTATGTCTCATTGGATACGCTTGGGAAAATCTCCAATATTAACATACTAAGACAAGACAACAGTTGTCATAAAAGCCAAATAAGAGAAGTGTCGCTTAAAATTAAAGATCAATGTAATTTCCTCGGCAAAACAAGTAAACTAAAAGCAATACTTATACCAGTGCTTCTTATACATCAAGAAGCGGAGGGCGAAAACGACTTTATAGAGAAAATTGCTGCTTTTTTCGGCAATGCCAAAAAAACTCCAAATTCAGAAATATACATTACCCGACAGGCTATAATAGCATACTATCAAACAAAAGATAAGTAAGGCTGTCTGTATAATACTTTCTTAACCTTGGTGGATTAAACGAAAAACGGCTTCAGATAACAAACCCATTGGGCACTATAGCGCTTTTCTTCACCACCACAATCCCGTCTTTTACCGTGTAGAGAGGATGATCGACGTTTTCAAGATGTGCCCCCCCGTTGATACGCACATCGTTACCGATGCGTACATTTTTGTCCAGTATGGCATTTTTGATATGACACCTGTCGCCTACGCCCAGCAGTGGAATGCCTTTGTTTGTATCATCTGTAATTTCTTCCAGCGTTTCGTAATAATCGGTGCCCATGATATAGCTGCTGACAATGGTGCTGCCATGCCCCACCCTGGAACGGATGCCGATTACCGAATTCTCAACCCGTGAAGCATTTAAAATAGAGCCTTCGGCCACCAGTGTTTTCTCAAGCGTAGTGCCGCTGATTTTTGCAGGAGGCAACATCCGGGAACGGGTATAGATGGTGCGTTCATTATCGAACATATTAAAATCAGGAATGTCTTTGGTAAGGTCTATATTGGCCTCAAAGAAGGAATAGATATTCCCGATATCCGTCCAGTAGCCTGTATATTGATAGCTGGCCACTTTATATTTTTTAATGGATTGTGGAATAATTTCTTTTCCAAAGTCAGTAGCATCTTTAAACTCTGTTCGCAGCAGGTCAAACAAAAGCTTACGGTTAAAAATATAAATACCCATAGAAGCCAGATATACTTTGCCCAGGCTTTTCATTTCATCCCCGGTGTCGCTGATCCAATCGTCCAGCACTTCTTTCTTTGGCTTCTCAATGAAAGAATCAATAAGCCCGTCTTTGCTTTTTAAGATACCGAATTCCGGGGCTTCTCTTTGGGCAACCGGGATAGTGGCCACTGAAATATCAGCGCCGGATTGCTTATGGTTCTCCAGCATCTCTGCAAAATCCATCTGGTACAGTTGGTCGCCGGAAAGGATAAGGATATAATCACTGTCAAAAGGCTCAATATGCCGCAGCCCCTGCCTCACCGCATCTGCCGTACCCTGGTACCATGCCGGGTTGTCCGGAGTTTGCTCCGCCGCAAGAATATCTACAAACGCCCTGCTGAAAGCGCTGAAATGGTAAGTGTTCTTTATATGCCTGTTCAACGATGCTGAATTGAACTGCGTAAGAACAAACATGCGGCCGATGCCATTGTTAAGGCAGTTCGAAATAGGTATATCCACCAGCCTGTATTTACCGGCTATCGGCACTGCCGGCTTGGAACGGCTTGCTGTAAGGGGATATAACCTTGACCCTGCACCACCGCCCAATATGACGGACAAAATTTCTTTTGAATGAGTAATGGTTCGTATGGCCATAGCTTGTTAGATGAAAGTTTTTCAAATGATTGATGATAGTTGACAGTTCATGGTTAATAGATAATAGTTCATAGCCGTTAGTTCATGCTTTTTTTGTATTCATACTTGAAGTTAGCATTTTCCACAATACAGCAATGCTCCATGTTAACGACTAAAGACTGATACTATAGGCTCATCCCTTCAGCGATTTATACAAATCTATATATTGTTGTGCAGAATTATCCCAGGAGTGGTTAATGGTCATGATATGCTCACGCATTGACTGGTACAAATCAGGCTTATTATTATACAGGTCAATTGCCCGGCCCACCGAATAAGTAATGTCCCACACCGAAGCCTGGTCAAACCGGATACCCGTTCCCTGCCAGTCGCCCATATCGGTTACCGTATCTTTTAAGCCGCCAACGCTCCTTACCATAGGCACGGTGCCATAACGCAAGGCATACATCTGGTTAAGGCCGCAAGGCTCCACCCTGCTCGGCATTAATAAGAAATCGGAGCCGGCATAAATAAGATGGCTCAATGGTTCGCTATAACCAATGTAGGAATTAAAATAACCGCCAAACTGGTGTTTCATCTGGTCAAGCCTGTCTTCAACATCAGGGTCGCCGGAGCCCAACACCAGGAAGTTAGCATTGCCATGATGCTGGTATATGGATTGCCTGATGGCATCCGGCAGCAGGTCGGCTGATTTTTCACCTACCAGCCTGCCTACAAAAGAAATAAGCGGCTTGTCCGGATCAAGCCCAAACTGTCCGGCCAGTTCCTTCTTATTTTTCTTCTTCCCCTTTGACACCAGCTCTTTGCTGTAATTCCTGATGATCATGGAATCCGTTTCCGGGTCCCATACCTGCGTATCAATTCCATTTAATATACCGGAGCTTTTACCCGTTTCGTACTGAAACAGGTTTTCAAGCCCGTTGGCCGTTTGCCGCAATTCATCCAAATAGCTATGGCTTACCGTTGTTACCTTCCAGGCAGATTTAATAGCCGCAGCCAGCGGGTTGATTGTCTTATCCCACTCCAGCAATCCGCCATACCATCCGTCAAACGCCGGTAAATAATAATATTTATCCCAGCCCATCCATCCCTGGTATTGTGCGTTATGCACCGTAAATACGGTAGGAATACCGGACAGTTTCTGCCGGAATTCAAAGGCATATTTGATAAAGAAAGGGATAAGCCCGGTATGATGGTCGTGGCAATGGATAATATCAGGGGTATGCTGCCATTTATTCATCCAGTCGCAAACGGCTATCTGAAACGAAAGGAACCGTTCCGTATCATCATCATAGCCATAGATTTTTTCCCTGTCAAGCAGGCCGTTTATATCTACGAGGTAAAGGTCAAAGCCCAGCTTATTGGTTTTCTCTTTTATTACGCTGTAATGAAAATGGTACGAACCCAGGCGCTGGGCGCCTTCATGCACCAACTCCCATTGGTTCTCGTAAAGGAATTTTGTCCTGTACATCGGTATTACCACTTTGGTAATATGGCCCAGTTCGGCCTGGTATTTTGGCAATGCCCCTACCACATCTCCCAGCCCTCCTGCTTTGGCAACCGGGTAACATTCTGCAGCTATATGAATAATCTCCATGCAAGTAAGTTAGTGAGAAAAATTCATTCACCTGAAAAAAAGCAGTTTTTCCTGCTTGTTTGTTTTATTTCAATAACCCATTTCGTTTGCCACTTTTGAAATACCCCTAAACACATAAGCGTTTTTTTTATACAACCTCTGAACAATCGGGACAAATGTTTTTTGCAGGCAGCAAAAATGTTATACTTTCAGCACTTCATAAAATCAACACCCGATTGCTATGGCCACACAAACAAATTCGCTGCCTAAACCCACTAATTATGGTGCATTGGGCACATTGGTAACTGTCTTCTTTTTTTGGGGATTCATTGCAGCCTCGAATAGTATTGTCATTCCCTTTTGCAAGACGCATTTTGACCTAAGCCAGTTTGAATCTCAGTTAGTAGGCTCAGCATTTTATGGCGCCTACTTTATTGGGTCCCTTATATTATTTATCGTTTCCAATGTAATGGGATATGATATTTTAAACAAAATTGGGTTTAAAAAAGGTATTATCTACGGTTTATTAATTTCTGTTGTAGGCGCTTTGCTAATGATCCCTTCAGCAAATGCAAATTCATTCCCTGCTATGCTCGGTTCTTTATTTGTAGTTGCGCTTGGGTTTTCTTTGCAGCAAACAGCAGCCCAACCCTTTGCTATATCATTAGGGGACCCGGCAACCGGCTCACACAGACTGAATTTGGGCGGTGGTGTTAACTCCTTAGGTACTACACTCGGCCCCATCATTGTAAGCTTTTTTCTTTTTGGTTCTGTCGGCTCAACAAATGTTACACCTACAGTAACTAATATCAACACTCTTTACTTAATTGTTGCGGGAGTGTTTCTTGCCGTTGCTTTGTTCTTTGCAATGTCTAAGTCTCTTCCTTCGGGGAAAAACGATGAAAGATTTGAAAAAGGCAATAAAGCAGCCGGCTCACTATTACTAATGACCGGGCTTATTCTTGCAATTATTGTAGTTGGCCAGTTTTCTGAAATCCCCACTCTGTATTTGTTATTGGCAGTACTCATTTTAGTGGTAGGGATATTATTTTGTTCAAATGGCAAGGCTAAAATAAATGGTGATGGCTGGGGCGCTATGAAATATCCTCAATTAATTCTGGGCATGCTTGGGATTTTTGTATATGTAGGCGTTGAGGTTACTATTGACAATAATTTTGGCGCTCTGCTGAAAAAACCAGGCTATCTTACCGATGCAGGTTTAGATGAAAGCCAGATATCAAAATATATATCGCTCTACTGGGGAAGTTTAATGATTGGAAGATGGACAGGCGCAGTAAGCGTCTTTAACCTAAAGGGTGTTTCAAAGATACTTGCACAAATTATAGTTCCTTTTGTCGCATTGGCAGTAGTACTATATGTAAATAGCTTAAACGGAAGCGATGTGAGTGATTTGTATGGATATGCTATTTGTGTCGCTATCGCAATAATTGCGTTTTTCTTTGGACAGGAAAAACCTGTCAAAACACTGGTTATAGTTTCTTTGCTCGCAGCCGTCGCAATGCTTACTGGCGTTCTCACAAACGGGATCATTTCTGTTTATGCACTTATGGCCGGCGGCCTGTTCTGCTCTGTAATGTGGCCCTGTATCTTTGCATTGGGCATTGGCGGACTTGGAAAGTACACAGGACAAGGTTCTGCCTTCTTAATTATGATGATATTGGGCGGTGCAATCATTCCTCCGCTACAGGGTTCTTTAGGAGATATGAGTTCGGTCGGAATTCACAATTCGTATATTTTAGCTGCTATATGTTTTGTATTTCTTGCCTGGCTTGCAATCAGGCTCAAAGCAGTTTTGCATAAGCAGGGATTGGATTTTGACGAACAGATTGGCGGCGGGCATTAAGTAAACAATAAATTCATTTTACATTTAGTACCCTGTTGCTGTTCGGCAACGGGGTACTTAAAAAAATAACCCATGGCAGATTTTGCAATAGGCGTAGATGTAGGCGGCACCAATACAAAATTTGGTATTGTGGACCGGAACGGGCAAATACTGGAGCAGGGCCGTATGCTGACCAACGAACCTGAAACCGTACAGGATTTTATTGATGAATTACATGATAAGCTAATGCCGGTAATTGCAGCAACCGGAGGCATTGAAAATATAAAAGGTATCGGCATCGGAGCGCCCAACGGCAATTACTACACCGGCAATATTGAGTATGCGGCCAACCTGAAGTGGAGGGGCATTATCCCTTTTGCCGGGATGGTTTCAAAAAAAATCGGCCTGCCCACAAGATTAACCAACGATGCCAATGCCGCCGCTATGGGCGAAATGATATATGGCTGCGCCAGGGAAATGAAGCATTTCATCGTCATTACCCTCGGAACCGGTGTAGGCAGCGGTATTGTGATTGACGGAAAAATTGTATTGGGGCACGATGGCTTTGCCGGCGAATTGGGCCACACTGTTATACGTCCCGGCGGCAGGCTGCACCCCGGAACCGGGCTCAGAGGCTCGCTGGAATCCTATGCATCAGCCACGGGGGTACGGGAAACCGCTATTGAATTGCTTACCAAATATCCCAAGGAAGAAAGCCTGCTCCGCAAATATAGTATTGACGACCTCACCAGCCATGCGGTATATGAATGTGCCATCAAGGGTGATAAGATCGCCAACGAAATTTTTGAATTAACCGGGAAGATACTCGGTGAAGCGCTGTCTAATTTTATTATGTTTTCTTCTCCGGAAGCCATTATCCTTTTTGGCGGGCTTACCAAAGCCGGTGATCTTATCATGAACCCGACACGGGAAGCTATGGAGAATAACCTGATCCAGATATTCAGGAACAAAGTAAAATTAGTGTTCAGCGAACTGAAGGAGGCCGATGCCGCTATTTTGGGAGCCAGCGCTTTGGTGTACGATTAACGGCAAGAAAGAACCCTTTTTATTTTTTCTGTTTGATAAGAAAGACGGCCGGTACTGGCCGCTGATTGCCCTTATCTGATACCTTAATAGTTTCTTTGCCATTTACCAGCATACAACTGCTACCCCCGCCATCTAAATTCAACGCTTCCCAACAGCCAAGGTCTTTGAATATCTGCGCTTGCTGTGTTAGCGTAGCGCCTTCAGCAATGCCGGGGTTGCGGCCTTCGATTACCAGAATGATGAGTTTATTATCTTTTGTATAGCCCATTGCCGTGCGGGGATGCTTATCGTCAATGGCTTTGCCGGTAAATTTTAATTCTTCGTTATTAGTAATCTTTATTTCGCCATTTTGTAAAAGAACGGGACCGCCGCCAACGGCGGTTTGCATTTTCCATTTAAATATAGTTGGGCTTGTTTCACCACTATGCCCTAAAATCAACTTAGTTTTATCAATCAAATCACCAAGATCAACATAATTGAGAGAATCTTTAAAATTTTCGGGCCACCCTACATTATAAGCAAGTTTTTTTGTCGTATCTGCATATATCCACGCAATATCTGCTTTCCTCTTTTTTGAAATCCCGATAGCGCTGCCAAACGGATGCCGGTACGTTAATGTATCTTTTCCTTTTCCTGCAATGCTGTGAATATTGTAGCCAACCAATTTTTTATCCTTTATCACCACATTAAGGTTCTGATTGGTGGCAAACGAAAAGAAGGTTGTGTTTACAACAAGCAATGGGTTATCATTTTTCTCAAAATACTGAGATGGCGTTAAGCGGCGTTTGTAAGTAGTGTCAACGGTAAAATCTAATTTTTTGTCCTTCAAATCCGCTTCCACGTAATAAGCAATATTAGGCTTGCCATCCAGCAAGCTCGTTGTTTTATACACATGAACAGAAAGCGGCAGCGGCTGAAAGAGTGAATCCACATTCTGCCATTGCAGTTGCGCCAATCCTGTAAAAGAAATAACAAGGAAAAATAATTGCAAAAAAAGAAACCTTCTCATGACTATTGATTCTTAACCAACAACTCCCAACTTCTCCCTCTCCCATGCAGCCCTGCCATAGCCGGGTATTACATGGCGTTCGCTATGATAAGAAGAACGCACCAGCGGGCCGCTTTCCACATAATCCAATCCAAGGTTGTAGCCTATCTCCCGGTATTCGGCAAATTCATCAGGATGCACAAAGCGTTGAACTGGTAAATGTTTTCTTGTCGGCTGCAAGTATTGACCGATAGTAACCACATCGCATCCGTTATCATACAAATCCTTTAAAGTTTGTATTACTTCCTCTTTTGTTTCCCCCAAACCCAGCATGATGCCGCTTTTGGTACGCATACCGGCCTGCTTCAGCGTACGGACTACTTCCATGCTCCGCCAGTATTTGGCCTGTATGCGTACCTGCCTGGTGAGCCTTTCTACGGTTTCTATGTTATGCGAAACCACTTCCGGCGCTGCATCAGCAATGCGCTGTATATTTTCTTTATCGCCTTTGAAATCGGGAACCAATGTTTCCAATGTGGTTTCGGGGTTCAGGGCTTTTACCGCCTTGATGGTATTGTGCCAGATAATGGAGCCTCCGTCTTTCAGTTCATCCCGGTCCACTGAAGTAATGACCGCATGTTTTACTTTCATCAGGTGAATGGCTTCGGCCACCCGTTGCGGCTCGTCCCAATCCACCGGGTCGGGCCGGCCTGTAGCCACGGCACAAAAACCGCAACTGCGGGTACAGGTATTGCCCAATATCATGAAAGTAGCAGTGCCGGCGCCCCAACATTCGCCCATGTTGGGACAGTTTCCGCTTTCGCAGATTGTATGCAACTTGTAATTATCTACCAGCCCCCTTACATGCTTGTATTCTTCGCCAATGGGAAGCTTTACCCGTAGCCAATCGGGCTTCTTCACTCTTGTATTATCTATTGCAGCGACTACGGGGAGTTCGGTCATCCGGCAAATTTAAGAAAGGGAAAATTAAGTGTTGAAAGCAGAAATAACAGCACAACAATCCATATTGTTTATTTCCTCTTACCAAAAATCAATGCGAGGTAGCCTTGTATGAAATATTGCCTGTCTTTTGGCTGGTTGGCCATAATCTGTATTTTCTGCGAATAATATTCGGCGCTGATGCCTATCTCAAGCCCGGAAACAAGCTCATTAAACCTTCCATAATCAAACCGCAAAGCGCCTTTTACAAAAGCGCCGGGCCTTATCTTCATCTCGCCCCACCCTTTGCCTAACCCGCCGCCGCCGATAATGCTTCCGTAATCAAGGAACAGCGTTTCATCGTCCTCGTATTTTATCGTTTTCGTTCCGCCTTCAACAGGGTCGGCCACTTCAAGGTAATAGGGGCGAAGTAAACCAAGGGCCAGCCCGCCATTGTAAACAGCAGAAACCGCCACCCCGTTTTTATTCCCTTTTTGGCCTAATATGCGCTGCTGCCCCACACCCAACGTTACCTGGTAAAAATTGTTCACCTTTCCATAAATAAAAGGATTGCCGAAAAAGAAAAAACCGTCAGTCAGGGCCGAGCTTTTATCTTCTTTTACATGCTTTATTTCGGTGATGTCAATCCGGTAGATATTGGTTTTACGATTGGTTTTCATTCTGCCCAATTCATAAAAGGCTCCGTACCCGTTGGTACGCAACTGTACGCCAAAAACATTTTGCTTGCTATATACCAATACGCCTTCTTCCGCCTGGCGGATCAGTTGGTTTACTTTTTCTTTCTTCGCCTGTTTCTTCTCGCTTTTTGATTGTTTGCTTTTTTCATTCTGTGCACCCACAGAAGTAACCATAGCGGCAAGCAGTAAACAAAGGGTGAGTTTCTTCACTTTATTGGTGTTTAATTTCATTACTAACGTAAATTTAGGTCAAATTATTGATAATGACTTCGTCCGTAGTTTACAATGGCAGCCTGAGAACAGTATGCACCCATTTAAAAAGCGGCAGCTCTTTTGAGACTGACGCCCCGGTTGATAACAACGGGAAAGGAGAACGTTTTTCTCCTACCGATTTAATGGCCACCAGCCTCGCTACCTGCATGGTAACGGTGATGGGCATTAAGGCCAAAACAATGGGCTTTGACCTGGATGGTATCAAAGTGGATGTGTTAAAGATCATGAAAGCAGACCCGCGGCGTGTGGGCGGCATCAACCTTAGCTTCTATATCCCCGATATGCTAAAAGACATTGACGATAAAGCGAAGGCCATTTTAAAGCATACCGGCGATACCTGCCCTGTAATAAAAAGCATTCACCCCGATATAGAAGTAAACGTAGATTGGGGAAGCTGGCAATAAGGCCGTTAAATTATATACCACCGCTTAAAACCCTTTCTTGACCGGTTCGTCTGTATTTGTTTTCGCCAGATTCTGCTGGCTGATGATATCGTTCATTACTTTGACCGCCTGATCAAGATAAATATCTTTTTGCAGGTTCTTCAGCCATAGATTAAACCGCTCCTGCTTGTTCTTATCTTCTGCCCAGCGGTTTACTTCAGCAGGCAAAGCGGCTACATCCATTTCTCCATTTAATTTCAACAATGATTCCAACTGCTTTACCGTACTGCGGATTTTTTTCTGGTTTTCTTTATACTTGTCTATCTGCAAAGAATATACTTTGTCATTTTGCGCTGCCAGCCATTCAGTGGCTTCATTGATAAGCGAAAAAGTAGGGTCAGTTGCAAGACGCTGATTGCTCAACTCCTTAATTGCATCAAGGCTGTAACCCGGTATCCACCTGGTATAAGGAGAATTGCTGATCTTATCCCAGGGCAGGGCGTCAGGTTCATTCTCTTCTCTTATTTTCAGGTAAGAAAGGTTACTGGGCAGCACAATATCTGAATGAACGCCTTCACGCTGTGTAGAGCCGCCATTGATACGATAAAATTTCTGCAGGGTGAGTTTCACCGTGCCCAAATCAGAATTGGACATAGAGTACCCTGTTTCCGTATCAAGGCCGATATTACGCTGCACTGTTCCTTTACCATAGGTAGCAGTGCTGCCTATTACCACACCTCTACCATAGTCCTGGATAGCTGCGGCAAATATCTCGGAAGCAGAGGCGCTGAATTCATTTACCATAACCGCCAGCGGCCCGGTGTAAAGTACATTGCGGTCCTTATCCCTTAACACACTCGGCTTATTGTCCCGGTCTTTCACCTGCACTATAGGGCCTTCTTCTATAAACAGCCCGGCCATCTGCACCACATCGTACAAAGATCCGCCACCGTTATTGCGAAGGTCAATTACAATGCCATCCACTTTTTCGTCTTTCAGTTTGGCCACTTCCCTGGCCACATCAATATAGCTGCGTGCCCCGTCCGGGCGGTCAAAATCGGCATAAAATTCAGGCAGGAAGATGTACCCGATTTTTGAGCCGTTATTGTTCACAATGGCGCTGCGGGCAAACGTTTCGTCCTGCACTATCTCATCCCGCACCAATGATACTGTTTTAATACTGCCATCCGCTCTTTTCACTGTAATTTTTACTTCGGTGCCTTTTTTACCCCTGATCAGTTTCACTGCATCGGTAACCGAAAAACCGGCAAAGTCCACCGCTTCTTCACTTCCCTGCGCTACTTTAATGATAACATCGCCTACCTGCAACTCCCCTGACTTGGAGGCGGGGCTGCCGGTAAGAATGCTCGTGATTTTGATATTGCCATCATCATATTGCAGTGAAGCGCCGATGCCATAAAAACGGCCGCTCATCTCTTCATCAAAATATCTCTTATCCACCGGCGGAAAGAACTCCGTATGCGGATCCATTGTTGTAGTAATGCAGTTAACAAAAAGGTTGAATTTGTCGTCGTCATTGGATTTAAGCTTATACCGCTGGTAAAGCCTTTCCATAGCAATCTTCACTTTTTCCCTGGCTTCGGCTTCCAATTGTTCATCCGTTTTTACCACAAATCCCTCCTTGCCTGTATTCTTTTCACGGGTATCCAGAAGGTCTGCGTAGCGTTCAAGAGTCATAAATTTCAGTTTCTTGCGCCATCTTTCTTTTCTTTCTGCCTCGGTAGCGGGGGTCGTAAGTTTTTTACCATCCAGCATGGCTATTTCATCAATGGAAAAATCAAAAGGCTTGCTCAGCAGTTCTGTATAAATCACAGCGCTTTCTTCAAGACGCTGGCCATATATTTTAGCGATGCCATAAAAACTTTCCAGCGTAGCACCTTTTAATTCATCATCAATACGGTTTTCATATTTTTTCAAGGCGCTTAAATCGCTTTGGAGCAGCATATTTTTTTCAAGGTCCAGTTCTTCGAGGTATTTTTTGAATACTTTCTGCGAAAAAGCATCATTAATCGGCTGGGGGCTGTAATGGCCTTCGGAAAGCATCTGCCCGACCAGCTTTAATATCTGCTCATATTTGGACGGGGGGGGCGCCGGTTTGTTGTTGGCGATGGAATTAAATGCAAAGAATACGCCTGCTGCTATTGCAAGGATGACAAAAGGGAGTCTTTTCATGTTCAAAAGGTATTTTAATGCACGCTGCATGTCCAAAATTAACGCAAAAAGCCTGCTTTTCTTGCTTTCAGTCCTTTTTAACAAGGGTTTTTGATGAGTGGAAAATAACGATGTAAAAAAACAAAACCTTCTGTTGAAGAAGGTTTTACAGGGTGACCAATGGGGCTCGAACCCACGACCCTCAGAACCAC
>CAZLLT010000039.1:0-12697 GCA_964560445.1 uncultured Chitinophaga sp. | reverse complement strand
TCCACTCCCAACCCACCGACTCTCTCTTAAAACCCATGATGCACCGCAGCGATAATTTTTTTGCAGAACAAACCCTGCTGATGGTGAGCAACGAACTGTTAGGAGTGATGAATGATGAAAAAATTATTGATACAATACTTAAAACAGATCTGAGCGACCTGCCGCAAAAGCCCCGCTGGGCGGATGGCAGCGGGCTGAGCCGGTATAATTTATTTACCCCGCAGGATTTTGTTGTGCTGCTCAATAAAATGAAGAATGAATTTGGTATGGAACGCATCAAAGAAATATTTCCTACCGGCGGCGAAGGAACCCTCAGTAATTATTACAAGAATGAAGCGGGGCTTATTTATGGTAAAACGGGCACCCTCAGCGGCGTAGTGGCCTTCAGCGGTTATTTATATACTAAAAAAGGGAAGCTGCTTATCTTCTCCACATTGGTCAATAATCACCGGGCTTCAGCTACTGATATAAGAAGGGCGGTGGAGAAGTTTTTGATAGAAGTAAGAAGAAAAGCGTAACAGGATTATTTCTTTTCAACATTTATACTGTTGCAAATCCCCCTTTAGGGCCATCAGAAATATTCAACAATCAGGGTGATATTAGGGGCGAAACATCTTCTCCAACTGCTCCTGTTTAAACTCCAGGTAAGTCGGGTTGCCATCAGGTGTACTATTGGCTTGTTCGCAGGCAAACAGGTCATTTACCAATTGCCGCATTTCCCTTTCCGTGAGCCGGGTACTGGTTTTAATGGCTTGTTGCCTTGCCAACGAACGGATGAGCTTTTCCCTTTTGGAAAATTTTATTTCCGGGTTGAAATGCTTGTATTGTTCCAGCAGTATGTCAATAACATGGTGTTCATTGCCTGTTTGCACATCGGCCGGTGTGCCCTGTATCACAAAACTGTTTTTACCAAAAGGCTCAATGATATAGCCCAGGTGGTTCAGTTCGTCCATGATTTCTTCCATCACAGCCGCATCGGCGGGCGACAACTCCATCGTGGCAGGAAACATGCTGCGCTGCGTGGCGATAGGCTTGTCTTTGCTGGCAGCTTTCAGTTGCTCATATAAAATCCTCTCATGTGCCGATTGCTGGTGAATGAGAAGGAAGCCGTTTGTTAGCGGAGCGGTTATGTAAGTATTGAGAAGTTGCGATAATTCAGCATCCTGGATTGTCGCAAGCCGTGAATTGTGAGTTGTGAGTGGGGCTTCTGTTGAAGTGGTTTCATGATTCATGATTGACGGCTCACGGTTCTCATAAAAATCTTTCCAGTGCTTAAGGTTGCTTTGCTTTGATGAAGGCTCAATAAAATGCGCCTGGTGTTTTTGGGTAAAGCCTTTGAAAATAGAGCCTGCGGCCGTGGCGGCTTTTTTTTCTTCCGTAAAAGGTTGCTGCACCGAAGGCAACTGCTGTATGGAAGCGTCAAGGTCAAAATCAAGCGTAGGCGTAATGCTGAACTGCGCCAATGAATGGCGGATAGCTGCCTGCACAAAAGCGTAGGCTATTTTTTCATCCTCAAATTTTATTTCCTGCTTGGTAGGGTGCACATTCACATCCACATGGGCGGGGTCAAGGTCAATGAACAATACATACATCGGGAAACTGTCCGAAGGGATCATTTCCTGGTAAGCGTTCATTACGGCATGGTGCAGGTAAGGGCTTTTAATAAAGCGGTTGTTCACAAAAAAATACTGGTCGCCTCTTGTTTTCTTGGCCGTTTCCGGCTTCCCCACAAAACCGTAAATGTGCATGTAATCGGTATCTTCTTTTACCGTTACCAGTTTTGTATTATAGCTGTTGCCCAGCAATTGAATGATGCGTTGCTTCAGGCTGCCTGCTTCAAGGTGAAAAACTTCCTGCCCGTTGGATGTAAGGGAAAAGGATATTCCGGGAAAAGCGAGGGCCACCCTCGTAAATTCATCTACGATATGCCGCAGTTCCGCCGCATTGCTTTTCAAGAAATTTCTCCGGGCGGGCACATTGAAGAATAAATTTTTCATGGCAATGCTGGAGCCATCGGGAACGGCTACCGGCTCCTGCTTTTTTACCACACTATTCTCTACTTCTATCAGCACACCGGCTTCATCTCCGGCCCTTTTTGTTTTCAGTTCTACCTGTGCCACTGCTGCAATAGAAGCGAGGGCTTCGCCTCGGAAACCCATGGTTCGTATTTGAAAAAGATCTTCTATGTTTTTGATTTTCGATGTGGCATGGCGTTCAAAGCACATCCGGGCATCCGTTTCACTCATGCCGCTGCCATTATCTATTACCTGTATCAGCGATTTGCCTGCATCCTGGATGATGAGCTTAATAATAGTGGCGCCGGAGTCAACCGCATTTTCCAGCAATTCCTTTACAGCGCTGGCAGGCCGTTGAATAACCTCTCCGGCCGCTATCTGGTTGGCAATATTATCTGGGAGTAAAAGTATCTTATCCGGCACAAATTCAGTTTTAGCCGCCAAAAATAACGATTTGCCGGGGAAGCAATCCTTTACAAATGCTTTAGAACAAATACTTTAATTTTAGCCCTATTATTACTAACCATCTAATCTCTGCCAATGCGGTCTTTTTGTTTCCTTATTATTGCTTTTTGGGTTTCATCATTTGTATCGTCGGCCCAAACAAACAGTTCATTGCCTGCCCCGCAATGGGTGGACAGTGTGTTTAACAGTCTTTCAGAGGATGAAAAGATTGCCCAATTGATGGTGATAAGGGCCCATTCCAACCTGGGACCTGAGCATGTGGCCAAAGTAACAAGCGACATTAAAAAATATAATGTCGGCGCATTGTGCTTTTTCCAGGGCGGCCCGGTAAGGCAGGCCAATCTTACCAATTACTATCAAGGTATTGCCAAAACACCCATCATGGTAACAATTGATGGGGAGTGGGGCCTGGGTATGCGCCTTGACAGTGTTACAAAATTTCCCTACCAGCTTACACTTGGCGCTCTTAATGATGAAATGCTGGTGTACCGGATGGGCCTTGCAGTAGGCGAACAATGTAAAAGGATCGGTGTGCATGTAAACTATGCACCGGTGGTGGATGTAAACAACAATCCCAATAACCCGGTTATCGGCTACCGTTCTTTCGGGGAAGATAAAGACAGGGTGTCCAAACTTGGAGTAGCTTATATGAAAGGTATGCAGGATGCCGGTATTATGGCCTGTGCCAAGCATTTTCCCGGTCATGGCGATGTAGATGTGGATTCGCATTATGACCTGCCGGTTATTAATAAAAGCAGGGAAGAACTGGAAGCCACAGAACTGGTGCCTTTTAAAGCAATTTTTGAAGCAGGGGTAGGTAGTGTAATGATAGCCCACTTGTATATTCCTTCGTTAGACAATACAAAGAACAAAGCCACCTCTATTTCAAAAAATAGCGTAACAGACCTGCTGCGGGATAAAATGAAGTATGAAGGATTAACATTTACCGATGCGCTGGAAATGAAAGGAGTGGCAAAATATTTTCCGCAGGGCACTATTTCCGTAGAAGCATTAATAGCGGGCAATGATATGCTTTGCCTGCCGGCAAGTGTGCAGGAATCTATTGAGGCGATAAAAAAGGCAATTAAAGAAAAGAAACTTAGCTGGGATGATATCAATGCGAAAGTAAAGAAGGTGTTGCTTTCCAAATACAATCTTGGGTTGAATAATATGCAGCCCATTGATACCCATAACCTGCTGAACGATTTGAATGCCAAAACGGATATCATCCGCAGGGAGGTGGCCGAGCAAAGCATTACCGCCTTATCCCTTGCCGGTACAAAAGCGTCAAGAACCGATTATGCGGAAATACCGCTAAAGCCCAATCAGAAAAAAGTAGCGTATATATCCATTGGCGATACCAAACTGAATGATTTTGGAAAAAGGATGATGCAGGATTATAATGCCGATGTTTTTTACCTGTCGTATAAAGACGGGCAGGATGCGGCCGATAAAATTTTGCAGGCCGTTCCCAAAGACGGGAAATATGATGCCATTGTAATCGGCGTACATAATTACTCACTGCGGCCGGTGGATAATTTTGGCATAAGCCCTGTGGCCATAAAGTTGTACCGGGACCTGAATTTTATTAAAACGGTTACGTTCACCTTCGGAAATGTTTTGGCCACAAAGAATTTTTGTGATGCGTGGACGCTGGTGGCCTGCTACCAGGATGATGCGATTACCCAGCAAGCGGCGGCTGACCTGCTGCAGGGAAAAATTGTATCAAGGGGAAAACTTCCTGTTTCGTTTTGCAATTACAAAATAGGCGACGGCGTGGTGCATGGTGGTATCAAAATGCCGAAAGCAAGTGTGAAGGATAAGTTTTACGAAGTGGACTCCATAGCGCTGGATGCCGTAGCACAGCAGGCTTTCCCCGGCTGTGTAGTTCTGGCGGTACACAAGGGAAAAATCATTTACAACAAAGCCTTTGGTAATTATGACTATTCGGGGAAACAACCAATGACTACCGAGAGCATTTTTGACCTGGCCTCTGTTACAAAAATATCTGCAACTACCGTGTCTGTAATGAAATTGTATGAGCAGGGCAAATTAGACCTTGATAAAAAGCTGAAAGATTACCTGCCCTGGACAAAAGGCAGTAATAAAGCTGATTTGAAGATCAGGGATATGTTGCTGCATGAATCGGGGTTGGTGCCTTTTATTGCTTTTTATAAGGAAACAATTGATACCAATACCGGCCTGCCTAAACCGGACATATATTCTGAAACAGCCAAAGAAGGGTTTACTGTACGGGTGGCTTCAAACCTGTATATGCGTAATAGCTGGCAGGATGTGATGCTGGACAGGATGCTCAAAAGCCCGCTGGGGGCTAAGAATAAATATGTGTATAGCGATAACAATTTTATCTACTTGGGAAAAATTGTTGAAGAGTTGAGCGGTATGCCGCTGGACCAGTATGTTCAGAAAACTTTCTACAATAAGATGGGTATGCTTACTACCGGGTTCAAACCCAGGGAGCGTTTCACCATAGACAAAATTGTTCCTACGGAAGAGGAGAAGCATTTTCGCAGGCAAACCATTCGTGGCGATGTGCATGATGAAGGCGCTTCCATGTTTGGTGGCGTGGCGGGCCATGCCGGCCTTTTCTCCAATGCGTATGACCTTTCATTGCTTTACCAGATGCTGCTGAACGGCGGGGAAATCAATGGAGAAAGGTACCTGAAGAAAGAAACCATCGGATTATTTACTTCATACAATAGTAAAACCAGCAGAAGGGGGTTTGGCTTTGACAAGCCGGAAAAAGATACCGTTGGTAAGGAGCCATATCCTTCTGTGCTGGCCTCGCCTCTTACTTATGGCCATACGGGTTTTACCGGAACCTGTGTTTGGGTGGACCCGAAGCATGACCTGGTGTATATCTTTTTATCCAACCGGGTGCATCCTACCCGAAGCAATGGCAAGCTGGGAAAAATGCAGATCCGTGGTAAAATACAGGATGCATTTTACCGGGCTATTGCTGAAGAATAGTTAATGTAATTATTCCCCCTTTCCTGGGTTCGGATTGCCGCCCTGCCGTCCCGGTCGGTTAGGCCGCTGCGGGTTGCGTGGATTTTTACGGGGATGATTAGGTCGTTGCTGTTGCCCCCCTTGTTGCTGTTGCCCTTTGTTTCTTGCGCCTTGCCCCTTGTGCCTTGCCCCCTGCGCCTTATCTCTTTGCTGCTGCCTTTTTTTCCTTTCTGCTTTTTCCAGGGTGCTAAGGCTTATCTGGCCTACCAGTTCCACGGTTTCCGGCTCAGTTTCTTTGGATTTGCTGCCCACTAATTCCACCGGCTCTAATTCTTCGGGGCGAATGCCCTGCTGGTTCAGCGATTTTATTTTTTTCACCCTTTCAATGCTCAGCGGGTATTGTTTGGTGCTGTCGGGCAGGCTGTACCACATCAGGTTTTTGAAAATGTCTTTTTTAGCAAGAAAGGCATTTCCCCTGGCTACCTGCAGTACATCACAGTTATCAGGAAAATGCTGCAAAGCATCCAAGTAAGTGTCTAATTCATAATTCAGGCAACATTTCAACCGGCCGCACTGGCCGCTGAGTTTTGTCTGGTTGATAGAAAGATTTTGATAACGGGCTGCTGCTGTGTTCACCGATTTAAAATCAGTGAGCCAGGTGCTGCAGCAAAGTTCCCGGCCGCAACTACCGATGCCGCCCACTTTGCCCGCTTCCTGCCGGGCGCCTATCTGGCGCATCTCCACTTTTACCTTGAATTCTGAAGCATATACTTTGATCAGTTCCCGGAAATCTACCCGGCCATCGGCGATGTAAAAGAAAGTGGCTTTTCTTCCGTCTGCCTGCATTTCCACCTGGCTTATTTTCATATCCAGTTTTAATTGCCTGGCAATAGCCCGGCTGCGTATCACAGCTTCCGGTTCACGGGCCTTATTTTGCTTAAGTACATCAATATCCCGGTCGGTAGCCAGGCGCAGCACTTTTTTCATCTCCGGGTTTTCTTCCTGCACACTTCTTTTTTTCATTTGCAGGCGGACGATCTCCCCTGTCAACGAAACCTGGCCCACATCAAACCCGCTAACGCCTTCCACCGTAACCATATCGCCTTTTTCAAAGGGGTGCAGGGTGGGATTGCGGAAAAAATCCTTGCGGCTGCCCTGGCTGAAGCTTACTTCAATTACTTTACAGGCGCTGTCAAAATCGGTCATGGGCAGGTTGCGGAGCCAATCGTATGTATTCATACGGTTGCACCCGCCGGTGCTACAGCCTCCGTTACTTTTACATCCGCTTGGTTTACCGCCCGTGGCAGTGCTACAATTTGTACAACCCATAATCTGATGGCAGTCCCGATAGCTACCGGGATTTGATTTTATTATTTTAGATGGAGGGAGATACTGATGTACCCTGCTTGCAGAATTACTATCAGGCTTCTATTACGGACCCGGCGGGCCGGTGTTTTTCTCCTGTAAAAAGGAGGAAAACCCTTACTCTTGTATATGTTGCTTGCCTTTCAGCAAAGCAGAATACATTTGGTAGTCAATGCTATATGTAAGAGTAGTAATAAGCATATGGTAATTCCGAAAATCAGGTGCACCCCATTCGCCACTATCCAATCCACACCTCCTGATCAACCTCAACTCTCCAAAAATACAATCTTATCCTGAAAAATATGGTATAGTTTGATGGTAAGTGCATGAAAGAGCATTTTGCCGTTGGCGTTCCGTTCAATGTAATAACTGGCTTTATCCAGCTCTTCTATTACAGCCTGCTGCTGCTCTATTCCGGCTATCTTATTAAGCCTTTCGGCAAAATCCTTCTCCGAACCGGAAAAGTGGTAATGGGCTGCCGGGCTATCCGGTTGGGCGAGGGCGGCTATCCTGAGGTGAATGGCCTGCTCCAGCAGGTGATTGAAGTACCGTAAAAATTGTTTTTGCTTTTCCCGCCCCAGGCGGCTTATTTCTTCTACCCATTTGGTTTGGGCTACCGGCCCGGTTTTTAATATGGCATTCAGCCATTCCCGCAACAAGCCCTGCCAGTCTTCTTCCGCATGTTGCACCAGTTGCAGGGCTTCCCGGTAATTGCCCTCGCATACGCTGGCGGCCTGCCGGGCTGCAAGGGGCTCGGTTTTATTGCGGGAAACAAGGGCGGCTTCAATTTCTTTTGTTTCCAGCGCCGGGATTTTTATCAGTTGGCAACGGCTTACAATGGTAGGTAAGATGAGGGCTTCGTTTTCGGCAACCAATATGAATAAAGTGTTGGGCGGAGGTTCTTCAATTAATTTCAAAAGTTTGTTGCCTTCCGCTCCCAGCATTTCAGGCATCCACATCACCAGTATCTTGTATTCGCTTTCAAAACTTTTTAAACTGAGTTTGCGGATAATGTCGTTACATTCTTCTGCGGTAATTTTTCCCTGGCTGTTTTCTTTTTCTTTGATCGTTTCTATCCAATCAAACAGGTTGCCATAAGGATAGTGTTGAATAAACTCTCTCCATTCTTTGATAAAATCCGTAGCCACCGGTTTTTCCCCTGCTTTTTTGGTTACGGTAGGATAAGAATAATGAATATCCGGGTGAACCAGTTGTTGTGCTTTTAAGCAGGCCGGGCAGGCGCCGCAGGAATCAGTAAGGGAGTGGGAAGTGGGGAGCGGTGAGAGAGGTTCATCTCCGAATAAAGACGGCCCCGCCTGCCTATTGCCATTTGCTGATCGTCCGTTTACTTTCTCGCAAACAATGTATTGGGCAAATGCCAGTGCGAGGGGTAAAGCCCCGCTTCCTTCTTTTCCTAAAAACAACAAAGCATGGCTCAGCCGGTTATGTTGTACCAGTTCGGATAATTGCTGTTTTACTTCAGCCTGTCCTATTACATCGGCAAATTGCATGTACTGCAAATCTCAAATTCCGGGGGGAATAAGCAAATATTTTTTTGGAGAGCAAACGGCTTTGTCAGTCCAGGTATTTCAGTATATCACTGCTCAAAGGTGTAGTTCTGGGTGAGAAAGTGGCAACCAGTTCCCCTTTTTCATTGAGTAAAAATTTTCCAAAATTCCAACTGACGGGGTCTGCAAAGCCTTTGGCGGCTGCTTGTTCCTTTAAAAACGTATAAAGTGGATGGGTATCATCCCCGGTTACGGATATTTTATCCGCCATCGGGAAAGAAACACCGTAATTTTTTTTGCAAAAATCGGCTATTTCAGCGCTGCTGCCCGGCTCCTGCTGGTTAAAGTTATTGGCAGGAAAGCCAACGATCACCAGCTTGCCTTTATACTGCTGATACAATTTTTCCAATTCTTCATATTGTGGCGTAAGGCCGCATTTGGATGCTGTATTGACAATTAATATTTTTTTGCCTTTATAACCGGAAAAGTCAATTTCATCGCCTTCCAGGCCCGGTACCTTAAAATCATAAATGCTGCCTCCTGTAAGGACTGCGGCAAGCGTTAGCCCAACAAGCCATGTTTTCATACTACTCTATTTTTAAATGAAAGATACACTAATAAGACATCAAAGATAAAGCCATAAAGAACAGGCGGCGGTTATTGTTTTTCAAAACAGCCTAAATCGGGCAGGCTAACAGGCCGGGGATGGCCGTCTAAATCAATTGTTACGGGCAGGCCGGTTCCGGCATCAATGGCAGGTGAATCGGTTTTTAAACGAAAGTCGTAATAATTATCACTGGTATTGATGCTGTCAAATACCGGCGACTGGTTGGCTATTATACCGGCTGAACTGATATTGGCGGGAACAACCTGCACTTTCCATAAATTATGGTCGAAGGTTACATTAAATACACTGTTGCCTGTTTTCAGCACCTGTACTTCATTGTCCACCGTGCCATTTTCGCCCCAGAAAATACAGTTGGTAAAGCTGGCGGTAAGGTCGGCCACTTCATTATTGGCAAAGTTGGTTACCGTAAGCACCGGGTCTTTATGGTCTATATACCTGTTGGCATAGGTGGCAACAGTACAATGCGAAAAAGAATAATCACCACCTTTAATGAGATAGAGGTTTTTGCCGCAGTTTGTAATGAGGCAATTGGTAGCTTCAATACTTGAGTTAACAGCAATGATACCTGCGGCATAGGCATTGTCAATAATAACCTGGTTCAGGATGAGCTTTGGATCAGCGCCGGGGGCCGGGCCTTCTGCTGCGATGGCTTCATAGGCGTTTTTGATAACTACGTAGGTAAGTATATTGTTTTTTGAAGAGGGACGGAAATAAATGCCGGGCCATGATGCAGGGAAATTGGAATAGGGTGCATCCATCCTGTCGCCCTGGAAATAAACCCTGTCGGCTGTGTCTTTTAAGCCATTTACCTGGAGCGAGCCATCTATGATGACCGGCGCATCCGCATGTACATAAATGCGGGAGCCTTTATTTATCGTAAGTGTTGCATCGGGTTCCACATAAAGCGAACCGAGTATTACATAGGGCAAATCGTTATTCCATGTTTCGTCAGTTGAGATAACTTTATCCCGTAAAAAATGGGCATTCTGTCCCCAGGCTTCTAATTGCACCCATTTATCAATGCCGTTATAACTTACCTGGATGCTGTCGCGAAGGATAAATGGCAATGCAGCGGCAGAAGGGTCAACATTTACCTGCACAAATACATAAAGACTGTCGTTGGCCTCAATTTCAATACCGCTGAATTCGTGGCCCGTCACACCGTCCACATTCATTTTATAAACAGAACTGCTTCCACCCATCAGCTTAACGGAAGATAAATGCAGCTTCCGGTTGTTTTCGTTCAATATTTTAAAACTGCGATAGGTGGAGCCGGTAGTTACAAATACCGTATCGTACTTAAGCGTATCTGCGGAAATATGCACCGCCGCATCGGGAGAAGTGATGAAGGATTCTTTCCGGCAGGAAAAAAGAAGGGATAGGATAATAACTATAAATGTTGTTCCGGTTGCTTTCATCGGGCTCAAAATTAACGGAAGAATCTGAGATTACCGGGAAGCAACGCAAAGCGTAGCAATGCTTAACCTGCTGCCTTGCCTCTTTTTGCAAGGGCAGTTTTTTAAAATTTATTTTTCAGCATATAAGCAGGATAATATTTTTCCTGCCCGGAGTCTTCCACACAAAACGTTTCTGCCCCTGTCTGGCGCAGCCGACTTGGGGCGGTCAGGGAACGAAATGCTTTGTATCTTTAAATTTTGCTGATGCAAATAACATCTTGTTCCATAACTGCCCGGAGTCCTTGCCGGCACACAGGGCGGAAAGTAAGAGACTCCGGGCGGAAACAAAATTAAAATAGTTGGCGATTTTATACTACTAAACTTAGTTGCTATGAAAAAAATAATACTACACTTTACAATTAGAACAGCTTGCTTTTTCCTATGCTATAACACAGTACAAGCCCAGTCAAAAAGAACTGTTGATTCATTACGAAAGCAACCAGCACAAATAGAAATCAATCAGTATTTCAACTTCGATAAATATTCTGAATTCAGGTATAGCCCCAACCCAACCTATGACCATGTGATAAATATAAAAGGGAATAGTTGGGGATTGGATATAGGGTATAAGTTCAATTTATTTAAGAACGTTTATATTAAACCTTTTCTTGGGTACTACAAATTTTCGTTTGATAAAATTGACAATTATAATGAAGGATTTGGCCTTCGTGGTAATGCAAGGCAAACAACATTAACACCCGGGCAAGGCATTTACTATATTATCTCGTCCGATAAATATTTATATCATTGTTTCAATGCAGGCGTTTCAGTGGAAAAAAATATTACACACGGCAAGCCTTTATTAGTGGCAGTGGGAGGAGCAATAAATAATTATTTCACTATTTCGCAAACTTATTTTATTACATACGACAACCCTGATAATCCTGTAGAAAATCCGCATAAAACAAATAGAACTGATTTGTTTGGTTTTAGAACTGATTTGTTTGCAAAATTTTTAATGCCAATTAAAAAAATTAATGTCGGAGCTACGATTGGTACCCCAATATACACCTTGTGGAAAACAGATGCATTTTTTCCCTACGAAACCAACAAGGGTAGTAGAGACAAATGGTTTAAGGGGATTGGGGTAGGCATTTCGGTTAACTATCTTCTAAACTCAAAAAATAAATAATCATGAAAAAGGTATTATTATATATTTCAATTGGCACAGCTTGCTTTTTTCTATGTTATAACAGAGTACAAGCCCAGGTAAAAACAAAAATATATTTTGAGGGTATTCCTGTGGAGCTTACCAAAAAAGTACTCGATAATGAAGCCACTATTAAAATAGCTCCGCCGAAAGTATTTGATAAATTATTATCTAAAGAAATAATTGAAGATGCCGATACAAGGGAGTATAAGGATAAGTTTGCGGTTGCTGTAAATGTTGATATTGACCTTATTGCTAAAGCAAATAGAGTAACGGAAAAAGAATTTGTGTTCTATTATTTGTCCTTGATGGCGGAAAAAGCATTGAACCTGTCTTTGCAGTTCAATACTTTCTCATTATCAGAAAATTCAATTCTCAGCATATTTACTACGCATGAAATAACCGATAGTATAACGGCTAAAGAAAATAATCTTAACGCTATATGGGCAACAAGGATTTACCAGGGCGATAAAATACACCTGATGTTAAAGGTTCCGAAAAACGAAGATGGAAAAAATAGATTGAATATAAATACAGTAGGATTAGGATACAAAAAAGTTGGCGGTGAATTTTTTGGCAATCCCGGGGCATCTGCCACCTGCAACATTAATGTTGCCTGCGATGAAGGAAACGGATGGGAAAATGAAAGGGATGCTGTTGCTTTAATTATTTCAAGCTCACAGACAATTTGTACAGGTACATTGCTAATGAATACATGCGGAACTAACACTCCATATTTACTTACAGCTAACCATTGTTTGAATGGCAATGTTGCAAATTGGGTATTTCAGTTTAAAACATGGAGTAATACCTGTACTCCTAATGGCACTTACAGGGAAGACCTGCAGTTTAATGGCTGCACCTTAAGAGCCAATGATTCAGCTACAGATTTTGCGTTACTTGAAATGAACACAACTCCTGCTGCCAATTCCGGTATTACCTATGCCGGGTGGGACAGAACGACAACTGCTGCAACATCGGGAGCAGGGCTTCATCATCCACAAGGCGATTTGATGAAGGTTAGCTTATTTGATCAAACAGCAACCTCTGTGTTCTGGGTTTCCGGCGCATCTAATCATTGGCAGGTTAGCTTCACCCTCAACCAGGGTATTGTGCAGCATGGTTCATCAGGTTCTGCT
>CAZLLT010000038.1:0-12826 GCA_964560445.1 uncultured Chitinophaga sp. | reverse complement strand
TGCCTATACTGATCATTGTATTAACAGGTTTTGCAGCTATTACCAAAGCGCAAAGTTGGAAGGAGCTGACCGATAGCTTTGCTTATTTTTATAAAAAAGACGATTATGAGAAAGCAATAGTTGTTAGTGAAAAAAGCAGATTGGCAGCTGAAAAAGAGTTTGGCAGTATAAGTAATAATTATGCCATAAGCCTCAACAATCTTGCACTGGTATATGTAAAAATGGACAATGACACAAAAGCAGAGCCATTGTATATAGAAGCAATGAATATTTTCAGGAAAGTGTTGGGGAAAGAGCACCCAGGCTATGGTATCAGTCTTAACAACCTTGCCTTAATGTACAAAGGTATGGGCAATTTTGTGAGAGCAGAATCTTTGTATGTAGAAGCAATGAATATTTTCAAGAAGTCGTTAGGGGAAAAACATCACGATTATGCAACCAGCCTGAATAACCTAGCGAGTTTGTACGCTACTATGGGCAATCTTTCGAGGGCAGAACCTTTGTTTGCTGAAGCCATGATTATTTACCGAGAAATATTGGGTGCTGATCACCCTTCTTATGCTATGAATCTGAACAATCTGGCAGGCTTGCATCAAATCATAGGCAATTATTTGAGGGCAGAATCTTTGTATATAGAAGCAATGAATATTATCAAGAAGGTCCTTGGAGAAGAACATTCTTTTTATGCGACCAGCCTGAACGGCCTGGCAGTACTGTATGACAACATGGGTAATTATGTAAAAGCAGAATATTTGTATATAGAAGCAATGAATATTTTCAAGAAGGTCTTTGGAGAAGAACATTCTTCTTATGCTCTGAGTCTTGATAACCTAGCGAGTTTGTACACTAATATGGGTAATTATGTAAAAGCAGAATCTTTATATGTAGATGCGCTGAGTATTCGCAAAAGGATATTTGGGATAAAACATCCTGATTACGCCATCAGTCTCTATAATCTGGCAGCTTTATATACAAATAGAGGTAATTATTCAGATGCGGAACGTTTAACTGCAGATGTGGTAAATATCCGTCGAGAAGCATTGGGCACTGATCATCCAGATTATGCCAAGGGGTTAAACAACCTGGCAATCTTGTACACAAGCATAAGTCGGTTCGATAAATCAGAACCTTTATTATTACAGAACAGTAACATTGTTACCCGGTATATTAAAAGCACCTTTACGGGTTTGTCTGAAAAAGAAAAACAAACCTTTTTACAAAACACAATTACCCTCTCCGGAACTGAAAACAGTTTTCTTTATAAATATCCGCTGGCTGCTTCTCAAACGGTGTATGCCTTTGCCAAAAATCAATTGTTCTTTAAAGGATTGGTTTTAGACGACAGCAGGAATATTTTGTCTGTTTTGCAGCAAAGCGGGGATACGGCTGTTCAGCAACTTTACCGGAACTGGCAGGAGCAGAAAAGCATATTGGCCAAACAGTATTCACTACCCTTGGACAAGCGCCGTTCCGATATTCAATCAATTGAAACAAAAGCAGAAGAAACAGAGAAAGAGCTGAACCGGCGTTCAACTGCTTTTCGCAGTATAAACGAAGCTATGGAGGTTAGCCTGGCACAAGTACAAAAGCAATTAAAGACAGATGAAGTTACCATTGAGTTTGTTTCCTTCCGGCTTTTCAATAAACAATGGACTGATAGTACTATCTACGCCGCCTATATACTTACATCCAAAGATTCCATTCCCGTCTTTGTTCCCCTCTTTGAAGAAAAACAATTGCAGAAAATATTAGACAGCGCCGGTAAAAATGCTACCGCTATGGTCAGCAGCCTGTACAGGGGTTTGGAAAGAAGCAGCAGGAATACTGCTTTAGGCAAGGAACTGTACAATCTTATCTGGCAGCCGCTGGAACCTTATTTAAAAAGTGTAAAAAAAATAAATTATTCCCCTGCCGGTAAATTATATGGCATTGCTTTTCATGCGCTGCCTGTTGACAGTTCTTTCCTATTGATGGATAAATATGAATTGAACCAATACACCAGCACCCGGCAGGTAGCGCTGAGGGATAAAACAGTTGAGAATAAAAAACCGGGAAGTGCCGCCTTATTTGGCGATGCAAGGTTTACAATGGACAGTACAGAAATAGCAAAAACAAAAAAAGGAACAGGCAATAGTACTGGTATCTATACACCGCCCAACAGGGGAAACCGGGGCGGTCTCTGGAAAAGCCTGCCCGGCACAGTTGAAGAAGTAAAAAAGGTAAAGCTGTTGTTTGAAGCCAATAAAATAACAACCAACTCTTTTACCCAAACAGCCGCCAGCGAAGAGAACCTGAAAGCGTTAAGTGGAAATTCTCCCCAAGTATTACATATTGCCACACATGGCTTTTTTTTGCCGGAAGCGGATACAAAAAGAAAAGAGAGTCCGTTCAGCAGTGACAATACTTACACTCTTGCAGAAGACCCGTTATTAAGAAGTGGCCTTATTCTCTCCGGCGGCAATCATGCCTGGAGTGGTAAAACACCTATTGATGGTGTGGAAGACGGAATCGCTACGGCGTATGAAATATCCCAACTCAATTTATCCAATACAGAGTTGGTCGTTCTTTCTGCCTGCGAAACGGCATTGGGAGATATTAAAGGCAGTGAAGGGGTGTTTGGTTTACAGCGGGCCTTTAAAATGGCCGGAGTAAAGAAAATGATTGTAAGCCTGTGGCAGGTGCCCGATAAAGAAACTGCCGAATTAATGACAATATTCTATAACTACTGGCTGAACGGCAAAACGATTGAAGCCGCTTTTGCACAAGCCCAATCCGATATGCGGAAGAAGTATTCTCCTTTCTACTGGGCGGCTTTTGTGTTAGTAGAGTAAATATCAAAGAGAGTTTATCATATACCCGTATAATAGGTATTTCCTGTTATATTGAAAATCCTTACATTTCAGGTACAAGCCCCCATCATGAAAAGAGCATTGATTCTCTTTTTACTGGTTTCTTATTCCCTTATCCTCCCGGCGCAAAGCTGGGAAGTACTGAACGAACAGTTTCTTGACTTTTACGAAAAGGAAGAGTTTGATAAGGCTATTGCCACCGGCGAAAAAGCCCGGCTGGCCGCCAAAAAAGAATTCGGTGAGCAGAGCGCCAACCATGCCACCAGTCTTTATAATCTTGCTTCTGTCTGGTTCCTGAAAAAAGAATACAAAAAAGCAGAGCCGCTTTATTTGCTGGCCAAAAATATCCAGCAAAAAGTGTTAGGCGAAATGAACGATGAATATGCCAGCACTATCAACGACCTGGCAAGCCTTTATGTAGAAACAAAGCAATATGCCAAAGCTGAACCGCTTTACCTGCAGGCGAAAACCATCAGTGAGCAAACCCTTGGCAAAAACCATTCCGAATATATCGCCGTTATCGAGAACCTCGCCACGTTGTATGATGAGATGAAACAGTTTGATAAAGCAGAGCAATTTTATGAAGAAGCGATAAACTATTACAAGACAAAACCGGATAACAAAGAAGACTATGAATACCTGCTCGACGCATTGGCTTGGTTGCATGACAAAACCGGGCAATTCACAAAAGCCATCAGCAGCTATTCGCTTTTACTTCATCTAAGAGAAGAGTTATATGGGAAAATAAGTACAGGATATGCAACAACTCTTAACCGGCTGGCCCTTGCCAATACGGCAATGGGTGATTATACAAAAGCAGAACCGCTTTACATCGAGAACCTTGCCATCCGTAAAGAAGTGTATGGAGAAAACCACCCGGAATATGCTTCGGCATTAAGCAATCTCGGTTCACATTATGTTGACAGGGGCCTGTATGAGAAAGCAGGCGCTTTCTTTATTGAAGCCGCTGACATTGCCGAACAGAATCCTGACAAAAGCAATACAGAGTATATTACTTATGTAAATAACTATGCCATGCTGCATGTGGCCATGGGTAAGTATGATATAGCAGAGCCTTTGCTGGTACGCATTGCAGAGGTTAGAAAAAAGATAAACGGTGAAAAAGATCCGGAGTATGCCCTTGCCCTGAACAATCTTGGTTCGGTTTATTTTAAAACAGGTCAATACGATAAGGCGCAGCCCCTTTTTAAAAAAGCCCTGGAGATTACAGGTAAGACACTCGGGCAGCAAACACCTGAATACGCTTCCGGCTTAAACAATCTGGGCCTTTTACTGGCCGCATCCGGACAGTTGAAAGATGCGGAGAAAAATTATCTTCTTTCCAAAGCTACCTGGGAGAAATTGCAGCTTACGGCACATCCGGATTACGCTTCTTTATTAGACAATCTTGCCTCACTTTATAATAACCAGGGAAAAGCGGATAAATCAAAGCAGTTATACCTGCTGGCGCTGGGCACACGAAAAAAAGCAGTGGGTGAAATGCACCCCGATTATGCCACCAGCCTGAATAACCTCGGTTATTATTATATGGAAGCAGGTCTTTACGATTCTTCTCTTGTATTTTTTCTGAAAGCAAAAGAAATTATTGAAAAAACCGCCGGGCGGGAACATGCTTCCTACGGTGTGATAAGCGCCAATATTTCCGAGCTTTATATGCGGATGAAACGCTTTGATAAAGCGGAAACCGGGCTAATGGAGGCCAATAAAATTTTATTGCAACAGGTTGGCAGCACTTTTACGGTGCTTTCTGAAAAAGAGAAGAACGAATATTTGAGTGTCAACACCGGCATTGCCGAAACCAATAACAGCCTTTTACACCTTCACAAACAGGCTTCGCCGGAAATGGTGAAAAGCGCCTTTCACTTAGAGCTGGCCTTAAAATCCGCTTCATTGGCAGATACAAAAAATCTTTTACAGCTATTGCAAAGCAGCGCCGACAACAGCACCCGCACCCTGTATGAATTATGGATAGCCAATAAGCGGCTGCTCGCCAAGCAATATGTTTTGCCCGAACAGGAACGCAGGAAAGATATTACGGAAATAGAATACGAAACGGAGCAGGCGGAAAAGACGCTTGCTGTTGGTTCTTCTGAATTCCGCAGCGGGCAATCTGCCTTGCAGATCAAACCGGAAGATGTAGGGAGCAGCCTTAAAACCGGTGAAGCGGCTGTTGAGTTTGTCCGTTTTCACCTGAGGGCAGGCACGGCTAACTCCGATACGGTGCTGTACGCCGCTTATATTATCAGTGATAAAGAAGCCAGCCCTGTTTTCGTAACATTATGCGAGGAAAAAAAATTGCAACAACTGATTGACAGCGCCGGTAAAAATGCTGCCGCCATGGTCAGCAGCCTGTACCGCGGCCTGGAAAGAGGCAGCAGGAATACGGCTTTAGGCAAAGATCTGTACAATCTTATCTGGCAGCCACTGGAGCCTTATTTAAAAGGCGTAAAAAAAGTAAATTATTCCCCTGCCGGGAAATTATATGGCATTGCCCTTCATGCCTTACCTGTTGACAGTACAACATTGCTGATGGATAAATATGAATTGAACCAATATACCAGCACCCGGCAGGTAGCGCTGGGAGATAAAACGGTTGACAATAAAAAACCCGGAAGCGCCGCCTTATTTGGCGATGCAAGGTTTACAATAGACAGTTCAATACTTGCAGGGTTAAAAAAGCAAAATGAGAATATTTCCAATGTCTATACACCCTCCAACAGGGGAACAAGGGGCAGCCTGTGGACAGACCTTCCCGGTACGGCGGAAGAAATAAAAAAGATAAAGCAGTTGTTTGAGGACAACAACCTGCAAACACAATCCTTCACGCAGGCAAATGCCTCTGAAGAAAATTTAAAAGCATTGGATAATAAGTCGCCGCAGGTAGTACATATTGCCACGCATGGTTTCTTTTTACCAGAACCCGATAAGAAAAACCGGGAGAATGTATATGCTTATGCCGAAGACCCGTTATTAAGAAGCGGCCTCATTCTCTCCGGCGGCAACCATGCCTGGAGTGGCAAAACGCCGATAGAGGGAGTGGAAGACGGCATTGCTACCGCTTATGAAATATCACAACTCAATTTGTCCAATACAGAATTAGTCGTACTCTCTGCCTGTGAAACCGCTTTGGGAGATATAAAAGGAAGTGAAGGGGTGTTTGGGTTGCAGCGGGCTTTTAAAATGGCGGGAGTAAAAAAAATGATCGTAAGCCTGTGGCAGGTGCCGGATAAAGAAACCGCCGAACTGATGACAAGTTTTTACAGCTACTGGCTTAATGGCAAAACGATAGAAGCCGCCTTTGCACAGGCACAATCCGATATGCGGAAAAAGTATTCTCCTTTCTACTGGGCGGCTTTTGTGCTGGTGGAGTAAGGAAGTTTTAAACCACCCCATTTCCCATCAATTCAGGTATTTTTTACCACTCATCAACATAATAAATTATTTAAATGATTGATTATTAGTTGTTTAACTTTTGTATCCACTATATTCATCCATATTACTATAAAAAATATGGTACTTTGTTTTGCATAGTACTAAATATTTCTCTATTTTTGTGTTGCAATTGAAACAATCAACATGAAAACAAGGGGTTTATTATTCATTTTCTTTCTGCAGGCAGCATTCTTAAATGCCGCTAAAGGGCAAACAGAAAATGATTCCTTATACAACGAAATCAAACGGCTCGACAGCACTTTATTCAATGCTTTCAATACAAGGGACATCAACCTGTTTAAATCCCTCTTTGCAGAAGACCTGGAATTTTATCATGATAAAGGAGGCCTTACCGGGTATAACCAAACTGTTTCATCCCTGGTAGAAGCGGCTAAATCAACCAACCAATTAAGAAGAGACCTGGTGAAAGAAAGCCTCGAAGTTTATCCCATCCCCGGTTACGGGGCCATGCAGATCGGCACACATCGTTTTTGCCATTGGGAAAACAACCGGCAGGACTGCGGCGCTTTTAAATTTGTCCATATCTGGCAAAAGAAAAACGGCGAATGGAAGATAACGAGGGTGGTTAGTTACGATCATTAAAGCAATCAACAACATTTACGCAATAACAGAACCATGAATATTGAAAACACACAGAGCCAGATGCGGAAGGGGATACTGGAGTTTTGCATCCTCTCCATTATCCGCCGGGGCGAGGCTTATCCGAGTGATATAGTAGAAGAGATGAAGGCGGCCAATCTCAACATCCTGGAAGGAACGCTATACCCGTTGCTCACCCGCCTGAAGAATGCAGAGATGCTTACCTACCGTTGGGTAGAAAGCAATTCAGGTCCGCCCCGGAAATATTTCTCCCTTACAGAAAAGGGCGAAGTTTTTTATAAAGAGCTGGAACAAACCTGGAATGAATTATCAAACGGCGTAAACATGCTTACCAATAAAAAGCCGGAACAATAAAATCAACCAACAAATCGCTTCAACCAAATTCTGAATAAAATGAAAAAGATCATCAACATAAACCTTAGCGGAAGAGTAATCCCGATTGAAGATTCGGCTTATGAAAAGCTGCAATCCTATATCAACAGCCTGCGCCGCTATTTTGCCAATGAAGAAGGCCGGGATGAGATCATCAATGACATTGAAAGCCGCATTGCCGAGCTGATGAGTGATAAAATAAAAAAAGGCGCCACCTCTGTTACGGATAGTGATATAGAAGAAATTATTTCTTCTATGGGAAGGGTGGAAGATTTTGAAGCCGTGGCGGAAGAAGAAGGCGCTGCCGGTCAGGAATATGCAGAACAAAATACCTATGCTCGGCAAAAGCAGAAAAGACGTCTGCACCGGGACGAGAACGATAAATTCATTGGCGGTGTATGCAGCGGGTTGGCTGCTTATATGAATGTTGATCCCACGATTGTACGGATACTCTTCGCCATTGTTACATTTGGCGGCTTTGGCCTGGGTTTCCTGATATATATTCTTCTGTGGATATTCCTTCCTGTCAGTAATGTGGAAGGTTATACAGGAAAAAGACTATACCGCAACCCGGATGATAAAATGTTAGGTGGCGTAGCCGGTGGCCTGGCAGCTTACTTTCAGAAAAGCTCCTCATTAGTCCGTTTAATCTTTGCGACCCCGATCCTTTTTAGTATCCTGATGGGGATTCTCAATACTGATAACTGGCATAATGATTTTATAGTGGTTCCTAATATTGTGTTTGGTTCATTAACCGGCACTTTTATTTTAATTTATGTAGTGCTATGGATTGTGCTGCCTGAAGCTCACAGTACGTATGAAAAAATGGAAATGAGGGGAGAGAAAGTGGATGTAAACAGCATTCGCCAGAACGTACAGGAAGGAATGGGCAACATGAAAGACAGAATGAAAACATGGGGCGAAGAAGTAAAAGAAACAGCGCAAAACCTGGGCAATAAGGCCAAAGAGTTTTCCAATACAAAAGGCAAAGCATTTGCTTCTGAATTCGGGGAAACAGCCCGGCGCACGGGTAATGGTATCGGCCATGCTTTTGCCGTGCTGTTCAAAGTTTTCTTTCTGTTCATTGCGGGTACTATTGCGTTTGCCATTTTTGTTTCGCTGATCGCCATGTTGTTCGGTGGTATTGCCTGGTGGCCCGTCAACAATTTCTTATGGACAAGCAAATGGCAGCAATTATATGCCTGGGGCACACTGATCTTCTTTATCCTCGTTCCTTTAATAGCATTTATTACCTGGATTGTTCGCAGGATAACAAGAACAAGGTCCGGAAGCAGCTACCTGGGCTGGCTGTTCGGCGGCTTATGGACATTGGGTTGGGTAGCGTTGATGTTATTTATTACAAGTATGACAAAAGATTTCAGGGAACTGGAATCTGTTGATGAACCGGTTGCCGTTTCACAGCCAACGAATAATAAAATGATCGTTGCGGTTTCACAACCCGAACTGGAATACTATGGCCGTTTCAACTGGATAAATGACGATGCCGAAGGATGGGACCTTTCTGATGATACATTAAAGATCGGGTCAGCCCGCTTTAATGTGATTGCCAGCAAGAACGACCAGTACCAGGTAATTACAAAAAAATACAGCTTCGGCTCTTCGGTAGCTGATGCCACAAAAAGGGCAGGACGCATTCAGTTTGATGTTCGTTCGGCAGACAGCCTGCTGGATATACCGAACGGGTATGCGATTGATAAAAACAGCAAATTCCGCGGGCAATATGTTGAAGTGGAAATACAGGTGCCGATCGGAAAAAAGATACGTTTCGATGAATCGGTAACCGAAAAACTCGGCACATTCCGGGTTGATGTTAAAAGGGAAAGAAGGAGAAAGAGGGTAAGAGGCGTGGAAATAAGCAGCAGGGACTACCATTTTCCTTACCGCACCGGAATAGATTATACAATGGGTGTTGACGGCGACCTGAAAGACAGCGAAGGAAACCCTGCAACAAGGAAGGGCGACAGCAACTACCGCTATGAACAAAAGGACAGCACAGCAACACAGCAGGAAATTAAACAGAATATTGAAAAGAAAAAGAAAGAATTGGAAGAGTTAGAAGAAAAGATGAAAAAAATAGAGCAAAAGAAAACTACTTCAGCCATGAAAAACAAATTACCGGGGCAGGAAGAATATGTTGCCGGTATTCCTACCCCGGTTTCATCACTTGTGCAATGGTTTTAACAAAATCGGTTGAAGCCGTATTCCGGCTAAGAAAATGGCTTCCTGCAAAGGGGCCATTTTCATTTTTTAATACGACTTGAAAATCCACCGCCTTTAGAGGCGGTAATGAGGCGGTGGCTATGCCGGGTAAGAAAAATCAGAACAAGCAAGAGTTGCTTTTGCCACGAACACACACAAAAGAACACTAAAGAATTTTCACTTTCGTGAAAATTAGTGTGGTTTCGTGGCAAACATTTTGGTAGTTGAATGCAGGCTCAAAATAGTAAGTCAAATTGGAGGAAGAAATTAGCCTTTTGGACTCAGTCTTAAATCCACCTGCAACGCAGGTGGTAGTTTAATTAGGCACTTCCACCACCGTCCAGTTTTTCGTCCGCCGGTTCCATAAAATACTATAATCTTTTCCATGCAGCAGCTTATATATCCGGTAGCCGTTAAAATATTTAAGTTTCAGCCAGCCGTAGTTATATATCTCAAACCGGAAAACAAATGCTTCTCCCGCCCGGATACTTGCCGACATATAATTTTTACCGTCATCACTAAGTAAAACCGATTCGGTTTGTGTGCTTTGAATGGTCAGCGCTATCCAACTGGGGTCGTCGGCAGGCGGCAGGTTGGTGGTGTTGCCGCCACCCGTATTGCCCCCGCCGGTTGTGGGCGGTGTTACAGGCGGAGGTTGGTTTCCTCCTGTATTACCCGGATTGGTGGTGCCGGTATTGCTTGCTTTAGCGGCATTCCATCCGTTGGTAATGGCCGTTATCCTGTCTTTTTTTGCCGGGTGCGTGGAGCTGGCTTTATCTGATGCAATGGCGCTGATAGCCGCAATGGATTCATTCAGCGAAGCGCCAAGTTTTTGCATTACATAGCCGGACAAAGCATCCGCTTCCAGCTCTTTCGGCGGCGTGCTGCCGGAACTGCTCACCACATGGTTATAATAATGATGGCCCATTTCATGCGCCAATACGCTGATGGAGGCCCACTTGGTGGCGGTATAAGCATCTATATCTTCCAGGAAGTTGTTATCATAAATAATCCATCTTACTTTATTAATGATAGTGGCATACGCATTGCGTATCCCGTTTTGCTCCCTGATGCTGAAGTTTTCTTTCCAGTTAATGGTATCAAGCATGTTTTGCAAAATGTTCTTTGCTTCATATACAGAGGAAAAATTGGTTTTAAGATAGGAACGGGGCGGTACTTTGAAACCACAGCCCGTCAGCTTTTGGGCATTGGCGCTTACTGCAACTGAAATAACCAGCGAAAAAAGAATAGCTTTTTTCATAATAGAATGTATTTGATATAAATGTAAGATTTACCGGAAAACAAGGCCGATTTTTTCGGTAAAGACCGCCCTGGTGCATATAAAGCCGGTTGTACCTTTTCTATCTGCATGTTTATACAATACTCCTTCCGGCACAGGAAATTTATGTACGTTTGCGCCAATTTAATAAGAATGAAAAACACTCCTTTTACACAATACCATATTGCCCTGGGCGCTAAAATGGCCGACTTTGCAGGGTATAATATGCCAATTTCTTATTCCGGTATTAATGATGAACATGCAACAGTAAGGCAAAATGCCGGTGTGTTTGACGTAAGCCACATGGGGGAGTTTATACTCAAGGGCGAGCAGGCGCTGGACCTGATTCAGCGGGTTACAAGCAACGATGCTTCTAAATTAAAAGCAGGACAGGCACAGTATAGTTGTTTGCCGAATGAGCAGGGCGGCATTGTGGATGATCTCCTGGTTTATTGCATTGAGGAAAACAAAGTGTACATGCTGGTAGTAAATGCTTCCAATATTGAAAAAGACTGGAACTGGATTGCATCGCATAACACCCCCCTTTCGGGGGGGCAAGGGGGGGCTGTAGAGATGCACAATATTTCTGATAAAACCTGCCTGCTTGCCATACAGGGACCTAATGCCACTAAAATTTTACAGCCGTTAACGGATATTGATATACTGAACCTGAAGTACTACACTTTTGCCAAAGGGGTGTTTGCAGGGGTGGACAATGTATTGATCAGCGCTACGGGATATACCGGGGCAGGCGGAGTGGAAATATATTTTGAAGATAAAGAGGGCAATGCTGAAAAAATATGGAATGCTATCTTTGCTGCAGGCGCTTCGCAAGGTATTAAACCGATTGGCCTGGGGGCAAGGGATACATTGAGGCTGGAAATGGGTTTTTGCCTGTACGGTAATGATATTGACGATACTACTTCCCCGCTGGAAGCAGGACTTGGTTGGATTACCAAATTCACCAAAGAATTTACTTCCAAAGAAATTTTCAGCAAACAAAAAGCCGAAGGCGTACAGAAGAAGCTGGTGGGTTTTGAAATGATTGAAAAAGGCATCCCCCGCCATGGCTATGAGATTTGCGATGAGGGCGGCGCTGTCATCGGGCAGGTTACTTCCGGCACCCAATCCCCAAGCCTTGGGAAAGGTATAGGCATGGGTTATGTGAAAGCAGCATTTGCTTCAATAGACACAGCCATTTTTATTAAAGTAAGGGACAAGCTGATCGGGGCCAAAGTGGTAAAAATGCCGTTCAATTAACGGCAGTTGCATATCCTTTTTTCGTTTTGTAATTTCATTGCTCAATCAATATCCTGTATTCCCTTATGCCAAGGATTCATCTTACCACATTTATAGCCGCTCCGGCGCAGCGTGTCTTTGACCTGAGCCGTCATATAGGCCTGCACAAAGAATCCATGTCGAAATACAAGGAAGAAGCAGTGGCCGGAACCCGTTTTGGCTTAATAGAAAAAGACGATACGGTTACATGGCGGGCCCGTCATTTCTTTAAGAACAGGTTGCTGCGTTCATGCATTTCAGAAATGAAAAAATATGAAATGTTCACCGATGAACAGGCGGAAGGCGATTTTAAGATGATGAAGCATGAACATTATTTCAAGCCCTGCGATAACGGCACTATCCTGATTGATATTTTCGATTTTGAATCGCCGTATGGCGTTATCGGCAGGTGCTTCAATTCTGTTTATCTTACCGGCTATATCAAAAGAATGTTGGAAAACCGCAACAGGGTAATTAAAGAATTTGCCGAAAGCGATAAATGGAAAAAGCTGCTGGAGCAGTAGAAGAGGTTATAGTTTATCCAATTCCTCCTTCACAAATAGCATCAGGTTTTTATATGCCTAGGAGAAAGACTGAGTTCCTCACTATGATTCTTTAGCGGATTTGTGAAGACAAATAGTTTGATTTTCAAAAAGATAAAGCATTTACCAAGGCGGGCAGCCTGTTTTTTTAGTACACTTGTAAGCTCCCCCTTTTTTAGTGCCAGTATCAGTTAGAGTTTTCAAATGTAACA
>CAZLLT010000037.1:0-13185 GCA_964560445.1 uncultured Chitinophaga sp. | reverse complement strand
GGGTTGATGCCGGAGATACGACTGGCCTGGCCGAGGGTGCGGGGTTTTATTTTGGTAAGTTTTTCCCTCGCTTCATTACCAAGGGAACTGATTTTTTTGTAGTCGAATGTTTCAGGTATTTCTAATTCTTCCAACTGGCCCATACGCTGTACCAATTCTTTTTCTTTGTCAATATACACCTGGTATTTTACCTGGATGGCTGCCTGCTCAATGGAGTCTTTAGTAAAAGGGGCAAGCGCCTCTTTCAGCCTGGGCAATACAACGGCAAGCCCTGTGAGTTCAACAGAGGGGCGCAACAATATTTTTTCTGCTTTTTGTTTTTCAGTTATCAGCGAAAAACCGATCTGCTCAAACCAGCCGTTTATTTCTCCCGGCTCCACGGCCATTTCTTTCAGGATGGTTTTTATTTTTTCTACGGATTGCTTTTTGTCCGCTACCTTATCCATTCTCTCCTGTGTGGCAAGACCGAGATGGTAACTCAGTTCAGTGAGCCGCAGGTCGGCATTGTCCTGCCGCAACAGGGTACGGAATTCTGCCCGGGAGGTAAACATGCGGTAAGGCTCCTGTGTGCCCTTACTGATAAGGTCATCAATCAGCACACCGATATAGGCATCACTTCTTTTCAGCAAAAATTCTTCCCCTTCACTTGCTTTCTGGTGGGCATTGATCCCGGCCATCAGGCCCTGGCAGGCGGCTTCTTCGTAGCCGGTAGTGCCATTGATTTGCCCAGCAAAGAACAGGCTATCAATGAGTTTTGTTTCCAGCGTATAGCGCAACTGCGTGGGCGGAAAATAATCGTACTCAATGGCATAGCCGGGGCGAAACATTTTTACTTTTTCAAACCCCTCAATATTACGAAGTGCTTCGTATTGTACTTCTTCGGGCAGCGAGGTAGAGAAACCGTTTACATAGATTTCCACCGTATCCCAGCCTTCCGGCTCAATAAAAAGCTGGTGGCGTTCTCTTTCGGCAAAGCGGTTGATCTTGTCTTCTATGCTGGGGCAATACCTGGGACCAACCCCGTCAATGCGTCCGGCAAACATGGGACTGCGGCCAAACCCGGTCTTTAATATATCATGCACTTTTGGGCTGGTGTAGGTTATCCAGCAACTGCGTTGTTTTGCAGGCTTTTCAATATCCATAAAGGAAAACCCAACCACTTCGTCATCGCCGGGCTGTTCTTCCATTTTGGAATAGTCCAGGCTGCGGCCGTCCACCCGTGGCGGGGTGCCGGTTTTGAGCCTGTCGCTTTCAAACCCGAGGGAAACCAATTGCTCTGTAATGCCGGTGGCGGCTTTTTCGGCCAACCTTCCCCCACCGAAATTCTTTTCGCCGATATGGACTATGCCGTTCAGGAAAGTGCCATTGGTGAGCACAACAGATTTTGCCTTTATTTCATGTCCCAGCCCGGTTACTACTCCGTAGCACCGGCCATTTTTGACCAATAATCCCTTCACCATATCCTGGTAAAAGTCAAGATTGGAAGTGTTTTCCAGCATTTCCCGCCACTTCAGGTGAAAAAGCATCCGGTCGTTCTGCGCCCGGGGGCTCCACATGGCAGGGCCCTTGCTTCGGTTCAGCATCCGGAACTGGATGGTGCTTTTGTCCGTAACAATACCGGAATAACCGCCCAGGGAATCAATTTCCCGAACAATTTGCCCCTTGGCAATGCCACCCATGGCGGGATTGCAGCTCATTTGGGCAATGGTCTGCATATTCATGGTTACCAAAAGGGTTTTGGAACCAAGATTGGCCGCTGCCGCTGCCGCTTCACAGCCGGCATGGCCGGCGCCTACCACTATTACATCGTATTCGGGAAACATGGGGTGCAAAGGTACGGCGGAGAAGTTGAAGGTCTAATGGTTTAAGGTAAGAAGGTTGGGGTTTCCGAAGAGAAAGGCGCCTGATAAATTTGAAAAGGCTTCAAAATCGTCGTTTCACGGGAAACCATGAAACTGTTTCGGGGCGAAACTGTTCCACGTGAAAGAATGGTTATTTCCTGAAATACAATGAAATATAGTAATCCTCCTTTTCCCTCATCTTCTCTTTCTCCCTTTTGGCCTTATCCCCATGCCCGCAAAGGTGCAGCGCTCCGTGAAAAATAACCCGGTGAAGCTCTTCTTTAAAACTGGTTCCAAGGCTTTTGGCATTGTCCCGCACCCGGTCAATGCTGATATAGACCTCGGCCACCGTTTGGTCAGATTCAGAAAGGTCGAAAGTAATAATATCCGTGTAGTAGTCATGCCGCAGGTACTGCCGGTTTATCTCTAAAAGGCGTTTATCAGAGCAAAAGATATAATTGATGGAAGAAAGCCGTTTTCCCTCTTTTTTGAAAAGGGTTTCAATAAAATGCTTCAGGCCGGTCCTGTTGGAGAGCCAGGCGCCTTTTTCAAAGTAAAAGCGGACTTTTGGCTCCAGGGCTTTATTATGCAGCGACATATACCAAAATTCGTAAAGAAAAGTCAGCCTACAAGGGTAGTTTTGCATAATAAACAGAAATACCGATGGTTGCAAAGCTTTCAGACCTTAAACCCGGGCAGGAGGGCATTATAAAGGAGTTCAACGACAACGATATATTCCTGAAACTGATGGAAATGGGCTGTGTGCCGGGAGAAAGGGTGCAGTTAGAGCAGGTGGCCCCGCTGGGCGACCCGATTTCCATCATCGTGGCGGGCTATCACCTGAGCCTTCGGCTAAATGAGGCGGAGCATATTTATATTGATGTAATTCATTGATTATCAAATAATTAAATGAAAATCGGACTTTATTTCGGTTCTTTTAATCCTGTTCATGTGGCCCATCTGGTGATTGCCAACCATATCCTGAACGAAACGGATATTGAAAAGGTGTGGTTTATCGTTTCTCCCCATAACCCGCTGAAGGCAGAAGCCAGCCTGCTGAATGAATACCACCGTTTGCACCTGGTAAAAATGGCCATTGAAGAAGACCCGCGGCTGAAAGCTTCAGATATAGAATTCAGTTTGCCCAAACCATCTTACACCGTTACCACATTAGCTTACCTGCAGGAAAAATATCCTGAACACCGGTTTTGTATCATCATGGGCAGCGATAGTTTTCAAAACCTTCCTAAATGGAAGAATTATGAAACGATAGTAAATGGCTATGAGTTGTATATATATGTACGTCCCGGTTTTGAAGTAAAGAATGAACTGAATGCAAAACTGCAAATAGTAAATGCGCCGTTGCTGCAATTATCTTCCACGCAAATACGTAAAAATATACAGGAAGGAAAATCTATCCGCTATGAAGTGCCGGATGTGGTGAGGGAAGAAATTGAAAGAGGCGGTTATTATAAAAAGTAAACCACAGAGTAGCCGGAGTTCTTTTCACAGAGATACACAGAGTTTTGATAATCAAAATGACTTCTGTTTACTCCGTGCATCAACTCTTCGGTTATAATACTTTTGATATAATCTTTAATAAATAATTTTTTGTGGCCTTAGTGTCTTCGTGGGAGATTACCTGAAAAGCAAGCCCAAAGCAAAGCAAGCCAACACAATCAACGGCGGGGCGATTTTTGTGAACTGCAATAACAAGAACGTTCCCAGTATCACGCCGACATTTATGAAACTTATTGTTTTAAATTCCGAAACGGAAATGTCTTTCATGATATAAAATGTGGAAGCGATCATAATGCCCACCACCGCAGCGTTGATACCTTCGAGTGAACGATAGACCGCTGCATATTTTTTCAGGTTGTTCCATATCGGGAAAAAGAAAAGCACCAGCAAGGCGCTGGGAAGAAAAATAGCAATAGCGCCGATAAGGCATCCGAGTACCTGCATATTGGTTCCCATATCTTTCAGCGCCATCCCTCCGGTAAAAGAAGAGATGGAAAAAACCGGGCCCGGCACAGCCCGCACAATACCCATTCCGGTATATAGGTCCCTTTCATTTATTTGTATGGCATTCGGGTTTCTTGCTTTTACTTTTTCTTCGCCGGGGCGAACACTCCATTGTTCATACATCATCGGCATCAGCACCTGCCCGCCGCCGAATACCAAACTACCCAGCCGGTACGTATTTTCAAACAGGTTGATGGGCTTCCGGTTGGGCCACTCGTTTTTCCTTGCCGCCTCACTTAAAATACCTGCTGCCAGGAAAATGATCCCGAAGAGCCAGAAATTCCACCATTTTATTTTCCTGGGCTTTTGTTCCACCTGCGGAATACGTTTATGGCTGAAGTTGGTCGCAATGCCTGCCCCGATGATCAAAGCGGGGATGATCCAGGGCCTGCCAAAGAAAAAATAAGTAACGGCCACACAAATAAACATGATGATCCATGTAATAGCGCTTTTTATAGCTAAGGGAAAAGCGGTAAAAGCGGCATATACCAGAAACCCGACCGCCATCGGCACGATGAACTTGAATATATCCGCCCCCGTATCTTTTTTATCAATGTACGGAAGCAGAAAAGATAGCGAGCCCATTATAATACAAGCGGGCAATATCCAGATGAGCAGGGTAATAACCGCCAGCGGCACACCGCCCCTTTTATAGCCAATCAGTGTGATAACCTGGGTGGAAGAGGCGCCGGGAAGCAACTGGCAAAAGGCGTTGTATTCCATCAGCTCTTCTTCGCTGATATACCGTTTTCGCCGAACAAATGTTTTTGTCATCATCCCCAGATGGGCCTGCGGGCCGCCAAAGGCAGAGATGCTATGCAGAAAAACCGATTTAAGAAAAGTGGCGTGGCGCAGTAACATTGGCAGTCAGATAAAATACAGGCAGGTCAGCCGAACAAGGCAAATCTTTTCGCTTCAAGGTAACAATAAAAACTATTTTACGGTACATTCATGCCGGAAACAAATAGTAACTCAGGTTACTGTCCCACAAAGCCGCTAAGCACACAAAGTGTTTGTTTGTGAATGAATGTTCGTCATGGTCTTTGTGCCTTTGTGGGGAATAAATGCCGGCCTGAGATGCCTATATGCCCACATTATACCAACTTATCTCATTAATTATGACAAAAAAAATCCTGTTTTTTCTTTTTAGTATTTCATTACTATCAGAAAGCGCCACAGCTCAACTGAATTCCAAAATACAATCTGCCATAGCCAAAGTAGAACCTAAATGTATTGACTGGCGGCGGCACCTGCACCAATACCCCGAACTCGGTTACGAGGAGTTTAAAACAGCAAAAATAGTGGCCGACCATTTACGGTCGCTGGGAATAGAAGTGCAGGAAGGCGTAGCAAAAACCGGGGTGGTAGGAATCTTGAAAGGCGGCAAGCCTGGCCCCTGTATTGCCCTGCGTGCCGACATGGATGCGTTGCCCGTTACAGAAAGAGTGGATATTCCTTTTGCATCAAAAGTAAGAACGACATACAATAATGAAGAAGTGGGGGTGATGCATGCCTGCGGACACGATGCCCATGTGGCTATGCTGATGGGCGCTGCCGAAGTGCTGGCCGGAATAAGAAATGAGATCAAAGGAACCATAAAATTTGTTTTTCAACCTGCCGAAGAAGGCGCCCCGGAAGGCGAAAAGGGCGGCGGCGAAACAATGGTGCTGGAAGGGGTGATGGACAATCCGAAAGTGGAGGCCATGTTTGGCCTTCATATCCAATCGAGGATAGAAGAAGGAACCATTCATTATAAACCGGGCTCCTTTATGGCATCCGCTGATTTTTTTTCTATAAAAGTAAAGGGCAAGGGCAGTCATGGCTCACAGCCGTGGCTGGGTGTTGATCCGATTGTGGCTTCCGCACAGATTATTATGGGCTTGCAGACCATCGTAAGCCGGGAATCCGAATTGACCAAAGCCCCGGTAGTGATTACTGTCGGTAAAATACAAGGCGGGGTAAGAACCAATATCATTCCGGAAGAAGTAAATATGCTGGGCACCATCCGTACACTTGACAGTGATATGCAAAAGCATGTGCAGAAAAGGTTCAGGGAAGTGATAGAAACCATCGGCAAAGCTGCCGGTGTAGAAACCGAAGTGGTGATAGACACCAAAACATTGGTTACCTATAACGACCCGGCGCTATTGAAAAAAATGCTTCCTTCCCTGCAAAAAGCCATCGGCGAAGAAAATGTAATTGAGAGGAACTGGGTAACCGGCGCCGAAGATTTTTCTTACTACGGGTTAAAAGCCCCGTCACTCTTTTTATACCTCGGCGGAATGGCCAAAGGGCAAGATCCCGCAACCGCAGCGCCACATCATACGCCGGATTTTTCAATTTCAGACAATTCATTAAAAACAGGGGTGAAAGTATTTTGCCAATTGGTAACCGATTACCTGCAAATGAAATAAACCAACCGCACAACCAATGAACAGGATAATTGCAATTGCCTTTTTGTGTGCTCCTTTTATAGCAGCGGCACAAATAACAGACAGCCTCCTTCAATCCAAAATAAAGGAAGCCGCAGCGGGTTTCAATGGCGACATGGGTATTTATGTAAAAGACCTGCGGACAGGAAAAACGGCCACACTGAATGCAGACACTATTTTTCCTACAGCAAGCATTGTAAAAGTACCGATACTGTTAGGTATTACGGACAAACTGGAAAAAAGAGAGCTGGCGTATGATTCAATACTCATCTACAAAGACTCTTTGTATTATCCCGGCTCCGATATACTCGGTTCTTTCAAAGACGGTGAACGAATCACGCTGAAAAAAGTCATTATGCTGATGCTCACCACCAGCGACAACACGGCCAGCTTGTGGCTGCAAAAAATTGCCGGTACGGGTGCCCGCATCAATGAACTATTAACCGGATTGGGGTTGAGGGACACAAGGGTAAACTCAAGAACACCGGGCCGGGAAGCCAACAGGGAGCAGTATGGCTGGGGACAAACCACGCCGAAGGAAATGGGAACCCTTTTTGAAAAAATTTACCGCAACGAAGTTTTTTCTCCAACAGCCTGCGAAAGAATGATGCGCTGCCTGGGAAGAAATTATTGGGATGAGGATGAAGCCATCTCTGTCATACCACCAACAATCGAAGTGTTCAGCAAAAACGGTTGTGTAAATGCTTCAAGAAGCGAAGCCATGATTGTTAATGCACCCAATAACCCGTATGTCTTCTGCATTTTTACCAAGAACAATAAAGACATAAGCTGGGAACACAGCAATGAAGCCTGGACATTGGCCCGGAAAGTTTCAAAATTGCTTTGGGATTACTTTGAACCGGATTACAAGGCTAATTCAAGGAATTAACCCGCCTTCTAATAAAAACACGGCCTTTTACAGGGCAAACGGATAAAAAAATATTTGTAATATCAATATTTTTTTTAATCTTAGGTGGCCCAATCCGCAGTAATCTGCACCCCCGTATTTTTTTATCTCAAAGCAAATTTCATGAACCACTACTACATTGTAGCTGTCGCCTGCATAGCCATTATCGTAGTAACAGCCTGCTCCGACACAACAACTCAACCTATCGTAAACAACTTTGGCGGTTATAGCAGCCAGGAAAAATGGGGCGAACACCTTGTGCTTATTGGCGGTTGTAACGACTGCCACACTCCCAAAAAAATGGGGCCCAAAGGCCCGGAATTTGACACTTCCTTATTGCTATCCGGGCATCCGGCACAAATGCCCATCCCCCCGGTTGACAGAAAAGACATGGAAGCAAAAGGAATTGCAGCCACACAAACCCTGACAGCATGGGTGGGCCCGTGGGGAGTTTCGTATGCATCCAATCTTACATCGGACTCCAGCGGCATAGGCGGATGGACAGAAGAGCAGTTCCTCCGCAGCATTCGCAAAGGTTTATATAAAGGTATTGAAGGTTCAAGACCGTTGCTGCCCCCCATGCCCTGGGAGGGAATAAGCAATTTTACCGACGATGAACTGAAGGCAATTTTCTCTTATTTAAAGAGTACGGCGCCCATCAAAAATATCGTAACGCCGGCACAGCCGCCTGTTAGCGCCGGTAAATAAAGAATAATTACTTCAGCAACTGATACGCAATTAAACTCATTACATAAGCCAGGCCGGTCATATAAACCACCTGGATAAGCGGCCATTTCCAGCCTCTTGTTTCTCTTTTTACAATGGCCACGGTGCTCATACATTGCATGGCAAACAAATAAAACAGCATTAAGGAAACGCCGGTTGCCAATGTATAAACGGGCCGCCCGTCCGGGAAAGTAGCGGCTTTCATTTTTTCTTTTAAGGGCAGGTTTTCTTCTCCATCGTCTTCCACACTGTATAAAGTGGCCATGGTGCCCACGAATACTTCCCTTGCTGCAAAAGAAGTAATAAGGGCAATGCCGATCTTCCAGTCGTACCCCAATGGTTGAATAACCGGCTCGATAGCTTTGCCCATGATGCCGACATAAGAATTTTCCAGTTTGGCTTCGCTGTACACCGATTCGGCGGTGGACATATCTGCGCCGGGTACAGCAATGGACTGTTCGTAAGTAGCAGTTATTTTTTTCATTCTTTCTTTCGGGCCGAAAGAGCTTAACACCCATATCACAAGGCTCAGTACCAATATCACCCTGCCTGCCTGCCACACAAATATTTTTGCCTTTTCAACCATTGTCTGCAAGGCATTTTTCCATCTTGGCGAACGATATACAGGAAGTTCCAGTATGAAAAAACTTTTCTCATTGATTTTAATGAACCATTTGGCGATATAAGAAACGATCAGCGCCATAACAAAGCCGAGGAAATACAAACCCAGCATCACCAACCCCTGCACGCTGATAAACCCGGCGAGGTGGTTATTCGGGATAACCAAACTTATCAGGATGATATATACCGGCAACCTTGCCGAACAACTCATCAGCGGCGTTATCAGGATAGTAAGCAGCCTTTCTTTCCTGTTTTCAATGCTTCTTGTGCTCATGATGGCCGGAATGGCGCAGGCAAAACCGCTGATCATCGGCACCACGCTTTTTCCGTTAAGCCCCACTTTGCGCATTAATTTATCGGTCAAAAAACTGATCCTTGCCATATAACCGGTGTCTTCGAGAATAGTGATAAGACCGAACAGAATGGCTATTTGCGGAATGAAAACGACAATGCCGCCGATACCGGCGAGCAACCCGTTAATAAAAAGGTCGGTCCAGTTATTTTCAGGAAGTATGCCGGTCAGTCGGTTGCTTAGCGAAGCCATTCCATTTTCAATCCACGTCATCGGGTAGTTGGCCAGCCAGAATACACTTTGAAATACCAAAAAGAGAACCGCCAACAATATAACATACCCCCAAACCCTGTGCAGGAAAATATCATCTAACTTTTCAGAAATAAAGGTTCGCTTTTTAGGGTCGGGCTGCGTTACACTCACCTGCATGATATGCCCGATACGGCTATAGCGTTGCAGAATTTCTTCCGCCTGGACCTTTGTGTGGTTGAACTGATGTTTTTGCTCTATTGCTTTAATGGATGATTGTATCTCTGTGCCCAGGTCAAATGATTCGTGGTTGATCAGGTAATGAATAGCTGCATAATCTTCCGTATGGGGAAGCAGCGCTTTTACATCCTGGATAGCGCCGCCTGCCAACAGGGAACTGTCAATAAAATTCCTTACCGGCGGCTTGTATGAATGTTGCGCCGTAAGTACAATGGCTTTTTTCAGTTCTGCAATTCCTTTGTTCTTTCTTGGGTTTATGGCAACAACCGCAACACCAAGCTCCCGTTCCAGCCCGGCTATGTCAATTTTAATTCCTTTGTTCCTGGCCACATCCATCATGGTAAGGGCTACCACCACAGGAACTTTGAGGTCAATGATCTGGCTGCAGAAAAGAAGGTTGCGTTTCAGGTTGCTCGCATCTGCCACCACAATAAACACATCTGCTTTGATGTCTTTATCCTGCCCCATCAAAACCCGGTAGCTTACCCATTCATCCAGCCGTTTGGGATAGAGGCTATAGGTTCCCGGCAGGTCAATCACCTCTGCCTTTATTGTTCCGGGCAAAGAAGTGGAGCCGGTTTTTTTATCAACCGTAACGCCGGGAAAATTGCCGACCTGCTGGTTAAGCCCCGTAAGGCAGTTGAACAGCGAACTTTTTCCGCTGTTCGGGTTTCCGACAAGGGCGATATGCAGTTTTTTCTCCTCCATCAGGGCAAAGTCTGCAAAAATAAACCGGAGGGGCTAAACAATCTTACGAATTGCGGATTTTGTATGCAACGGATTTTTGTTATACCCTTTAAGCCTCACCCCATTAACACTCCGAATATCAGAAATTCATCATCCCCTCTCCCCAAGGAGAGGGGAGACAGCGTCTTCAATATTGAAGACATTTGAGGGGGTTAGGCCGAAAAAAGCAATGATATGAAGCCATTTTTATAAAGAATGACGAAAATATGTTAATAAAGCAAACAGCCCTTAATACCTTTGCCGCCCAACCAATAGAAAAGCTGTTTTATATGATAGTTAAAAAGAATTTGTCCGTTTGGTTTTTTGTTGCTGCATTTACCATTTTTTATGGTTGCACAACGGTAAAAAAAGCAGCCCAATCTCATACCTTTCTTGAGAACAAGCTGCGGTCGCATGTGCAATACCTCGCTGATGATAAATTAGAGGGCCGCAGAACCGGCACTCCCGGCGAAGCATTGGCGGCAGAGTACATTGTAAAGCAGTTTAAAGAAATAGGTCTTAGCCCGAAAGGAACGGAAGCGTTTCTACAGCCTTTTTGGATTAATGATGGAAAGGAGATAGAGCCTGCAACTTCTTTTACTATCAATGGCAATGACCTGGTTGCAGGAACGGATTTCTTTCCTTTTGCATTCAGCGAAAACGGAGCAATTGAAACTACACCATCTATTGCCGTGCAGGAGGCAGAAGAGCCCTGGTTTTTTGACCTGAAAGAAACATTAGAGGAGAACAGCAGCAATCCGCATTTCGACCTCGGTGATTATATCCGTACCAATGTAAAAAAGGCAAGAGACAGGGGAGCCGCTGCTGTTATTTTGTATAACACTTCATCAACAGATGATAACCTTTCTTTTAATGGTAAAGACCGTTCTGAAAAAGCAGGAATACCCGTTTTGTATATAACAAAAACTGCGGCGCAGAAATATCTTTCGGATGCTGCTGCATCAATAGATGTAAAGCTGAACGTACAGCTTGCCGATAAGAAAAGAAAAGGGATCAATGTAGTTGGTTATATAGATAATAATGCCGCTACAACTGTTGTACTCGGCGCCCACTTTGACCATTTGGGTTACGGAGAAGATGGTAATTCTATGATACGCACCGGCGAAAAGCTGATTCATAACGGGGCCGATGATAATGCAAGCGGTACGGCGGCATTGATTGAATTGGCGAGAACATTAAAAGTGGCAAAAGCAAAGAACAACAACTATCTCTTCATTGCATTTTCCGGCGAGGAATTAGGGCTTTATGGCTCAAAATATTTTACAGATAACCCGACTGTTGATATAGCGGCAGTAAATTACATGATTAACCTGGACATGGTAGGCCGTTTGAACGATAGCAGTAAAACTGTTACAATCGGCGGCTACGGCACATCTCCTGTATGGTCAACCGTTATTGCAAACACTCCGGCCCTTACAATAAAAATAGACAGCAGCGGCACCGGCCCAAGCGACCATACATCATTTTACAGGAAAGATATTCCCGTTCTTTTTTATTTCACCGGGCTGCACACTGATTATCATAAACCATCCGATGATGCAGATAAAATAAACTACGCCGGTGCAAGGCATATTGTTCAGCATATCTTATCTGTAATCAACGCAACAGACACTAAACCCAAACTGGCGTTTACCAAAACAAGGGAAGTGCAAACTACCACATCGGCCCGCTTCAGCGTATCGCTGGGCATCATGCCGGATTATACTTTCTCCGGCGCCGGTGTGCGGGCAGATGGTATAAGCGAAGGCCGGGCTGCCCAAAAAGCAGGGATGAAAGCCGGCGATATTATTATTCAGCTTGGCGACCACCCGGTAAGCGATGTGGAAACCTATATGAGGGCCTTATCGAAATTCAAAAAGGGCGACAGGACAACTGTTATATTCAGGCGGGGAAGCGAAACCCTTGAAGCGCCGGTTGAGTTTTGATTTCCTGGACCACGAATAACACGAATGAAGGGCAGTTATTCGTGGCCGACAAATAATTATTTATCATGCCGCAGGCTGGATAAGCTCATCTGCTTATAAATATTAAAGTGTAATTTCATGCCTGTTATGGCCGGGCACAGCACCAAATTATTACTCGATAACCGGGAAATGATCGAAAATTTTTTCGAAGATACCCGCCTGCTCGGCATTATGGCCCCGGTAAGGGATTACCAGTTTTGCTGGCACCTCAATAATGCGCTGGGCATGGATTTTCGTATCAACGACCTGGAGATACAGCGGACCAATAAAAAAAGGAATTATTTTTTTGCGGTGTATGAATACGGCGAACCAACCGGCTCGCTTACGCATTACCTGTATAATAACCAGTTTGACGGTGAATACCTGCTGCCCGAATTCCGCAACCTTGATTTTCTCTGGCTGATGAAGGGCGATGATGTGCCCGATGATACGATAGAACAGATAGTGCAGGTAATTAAAACAATAAGCAGGGTGCAACTGGTAACAGAGCTTTCCATAAGCAAGGTTAAAAACAAAGAAAATCTTGTATTTTAAACCCCTTTCCGATTATGGCTACCGATAATACTTCTCCATCCAGGCCTGCAGGCTGGCAGGAAACAGAAAATGCACTATACAGGAAATTTCAGTTCGGCAATTTCAGCGAAGCCTTTGCCTTTATGACCCGTGTAGCTATAGAAGCGGAAAAAATGAACCACCATCCCCGCTGGGGCAATGTGTGGAATATTGTAGAAATCTGGCTTAATACACACGATGCCGGTAATATTGTTACGGAAAAAGATAGGGAACTGGCGAAACGTATAAACGGGCTATTAACAGGGGCGTAAATAAAGGGGCAATACTTTGAGGATGGAAACCCCTTCTGAAGGTAATTTTCAAGGGTCAAAGAGGCGTTTATAATTTCCTCAATATTATCGCCTGCTTTCCGCAAGGCGGCCATATAGTAGTAATAAGAGCATTGCAATTGCGCTGTTGGGGATAACCAATCTTGGGATTTCGGCCATTTGCCATTTTTATAGGAAGCTTATCAATGGAGTCAAGTTTCCTTAAGATGGTTCTAACTTCAGTTGCATAAAAACTTACGGAGTCCTGTAAGCTCCCCCTTTTTTAGTGCCAGTATCAGTTAGAGTTTTCAAATGTAACA
>CAZLLT010000036.1:0-15642 GCA_964560445.1 uncultured Chitinophaga sp. | reverse complement strand
ATTCGCCTTCGTTCCTCAGGCGAACCGCCCTGAAACTGCGGCAAGCCCGAATCGTAGGACTGCTATTATTACGACATTCTAAACGATGGACGCTTTATCAACTTTAACTTACAAGAATTTAAATGATTTCTATATTACGATAGGCAACATTCGTAATGGGTGGATGGATATTACACTTACAACAAAAGAACGCCAACTTAACTATTTTGCAAGTTACAATTGCGACCCCTTGAACGATTTGCTTGAATCAATAGTTTTATTGTTGACAAACCAACGGAAAATTATTTATGGTAATACCTACTTTACCAAAGAGAATATTATTTCAACAAATGACAGAAAATATGAACTTGTACTTCATGACACAGAAAGAGAAAGTATTTGGTGGCTTTTGAAATATTCAGATAAAATCCTTACAATCATTATTTGGAAGAATATTTTTTCTGAGTTATTAGACACTTTATGCTACTACGACTTTGACAGTGAAAGGTATGCAGAACATGAAAGTAAAGAAATGCCTAAACTGACAGACGAATTGGAATTTGCGTTCAAAGGGGAACCAATGTTTTTTGCTCAACATCTTGTAAATGTTTTCAAAGAATTGGATTTGAAATACGCCATTGACAAATACGAACATAAAACCGAATGGGGCTATCGTTATTCGAAAGAAAATTTTACAAAATTGACAGAATGGATAAAGAATAACCAAGTATAAGACAACGGGTAACAAAAGGGTTGGTAATATGGCAGGCTGCCGAATTTCAAATACCCAAACAGCAGCAAGTCCGTTCACATGCTATGCAAACTAACCATGATACACCTAAAGAGAGCCAGCAACAATACCACACTTTAGACTATATTTGGCACATGAATTATTGGACAGAACTAAGTATAGATTATGCAAGCCAAAGAAGTTACTTAGACGACTTATTTCAAGTATATCCGACAATTCCAGAAGGTATCCGGGAAATTAATGGAGACAGTTGGGCAAAGATTGAAGCTGCTTTTAAGAAAAAGAACAACGAAACTTTACTCAAAGAACTTCTCAAACTTAATTTGTTTCCTATCAAGGATAGCTACATTGCGTATCTCAAAAGAGACAAGACATCCATTGACCGAAATCCGAAAACGATCAACAGAATTTGTGGGCGGCTTTATGAAATGGGGTTACCTAAAATAATGGAACGGTGTACAGAGCCGAAAGAAACCAACCGTCAAATTGGACCGCTTTTCAGAAGATGGACAAATAGCAAGGCTTTAGGCATTCAACCCGTTTCGCTTAACGACTTACTAAAAATAAAAAAGATGCTATCCTCAATGGCAGCGATAAACAGTTAATGGATTTTGCCACTGGTGAATTAAACTATAAGCATCCAAAAGGGCTTGGCTTCATTGGCAGGTTTAACGGCAAATATGTAATAGGTGAGGCAAAATTTCTTACTGACTTTGGCGGACATCAAAATGCTCAATTCAATGATGCCATCAGCACAGTAAATGCAAAAAATGTAAAGGCAATTAAAATCGCCATCCTTGACGGGGTTTTATACATTAAAGGCAAGAACAAAATGTATAAGGACATAACAACCAAGTACAAAGATTTGAATATAATGAGCAGTTTGGTTTTAAGAGAATTTCTTTACCAAATTTAACCGCTATGAAACTGCACTATCAAAATAAAAAATCAGAAAAAGAAATATTTGAAAGTATTGCCGACATTGATTTAGAACAAATCAATGTAAGTACAAGTAATAACTTGCTTATTAGAGCCAATAATTTGGCTGCTTTAAAACAGCTTATCACTAAACACAATCTCGCCGGTAAAATTGATTTGATTTATATTGATCCCCCATTTGCAACTAATAATACTTTTACAATTACAGAAGGCAGGGCAAGTACCATTAGCAATAGTTCAAAAGGGAAAGTGGCTTACAAAGACACTTTAAAGGGATTTGAATTCATCGAATTTCTTAGAGAAAGGCTGGTGCTTTTAAATATGCTCTTATCGGACAAAGGTTCTATCTATTTGCATATTGACTATAAAATCGGGCATTATGTAAAGATAATAATGGATGAAATTTTCGGGATAAATAATTTCCGTAATGATATTACAAGAGTTAAATGTAACCCGAAAAATTTTGCCCGTAAAGGATATGGAAATATTAAGGACTTGATTTTATTCTATTCCAAAAGCGATAATTTAATTTGGAACGAGCCTAAAATTGCTTATACAGATGAAGACAAACTAAAACTTTTCCCAAAAATTGACAAGGACGGAAGGCACTATACAACCATTCCTCTACATGCACCCGGCGAAACACAAAATGGCAAAACTTCACAATTATTTAAAGGACTTATGCCGCCAAAAGGACGGCATTGGAGAAGCGATATTAAAGAATTGGAAAAGTTGGATAAAATTGGTTTAATAGAATGGAGTGATAACGGAAATCCGAGGAAAAAAATTTTCTACGATGAGCAGGAAGGCAAGCGTATGCAGGATATTTGGGAATATAAAGACCCACAATACCCGGTTTACCCTACGGAAAAAAACTCAGATTTATTGGATGTTATTATCAAGGCTTCGTCACATGAAAACAGTATTGTGCTTGATTGTTTTTCTGGCTCAGGCACTACATTAAAAGCAGCACATCAAAATAACAGGCAATGGATAGGTATTGACGAATCCGACGAAGCCTTAAAAGCAACAATCAAAAAATTAAATGATATAGCCGGGGATTTATTTGTTGCAAAGCCAGATTTTAAATTACTGCAAGACGAAACACAGCATACAACAAAAATAGTTGCAAATACAGGGGTGGACAATGTAAAAGGAGCAATGTGATACTATGAGCAGCGGTTACCGGCAGGCGGAAACAAATTACCAGCCCGCATAAAGCTACTGTCCGCCAAGCCCGCTACCGCTACACAAAATACCTCTTACTATATTGTATTACCCGGGAATCTACAACCCCTTTCCTTCCTCCAACGTTTTTATGGCGGCTTCCAGAAATCTTTTCGTTGCCCCTTCCGGCGATTGGGGCAAAGCGGCTTTTGCAAATTCCAGCGCTTTTTTATAGTTGCCCATAGCAGAGTAAGCCCGCATCATGCCAACTGTAGTGGGCCAGGCGCCTTTGTTTTTTGTATAGTTCTTCTGAAATACGGCAAAAGCTTCCTGCAGTTTGTTTTCGGACAATAATTGCCGGCCATAGCCATGCAGTTCATTGGCGGTGGCTTTTTCTATTGCCGTGTTCATCAGGTCGGCCGCTTCTTTATCATTCCCCAACTTTTTTACTATTCTTGCTTTGGTTGACAGGGCGTTGAAAGTAGTTGTTCCCCCAAGGCCGGGGTCAACGGCGGTGTTTATCCAGTTAAGGGCCTCTGTATAGTTTGTGTCGTTGTCTACGCACCATTTGGCAGCCGCTTCGAGACTGGGCGGGTCAAAACCAATGGCGCCGCTCATTTGTTCCCTGATATTTTCAAGCACAGTTGCTTTCAGGTCCACTTCTACCTTTATGGGAAAGCTCCAGCGTTCCCAATCCAGGTTAATATCAACAGAACGGTCTGTCTGGTTGGTGAAATTATAGGTGAGCCGCTCCTGCATCACGGGCAGGTTTTTCTTCTGCACCGTGGTTACATGCAGCACATCAAGATCTTTGCGGTAGAAATAGCTGCCCCATGCCTTATCGTTTTTATTAAATATCAAAACACTGCTATCCTCCTGCACTTCAATAAAAAAGGCATACTTGCCGGCCGGAAGTTTTTTACCATTGATCAATACGTCTGTTGAGAAAGACAGGGTGGTACACTCATCTGCACCGGCACGCCAGGGAGACGCCACATTGGAACCAAAGCCCAGCACTTCATAGCCAAAAGGCGCCACATTGGTTCCATATATTTTTCCTTCTCTTCCTTTTACGCCGGGAGAATTATACTGTATAACAATTTCGGTAACGCCAATTTTTCTTCCGGTCATGCAGGTATGGTTTGTGTTTCCCGGAATGCGTAATGCCTGGCCAAAGACAAAATGGGATAAAGCCAAGATTGCCACCGAAACGAGCAGGGTTTTGTTTTTCATACAGCGAAATTTTAAGCAAAGAAACCGGTACTTGCGGCAGATGCGCCAGCCGTTTATAAAAAAAAGAAAAAAGCTTTTACCGGCGGCGTATTGAGTATATGAAAGGTGATGCAGGCCGGGAAATCTTTTGAAACAACCGTAATTTTGATGGCAATCGTCAATATATGCAATACACAGTACAGGACGGGTTTCCCTATTATATAGAATTAACAGGCAATGCCGATATACGGCAATTATTTTCTTCCAATGAAAATTTTACCTTGCTCGAAACGATAAGTGAAGAAAAATCAACCTACCGCTATGCGCCTGGCAAATGGAGCATCAGGCAAATCGTTGGCCACATAACAGACCATGAAAGAATAATGACGTACAGGGCATTGCGTTTCAGCCGGAAAGACGACACTCCGCTTTCGGGCTACGACCAGGATGTTATGGTCAACGGCAGCCGCTTTGATGAATTAAGCTTTTTGGAATTGCTGGCAGACCTGAAAAATGTAAGAGCTGCTACGAATAGTTTTATCAACTCCCTGTCAACAGCGCAACTCAAATTAAAAGGCCGGGCCTGGAAATATGAGTTGACGGTGGAAGAATTCCTCCGGGCCACGATCGGGCATGAGCTGCACCATATCGGGGTGCTGAAAGAACGGTATTTAAATATTTGATTCGGAACAATGCGGGTAGCTAATTGCCGAAAAGGGCGATAATGATCACCACAAATAATCCCCCTATTTAAGGATTTCTATAATTTAGCAATAATGAAATAACTGAATTATGAGAGTAATGGTTACAGTTCTCTTTTCAATGCTGATTCTTGTTTCTTGTTCAAAGAAGAAAACATATAAATCATTTTCTGAAAAAGAATTGGATTTTGTGAGTTATGCAGAAGGGCAGGAAATAAAAATGATTGATTCTAATAACATTGTTTCACACTCTTGTTCAGGATACGCTGGTCCGGGAATTTGATGAATTTATCGGTTTTTGGGGGCGAACGTATTCTTTTTATGAACGATATAGTGTTCGGTACAGAAGCACAACCGGCCCTGCAATGGGGTTCAGCCTTGGAGTAAAGGGAAAGTTCTATCCCTATTCATTTGGTGATCTTGGCATAAATTTTTCGCACTATAGGATTGATGAAATAATAGATTCCCTGGACTCACCAATCCCTGTACTGAATATTAATGGGGCCGAGTATCAAAGCGTTTATTCATTGAAATTATATAAGCATGGAAGCCCGGTCAATAACACAGATACAGCCACCCTGTTTTATAACCGGCAATATGGGATAATCCGGTTGCTTTTCCCGAACGGCAAAAGCATAACAAGAACAGATTAAAAGGCGCAAACTTACTCCTCCCGCTTTCTCACAATCAGAAACCAGTCATTATCCAGCGGCAGGTAGCCGTAATCATAACAATAATAATAGGACTTCCCTGTTTTTGTGGTATAAACATGGGTAATATAGTTGAACGAAAAGCCTTTTAATAAAAGCTGGTCCCGGTTTGCTTTTGCTGTTTCTTTATCTGGCGGCAGCAAAGCCTGCATGATGCGCCGGTTTTTGGCCAGGGCATTATTAATAAGCCGCACCACTCCGCTATCAGCCGACTTCAACTGGTTATTGTAGTTGTTACGGCAGTAATCATCGCAGAATTTTTTGTCGGAACGGCCTTTTAGCGTCTTTCCACAGGCAAGGCAGTTCCTTGTGTCATCAGTTGCTTGCAACATGTTATGAAATAAGAATTTAGAAAAGAAAGATACGAAAAATAATACTGGGTATAACCGTTTAAAAACGGATAAACCTGCTTATACCCGAAGCTAACAGGATAATCTCCGGCTACCGCTTTCCGGCGCTATCATCTTTGTGTTGTCAATCGGACAGACGTCGCCGGTTGGCTGAAATAAACAAATCTTTAAAACAAGGCTTCTGCCCCTTCCTCTGCGGAGACTGGGAGAGGCCGCAAAACTTACAACTATGTACGCATTAAAAAACAAAGTTCAACTGATTGGCAACCTCGGTAATGCACCTGAAGTAAAAACGCTTGACAGCGGTAAAAAAATGGCCCGTTTTTCCGTAGCCACCAATGAAAACTACCGTAATGCCAAAGGCGAGAAAGTAACAGAAACCCAATGGCACAACCTGGTGGCCTGGGGCAAGCTGGCCGAGATAGCTGAAAAATTTCTTACTAAAGGAAAAGAAGTGGCGATTGAGGGCAAACTGATCAGCCGCAGCTACAACGATAAAGAAGGCAATAAAAAGTACATCACCGAGATACAGGTGAATGAACTCCTACTGCTGGGCAGCAAGGCCGCCGAGGCGTAGTTTGTATTTGCCACGAAATCGCACAAAAAAACACGAAACAAATTGTATGGGCTGTGTGATTTCGTGGCCTTTTTAAACCAGTAAAAATTTTTATCAAAATGTACCTGCTTTTCAAAGAAGAGGTTTTTACTATCGTTGGTCATTGTATTGAGGTTTGGAAAATGTTAGGGTACGGTTTTTCAGAAGTTATTTACAAAGATGCCATGGAGGTCGAGTTCGTTGAAGGGAGGATTCCCTATATAAGGGAAGGGGAACTTCCGGTGTATTATAAAGGCAAGATGCTACGGCATAAATTCAAGGCAGATTTTGCTGTATTTAATGGAATTATTATTGAAGTGAAATCCGGAGAAGATGGTATAAATAAGGAGGTTATTTCACAAACACTCAATTATCTTAAAGCGTCCGGATGCCGGGTAGGGTTGGTAATAAATTTTGGCAGGTCAAAAGTTGAATACAAACGACTGATTATGTAATTTTTTCGTGTTATTTCGTGTGTTTTAGTGGCTAAATTAAATATCGTGGCAAACATTACCCTTGATACAACAAATGAAAGGTTTAGGCTGGCAGTTCAGTTGGTGAACCATACCAACAGAAATATTTTTCTTACCGGAAAGGCCGGCACCGGCAAAACCACTTTATTAAAATACATCCGCAAACATTGCCCCAAGCAAATGGCCGTTGTGGCGCCTACGGGAGTGGCCGCCATTAATGCAGGCGGCGTTACCATCCATTCTTTTTTTCAACTGCCGCTTTCTCCCTTCATTCCGGAAACAAAGGGCACGGGTTTTTCAGACAGTAATGAACAAACCATAAACCGCCACAGCCTGTTAAGCCGCCTTCGGCTGACAGACGAGAAAAGAAAAGTGCTGCGCCAGTTAGAACTGCTCATCATGGATGAGATAAGCATGGTGCGCTGCGATATACTGGATGCAGTGGATACCATACTGCGCCATATCCGCAACCGACCCTTCGAAAAATTCGGCGGCGTGCAGGTATTATTTATCGGCGATATGTTTCAATTACCGCCGGTAGTGAGGGACCAGGAGTGGAATCTTCTGTCTGATTATTACAGCGGGCATTATTTTTTCAATAGCAAGGTGTTGGAAGAAGACCCTCCTTTATATATTGAATTCAACAAAATATACCGGCAGAGTGATGAAACGTTTATCTCCCTGCTGAACCAGGTGCGGAACAACGAGCTGGACGGCGCCGGCATGGGCATATTGGAAAGCCGGTTTAGCCCCGGCTTTCGCCGCAGCAAAAAAGACGGCTATATTATTCTTACCACGCATAATGAAAAGGCAAGGGAAACGAATTTGCGGGAACTGAATGAATTGGATACGCCGGTATTTACTTACGAAGCAGAAATAAGAGGCGATTTCCCGGACAGGAATTATCCGGCAGATGAAGTATTGCGGTTAAAGGTCGGCGCACAGGTCATGTTCATCCGCAATGATGCTGCCGAGAACGGCAAACGTTTTTTCAACGGAAAAATAGGCGCCGTGGCCCGGCTTGAGAAGGACAAGATAGCGGTGCAGTGCGAAGGAGAACCGGATGAAATAGAAGTGGGAAAAGAAGAATGGGAAAATATCCGCTATAGCTTGAATAAAAGCACCCGGCAATTAGAATCAGATGTATTAGGTTCTTTTACCCAGTATCCTTTGCGATTGGCCTGGGCCATCACCATTCATAAAAGCCAGGGGCTTACGTTTGATAAAGCCATCATTGATGCCGGAGAGGCGTTTGCACCGGGGCAGGTATATGTGGCCCTGAGCCGCTGTACCAACTTAGAAGGGCTGGTGCTGCAAAGCCGGGTAAGACCGGGCAGCCTTTTTATGGATAAGCGGATTGTTGCGTTTTCCAGCAGCGTTGCCACCAATTATCAATTGCAGGCAGAGCTGGAAGAGGCAAAAAAAAATTTTCAGCAAAGCACATTGGTTTCGTTATTTGATTTTGCAACCAGCATCAGCACTATCAAAGAAATACAAGGTTACCTGGCAAAAAACGCTTCGTCATTTAACCCGGAAACCCTGCCATGGACAGACGATCTGTTTGACCGGCTGGAAAAAGCACAATCCACGGCGTTAAAATTTCATGCACAACTCGGCAGTTTGTTCCAGGAAGGCGGGCCACCGGAAGAAAATGCTGTTTTGCAGGAAAGGATAAAAGCGGCAGCGGGTTATTTTTTTAATGAAATAAATTCGGTGATACAGCTTCTTTATCAATCTCCTGCCGTTACCGACAGTACGCTGCACGCTAAAGAATACAATGAGTCGCTGAAAGAAGTGTTTGCAGAATTGGCGTTAAAACGATATTTACTGGAAGGGTTTCCTGATAAATTTGACATGGAAGCCTTTCACAACCGGAAAAATAAATTCAGCCTGCCTTCATTTCCCATCAATGCTTATGCAGGCGCCTCGCAGAAAAGGACGAACAGCCCCCACCCGGCCCTGCACCAGGAATTGCGAAAGCTAAGGGACAGCATTTGTTCCCGCAAAGACATACCCATTTATCTTGTGGCAGGCAGCAGTACTTTGGATGAAATGGCCCGTTACCTTCCGCAGTCGCTGACTGAGCTTAGAAAAATAAGCGGCTTTGGCGATGCCAAGATCAACCAATACGGGCAACAATTCCTGGATATAATTTTGGAGTATAGCCAGGAGAACGGACTATCTTCTTTGATACATGAAAAAGTTCCCAAGCGGGAAAGGAAAACAAAGCGGAATGAAGGGGATCCTTTGCCAGGAGGCAAGCAAAAGAAAGGGGAAACACAGGCTGAATCACTTCGCCTGTTTAAAGAAGGAAAGACCATTGCGGAAATTGCAAAAGAAAGGAACCTGACTGCCAGCACTATCGAAACACACTTAGCCCGTTACGTGGCATGGGGCGATATTAAGATAGAAGAATTGGTAAGCCGGGAAAAATTAATAGTGATCGAAGCGGCCTTAGGTGATTTTTCCGGAAGCTCCATTGTTCCCGTAAAACAGAAACTTGGCGATGCCATCAGTTTTGGCGAAATCAGGTTGGTTATGGCCTCTTTGGGGATAAGCCCTGAAAAGAAAGACAGGACAGAGGAACAATAATTATCGTATCACCATCACCGTTCCTTTTTTTAATTGCTTTGGCTGATCCGGCAGGTCATATTCGGCATACCAGGCAAACACATTGCTTTCTGCCGGTTTGCCTTTTGCCCACCCATCCCACTTTTCAAAAGGGTTTGTGGAATAAAAAACCCGTTCTCCCCAGCGGTTATAAATAGAAAGGCGGTAATTGCTTATCAGGCCAAGACCGCCTGCGGGCCCAAAACGATCGTTCCTTCCATCGCCATTGGGTGTAAATGCTGATGGAAAATAAATACCTGAGCAGGAAAAATCCATTTCCACCCGGCCCTCTGCCGTTGCAGTACAGAAATTTTCACCGGACACAGTTACAGTGTATAATCCGGCGGCGAGATTGCCGGCCACCATTGTTGTTTGAACAGGAGTAGTATTCCAGGCAATGCTATACGGACCGGAATGCCCGTTTATCAAAACAGAAAGAGAGCCATTGCTGTTTGTCTGGCAATCGGCCATGGTCAACAGGGTTACCGAAGCGTCAATAATATTTATTTCTTGTGTTATGGTGGAAACGGGCATGCCCGCCCCGCCCGCTGTAAGCCGCACAGTATATGTGCCCGGAGAAGAAAATGTATGCACAGGGTCAGGGAGGATGGATGTATTTTCCGAACCCGAAGCAGGGTCGCCAAAATCCCAGTTAAGATTGGTAAGGCAGTTTTCGGAAGTGTTTTTGAAATCAATCGTTCTGTTGTCTCTACAGGAAAAATCGAATGACGGAGGTATCGGCTGCATTTCCCCGATAAAAATATCATCAACAGCTACGCCATCATAACTATTACATATTGTACCGGCCCCAAAAATGAAACGAAAAATCACTTCAGGTTCATGTTCAAGTTCGGGTATAAGGGTAAAGGCTTCCACCCATCCGTTACTACCATGTCCGCCGCGGCAACTACCGGACGAAGGTTTAATAGTACCGGACCAGCCTCTCCGTTCATTGGTAAGCGGAGATAAATAGGTTACCGGATCCTGGTTGAACCAGTTTTTTTGAAGGCAGGAAAATCCCCCCGCCAATGGTCGTATGGTTGTCCAGGAAGCGCCATTATCAACCGAATACTGAAAAGAAACGCCATCGAACTGCTGTTCCGTTTCCCAGTTTATTTTAAAAGAGATGAACGGGGCGCTTAAAGCGCTGAAATCAAAACAGGGGCTTTGCAGCCAGGAAGCTGCGCCATCAGTATAAGAGCCGCCGGTCAGCCCTCCCGTAATCCAGCACCGTACACCGCCCCCGGCCGTATTGATAATCGTTTTAGCCGGGGTTCCCCAGGCCCAGTCGTTTCCAAAGCCGCCGCTAACCCACCCGCCATCCGAAGTTTCAAAGCTTTCGCTATAGGGAAAGCTGTTAACCGGTGTGCCGCATTGTGCATTTGTTTCGGCAAGCCAAACAAAAAAAAGAGAAAAGAAAAAGGAAATCCTCATTATCATTTATTTCGAAGCAATAATCTTATTGAATAGAAAACCAAGGGACAACAAATGTACAGGGAAAGCCCTATAAGCGGTTGTTTAATGCTAACCCTTGTTTGTTTCAGGAGGCCGGGTTATTCAACAAACAATAACCAATTATTCACAATTGAACGCAGTGGATTCTTTTCACCAAAGATTATATATAATTTCAATGCTTACACTCCCAAAAATTTATGGAAATAACACACCCTCCCGCCTATCGCACCGTGAGCCATCATGGGTTTGCAGAAGTGCGCCAAAAAATTACTAATGGACAAAACGCTTTGTTCTCTCTCCGGTCATATCGCCCCGGAGAACTGATTGCCGTTTTTTCTGCCGGAACGATTTCTGCCGAGCCTACCTACCTTACCGTTCAGGTGGGCTTGCGGAAACACATTACGCTGCAACCCGAATTTTTACAGTATATCAACCACGGCTGCGAGCCCAATGTATTTTTCAATACAACTACCATGCAGTTAACAGCCCTGAAAGAGATACAACCGGAAGAAGAGCTTTCCTTTTTTTATCCTTCTACCGAATGGAGAATGATCCAGTCCTTTGATTGTTATTGCGGCAGCCCGGTTTGTGTTGGAAGGATCAAAGGAGCGGCGTATCTTTCCAAAGAAGCACAGGAAAAATATATGCTTACTGATTTTATTCAACAACAACTGGCCAAACGGAAACGGACGGCAAGAAAAGTAGCCTGACCTGCATGAAGACAGCAGAAGCCATTCGCCTTTTAAAGCCGTACACTATCTGGGTGCTTGCCCCGCATCTTGAATCTGACGACCCCAATATCAACTACTACTACGATTTTTCCCAGAGCCTGAAAGAGTACAATAGCGTTTTTGCAGAACTGGAAGCCGAATGGAAATGGCAGCCGGTAACGATGGAGAATTATAAAACCATCATCCGTTCCATTGCTGAAAACAGAAACGGAAAAACGCCATTGGTATTAAACCTTTGCGATGGCGATGAGGTAAACGGCGCCCCCGGCGTATCGGTTATTCATGAACTGGAGAAACAGGGATTGATCTATACCGGCTCCGATGCCCCTTTTTATACTATCACCACGTCCAAAATACCCATGAAAAAGGCCTTTGATAAAGCCGGGGTGCCTACGGCCAACTGGAGGGTGGTTACTGATAAGAAGGGTTCGGTAAAAGGGCTTACCAAAAGAGTGGGAACGCCGCTGATCATCAAACCGGCTGTTTCCGGCGGAAGCATGGGCATTTCGGTAAAGAATGTTGTGAATACAGAAGAAGAGCTGGCCCACCGCCTCGAAGAAATAAAAAGCGGCTACAGGGGATGGAACCTGCTGGCCGATGGGTTATTTGTAGAGCAATTCATTCAAGGGCCCGAATACACCACTTTTATAACAGGTTCTGCCGATGACCCGGAGAACTGCATCGTATATGAACCGGTAAAAAGAAATTTTCATCAATCATTGCCCGCAGCCGAACAGTTTTTATCGTTCGACAGGCTTTGGGAAATCTATGAAGATGAAAAGCCGATGCCCGCCAACGAAAACTTTTATGAATACGGCCCGGCGGAAAAAGAATTGATCCCGGCATTAAAGAAGATAAGTGTTGATGCCTACAAGGCCTGCGGCGGCAAGGGCTATACGAGAATAGATATTCGCCAGGATGCCGCAACAGGCAAATTGTATATGCTGGAAGTAAATGCCCAGTGCGGGTTAAGCGAAGATGAGGATTACACTTCCATCGGGGCGATACTGAAAGCATCCGGCGTAAGCTATACGGAAATCATTGCCGAAATACTGAAAGATGCGCTGCGGAGAAGTGTGATGAGGACGGAAAACGTAAAGACAAAAAAGGCCAAAAAAACCCGCAAAACAACGATTGTCAAATAGCGGTAAAGCGATGAATTTTTTAGCCACGAATGAGCACTAAAAAAACACGAATAGCACAAATTTTTTCATTCGTGTAATTTGTGCAATTCGTGGCTAAACATAAAGCATAGTGAAAATGAAAATCTGTGTACTGCAACCCGATTATTCCACAACCGGCGTAGATTATAAAAACTACGACCCGCCCAGGGATGTATCAGCATTGATACCCGAACATGAAGTACACAATGTATTTCTCAACAAACTCACCACCTACAAGCAACTGAAAGAACTCAGCAAAAAAGACTATGATATTTTCGTCAACCTCTGCGAAGGTTACTTAGAATGGGAAGTGCCGAGCATTGATGTTATCTATACACTCGAAACGCTGAACCTTCCCTTTACCGGGCCTACCACCCAACTCTACGACCCGCCGAAAGAATTGATGAAATATTTAGCGTACTGCGAAGGTGTAAAAACACCGGGCTATGTTATCATCCACGAACTGAAGGATGTGGACGAAGCGGTAAAGCATTTGCATTTCCCGCTTTTTGTAAAACCCGCCAAAGCCGGTGATAGCCTCGGCGTGGATGAATTATCATTGGTACATAATAAAATTGAATTGCAGCAAAAATGCATCAGCATATTAGATGAATACGGCCCGCTGTTAGTGGAAGAATATATTGCCGGCAGGGAATTTACCGTGCTGGCGGCAGCCAATACAGACGGGCACACTTCTGCCATATTCAAACCGGTGGAATATATTTTTCCCGAAGGACGGGAGTTTAAAACCTATGCCTTAAAAACTTCCGAACTGCACCCCGACTGCAATGTACCCTGCAACGATCCGGCGCTGGATGACGAACTTCGCAAAGCCACCGAACGTATTTTCAAGGGGTTTAACGGCGTAGGCTATGCCCGGCTCGATTTCCGGGTGAATGATAAAAACGAAGTGTTTTTTCTGGAAATAAATTTTACCTGTTCTGTTTTTTATACCGATGGGTTTGAAGGCTCTGCCGATTATATTTTAAAACATGACGGCATCGGCCAAAGCGGATTTTTGAAACATATCATTGCCGAAGGTGTTGCCCGCCACAAAAGAAAGATGAAACCTTTTGTGATGAAGGGCAACTCTATTGCAGGCTATGGCATTTATGCCAGCCGCAACATTCAAAAAGGCGAAATTATTTTCAAGGGCGAAGGCCGTTCGCAGCGCATCATCACCAAACGCTTTGTAGAAAAGAACTGGAACGAAGAAGAAAAAATGCATTTCCGCCGCTATGCTTATCCTGTAAGTGAAGAACTTTTCATTTTATGGGATGATAATCCTTCCGAATGGGCGCCGCAAAACCACAGTTGCGACCCCAACACCGCTTTTGACGGGCTGAATGTATTGGCCCTGCGGGATATTGCCAACGGCGAAGAACTTACATTGGATTATGCCAACTTCTTAGACGAAAACATGGAGCCTTTCCAATGCCAGTGCGGCGCCGCCAGTTGCCGCGGCTTTATTCTCGGCACCGAACGAAACTCATTGACGGTGAGGGAGGGGTTGGTGAAAGACCTTACTAATTGAAATATTTCATGGCAATATCGCCAACCCATTTTCCCATTGGCACAGGAACGGCATTTCCAATTAATTTATAAGAACTCCTTTTGCTTTCAAAAGAGAAATCATCCGGAAAACCTTGTAGCCTTGCATACTCTCTTATGGAAAAAGGCCGCAAGCCATACTTTGAATTTTTATCCTTAACAAGTCGTGTGCTCAAATCTTTGGAATAATGAGCAACGCAGGTAGGAGCAATGGCTTCTTTTTGTTCTGGATCAACAATAATTGGTAAATCCCGGTATTTTCCTTGAATTCTTTTAATCACATAGTCGGGTCTTTCGACATCAGGATTTTTTTCTAAAATATCTTTCAACTTAGGTTTAATATGGCTGGAAGAAGGGGCATGGATTAACAAATTTTTTTTCGTTCCAATTAATATCAACCTCTTTCTGCGTTGCGGCAACCAGAGTGCTGCATCAACGGGACAAAACACATTTACATAATAGTCCGGTAATTTGGTCATTGCTTCCATCACAACCTTAAATTTTCTCATTCCGGGAACATTTTCGACTATGTACATTTCCGGCTTTTCAATTGCGATATGTCTAAAAAAGTGTAGAAATAAATCGTCGCCTGTTCGGGTTCCGTGAATATCAGCAATAGGGGAATATTTTGTACAAGGATAAGTGCCAACAACTATGTCTGTTTTGGGCTGTTCCAGAACGGTTTTATCCTTTATGTCGGCATTTAGTATTGAATGAGAGAAATAATGACTATTTGCTATCATACATTTAGTAGCTTCCATGTCAAGGTCAAAGGATTGAATTAGCTTTATTCCTGCTTGCAAAATGCCTAACTCCATGCCTCCACATCCAGAGAAATAGCCCTTGGCTGTTGGGCTGTAAATCCGTTTCATTTTTCAAAACTCTGCTTTTAAATTAATAATAATGGCGCATTTTAGGACACAATCTAACAGAGTTTTTTAAACTAATATTTGCTTTTAAGTCACATACACAATAATTTTAGATATTATGACTTGGACAAAAGAAGAAGTCAAACTTATTGTAGACGATTATTTCAAGATGCTTCAGCTTGAGCTAATCGGGAAAGACTACAACAAAAGCGAGCATCGAAAATCCCTTTCTCCCCTATTAAATGAAAGGTCGAATGGCTCAATAGAATTTAAACATCAAAATATTAGCGCTGCTTTAATAAATATGGGCTTGCCGTTTATTCGAGGCTATATGAGATGGCCTAATTTCTACGGACAGTAAAATCTCTTACATTAGAGATTAATTA
>CAZLLT010000035.1:0-19057 GCA_964560445.1 uncultured Chitinophaga sp. | reverse complement strand
TAATTAATCTCTAATGTAAGAGATTTTACTGTCCGTAGAAATTAGGCCATCTCAACCTGCCTTGTGTATTCACAAGGACTTCGAGCTGCTATGAAACAAGATGCTATTTCCTGTTATAATAATCTAAAGGTACAAAAGAACTATGCTTTTAACCCCTACCGGACAGGCAGGCTCAACGACAGCGTGATGCTTTTAACAAAACGCCGCCAAAGACTCAAAAGCATCCCAGCCCACCGACAAGCAAAATATTCTTGAAATTCTGTCACTCTCTCTCACCCTTTCCGGAAATTTTGTCCCCTCAAAAACCGCTTTTTTACAAGTACTGTCAGCCGCAAAGCTCATAAACAGCAGTGGTACGGCATTTGAAACCATAGAATCGTTCAACAGAAACAAAAATTAAAACAAAATAGCTATGACACACGTAAAATTCAACGGAAGACCTTTTGCATCAACACTGAACAACTTTGTTGATGACCTGTTCACCGAACTACCTGTTCTTTTTAAGAATGAATTTAACCCCGGCGAACGCAAGGGTTTTGCACCGGTTAACGTCAAAGAAACGGAAAAGGCTTACGAAATAGAAGTAGTGGCGCCGGGTTTTGAAAAAGCGGATTTCAAAGTGAACTTAGAACAAAACCTGTTGACCATCTCGGCAGAAAAAAAAGATGAAGTAAGAGACGAGAATAACAAACACATCCGCCGGGAATACCGCTACCAGTCTTTTAAGAGATCTTTCACAATTGATGATAAAATAGATGCAACGAGGATTGAAGCATCTTACATCAATGGAGTGCTGACATTAAACCTTCCGAAGAAGGAAGAAGTCAAAGCAACAGCAACAGATATCGTCATTAAATAATTATACATTTTTCTCATAAGCAGTTGGTTTTGGTTTACACCCCCCGTTTCCACGGGGGGTTCTCTTTTTATTCACCGCAACCGCTTTTTCTCCTCGTATCTATCAGGTATTGTATTTTCCATTCTCCGTCCTGACGCACCAATTGAAATGAATTAACGCCGCAATGGCTGAATTTTCCTTTGTAATAAAAACGGTAAGGCGTCCAGGCAATCGCCAGCGGACCGTCTGTTTTTACCACATCAAATGTTATCCGCTCATCAAGGTTGCCGGGCTGCTCCCTTGCTAAAAATGCGGCAAAATCTTCAGGGGCTTCATTCCACACTTTTATCTTTCCTTCCTTGCCCGTACTAATTGTTTGCAGCACCATGCTGTCTGCAAAAGTGCTTTTGAGCATGGCTGCATCGGCATTCTTCATGGCCAGGAACATTTTATCAATAACGGCTTTGACAGAATCTTCAGCCGGCTGTGCGCCGCTTTTTACAAAAAGAGTAAGCACTGTTAATAGAATGACAAAGTGTTTCATGTTAGCAGTTTTTAAGAATTTATGGCAAATGAATTGAAACAAAATAACGTTCATTATTTGTTAACCCGTTATGCTAAAATAAAATCAATTTCCATGCAGGCAGCCAGAATGGTACAAGCGGTTATACTGATGACATTGATGGCCCTGGCCGCAAGTTGCTCCACAGGTAAGGAATACACGGCTAAAGTGTTTGCACCGAGGAACCCGGCAGAGAAGAACCCGCCGTTGTATGCGCCACGTTTCCTGGAACTGGAGAGGCTGGAAACCGATAAGCGGGATTGGGTGAGTACGGAAAGCATTACTGGGGCAAGCAATGATTCAACTGCACAAAAGCCGGAGCAAACGGCCAAAGAAATTCCCCTATCCCCTGAAAAAGAAAAACCGGCGACCGCCGAAGTAAAAAAAACACCTCCGGATGAAGAACCCGTAGCCCGTAGCGGCAGCGCTGCAAATGGCGTACGGAACAAGCGAACAAGGGAATAAACTACAACTCAAAAAATACATTGCAAGGAACAGCTTCTTTTAAACCCATAAAATAAACGCCATGAAAAGAACATTTATTCTTCCTGTAGCCGGATTAATAGTGGTTGCATTTCTCTTTACCTCCTGCCAGCCCAGCAGGGTCTGGGCCACCAATAACAAAAATTCCCACCGGGCCGAGCCGCCGCCATCACACAACACCTATTACCGTTCGGCGCCGCTGATCGTCAGCCCCTCACCCGGCTTCCGGATGAGCCAATACGGGAACGGCAGCTTTTACCACCGCAACACACAGGGAATGTTGTACTGGAAAGGATACGATAACCGCTTTTACCTTGATAAAACTTATTTCAATAAAAGCAGCTATAGCAAATGGGAATACAAAGAATGGAAACGCTATAGCAAGCAAAGCGGAAAAAGATAATTCGCCATGAAAACAAAAAGAAGCCCCCTTCCGATGAAGGGGGCTTTCTGTTATCAGCTATATCCTAATATCTTCAGCATACTCTGGGCTGATTGCTCTTTGGCATATACCCAATCGGTGAGTTTGCCGTTTTTATCATGCCCCACAATGATATGCTTGGGCGAAGGGATAAGACAGTGCTTGATACCGCCATAGCCGCTTATCTGGTCCTGGTAGGCTCCTGTATGAAAGAAGCCCACATACAAAGGCTCATCCGTACCATTTGATTTTGGCAGGAACACTTCGTTGATATGCTCTTCTGAATCGTAATAATCATGGCTATCGCAGGTAATGCCGCCCAACACCACCCGCTGGTAATCCGAGTCCCATTTATTTACGGGCAGCATCAGGAATTTTTCACCAATGCCCCATGTATCGGGCAGGGTGGTGATAAAAGAAGAATCTATCATATACCAGGTTTCCCGGTCGTTCTGTACTTTCTCTGCAATTACTTTATAAATATGCGCCATGCTCTCCCCTACCGTATAGCTGCCGAATTCTGTAAAAATGTCCGGCATCGGCACTTTTGCTTTTTTACAGGCCGTTTTGATATTCCTTACAATTTCATTGATCATGAACTGGTAATCGTACTCAAATCCCAATGAATGTTTAATGGGAAAGCCGCCCCCGATATTGATAGAATCCAGTTCGGGACATATCTTCTTTAGCTGGCAATAAAGATTGATGACTTTGTTCAATTCACTCCAGTAATAAATATCGTCTTTGATGCCTTTGTTAAGGAATATATGCAGCATCTTTAACTGGAACTTGCTTTCATAGCCTTCAATCCTGTCCACATAAAACTCCAGTATGTCTTTTGAACGGATGCCCAGGCGGGAAGTATAAAAAGGAAAATTAGGCTCCTCCTCCGCCGCTACCCGTATGCCTAACTTAAAAGGCACTTTTACAGAAGTGGCATAGTCTTTCAATTCATCTTTATTATCCAATACCGGTATTACGTTGGAAAAACCACTGTTCAGCAGGTTGGCAATGCGGCGGGTATAGGCTTTCTGCTTAAACCCGTTGCAGATAATGTGAATATCCTTTGTTATTTTCTTCTTGTCATACAGTTTTTTGATGATTTCAATATCGTATGCATAAGAAGTTTCGAGGTGAATGTCGTTTTTCAGCGCTTCTTCCACTACAAAACTGAAATGGGAGCTTTTGGTGCAATAGCAGTAATAATACTTGCCCTCATACTTATTCTTTTTAAAAGCGTTGGCAAACATCTGCCTGGCCTTTTTTATCTGCATACCTATTTTGGGCAGGTAGGTAAGCTTCATCGGAGTTCCGTACTTATCAATAAGTGCCCGCAGGTCCAGGCCGTTAAAAAAGAGATTGCCATCTTTTACGTCAATTCCCTCCTGGGGAAAATTGAATGTTTGTTTTACCAGGTCCTGGTAGGAGTTTGTCATGATTGCTTAACGGTTAAAGGTTCAGGTTTTAACCGCACAAAAGTATAATATTGAACAAATTACTGCCCAAAAAATTTAATCCCATTCCGGCAAGTGTAATGCCGGGGGTGTTTTACACAAACAAATTCCTGCAAAATAAAAAGGGCCGCATGTTGCGGCCCTTCGGTAAGATTAATTCAGGTTCCACTTGTTCATCCTTGCAGAAGCGGAGCGGCTTTGGCGCTGCCTGTTCCACATGTCAATAGCGGTAAACCTGGGCTTGTTAGTTACGCTGGCTTCTTTGGCCAATGTTTCTTTTACTTCTTGCGGCAGTTGTTTCTTTGTTTCTTCGTCCAACTGCACCATTTTGGGCATAACAATGCTCTTCATAATAACTCCTTTTTTTTAGTCTGTCGTTAATTAATTCGTCTGAGTGAAACGGAAGTAAGAGAACCAGGCGGCAAGCTGGATAAGGCTGGTCAGATACATTCTGTAGTTTAGGTACGTTCCTCAGCTTTTTGCGCTGCAAAGGTACGCCATACCTGCTCATTTCCCAAGAGAATACCAAAAAAAAACTGTTAAAGGAACCCTCTTACAGCAGTGGTCAGGCTACCTGGTTTAAGAACAGCGGAAGCCCCGATTTCCAGTCATCGTCAAGATATAATTCAAAAGAATAACGGCCCGGCTGATCAAACTTCAGTTGATTAAAATTGATTACAACATTGATGGTGGCAAACTGGCCGTTTGGCGGATTGCCGATATTGATGTCGCCGGTGATAGGCTGAATTATTTCTTTCCCTCCGGCATCTATCAGCCGCAGTTTAAAACCATGTTGCCCCGCTTCTTTTGCTGCAAACCGGAGGCGGCAGGCAATGGCACAGGCCGGGTGTGTGGCCGGAAACTGTTTGGCATGTATAGAATCAAAAGTGCCTACAACAGTAAGCTTGGAATTATTATCCTGTGCAAAATCCGCTAATGTAAATATCTCGATTTCCATGAATTGTTTTTGTATTGCTATGTTTATTACTGCTTCTGTTTATTATACTTCTACTGAATCGTACACAACAACTTTTGTCCACAAATGTTTATAGTCTTCTACAAACTTCAGGTGTACGGCATCTTTCTGGTAACGTTCCTCCTCTTCGATGCTGTCGAAAAACAGCAGCCAGGAAACGCTGTAAGAAGTATCAATTACATCCCTGCTCGTTGTAGCCGGTTTACCAATATGCGAAAACTTTATATACGGTATGCGGGCAAGGGTTTTGAGGCCCTTAATCAGGTTATCCAGGTCTTCCTTACTCTCCGGGTGCTGCAACCAGAAATAAACATGGTGCACAAACAATCCTTTTTCAGTAAATGTTGACTGCAATGCGGCCGCCGAACCAAAAATTACCCCCGTCTTTGCCGCTTCCTCCAAAAAAATACGCCTTGATGTTTTTTTCATAAAAGATTGTGCTTTGCCTTTTCCTTCCTGGATTGACCGGGAGCCGCTGTTTGCAAAGAGTTACAAAGCAGGCCCTAAATTAGTTAATCTGCCGGTATGCCCTCCTGAAAGCGGAATAGTAAGAAGCACCCGTAATCAATAACCTGTAAAAATCAACCTGCCTGGCAAACAACGTAGTTTAGCCTCAAAAAAGGAGGAGTTGATCGGGTTAATTGCCTGATTTAAAAGGCCCTTCAAAGCAATAAAATCACTTTTCAGGAAAAAATTATTATCCTTGTCCTAACTTGCGGCCGCTGAAAAGCGGTTTTGTAATATAATCAGACCATCCTTTATGGCGAAAAATTTACTGATAGTAGAAAGCCCTGCCAAGGCTAAAACAATTGAAAAAATACTGGGAAATGATTTCCAGGTAAAAAGTTGTTTTGGCCATATCCGTGACCTTGAAAAAGCAGGAATGGGAATTGACATTGAAAAAAATTTCTCCCCAAGATATATTATCCCTGACGATAAGCAAAAGATCGTCAATGACTTAAAAGCTATTGCTAAAAAATCGGACGAAGTGTGGCTGGCTACGGATGAAGACCGGGAAGGAGAAGCCATCAGTTGGCACCTTTGCGAAGTGCTGGGGCTTGACCCGAAAAAAACCAAGCGTATCGTATTTCATGAAATTACCAAACCCGCCATACAGGAAGCCGTAAAGAACCCCCGCAAACTGGACATGAACCTGGTAATGGCCCAACAGGCCCGCCGGGTGCTTGACAGGATTGTGGGGTTTGAACTAAGCCCGGTATTATGGAGAAAAATCAGCGTAGGTAGCAACCTGAGCGCCGGGAGGGTGCAAAGTGTGGCTGTGCGGCTGATTGCAGAACGGGAAAGGGAAATCAATGCCTTTACACCTGTCAGCGCATTTAAGATTGAAGGCATTTTTACCGCAGACGATCTTTCCGCCAAGCCGGTAAGCTTTTCGGCCGAAGGCAAAAAACAAAACAGCGCTGAAGATGCCGAAACGTTCCTCAATAGCTGTATCAATGCAAACTATACTGTAACGGACATACAGGTAAAGCCAGGAAAACGTTCCCCTGCCCCGCCTTTCACAACTTCTACCTTGCAGCAAGAGGCTTCGAGAAAATTAGGCTATGGCGTAGCAAGGACCATGCAAATAGCCCAACGCTTATATGAAAACGGGTACATTACTTATATGCGTACAGACAGTGTGAACCTAAGCAATACAGCCCTTGGCGATATTACCAATACTGTCAAAAGCATATATGGCGAACAATACCACCAGTTCCGTAAATACAAGAACAAAAATGAAAATGCACAGGAGGCCCACGAAGCCATACGGCCTACCTACATGAGCAATGGCACTATCAAAGAAGCCGAATGGGCCAGGTTATATGAGCTGATATGGAAAAGAACCATGGCCTGCCAGATGGCCGATGCCGAACTGGAAAAAACCATTGCCAAAATTGCTATTTCAACCAATAAGGAAGAATTAACTGCATCCGGCGAGGTGTTGAAGTTTGACGGGTTCCTGAAAGTATATCGGGAAGATAAAGACGATGACGATGCGGAAGACGAAACCAATGAAGGCATGTTGCCGCCGCTTTCCGTTAGCCAGCAATTACCGTTGAAAGAAATGAAAGCAACGGAACGCTTCAGCCGCCCGCCTGCACGATATACAGAAGCCTCACTGGTAAAGAAACTGGAAGAACTGGGCATCGGCCGCCCCTCCACGTATGCGCCTACCATTTCCACCATTTTAAAAAGGGGCTATGTGGAAAAAAGGGATAAGGAAGGCGTTGTCCGTTATTACAGCGTTTACACCTTAAAAAATAATCAGGTAGAAAAGAAACTTGATAATGAAAATACAGGTGCGGAGAAATCAAAGCTGTTCCCTTCTGACCTGGGATTGGTGGTTACCGACTTCCTGAAGCAGCATTTCGACGACATTATGGATTATGGTTTCACCGCAAAGATTGAAGGAGAGTTTGACGAAGTAGCCGAAGGCAAGATGAAGTGGAACAAAATGATTGATGATTTTTACCTGCCCTTTAAAAAAGATGTAGATAACACCATCGAAAATGCCGACAGGATAAAAGGTGAAAGGGAACTGGGCGCCGATCCGGAAAGCGGCAAACCCGTAGTGGCACGGATGGGACGATATGGCCCGATGATACAAATCGGTTCAGTGGATGATGAAGAAAAGCCCCGCTTTGCCAAGATACCCACAGGCCAAAGTATAGAAACCATCACTTTTGAAGAAGCCATGAATTTATTCGGAGCACAGGGTGTAATGGGGCAATACGAAGGCAAAGATGTATCTGTCAATGTGGGCCGCTTCGGCCCTTATGTAAAATGGGGCGATGATTTTATCAGCCTGCCCAAAGGAACCGACCTGGGCACTGTTGACCTTGAAAAAGCGATACACACCATCAAAGCAAAGCAACTGGCCGATATGCCTGTTGGCTCTTATGATGATAAACCCATTATAAAAGGAACCGGTCGCTTCGGCCCTTACATAAAATGGGACGGCCTGTTTATCAATGTACCTCGCCGTTACAATTTTGCCAATCTTACCCAGGCGGAAATGGATGAACTGATAGATGCCAAAGTAAAGAAAGAAGCCAACCGCTATATCCACCGCTGGCCCGAAGAAAATATTTCAGTAGAAAACGACCGCTGGGCGCCAATTATCAAATTCGGTAAAAAGAAAATAAGGCTGCCCAAAAAAGCAGATGATACCCGCTACACAGCCGAAGAAGCCGCTGCTTTTACATTAGAAGAGGTGAAGAAATTTATCGAAGCGGAAATTCCCGATGCATTTGTAAAAAAACAGAAAGCAGCAAAGAAACCTGCCCGTTCCGCAGGCGGGAAGGCGCCTGCCAAGAAAGCGGCTCCCAGGAAAAAAGCAGCAAAGAAGAAATAGCGCTGCTGGCCGCTATACCCTTGTCAGTTATCATGCCTTTCTGCTGTTGTGCTGTGTGATATCAGTTGCCATTGCTCATCCCGCAAAGCATATACCCGTATGTATTTAAGATGATAGGCTGCTTCTTTATCCTTGTCTTTGCGGCGGATATACATATTGCCTTTCACTACCGCAACCTCGGCGTGCAATTCCACTTTCACCGAATCATGCTGCCGTAAAGGATAAACGGTACGACCAACGGTTTTTAGCCACCCCGCTTTGCCCTCTACCCTTCCGCTGCCATGACTGAACACAAAATCATCAGCGTAGAATTTTTCCAGTTCAGAAACATTCTTTTGCACCACATAATCATCAATCTGCTGATTGAACTGAATAAGATAAAGGCTGTCGGACTGCTGGGCTTTTATTGCACTGGTATTGCAGCCAAACACCAGCATTGCGAAGTATATCAATCTTTTCATACCTGTGTAGTAAAATTGAATTGAAAGATAAAACTTTTATCTCCGCTTCAGCTACACTCTTCCAAAACAGATACCGGTAAAAATATTACCTTCGCCGCTTTTACAAACAATCTGTCATGAAACCAGAAGACATTTTAACCCAGCGAAGCAACAATACATGTGAGTTATGCAAAGCAACGGATAGCCTTAGCATTTACGAAATACCCCCGCAGGATAACCGCAATGAAGACAACTGCATCCTGGTTTGTACTACCTGCAAATCCCAGATAGAAAAGAAAGCAGAGCCGGATGCCGCCCATTGGGCCACCTGCCTGCCGGAAAGCATGTGGAGCGAAATACCCGGCGTACAGGTGGTTGCCTGGCGTATGCTGAACCGTTTCCGCAATGAAAGCTGGGCGGCAGACAGCCTGGATATGCTTTACCTTGATGATGAACGGCTGGCATGGGCCAAGGCGACCGGCGATCATGAAAACGATGGAAGCGTTGACCTGCACCGGGACTGCAATGGGGCGCAACTTCAAAATGGCGACAGCGTTGTTCTTATAAAATCGCTGGATGTAAAAGGCTCCACCCTTACGGCAAAACTGGGAACAGTGGTAAAAAACATCCGCCTTGTTGAAGGTAATACGGAACAGATAGAAGGCCGGGTGGAAGGGCAACAAATTGTTATCCTCACAAAATATGTCAGGAAACAGAACGCCTGATTAACTACCGTCATTTCTTTTTTCAGCAAAACAGCTCGTTTTTATACCGGATGGGATAACTTTATCCATAAGGAAAAACTATTAAATACACTTTCACTATAAGCAGCATGAAAAAACAAATGGTATCCAGGGTATGGCGCATCTTCGGGCTGATAGGAAAAGTGGAAGCCGGGGTGCTGATTTATGATGAGGGCAAAGTGATTTACATTACAGATGAGGGCATTCAGTTTGATGTGCCGTTGGGGTTGCTGGAAAATATCAAGTGGCCGTTCCTGCGGATGGGTTTTGGCTTTGATACGGTGGTGTATGGTAAAAAATATAAGTTCTCTTTCTCCAAACCCAATCCCAGCGCCCCGGATATTATCATAGAACCAGGCGACCCTTACCCTGAAATAGTGTTTGAACCCGGCTTTTATTATGATCTGAGCAGTCTGAGAGATATAAAAAAAGATAAAGCCACAACAAAGGAATGGAAACAAATTTTATCCGGGTATTAAAAATCATATTCAGCATTAAATTTTAAGAAATGACAGCAACCCTTATCGGCGCCACAGGGCTTATCGGAAGCCATCTGCTACCGCTGCTGTTAGAAGATGATTATTTTGATACGGTAAGGGTGCTGGTACGAAAGCCTTTCGCTGTTGCTCATTCCAAACTGGAAGTAAAGCTGGTTGATTTTTCAGATACAGAAAGCTACCGGCTGGCGCTTGAAGGAAGCGATGTGATTTTTTGCAGTATTGGTACTACGCAAAAAAAAGTAAACGGCGATAAAGCTGCTTACCGTAAAATAGATTACGACATACCGGTACAGGCGGCAAGATTGGGGAAATTGTGCGGCTGTGAAACATTCGTTATGGTGTCGGCAATAGCTGCCAACAGCAAGAGCAATAATTTTTATATAAAGCTGAAAGGAGAAACCGAAGATGCCGTTAAAGCGTCCGGTATCCGTAGTATTCATATCATGCAGCCTTCACTGTTGCTTGGCCACCGGGAAGAATATCGTTTTGGGGAAAGAGTGGCGCAGAAAATAATGAAGCCCCTTTCCTTTTTATTCCCGGCAAAATGGAAACCTGTTCCTGTAAACAAAGTGGCGCAAAAAATGTGGAAAGTGAGCAAGGAAAATAAGAACGGTGTGTTCTCTTACACCTATTCAGCCATTGTATCTTAACCGGGCTGCATCACACAGCATCTGCGTCCGCTACAATCGTTACGCTTCTGAAACTTTTTTCCTGGTGAAGAATAGCTGACTGCTCCAGCAGGTCTTTTTTACATTGGGCAATCAACCGGCTGTCCCGCGGTAATTTCAGTAGCAATTCGATGAGGTACTGGTTCCGGATGCGGCCAACTACCGGCGCAGCGGGCCCTACAAGATAATTACCATATTTGTTTTTCAGCGCTTCTGCATACACCCATGCCGACCGCTCGGCCACTTCTTTTATCTTATGCTTGAATGTAAGATGAATGATGCGGGAAAACGGCGGATAGAAAAACTCTTTTCTCTTCTTCAGTTCTTCTTCAAACATTCCTTTATAATTATGCTGCTGCGCCAATTGTAACAGCGGATGCTGTGGCTGGAAGGTTTGCACCAGCACTTTGCCTGTTTCCTCCTTCCGGCCTGCACGGCCGCTTACCTGCTCTATCAATTGAAAAGCCCTTTCGTTCACCCTGAAATCGGCAAAGTGCAACAGCCCGTCTGCATCTAAAATACCCACAAGGTCCACATTGTCGAAATCCAGCCCCTTTACTACCATCTGTGTACCAACAAGTATATCAATTTTGCTTTGTTCAAACTGCTGTATCAGTGCATCATGGGCATGCTTGCCCCGAACAGCGTCCACATCCATCCTTGCCACCCGTGCTTCGGTAAACAGTTCCTGCAATTCTTCTTCAATTCGTTCCGTTCCAAAATTACGCTGCACAAATTTGTCGCTGCCACAGGCGGCGCAGGTAGATACAGGCGGATAGCTGGCGCCGCAATAATGGCAAACCAGCTTGTTGTGGAGTTTATGAAAAGTAAGCGACACATCGCAATACGTACACTTGGGTATGGTTGCACATACAGCACACACTTTATAAGGATCGTATCCCCTCCGGTTCTGGAACAGGATAACCTGCCTGCTCTTTTTCACCACTTCATGTATTACTTCAATCATTGGCTGCGACAATATTATCTTTTCTTTTTGCCCGCCCTGCTCCTTTCTCATATCAATAAATTCAACAGGAGGTAATTTTAAATCCCCATAACGCTGTAACAATTCCACCAGGCCATATTTACCTGTTATTGCATTATAGTAACTTTCCAATGATGGTGTGCCGCTTCCCAACAATGTTTTGGCCCCAAAAAAAGAAGCTAAGTACACAGCAGCATCCCGGCCATTGTAGCGGGGCGCCGGGTCCTGCTGTTTATACGATGTATCATGCTCTTCATCACAGATAACAAGCCCCAGGTTTTGATACGGAAGAAAAACAGACGACCTTGCACCCAGCACCACCCGCAGTTCGCCGCTTTTTACCTTGTTCCATATCTCCACCCGTTCATTCTGCGAAAAACGGGAATGATAAATACCGATATAGCCGCCAAAATGTTTCTGTAAACGGCGAATGACCTGCGAAGTAAGCGCAATTTCCGGCAGCATATACAATACCTGCTTGCCCTGTTTGATATACTCCTCTATCAGCCGGATATAGATATTTGTTTTACCGCTGGATGTAACGCCGTACAGCAAGCATACTTCTTTTTCCTCCAATGACTTTCTTGCTTCATCAAATGCCTTTTGCTGGGCTTCGCTTAAATCAAAATCAATCTGCACTTTTTTAGGCAGGTACAGAATGCGGTCCACCATCCTTTTCTCTACTTTCAGGATATGCTTATCCACCAATCCTTTCAATTGCGCCTCGGATGCCCCGGACTTTTTCAGCAAGGCTGATTTTATCACTTCTCCCTCTGTTTTTTGCAAATGAAGGTAGCTGAGCAGCAGTTCCATTTGTTTGGGCGCCCTGCCCCAGTTGTTCAGCAGTTCCGACAGTTTTTCTTCATCGGTGAACTCCGGGTTCAGCAGTACATAGTTTTCCTTCTTTGGCGTATAGGTTTGCTTCAGCGATTCCCATACATAACATAGTTTTTTTGCTATCAGCTTATTAATAACAGGATAGGCATGCGGCGTATCAAGCAATTCCTGCACTTCGGAAAGGGTTAGTTCTTTCTTTAACAGCAATGCTTCGGCTACGATATATTCATCATGGTCCAGTTCCGAAAAATTATCACCGTATTCTTCATTAAAAACAAGTATCGTTTCGCTTGATAATTTAAAATGAGAAGGCAGGGCTGCCGCCATCACTTCTCCCTCGCTGCACATATAGTAAGAAGCCATCCACTCCCACAACTTCAATTGCTCATCATACACAACCGGCTCTGCATCCAATACATGCAGGATGTCTTTTGTTTCAATAAAATCAGGCTTTCCTGTTGTCAGCCGTTTTATGATACCGGCATATTTTTTTGTTTTGCCAAGGTTCACCTCTACCCGGCAACCTGTCTTCACTGCACCCTGCAAAGGTTCCGGCACCGACCATGTATAATTTTTTGGCAAAGCAGAAGGGATAATTACTTCTGCAAAGAGCGGCGTCCCCTTTTCATTTCCAAAAAGGTTTCCGTCCGGGGCGCTATGGGTTGTTTCTTCCTGCATCAAAACGCAAAGCTAAACTTTCAAAAAGATTCATGCAGGTTTTCGGGCTGCCTTATATTGAACCAGTTTTTCCTCCATCAGGGCATACACTTTATCCCGCAAAGCAGCGGTATCTACAGTAGTATAATTATTCACCGGTATTTCATCAAGATACACAAGGCGGCTTGGCCCCGGCGTCATCCGGAATAAACTTTCATAGGGCATACGCCGGTACGCATCAAGGAACAAAACCGGCTTCACCGGTGTTTGCGTTTCGATGGCCAGCCGGAAAGCGCCGTCGTAAAACTCTTTCAGCGGTTGTTGGGTCATATTAAAAGTTCCTTCGGGAAATACAATCACCGAAATACCTTTACCCAGTATGGAGCGAAGCAACAACAGGCTCCTGGCCCGGTTATCCTTGCTACTCCTGTCCACTGTTACAATTACATTTCTGTAAATAAAACCGAAAACCGGTATGTTGGCTGTTTCCACTTTTCCCAAGGGCCTTACAGGCTGGCGGTAGGCTTTGGGAATGATGGCTGCATCAAGATAAGAAATATGGTTAGATACAAATATGTATGATTTCGTTTTATCATGCGGCGCTTCGTAAATCTTTTTATGCCATACGCCGATTAGCGGAAACCATATATCCGCCCATATCATGCAAAGACGGTATATCCTGTTCCCGCCTTTTATTCTCCAGCTAAAATTTGCCAATAGGGCAAAGGGGAATATCAGCAGCATGATGGCTACAAAAGTAACTAAAGCATAAATGGAGTAAAAAAAGCTGAAAACCCGCAGCGCCATCTTCATCATTTCTTGTTTTTATACTTCTCATCATCGCCGGGGCAATGGCAGGTAAAATCCGATTCAAGGTCAATGGCTGTTACCACCACTGTTTTTTTATCGCATTGTGCAAAAACAATACGGACCCGCTGGGCATCCGATGTAATGCCTTCCACGGCATAGCGGGGGCACTGACCATGCTGCAGGTCGCTTTTATTATAATTTATTTTTCCCTCCCCCATAATTTCTTCCACTTCCTTCTGCGAAATTTTACGGCACTGCATCCGGCATTTGGCATGTTCGCTGTATTGCAGGAAGGATGTTCTCCTGTCAAAGCCCCGGTTGCGGTTAACGGCGGTGGCGGGGTCTTTCTGCGAAGTAGTTGTCTTTTTACCGGGGCCATCTTCCCTTGTTTTTCTCCATTGCAGAACAATGATGGCGGCAATCAACAGCCCGATCAATATATATGGCGCCCACTTCCTGTTCACGAAAAGCAATTTTTGCCAAGGTAGTATTAAATCTATGGTTATCAAACCCTGTTTATAATAAAATATCGCTAGCTGCAAATCGCCGTTTCCGGCTTACCTTTGCGCCGCAATGGCCAACGCAAAAACAGTAGCATTTCACACCCTGGGCTGCAAGCTGAATTTCTCGGAAACTTCTTCCCTTTCCCGCCTGTTGGAAAGTGAAGGCTTTGAGAAGAAAGAGTTTGACGACCTGGCTGATGTATATGTTATCAATACCTGTTCTGTTACGGAAAATGCGGATAAGGAATGTCGCCAGTTGGTGCGCCGCATCCAGCGTAAAGCGCCGGAAAGTTTTGTAGTCATCACCGGTTGCTATGCACAACTGAAGCCCAAAGAAATTTCGGCCATACCGGGTGTTGACCTTGTATTAGGCGCAGCCGAAAAATTCAATATTGCCCGCCATATAAAGGAACTGGCTAAAGGCGACCCCTCCAAAATATGCAGTTGCGATATTACGGAAGTATCCGGCTTTCACTCATCCTGGTCGGTAAACGACAGAACCCGGACTTTCTTAAAAGTACAGGACGGCTGCGATTATAATTGTTCCTTCTGCACTATTCCCATGGCAAGGGGCAAGAGCCGCAGCGATGAAATCAGCAACGTAGTAAAAAATGCTGAGGAACTGGCGGCAAACGGTGTAAAAGAAATTGTACTCACCGGCATTAACCTTGGCGATTTTGGCAAAGGCCCCGATGGGGCCGGGCAAGCCATCAGCATCAGCGGAAGAGAAGAAAACTTTTTTTCGCTGGTAAAAGAACTGGATAAGGTGGAGGGCATTCAGCGTTTTCGCATTTCCTCCATTGAGCCGAACCTTTTATCGAACGAGATCATTGAGTTTGTGGCCAACAGCGACAAGTTCATGCCGCATTTTCATATCCCGCTGCAAAGCGGCAGCAATACCATTCTGGCCGCCATGCGCCGCCGGTACAAAAGGGAATTATATGCCGACAGGGTGCAACTGATAAAAACCCTGATGCCCCATTGCGCTATTGGCGTGGATGTGATTGTCGGGTTCCCGGGGGAAACAGATGAGCACTTTAAAGAAACGTTTGAATTTTTGCATTCATTGGATATTTCTTACCTGCATGTGTTCACCTACTCCGAAAGGGACAATACACATGCCTTAACCTTAAGCCCCGTTGTGCCGTTACCCGTGCGCCATGAGCGGAACAAAACGCTGCGCAACCTGTCTTATATGAAAATGCAATATTTTACACAGCAACATGAAGGCCAAACCCGGAAAGTATTGTTTGAGCACAAGGATAAGAATGGCATGATAGAAGGTTATACCGATAATTATATCCGCATTGCTACGCCTTACCGTGAGGAATGGGTGAATAGTGTTGTGGAATGGAAGGTCTGATGGCAAAGTCCTAATTTTACCGTAGCGTAACGTTAGCTATCCCGATAGTCAGATTCTTTGGAACGTTAGCTCAGTTGGTTCAGAGCGCTGCTTTGACAGAGCAGAGGTCACAAGTTCGAGCCTTGTACGTTCCACATTTAGTTTCTTTCACCCTTCGTGCAACATACCAGGTGTTGTTGTCTGTCTTCCTGTAGTATATGATAAAATACCAGGTTACCATACAGTTTGAGATGAATGATGACTTCATGCAGTTGGTACCTGCACACCGCACTTATATCAACTCTCTTATCAATAAAGGCACCGTAGACCAGTATGCCGTAAGCATGGAAGCGCAGCGGGCATGGATCACCCTTAGCGCCGAAAACAAAAAAGAAGCTGAAAAGCTGCTGAGGAAGTCTCCCCTCTTTCCGTTCTGGAATGTTGAAATAGACGAACTGTTCGTTATTGACGGCCAGCATTTTCGGTTGCCTGCTGTATTGCCAAATTGAGCGGGTCGCCTTTCCACAAATAATCCACAGTAATGATTTTCTATTTATTGAAAATTTGTATCTTCCTTTTTACTATTCGCAACCTTATCCATTTCCTTGTAAAGCTAAAATGAAAGAAAATAAAAATGCCCCGCAGATAGGCGAGGCGCTAAATGTTTTCACAACGGAATAATCCTTATTGTGATTTGCTTTCAAGAGCAAAAGTATAAAATTTGCATATATGAACAAAAAAATTTTAGGACTTGATTTAGGAACAAATTCAATTGGTTGGGCATTGGTTAACAAAGAAAACCAAAAGATTCTTGGAATGGGAAGTCGGATTATCCCAATGGGGACTGATAAACAAGACTATGAAAAAGGTGTAGGAATAACCAAAAATGCTGACCGAAGAATAAAGCGTACTATTCGCAAAATGAATAAACGCTATAAACTTCGCAGAAACAAATTGCTGTTTGTTCTTCACGAATTGGGAATGTTGCCCGAGCAATTTCAATTTAAAAATGGAATCCCAGAAGCAACTAAAATTCAGGATTTAGAATTGCTGCCGATAGCAAGAAAACGAGAATACGATGAAAACGGCAAAAGAAAAGACAGGTTTTATGTAGATGGGAAAAAAGTCGAGCAAGACCCGCTTTCTATTCTTACCTATAAGCTAAAAGTGAAAGCCCTAAGTGAAGTTGTCGAACTAAAAGAATTTGGCAAAATCCTTTATCAATTCAATCAACTGCGTGGTTATGCGGGTGGAAACAATGGCGATGACACAAAAAAGAAAAAAAAGACGATAACGATGATGAAAACGAAAGCATAAAGAAATACGAAGTGTTTAATCAAAAAGTAACTATTCAAAAAATAGAGTTATCGGAAACCAAATTTCAAGGGCGAGGGAAAAATAAGGGACAAGAATTTGATAAGTTTGATGTAACCATTTTGCTTGATGACGAAGAACTAGAAGGCGAAACTGAACTTCAAAATTTAAAAGAAGGTCAGGAAGAAGAGTTAGAAATCCGAATTAGACGAAACAAAAAAGGAGAAACAACATCTGTTGTATTTGCATTACCTCAAAAAACAAATTGGCGTAAGCAAATGGAAAAAACAGAAGATGACCTTAAACAAGGGAATTTGCACGTCAGCCAACTTATTTTACGGGATTTAGAGCAAAACAAATGGACAAAAATCAGAAACCGTGTGTTTTTGCGAAACCGCTACCAATCGGAATTTGATGCTGTTTGGGAAACACAGAGTAATGCATACGATATTCTAAAAAATTGCCCGAAAGAAGCGATTGAAAAAATTGCAAACTATCTATTTCCGGGAACAAGCGAAACACAAAAACAACTAAGAGAAGAAGCCATAAGAGGTGGATTAAAATACATAATTAAAGAACAGATAATTTATTATCAACGTCCGCTAAAACCACAGACCGAACTCATCAGCAAATGCCAATTTGAAAAAGACGAACAAGTTTTGGCAAATACACATCCGTTATTTCAAGAGTTCAGATGTTGGGACCAAATCAACCGAATGTTTATTACTTCCAAGCAAGAGGTCTATAATGAGAAAAAGAAGATAAATATTTTTCAATACACGGATAGATTTTTAACGAATGATGAAAAGCAAAAAATCTATGAGAAGCTGCAAACCCAAAAACAATTAGGTTTTGGCGAAATTGCAAAAATAGTAAATCTGAAAAACGACAAAACCGAATACCTGAACGGATTAAATGCAAAAGCCAAGCTGAAAGGTTGTGATACACAAATAACAATCAAAAAAATACTTGGAGTAAATTTTGATACGCTTTTAAACAACGATACAAATATCATAGAAAAAATTTGGAAAGCAATTTTTGACAACGCAAACAACGGTAGCGAATATGACCCGAATAGTTTGAAAGTTTCTTCCATCAAAAATGTTTTAAAAGGAGTAAATGATGACACTCTTGCAATGGAATTAGCATTAAAGTTTGCTCAAGCGGTTAAGTTTCCGAGAAAGTATGCAAGCCTTTCAGAAAAAGCAATCGATAATATTTTGCCCTTAATGCAATTAAATCCAAGCAATATTTCAGGAGACATAAAAAACAAATTTGAAAACATTACGAACTTAGTTGAAACAGGCGAAATTGTGAATGATATAGACAATAATTTGGAAGATTATGTAATCAGTTTTGTACAAAATAATCCAAAGGCAACAGAAACAGGCGGGTTGATGTACGCCTTTGCAAGTTCATTGGTATATGGAAAACACACAGCCGAAAAAGTTGCGGCACAACTAAAAAATTATCACGACATAAAATACGTAAATAGGAACTTGCGTAATCCAATCGTAGAGCAGATCTCAAACGAAACGATGCAGATGGTAAAAGCCATTTGGAAGCAATACAGCTTCAAACCGGAAGAATTGGAAATTCGTGTGGAATTGGCGAGAGATTTGAAAAATAGTGCTGCGGAAAGAGATAAAATTTGGAAGGCACAAAGAAAAAATGAAGATACAAACAAAAAAATAAAAGAAATACTACAATCGGAACGTATTCCTATTTCTGATAGAAATGTTTTGAAATATAAATTATATGTACAACAAAACTTCATTTCGCCATACACTCAAAATAAGATAATACCCCTTAGTGCTTTGTTTGATGATAAGTTGTATGATATTGACCATATTATTCCTAAATCAAGATACTTTGATGATTCAATTAGTAATAAGGTTGTTTGTGAAACAAATATAAATGAAGAAAAAAGTAACAGAACTGCTTGGGAGTATATATCACAGCAAAATTCAAAGTTTGAAATTCGTTCAGTAGATAATTACATCAAATACATAAACAATACTTTCTATGGTAAAAAGAAGAAGAATTTGTTGTTGGAAAAGATTCCCACAAATCCTGTTGAGCGACAATTAAAAAACACACAATACATCACAGTTGAGGTGGCTCGAATTACACGGACACAAAATTCTCTTGGGTTAAACAATAATA
>CAZLLT010000034.1:0-19479 GCA_964560445.1 uncultured Chitinophaga sp. | reverse complement strand
GTGGAGTCGAGGGGATTCGAACCCCTGTCCAAACATATTCTCCAAAAGCTTTCTACATGTTTATTTCATTATTAGTTGTCGGCGATAAGCAGGAAATGAACCAACCAATTTATCACTTAGCTGTATGGTCTTAAGCTACCGGCACAGCCTTCGGTAGCAGCAACCTGTTTTGTTTTTAAGTCGGCGGCGGGGCGTGGTAACAGATCAACCGGCCCGGCGGCCCTAATGACTACTTAATCACTGATTAGGCAGCCATGGCATACTGAGTATTGCCATTTATGGTTTTCGTATTCAGATTCAACTGCTAATTACGCAACGCAGTACATGCTTACACTTTCAAAGATCTACGCTGTCAAAACCAAACGCCCCCTTTTTTGAGTCATTGGTCTATAGTCATTAGTCGCAGTTGCTATATCAGCAATTTCGGGTTATTGACTAAAGACGCACGACGAATAACTTCTCTCTTATCTTCCCCATCCAAACCAGTCATTGCCATTGGCATATAACATAAGGCCCAGCAGAAGAATCATACCGGCCACCTGTGCATACTCCATAAACTTTTCATTGGGTTTGCGGCCACTTATCATCTCGTACAGCGTAAACATTACATGCCCTCCATCCAATGCAGGTATAGGCAACAGGTTCATAAAGGCAAGTACTATGGAAAGAAATGCCGTCATTGTCCAGAATTGCTCCCAATCCCATTTATACTTGTTGAATATTCTTGCTATTCCTTTAAATCCTCCAACCGCTTTGTAACCTTCTGTCTTGGGGTTAACTATTTTCTTGAACTGCTCAATATAAAACATCAACTCATTTCCGGCTTTCTTTACCCCGGCAGGAAATGCCGCAAGAAAACTGTACTTAGTTATATTCAGTTTTACCCATCCAAGGCTGTCCATTTGATATAGATCAACGCCATAAGGCACAAAGCCCAGTTTCCCTTCATCGGATATGTGTACCGGCAGCGCTACGGGCTGGCCGCCCCTAAGCACCTGCACTGTAACTTCTTTTCCTTTATTGTTATTCAGTTCGTTCTGCAACTCATCGAAAAAATAAGTTTTTACTGAATCTATCCCTACAATCTGGTCGTCTTTACGCAGCCCGGATTGATAGGCGGCGGAGGTATCATTAAGATAATATACGATAGCCGGTTTGCGTGGTTCAATGAAGCCGCCGGTGCTTTTGCCTTTATTATCCATCAGTTTCCCGATGAGGTTTTCCGGAATGTCCAGCGTAACAGTTTCGCCATCTCTCATTACTTCCATTGAATTGCCAAGCAGCCCCTTTCTTCTTAAACGTTCGAAATCGGTAATTTCTTCGCCGTCAATGCTCAGGATAATATCGCCATTCCGCAGCTTTGCATCATTGTACATAACACTGTCCTGTACGTGTATGCCATACTTCATGGACGAGGTAGGCACTTTTTTATCGCCCCAGATCATTAAAACAAAAGCATAGATAACAAAAGCCACCAGGATATTCATTATTACACCACCCAGCATTACAATCAGGCGTTGCCAGGCCGGCTTGCTCCTGAACTCCCATTCCTTGGGCGGTTGCTTCATGGCTTCTTTGTCCATGCTTTCGTCAATCATACCTGCAATTTTCACATAACCGCCCAGGGGCAGCCAGCCAATGCCATATACCGTATCACCGACTTTTTTCTTCACCAGGGCAAACCAGGGGTCAAAAAACAGAAAGAACTTCTCCACCCGGCACTTGAACCATCGGGCAGTGATATAATGTCCGAATTCATGCAGTATGACAAGTATGGAAAGCGCCAGCAAAAGCTGGCCAACCAAAAGGCCCACCTCAGTCCAGTTTATTGCAAGTAGATTCATATTTATTCCTAAAAAAAATTCTAAACCTACCACAGATTTAGAATTGGTGTTTACAGTTTGATAATATCGGCGGCAAAGTTACGGGCCTCTCCATCGCTTTCAAAATATTCCTCTAACGTGGGTTTCCTGATAAAAGGTATTTTTTCCATGGTCTTTTCTATCAGGTCCGTCATATCCAGGAAGTTGATCCTGTTTCGCAAAAAGGCATACACAGCGATTTCATTGGCCGCATTCATAATACAGGGAAGGTTGCCCCCCTGTTTAAGCGCTTCGGTTGCCAGGGCCAGATTTCTGAATGTTTTAACATCCGGCTCCTCAAAAGTCAGTGTATTTATCTTTTTAAAATCATAGCGGGGAAAATCGGAAGCTAATCTTTTGGGAAAGGATAAAGCATATTGTATGGGCAGTTTCATGTCCGGAAGGCCCATTTGCGCCTTTATGCTTCCATCCTCAAACTGCACCATGCTATGAATAATGCTCTGCGGGTGAATGACTACCTGTACCTGGTCAGGCTCCAGGTTAAAAAGCCACCTTGCTTCAATCATTTCCAATCCTTTGTTCATCAGCGTAGCTGAATCAATGGAAATTTTAGCGCCCATGTTCCAATTGGGGTGCTGCAAGGCATGTTCCCTTTTCACATTTACCAGGTAATTGGGCTTCCTTCCTAAAAACGGGCCGCCGGATGCAGTAAGAATAATTTTTTCTATCCGGTTCCTTGTTTCACCAATCAGGCATTGAAAAATGGCTGAGTGTTCTGAATCCACAGGAATCACAGGCACCCTGTTCTCAACCGCTTTCTGCATTACAATATCACCGGCCACCACCAACGTTTCTTTATTTGCCAGGGCAATGGTTTTTCCTATGCTAATAGCCCTTAAGGTGGGTTTCAGACCTGCATAGCCAACAATAGCCGCCAGCATAAGATCGTAACAATCCATGGCAGCCGCTTCCTCCAGCGACCTTTCACCGGCAAATACTTTTATATCTGTCGCCGCCAGGGCATCCTTTACCTTTTGATACTTTTGTTCGTCCACAATAACCACCAGGTTGGGATTAAATTGCAGGGCCTGCTGTATCAGCAGTTCTTCGTTATGGTGAGCGGTAAGAATTTCTACAGAAAATTTATCGGGGTGCTTGGCAATGACCTCCAATGCCTGCGTACCGATGGAACCGGTAGAGCCGAATAGGGCAATGCGTTTGCCCCCCTCCCCCAAAGAGGCGTTTGCGGACTGTCCTTTATTTGAAGTTTCGTTCATTATTTGTAGCAGAAAGCCTAAGCCGTTTGCAGGGCATCAGACCATTTTTTCAGTTCATCAGCAATCTTCCTGTCGTTACTTAAGCGTGGTACTTTATTTTGTCCGCCCAGTTTGCCGATTGATTTCATATAATCAATAAAACCATTCTTCTGAACCGGTGTAATCTTCAGCGGCCGCAGGATATTACCGGCAATCAGGTCATCGTAATACACATTTTTCTCCCGCAACGCTTTATCCAGGCCGGCGGCAAACCGCTTCATATCTTCCGGAGCATTTACGAACTCTACAAACCATTCATGGTAGGATTTGCCTTCATCGCTGCTTACATAAGGCGCTACGGTAAACTCGGTAATCTGCACATTTTCTTCTTTCGCCACTTCCAGCATGGCCGCCTCCACTTCCTCGCCTATTACATGTTCACCAAAAGCAGAAATAAAATGCTTTGTTCTTCCGGTAACCACCAGCCTGTACGGATCAATGGAAACAAGCTTTACCGTATCTCCTATATTATAGCCCCATAAACCGGCATTGCTGTTGATGATAAGGGCATAGTTCTCTCCTTCTTTTACATCTTTCAGCGATAAGCGGGTTGGGTTAGGTTTAAATATCTCTGCGGAAGGAACAAATTCAAAAAATATACCGCTATTGGTGTTCAATAATAAACCCTCTGCTTCCTGCGAATCCTGGAAGGCAAAAAAACCTTCGCTGGCAGGAAACAGTTCAATCGTATCCACCTTCCGGCCAATGCTTTCCAGTAGCTTGGCTTTATACGGTTCAAAATTTACGCCCCCCTGCACCATTACACTGAAATTAGGGAAAAGCTCACCCGCCTTTTTACCACTCCTTTTTGTCAACTCATCAAAATACATCTGCATCCAGGGAGGTATGCCGCTGATCAGCGTCATGTCTTTATTAATTGTTTCATCAACAATTTTTGACAATTTGGTTTCCCAGTCTTCTATACAATTGGTTTCATAAGAAGGCATCTGGTTGGTACGCAGGTATTTTGGCACATGATGATTAACAATGCCGCTCAATCTTCCTGTAGGTATGCCGCCGATTCTTTCCAGTTCCGGCGAACCGGACAGGAATATCATTTTCCCGTCTGCAAACCGGGTGTTGCCCGTTTCGGCCATATAGCAAAGCAGCGCATTACGGGCCGTATTAATATGGTTAGGAATCGAATCTTTGGTAATGGGAATATATTTTGTGCCGCTGGTGGTGCCGGAGGTCTTTGCAAAATAGATGGGCCTGCCTTTCCACAATATGTTGTGCTTTCCTTCTTTTATTTTTTCAATCCAGGGCTTTAATTGTTCATAATCCCTGACCGGAACGGCCTGTTTAAACTCCTCATACCCGTTTACATTGGCAAACCCGGCCTCCCGGCCAAATTCCGTATTCCGGCCTGTTTTTATCAGCGCCTTAAGGATATTTTCCTGGTCGGCCACCGCAGTTTGCATCCCTTTCCGGATGCCTTTATACACATAGCTGGCAAAAGGCCGGGCTAAAAAAGACTTGATTTTCATACTATTGCTTAATAAAGCCACACAGGACTACAAATATAACGGATGCCCGGTCAATAGCGGCCCATTTCGGCGTCCTAAATCTTTGATTTTCTGTTTGCCGGTACCAATTTTAACCTTACCTTTGCCTCCCGAAAATTTCGGATTAATTATTAAGATTATGATAGCTGTAGTAAAAGTAGCCGGTCAGCAATTTAAAGTGGAGAAAGACCAGACTTTATATGTTCCTCATTTGGAAGGAAAAGCAGGTGATAAAGTTGACCTCCAGGTATTGCTGGCAGATGCCGATGGCCAATTATCAGTGGGCACAGATGTAAAAGCCAAAGTAAAGGCTGAAATCGTTGATCAGGTAAAAGGCGACACCGTTATTGCTTATAAGCAAAAAAGAAGAAAAGGCTTTCATAAAAAGAAAGGCCACCGCACAGCTTATACAAAAATCAAAGTAACCAGCATAGCTTAATCAGTTATTACGTTCACAAGTTGACAGGCAAATAATCTTTCAACTTTAAAACTTATAAAAAATGGCACATAAGAAAGGTGAAGGTAGTGTAAAGAACGGCCGCGACTCGCAAAGCAAACGTCTTGGCGTTAAAATATTCGGCGGCCAGCCTGCTCTTGCCGGCAACATTATCGTTCGTCAACGCGGCACTGTATATCATCCCGGCAAAAATGTTGGAGTTGGAAAAGACTTCTCTTTATTTGCTTTAAACGATGGTTTGGTTGAATTCCGTAAAGGGAAAAACAACCGTACTTACGTTTCAGTAGCCGCTGTTGAAGCATAAGGCCAGGAACCCCCGTTGTCTTTTTGTGGAAAAAAAATTTGGGTAGTATAAAATAATTATTATTTTTACTAACGATAACCCATTTTACTAACATTAAATTCTAACAAAATGGCAACAAAGAAAAAAGCCGCTAAAAAGAAAGCTGCTCCTAAAAAGAAAGCCGCTCCAAAGAAAAAAGCTGCTAAAAAGAAAGCCGCTAAGAAAAAGAAATAAGTTCAACTTGTTTCTTTCAGAAAATAACAGAGTCTCCCACCCGGGAGACTTTTTTATTGCCCCTCCCCGTATTTTCCTTCCACCGCCAGAGACAAAATGAGCCTGACAAACCCTAAATTGCGGGTATGGACAATGCCGCCATCGCCGATAATTTTGACCTGCTCGCCAAACTGATGGATATCAATGGTGAGAATTCCTTTAAATCAAAAACCTATTCGATAGCCGCTTTTAACATCGAAAAGCTGCCGGTGCAGCTAAAAGACACCCCAAGAGAGAAACTGTTCAGCATAAAAGGTATTGGCGAAAGCACCGGCAAAAAAGTAATAGAACTCTTAGATACCGGCAAACTGGAGGTATTGCAGGAATATATTACCAAAACACCGCCCGGTGTTATTGAAATGCTCAACATTAAAGGCATTGGCCCTAAAAAAATACATACCATCTGGAAAGAGATGGGAATTGAATCCATCGGCGAACTGCTTTATGCCTGCAATGAAAACCGGCTGACACTTTACAAAGGATTCGGCGAAAAAACACAACAAAATGTCCAGGAGTCCATTGAGTTTTACCTGCAAAACCAGGGATATTTTCTCTATGCACAATTACAAGAAGTGATACCGCAGATAGATGCTTACCTGAAAAAACTGTTTGGGCCTGGCAAAGTGCATATCACCGGTGCATACAGAAGGCAATCCCCCGTAATTGAAGAAGTGGAATATGTGGTGCTGGAAACAAAAGAAATTATTAAACCAAAATTTGTAACCGCACAACCACCCGAACTGGTTGAAGATACAGATACGTCCATTCTATATAAATTAAAAACCGGCCTGAAGCTTCGCCTTTATACCGGCGGGGCCAATATGGCCAAAGAACTGTTTCTTACAACCGGTAATCAAGCATTTCTCAGCGCCTTTCCTTTACCGGAACTAAATAATGAAGCTACTGACGATGATGCTATTATTTTTACCAAAGCAAACCTGCCTTTTATACCTCCCTGTTTGAGAGAAACGGCCGTAATCATTGAAAAAGCAAAAAAGAATGAACTGCCTGAACTGATACAACCTGCCGACATCAAAGGCATTATCCACTGCCACAGCAAGTGGAGCGATGGTACCAATACATTGGAAGAGATGGCGGATGCCTGCATTCAACAAGGTTTTGAATACATGGTTATCTCCGATCACTCCCAATCTGCAGGCTATGCACAGGGATTGAAAGAAGAAAGGGTGTTGGCCCAGCATCAACAGGTTGATGCGCTGAACAAGCAGCTAAAACCGTTTAAGATATTCAAAAGCATTGAAAGCGATATTTTAAACGATGGCAGCCTTGATTACCCGGAACATATCCTGCAAACATTCGACCTTGTCATTGCCTCTATACATAGCAACCTGAAGATGACGGAAGAAAAGGCAATGGTCCGCCTGATAAAAGCCATTGAGAATCCTTATACCCGCATACTCGGCCACCTAACGGGCCGCCTGCTGCTAAGCCGTAACGGCTACCCGGTTGACCATAAAAAAATAATTGAAGCCTGCGCCGCCAACAGAGTGGTGATAGAAATAAATGCACATCCCCGCCGCCTGGATATGGACTGGCAATGGATCGGCTATGCCTTGGAGAAAGGTGTACTAGTTTCCATTGACCCGGATGCCCACTTTATTGAAGGCTACAATGATATAAAATACGGCGTGCTGGCCGCCCAAAAAGGCGGATTGACGAAGGAATGGAACTTGAGTAGTTTTGGGTTGAAGGAGTTTGAGGAGTGGGTGGCAGTGGGGCAGTAGTGAGAGGGAAAAGTATCCTAAATTCGTTTGTTGGTGCGCTTCAGCACAGCGCAAAGCCTGGCGCAAATGCGTATCTATCGGTTTGTAAAGATTTTTCCAATTGGCACTAATGTAGCTCCCCAATAAAGAGAATCTGGACGTCCAATTAAAAGCACATCGTTTTGTTCAAATTTTGCCTTAATGCTAAACCTTCCAGTATATATCTCTTGTTTTGTGGCTTCAGGAATTTCTTCTGTTTCTCCAAATCGTCGAACATTATTGAGTTCGTCTTTTTTCCGGATGCTGGCAACAAGAACTTCAAAACAGCAAATATCCACTAATCCCTCAATCGAAGTCAAACTAGTATTTTTGTCGTAATCTATACGTTGAAATACAATTGTTGGAAATCCTCGCTCTATTGAGCCGAAATCTGACAAATAAATAGTATTAGAATCCTTAAACCCATAAAATCTATATTGGAACTTTAATGTATCTGCTTTTAATAGCAAGGATTGGGCATTCCCACAGCAGTGCCCCATATTAAATAAGATAAACAAAAAAAATCCGGCTTTCATTTTGAGGGTTTTATTACCTATAAAAACGTAAGTTTAAACTATCAGATTGTTGCTCTGTAAAAAAAACTGATAATTAATATCTTAGTACTCCACATTCCTCGCCAACCGCTCTTACCACCCAATCCCATAATCCTCGCCATGATTGGAAGAGCCGCCCCAGAAACTGCCATGCTTCCAGTCAAAATAAATAGCATTGATGGGGCCGCTGGTGCGGTTAGCCGTTGTTATTTTATAGCCCATTTTCTTTAACTCATTTCTTACCGCTTCCGGTACCGAGTTATGGATAAGAATATCAGCGGCTCTTGGTTTGCGGTCATCTGCTTTTACACCACCCAATGAAAGCCACAACTGGTTACTGTTGATATTGGCCGCTTCGCAGGCCTGCTGTACGGTCATATTGAATTCTACTATGTTCAAAAAGAATTGCAGCAGGTTCTGGTCCTGTGTATCACCGCCCTGCACGGCAAAGGATAAAAAGGGTTTATCATCTTTCAATGCCAATGAAGGCGTCAATGTTACCCTCGGCCTTTTGCCTGGTTCTATCACATTAAAAGGGTTAATGGATGAATCCAATACAAAGCTTTGCAGCCGCTGGCTCATCCCTATTCCCGTATTGCCTGCAATACAGGCCGGCAGCCAGCCACCGCTTGGCGTAATGGAAACTACCCAGCCATCTTTATCCGCCGCTTCCACAGATGTAGTGCCCATCCACAACCGTTCCATATACAATTCGTTATTCATGGAAGTATTTGTAGAGTCATGCGCCGGGACAAAATTCCTTTCTCCTTCGCCGGATACGTTCCATTTCCTTAAAAGTTCTGTGTAAGGATTTGTTTTGCCTTCAAAAGGGTAAGGGTCGCCGGGAGAAACAAGCGGGTCGTTCCTTTCTTTTTTTATCAATGTGGCTCTTTGCTTTGCATATTCCTTGCTCAACAACCCCTTCATCGGTTCCTGTGGCGGAAAATAAGGGTCGCCATAATAAAAATCCCGGTCAGCAAAGGCCAGGTTCATGGCCTGGTATATTGTATGAATATATTCAGCGCTGTTATAACCCATTTTTTTAAGGTCATAATTCTCCAATATGTTCAATGATTGCAGCATGGCGGGACCTTGTGTCCATTGTTGCAACTTATATACTTTAATCCCTTTATAATCCACCATCACAGGTTCTTCTTCAACAGGTTTCCAACCGGCCAGGTCCTCCATCGTTATCAAGCCGCCTTGTTCCCGGCAGCCGCGAACAAATTCTTTTGCAATATCTCCTTTGTAAAACCTGTCATACGCCGCCCTGATGGCTTCTTTCCTGTTCTTCCTGCCCTTCAATGCTTCCTTTTCGGCTGCTACCAATTTGGTAAGTGTTTCCAGCAGGTCTTTTTGTACAAATATTTCCCCGGCTTCCGGCGCTTCTCTTTTTTCTCCGGCATGCGTTAAAAAAACTTTGGCGCTATAAGGCCATTGTTTAATCCTTTCTTTTCCTCTTTCTATCGAATTGGCCGTTTGCGCTTCTATCGGGTAACCGGCTGCCAGTTCCATTGCCGGCCTTAATACCTGTTGCAAACTCATCGTTCCGTATTCGGCAAGCATAAGGCATAAACCACCAAAAGTACCCGGTGTAACGGCTGCCAAAGGGCCGTATTCAGGCGGAAATTCGTAACCCTTACTCTTGAAGAAATCAACCGTAGCGCCTGTTGGAGCTACACCCAGTGCATTGATGGCAATTACTTTCTTTGTTTTCGGATTGTAGATCAGGGCTTGCGTTTCGCCACCCCAGCTCAACACATCCCATAGGGTGCAGGTAGCCGCCAGCATAGCACAGGCAGCATCTACTGCATTGCCTCCCTGCTGAAAGATCATGGAGCCTGCTGTTGCAGCAAGGGGCTTACCAGTAATGGCCATCCAGTTTTTTCCATGCAGGGGAGGTTTCTGTGTTGATTGAGCGCCTGCTTCTGCAACAAAGAAGGCGAAACAATAAAAAAGAATAATCTTTTTCATACAAGAATATTATTTATTAAAGATAAGAAGGAGAAGGCGGTAACGATTATTCCACAAGGGGCAGTTCAACATAGAAAACAGTGCCCTTACCCTGTTCTGTTTCAAACCAGATCCTGCCATGCGCCTGCTCCACAATGCTTTTACACATGGCCAGCCCCAGCCCGGTTCCGGATGATTTGGTTGTAAAATTAGGCATGAAAATCCGCTGCTGCATTTCTTCAGAAATACCCTGGCCATAGTCCCTTATGCTTATCTGAACTGTCTGGTCCCTGTTACGTTTTTCCGCTATCTCAATTTTACACACATCTTCATCATCACAGGCCTGGATAGCATTGGTAAACAAATTGGTGAACAACCGGTTCATCTGTGTTTTATCCGCCTCTATCATCAACGTTCCATATACAGCTTTCCAGGTCATGTCCACTTTTTCATTGGTGCTAAACAGCTCTTTAAGATGGTATAGTACTTCATGCAGGTCGAACAACTCCACCTTTGTATTGCTGATATTGGCAAACTGCGAAAAGTCTGCTGCAATTTTAGAGAGGTGGTCAATCTGCTCCACCAATGTAGCCGCTACACTCGACGATAATTCCTTTACATTAGGCTTGTTGTCATCAATTGCATTTTGCAGGTACTGGATGCTAAGTTTCATCGGCGTCAGCGGATTTTTTATTTCATGCGCCACCTGCCGGGCCATTTCCCGCCAGGCGCCTTCCCTCTCACTTTTAGCAAGGGCTGTGGCGCTTTCTTCCAGTTTACCCACCATTGTATTATACTCTGCTACCAGTCCGCCTATTTCATCATTCCTGCTCCATGCAATGGCTTCATTTCTTTTTCCGAGGTTTACTTCTTTCATTTTATCGGTGATGATGGAGAAGGAACGGGTAATCCTGTTCGTTATGAACAACGCTATCAACCCGGCTACAAGGAATATAAAAGCATTCAGGTTAATGATGGTAACAAGGAAATTCGAAATCTCCTGCCGCAATTCTGACTTGGATGTAAAATAAGGGATGTTAATATAGGCATACACCTGTCCTCTTTCATCCCGCACAGGTGAGTAAATGCTAAGAAATGAAAAGTTTCCAACCGATTCTTCTTGTGAATGTTGAATATGCCGAAGCCTGTCAAGATAATAATAAGCCAGCGGGTCCATTTTCTTGCTCAGCACCCCCTTTGTATATACATTTGCCTCTGAAGTAACCTGTAGGTTTCCTTCCAGGTCATATACGTTCACATCCACCCCATGAATATCCGAAACTTCATCCACCAGCATTTGCAGGCCCGTTACAGAAACGGAATCATACAGTTTTATAACATCATCAAAAGTGCTGTGGTCGGATAACCTCTTCTCCATTTCATTCACCATGATCTTCATGGTGCGGCTCAGTTTATCACTATTGCTCCTGTTATAGCGGTTAATGAAAAAAGAAATGGTAGCAATACCAATTATTATAAAAGAAAAAACACTTACAAATGTAATAGTGGAATGTACCTGTGACCGGATGTTCATTTCGAGCATCTTCTTTAAGCTGCCCGGGTTATTAATAGCTTTTATAACAAATGTTATCAATTGTACCAGGCCCACTAAGAAAAGAAAGGAACAGAAAATGTAAGAAAACAGGGTAATGGTCTCCAGTATTGTCTCCTTCTTCCTTGCTATTATGACTACTTTTTTATTGGAAGCCCTGTACCATAGCTCATCATAATCCCCGTTTGATTTTTGCTGAAATTCGTCGTTCGGAACTTCTTTTTCATTCAGCCAGGTGGCAAACGGATAATTCCTTGGCGGCGACACCAGTCTCCTGTCAATATACACAGCATAGGAATAGATAGGCGAGTTTTCCGGGTCCACCCCTTCAAATTGACGGAACAACTCCGGGAACAATGCCTCGCTGCTGAAATTTTTTGGATTAGATACTATAAAGAAATAACCCAACTTTTCTTTTCCGGAACCATCTGCCACATCCCTGCGGGTGATATAATTAAACTTGTCAAACGAAGTTTCATAATAGTAAAGCCCTTCGGTGGCCGTGGGCTTTGATTGCACATTTAAAATGGTGTTTAATGTTTCGTAGCTTGTCAGATCTTCGTTATTAAGCGGCCTGCCGCTTGAGTCATACACATATAATCTTGTGTCATACTTATTAAGATAGCCGCGATAATTATCTGTAATAATACTGTCCCTGAAATGCTTGCCGTTATCTGCATCATAAAACCTGTAAAAATTACCTGCCAGGAAATCATTGTCAAGAAACTTCATGGAAAGGCTCATCAGTCTTTCGCTGGAAGGGTCAGTCTGTTCAGCGAGTTTATCAGCCATTCTTTTCCGCTTGTCCCATTCCACCTTTTCATTTTCCGTAAGCAATATAGCGGCAATGGAAACCGAAAAAATGAATATCCAGGTAAGAATTCCTGTAATATTTATGCGCACAGAATTAAGCACCGCCCCTTCCCTTCCGGCCAGCCATGTATAAACAATCAACCAGGCAAGAACAGGAATATAAAACAACACTTCTGACCGGCCGGACCAGAAGGTAAGATAGATAAGACCTATCAACCCGATCAATATATAAATCAAAAACCACTTTCCTTCAAACAAAGGGAATATCAACCGGAACAATAACCTGGATAAATAGTAATACGCAAGGGAAAGACAGGCCAGCACAACAAAACCCGCCACCGTATGACGGTCAAGGCTGAAGAAATCCGTTACATCAAAAGAAATTTTTGAATCGGCTATCAGGCTGCGGATAACAGATGCCAGGATAAAAGTAGCGGCGATAAGCAATGCCATCGAAGCTATACCAACCGCCCACCGCCAACGGGAAGAAAACCCGGAAAGCATATCCTTTTTATACTTCAGCTTATCCCATGCAAAAAGCATGATCCAACAAAAAAGGACGGCATTCATGAGCAGGTCGCCCAACGAACGCTGAATGGCATTTGAACCGTATATCTGTGGGCTAAAAAATTCAAATTGCCGGAAATTTAACAGCGCAGGATAGAAATAGGTTATTGCCCTGAACAAAACAAGGCCCCCTGCCAGCAAAGCAATTGCAGGGACAACCCCCTTTCTCCGGAAAACCGAATCGGCCAGCAGTTGAAGAAAAAAAAGAAAAAACAACACCCCGCAATATCTCAGTACAAGGGTTGTCCTGTTATTGTAGGAAACAGCGCCAAATTTTTTCTGTTCCAGGTAAAATAGCTCCTGCCCGGAAGCTGTTCTTACCGGAAAGCCATTAGCGGTTTGACTTATCTGTACGCTTCTGTCTGCGGTAGGGCTAAAGAAGAAATGCTTCGGGAGGTAATCTGTTTCAATAAAAAAATCGGATTGAATAGGAATAAGCCCAAAGGCAATAACTGCTGTACCGTCCTCCGCTAAGCCGTTTAGCTGTCTTCTGATACCATAATAAGTGCCGTTAGCCAGTTCCAGAAAAAATTCATCGTCTCCAGCAGTTACCATATCGGAAGGCGGAATAATTAATTGTTCGCTCCAGAAACGCATATCCATCCTGTCGAACGGCCCCCTGGTATAAAGAAATAATCCGTACTTTTTTAATGCTAAATGATCGAGGGCAGCCAGTGATTCGGTCTTATCAAGCAATTGCTTGATCAGGGCCGTATCGCCTGTTAGCTTTTCAAAATCTGCATGTTGCCCAGTAATGTATTTTTCAGCCAGTTTGGTTTCGTGCAGTACAGACGACCTGTTACTGTAGAGGGTATTAAATACAAAAGAAAGTATAAAAAGAACTACCCCGGCTGCAAGCACAAAGTATTTTCTGCGGCGTATGTTTATAAAATCGGGTATCACTTATTGCTTTTGCTGCTTTTTGATTTCATTCCAGATGGCATCCATCTCCTCCAGCGTCATAGATTGAATATCTTTTCCATGTTGCAAAGCCTGTTGCTCCATCTGCGTAAACCGGTGGATGAATTTTTTGTTCGTCCTTTCCAGGGCATTTTCGGCATCTATCTGCAAAAACCGTGCATAATTGATCAGGGAGAAGACAACGTCCCCAAACTCATCCTCAATAGCTTCTTTATTGCCTGTTGACACCACTTCCTTCAGTTCTTTCATTTCCTCCTCCACCTTTTCCCATACCTGCTCTGTATTATCCCATTCAAAGCCAACCTGCCTGGCTTTTTCCTGTAGCCGCATTGCTTTAACCGTTGCGGGCAAAGACCGGGGCACACCGCTTAAAACCGATTTCTTCCCTTCTTTTAATTTCAGCTTTTCCCAGTTCTTTTTAACGTCTTCTTCACCCGTTACTTTTACTTCTCCGTAGATATGCGGATGGCGTGCCACCAGTTTATCGCATATCCCGTTAATCATTTCATCAAGGGTAAACCTGTCCTGTTCCTTCCCTATCCGGGCATAGAAAACGATGTGTAAAAGCAGGTCGCCTAATTCTTCTTTAATGCCTTTCCAGTCCTCATCCGTTATGGCATCGGCCAACTCGTACATTTCTTCAATGGTCAAATGCCGCAGTGTTTGGATGGTTTGCTTTTCGTCCCAGGGGCATTGCTCCCTGAGCTCATTCATAATACCGACAAGCCGTAAAAAAGAATCAGCAACTGCACTCATATTTTTATATTAATTAAAGCGAATAGGCGGAAAAAAATATAAACAGCATAAAAAGGAGCAGCATCATCAGCAACGAAACAGAGGATACAATCAAAAACTTTATAACTGTTTTCCATCGCCCCTGCCCGTAAAATGTTCGCATAGCCCTATAGAGATAAAAAAACAATAACAGGAAGATCAGTCCGTTCAGTATATTAAGCCAACCCCACCCGGTAACACCTATCAGGCTGTTTATAGAGAAAAATGCCAGAAGCACTAAAAAGGTAAATATGTACAGATGTATGGTAAAAACGCCATGGTCTGCAAAATAGAACTGCTTTCTCCGGAAGTAAACTATCCTCAGGATAAGGGCAAAAAGGGGCAATGACACAAACAACATATACGGCAGCCTGTGCAGGAAAATATCGCTCAGCTTACTCACTGCTTCCTCAGGCTTATGGGCGTATCGTTCGTTTATACTAACTACTTTTCGTATCAGGTTCCTTTTGAACCAACCATGCCTTTTTGCAGCCGGAAGTGATTTTTGTATTGAATCATATTCCGCCACACTTGCATAATCTACTCCCGTTGCAGAAATAATCCTTGCTTCTTTTCCATAAAAGGCAAATGTTTCTTTACGTGTAATAGGCTTGCTGGTATCTTTCAACCGATCAATAGCTTCCGCCAGAAATTTATTCGTTGTATCTTTCTTCAGCAGCACAGTAAGCTCACGAATAGTGCTTTCCCGCTGCCCCGTATCAAGCGGTTCATCTATGTTTGTTGAAATAAACGAACTGTTGTAGGGAGCAAAAAAGCTGAAAAAAAGAAGGAAAAAGGCCGCAGAAGTAAATACATACATCCGTATCGGGTGAAGGTAACTGGCCCGCCGGCCGTTCATATATTCTTTTGGCAGAAATCCCGGCTTAAACAAAAGAAGTTTCACGGTTCTGAAGAAACTGCCGTCAAAATGTGTAATATCATTGAAAAAATGGGTAACCATGTGCCAGAACGTTTCTTTGGGAACAACATTCGGCTGGCCACAGGCATGGCAATATTTTCCCTGTACCATTGTGCCACAATTCAAGCAATCTTTCTCTTTTCTTAAAGGAGTATGCGACACTTCTAAAATTTCCTTAAAAATAAGTACAAAATATATAAATCCTTCCCCTCTTTTCCGTTACGGAACAATTAAGATAAATTTGCATTCTAAACCCATTGTGCCAGCACATGAAGCCTTTTATCCTTGCCTTGTTATCCGTATGCCCGGCGGCCCTGTATGCCCAGTATTATTACAATGACATTATTGCCACAAAAGAAACCGGCAGCCAGATGAAGGCTTATATTGCCAACAAGGTCAGTTCCGTATCAGGTACAGGCTATGATAATACCAATACACAAGACCGTAATTTTTCAGAACTGCATGAGGTTAAAGAAAACGGACGGTTATTGAAATCCTCAACCATCACACACCTGGCCAAAACAGTAACCCTATCCCGCTTTGATGACAGCACCCGTCTTACCAGGATATCCGATTCCTCGTCTGCTGTGCAGAATATTACTACTTATGAATATGATCCTTCAGGAAGGGTCAGGACAATAACGAATAGTGTAAATGACCCTGAAAATAATTTCAACCATACAGAAACCCATAATTGGTTCTATGCCACTGACGGAAGGCCGGGAAAAATGTGGCGGGTATTGCAAACCACCGGCAGCCCGGCCGACAGCATGGAAATACGTTTTACAACAGACGAAGACGGCAACATTGCAGAGGAAAGGGGCTTTAAAAAAAATATTGAGAACTATTATATCTATTATTATTACGATGACCAGAACAGGCTGACGGATATTGTGCGGTACAATAAGAAATTACAAAAACTAATTCCAGACATTATGTTTGAATATGATGAAAAAAACCGGGTAATTCAAAAAATTACCACAACCTCTGACCGGGTAGTGGGGTACCTGATCTGGCGTTATATTTTTAATACCAACGGGTTAAAAACTACTGAAGCGCTGTTCAACAATGATAAAAAACTGACAGGGAAGATACAGTACAGTTATACTTACGGGAACTAATTACAAAGCCTTCCCATTGTTTCAGGGAAGGCTTTGTGCCCGAGACTGGATTTGAACCAGCACGCCTTTTCAGGCGCTACCACCTCAAAGTAGTGCGTCTACCAATTTCGCCACCCGGGCATTTAGGGACTGCAAATGTAAAAGATTATTTTTTCAGAACAACCCTGAAAGTTGTTCCTTTTCCCAACTCAGAATGTTTTACAAATATTTCGCCTTTGTGATAAAAGGAGATGATCCTTTTTGACAGGCTTAAGCCCAACCCCCATCCTCTTTTTTTAGTTGTGAAGCCGGGTTTAAAGACAGAATTAATATGCTGCTTGCTGATGCCTTTACCGGTATCGGCTACATCAATGAACACTTCCTTCTCGCCATCCTGTATAGAAACAGCTATTTCCCCTTTTCCCTCCATGGCATCCAACGCATTTTTTAAAAGGTTTTCTATCACCCAGTCGAACAGCGGTGGCGACACTTTACCAATTACTTCTGCCTTGCCGTTTGTATTAACAGAGAAATGGATTTTTCCTGCCGCCCTTTTTTTCATGTAGTCCACCATGTTATGAATCTGGGCCACCAGGTTTACTTCTTCTAAGTGGGGGGAACTGCCGATTTTGCCAAACCTGTCTGATACAAGCCGCAACCGGTCCACATCCTTTTCTAATTCCATGGCTACCTTTTGATTATCCGGGTTTTCTTTCAGCATTTCCACCCATCCTTCCAGCGATGATACTGGCGTACCCAACTGATGCGCCGTTTCTTTGGCCATGCCGGCCCAGACCTGGTTCTGTACGGAGCGATAGCTGCTTTGCAGGGCCAAAAGCGTTACCACTATAAACAGTCCGACAATAAGCAATTGAATCAAAGGATAAAACCGGACTTCATTCAGCAAAGAAGTATGCCCGTAATAATACCTGTTTACTTTTGTTGAATCCTGCGGGTCGGTCCAGATAATGGGGGGATTTATACTTTTGAATTTTTCCAACTTTCGCTGAAGGTAGCTTTGATCGTCAACGGCCCTGGCAGAATCCAGGTTTATATAGTTGGTTATGCTATCCTTTTCATTTGTTTCAATAATAGGTATATCATCATTGTTCCGGATAATCCTGAATGGCAGATCCACATCATTATTGTCCGGGTTGTTCATCGCATTGCTTGCTTCCACCCATAGCTCTACTTTCTGTTTTTCCTCTTCCGCAATCTTATTGGCCACATAACGGGAGTAAAAAATCGTACCCGTTACAATCAGGATGGCCACAAATGACAATAAAACCCTCCAGTTCAGCATTGGCTTAAACATTTTCGAATTTAGCAAGGATAAACGGGCTTCCCTTATTTTTGAAAAAATTTTTTACCCCGCTTGGCCCCTTTACCATCAGTTGCTATTGTTATCCTTAACTGGAATGGCCGGAACTACCTCGAGCAGTTTCTGCCTTCTGTGCTGGCATCAACTTACGGGAATTTTGAAATAATTATTGCCGATAACGGGTCAAATGATACTTCTATTGCGTTTTTAAGGGAAACATATCCGGCTATCCGCATTATCCGCCTTGATTCCAATTATGGTTTTGCAAAGGGCTATAACCTTGCGCTGAAAGAAATAACTGCCGATTATTATGTGCTCCTCAATTCAGATGTAGAGGTAACGCCAGGCTGGCTGGAACCCATGGTAGCCCTATTAGAAAGTGATAAAAGCATTGCCGCCTGCCAGCCCAAACTGCTTTCCTTTCACGATAAAAAGAAGTTTGAATATGCCGGGGCCGCAGGGGGATGGCTGGATGCGTACGGGTACCCTTTTGCCAAAGGAAGGATTTTTGATATTTGCGAAGAAGATATAGGGCAGTATGACCAGCCGGAGCCTGTTTTTTGGGCAAGCGGCGCTTCCTTGTTTATCCGGCCGGGTGTTTATCATGAAATGGGCGGGTTTGACGAGTATTTTTTTGCTCACCAGGAAGAAATAGACCTCTGCTGGAGAATACAACTGGCCGGTTATAAAATCTATTCATGCCCCGCTTCCGTCATTTACCATGTAGGCGGCGGCACATTGCCGAGGGGAAACTCCATGAAAACCTTCCTGAATTTCCGGAACAACAGGATCATGCTTTCAAAAAACCTTTCCTTTTCAGCCAAACTACGCATCATCCCCATACGAAACCTGCTTGACCTGTTAACCGCATTAAAAGGCCTCCTTTCCGGCGATACGGGTTACTGTATTGCTATTATCAGATCACATATCGGGTTCTGGAAATGGCGCCTTTTTCACCGGAAAAAAAGCAGGTTTCCGATAACCCGAAAAGGCAGCATAAACGGATACTACAGGAAAAATATCGTATGGCAGCATTTTGTAAAAAAGAAGCAGCAGTTTAGTGAAATTGTTTAAAAACGGCTGGCAGTTTTGCCCTGAACCCTTATTTTTGCAGCACAACATTGCAATATGAGTACGCAAACTGAATACCAGCAGGAGCTTAAAAAAGTACAGGACAGCGATTTTACCCATAATTGGGTGTCTTCATCTGCTTTTCTTTTTTACCTGCAGATAGCCTGCATAGTTGCATTGGTTTTAGGGGGCTGCTACAGCCTTTATACCAAAAAATACGAGAAAATAGAGGCTCCTGTGCAGGAGAGCACTTTATACACACCGAAGTATAAATAAGCAGGGCAAAATTTTTCTGCAAAAGTCATAATACTTATTTTTGCAGCCCTTTAGTTCTTTAAAGGCCGGGAATAGTATCGGCAAAAACAGGCAGCGCCAAAGTCAACATAACGGGTTCGGCAATTTGACTAAGGATGCTTCAATAGGTTCTTACAATATGCGGAAGTAGCTCATTTGGTAGAGCACGACCTTGCCAAGGTCGGGGTGGCCGGTTCGAGCCCGGTCTTCCGCTCCATAT
>CAZLLT010000033.1:0-19585 GCA_964560445.1 uncultured Chitinophaga sp. | reverse complement strand
TGTGTCTTCCAGCACAGCATCTGCTCAAAAACAAATTACTGTAAAGGTAGAATCGCAAAAAGTAGAGGCCAACAGGGGCTCCAATCCCAATATTAAATCAGAAGCCCCTACTACGGATAACCCGGAAGACAAATCAAGGGGCACCTGCGCCATTGATTTTACCAACTACACAGGATATTATATCAATGTGTATGTTGACGGTTATTACAAAGGCCAGCTTTCTCCTTACGGAAAAGGCACTGTTTATGTAGCTGACGGCTACACCACTATCTACGGATTATCCGCCGGGGGTACTGTAGAATGGCCAACCAAAGCAGGCAACTGTTCCGGTTATTTCAGCTACGGGTTCTATTAAGAATTGAATTGCAAGATCAGTAAAGCAGGCCCTGGCGCCTGCTTTTTTTTGCTACTTTCGGCACATGAATACAAATGCCCCGCTGGCAGAGAGGTTACGGCCTGTGTCCCTGGAAGAACTGGCAGGTCAGGAACATATTACAGGTAAAGGAAGTGTGCTCAGAACAGCTATTGAACAGGGCAAGATCCCTTCACTGATTCTTTGGGGGCCTCCGGGCACAGGCAAAACAACCATTGCCCATATCATTGCCCAAACGCTTCATGTTCCCTTTTTTCAGCTCAGCGCCATTAATGCCGGCGTTAAAGATATCAGAGAAGTAATAGAACGGGCTACACACCGGCAAGGCTCGGTTTTGTTTATTGATGAAATACACCGCTTCAACAAAAGCCAGCAGGATGCATTATTAGGGGCTGTTGAAAAAGGAATCGTTACACTGATTGGCGCCACTACCGAAAATCCTTCTTTTGAAGTGAACAGCGCCTTGCTCAGCCGCTGCCATGTGTATGTGCTGAAGCCGCTGGAAGATAAAGAGCTTAAAGGCCTGCTGCATACAGCCATCGAAAAAGATGAGCAGCTTCAAAAAAGAAAAATAGAGATCAAAGAAACATCCGCCCTGCTGAATATTGCAGGAGGTGATGCCAGAAAACTGCTTAATTTATTTGAAGTAGTAGTAAACGCTACTGACGGAAAGATTGTCCTCACAGATGAACTGGTGATGAAAGTGGCCCAGCAAAGGATTGCCCTGTATGACAAGACCGGTGAGCAACATTATGATATTATTTCCGCCTTTATAAAATCCGTCAGGGGGAGCGACCCGAATGCAGCCATTTACTGGCTTGCCCGTATGATTGAAGGAGGACAGGATGTAAAGTTTATTGCCAGAAGAATGGTGATATTGGCAAGCGAGGATATAGGCAATGCCAACCCTACAGCCCTGGTAATGGCCAACGCAGCTTTTGAAGCGGTAAATAAAATAGGCTACCCGGAGGCAGGCATCATCCTTTCCCAATGCGCCTCTTATCTTGCCGCCTCGCCCAAAAGCAATTCGGCAGTAACTGCCATCAGTGAAGCCATTGCTGCTGTAAAAAAACATGGCGATCTGCCGGTTCCATTGCATTTACGCAACGCCCCCACCAAATTGATGAAAAACATGGGATATGGAAATAACTACCAATACTCCCATGAATACGATAATAACTTTTCGGCACAGGAATATCTACCTGATAAAATTACCGGCTCCCGCTTTTATGTTCCCGGTAAAAATGCGAGGGAAGAAGAACTGAGAAAGTTTCTAAAAGGGCTTTGGAAAGATAAATACAACTATTAGCAGAATACTGACTCCTATTATATTATATATGCCTCCAAAATGGATATGCAAACACTTTGAAGACCTTACCCTAAAGGAATTATACACCCTGCTGCGCCTGCGTAACGAAGTTTTTATCGTGGAACAAAATTGCCCGTACCAGGATGCAGATAATAAAGATGATACAGCTTTCCACCTTATGGGCTGGTGCGGGAAAGAATTAGCGGCTTACTGCAGAATTATTCCTGCCGGTATCAGCTATGCCGAAGCGTCAATCGGCCGGGTTCTTACATCACCTCATTTCAGGGCAAAAGGTTTTGGCAGAGAATTAATGCGTACCGCTATAGAGCAGGTATATACGCTGTTCGGTCAATGCCCGATACGGATCGGGGCGCAACTTTATTTAAAGAAATTTTACGCTTCGCTGGGTTTCAAAGAAACAGGGGATGTTTACCTTGAAGACGGCATTGAGCATATTGAAATGCTAAAGCCCTGACCGCTTTTAGTAAAACCACTAAGTAGAAGGTCTCGTTTCAGCCCGGAAATCTCAAAAAAAAAGCTGCAAGCTTCTTACCTGCTATTAGTTTCTCTATTTTGGCTCTGAAATCCAATAGTAGAAAACCAGAAATCTAATACCAATGAGAACTAGTGTACTTTCAGTACGGCTTTCCGTACTTGTTTGTTTATTTACTTTCTTTTCAATTCAGTCCCATTCCCAATCAATTACTACCGGAAACGGTAAGCTGGAACTCGGCCTGGGAGTTGGCCCCATGTTTTTCCTCGGCGACCTTGGTGGCAGCGCCGGAGTAGGCAAGACCTTTATCAAAGACCTTGATTTACCTACTACAAAAGTAAGTATGGGATTATATGCCAATTTTTATCCGGTAGAATGGATTGGCCTGCGTGTTGCCGCCAATATGGGGCAGGTTGCGGGAGATGATGCCCAGGCCCCGGCAAAAGGCGGCGCTGAGGAAGACCGGAAATACCGCAATCTCCATTTCCGCTCAAAAATTAAGGAAGCCTATGTGGCGCTTGAGTTTTACCCTACTTATTTCCTGGAGAAATATGATGGCTTGCAAGGTAAATTGCGCCCCTACGGATTGATAGGCGCAGGTATTTTCAATTTTAATCCTGAAGCCAAAGACGTAAACGGCCAATGGGTTAAGCTGGCGCCACTCCATCTGGAAGGACAGGGTTTTGCAGAATATCCTGACAGCAAACCTTACAAGCTAACCCAAATGAATGTTGTACTTGGAGCCGGATTAAAATATTATTATAAGGAAAATGCTTACATAGGGTTCGAAATCCTGCACAGAAAGCTTTTTACCGATTATGTGGATGATGTAAGCCATAATTACTACATAGACCCCATCTATTTTGATGCCTATCTTTCTGCTGCCGATGCAGCAAAAGCCCGCCGTTTATATTACAGGGGAACCTATTCTTTCCCGTCTACAAGACCTTACCAGGAATTTGCGGAAAGGGGAGATCCGAAAGAAAACGATGCTTACTTTTCAACCTTATTGAGAATGGGTTGGAGGATAAACAACAGCCCTTCCCTTCGCCAGTTAAAATGTCCTGTATTCTATTAAGAAGCATCATAAACCACCAACAACCCATCACATGAAGACAACACTACCCAGCAAGCTTTTAATGCTATCATTGGCAGTTGCGATGACAACTACATCGGAATTATCAGCAGCTCCTAACTCTATCGGTTTGCAGGTAAATCATAACGGCATCAGTACCGTATTTGCAACAGCGGCAAAAAATGACCCGCCGGTAAAAATCACCCCACATGTAATGAAAAGGGAAATGGTGGTAAAGGCGAAAAAAAACAAAAGCAAACAAAAGCAGCTTGACTTTTTTGTCTTTGATACAGGAGGCCAAATGGTACAGCACCACAAGATGAAACCTAAAGACAGCTACAGGCTGGCCGGTTTAAAAAGAGGGCAATACATCTACCGGGTATTTTCCGGGGATGAAGAAGCCGCAAACGGAAAATTTGAAATACGATAAACAAACGTCTTATAAATGAAGTCCCGCAGGCAACAGAGAGCTTAATAAAATCTAATACCTGGTTAATAAAACCTGATCCGTTCTCTATTGGTACCCTTTATGTAGAAAATTTTATTAATCACTCTCTGCCTTGCCCGGGCAAAAACCAATCCTGAGCTCTTTTAATTGTCATAACTAAGAAGCCCGTAAAAGGCAGGAAAATTGCTAAAATCCGGTGTCCGGGTGAAAAACAATGTAATCAAGCCCTTGCCAAAATTTTTCAATTTCTCCTGTCCTTCCCTGCGGGTGTTTGTCATCTCCCCCACTTTTGCTCCCTTTCCCAGGCTATTAATTGAAAAAAAAATCTTATCCCGGAACGGGTTTCTCTAAAACTATCCTATATTAGTTCAGTATTAGGAGGTTCCCGGAACCCAGAAACCCGGGGGCGGATACCGAAAAGCCAAATGAGTAGGTCTAATCAAAATCAACACTGAAATGAACCTAATCGAAAGAGTCAAAAACATTTTGACAATTCCGCCAAAAGAATGGCAGGTCATCAATGGCGAAAACGATGATTCCACAAAAATTACCATCTCTTACCTTCTTCCCCTTGTCGCAATCGGAACTATCGCCGCATTTATCGGATTCGGGTTAGTGGGAATGAACTTTGGTTGGGGCATAAAACTAAAGTCTACTGAATTCGGAATTAAAATGGCGCTTGGCTTTGCCGTCAGAAGCATTGTAAGTGTGTATATACTTGCCTTTATAATTGATGCACTGGCTGCTAATTTCGGTTCTGAAAAGAATTTCAACAAATCGTTCCAGGTTGCCGCTTACTCAACCACTGCCGGGTTGGTAGCCAGCGTTTTCCTCATCCTTCCTTCATTAGCTGTCATAGCGGCACTGGCAGGACTTTATGGTTTATACCTTTTGTATGTAGGTCTTCCTATACTTAAGAAAACGCCGGAAGACAAGAAGATAAATTATTTCGTAGTGGTGCTGGTTGTAGCAATTGTAATAAACCTGTTGCTTACTTATTTACAGAATCAACTGTTTTATCCTAAGGTTACTTCGCTCAGGGATTTTGGTCTTTAAATTCCGAATAATAAAATTATCAAAACCCTGTTTCTGTAATGAAACGGGGTTTTTTATATAAACAACCCCCAATCATCCGTAAACTCATCTTTTTCAAATGTATTGACCCATGCCCTGAACAATCCTTTGAACCTGTTTATCTCTTCCCTTATCAACTCCACATATTTTTCCTCTACCTGGTTATCATAGCCCAGCGTTAACATAGCGCTGGCAATGGACTGGGCATTCTTACGGATAATAGACGCATTTTCCATTCGTATCACATACATACCGCCCACCTCCGAACTATTGATTTTTACACCTACTTCGTAAGCATCGCCTAACAACATCTGTTTGCGTTCCCTGTCGAAAAGCCTTATATTATCACCCTCCTCTTCGTCTTCTTTATCCGGCTCCAGCACGCCGCCAAGCATCACCATAATCTCCTGCCATTTCTCATACAATGCCTTACAGGCATCACGGGTGGGATTGGGCTTCCACTCTTCGCCTTCATCCTCCTCATCCCTGAAATCATCATCGTCCCATTCAGGCAGGTCGCTGAATTTATCTATTCGCATAGTTTTTAGTTTAATTCTGTTTTTAAAAATTCGCCGGTATAACTCTCCTTGCACTTTGCCAATTCTTCCGGCGTTCCTTCAAATAATATTCTTCCTCCCCCATCGCCCCCTTCAGGGCCGATGTCAATGATATGGTCAGCTACTTTAATGACATCTAAGTTATGCTCTACCACCAATACCGTATTGCCCCGGTCAACCAATTTATTCAATACATCGAGCAGGTGCTGTATATCTTCAAAATGTAACCCGGTGGTTGGTTCATCTAAGATATAGAATGTCTTACCGGTATCCCTCTTGGAAAGCTCTGTTGATAGCTTCACCCGCTGCGCTTCTCCCCCGCTTAATGTTACTGCAGATTGGCCTAATGTTATATAACCCAGGCCCACTTCTTCCAGTACTTTTATTTTTCTATAAATGTATGGAACGGCCTGAAAAAACCCGACCGCTTCTTCTACCGTCATATCCAACACATCGGAAATGGATTTTCCTTTGTAACGTATCTCCAGTGTTTCCCGGTTATAGCGTTTGCCATTGCATTTCTCACAATGCACATATACATCCGGCAAAAAATTCATTTCGATAACCCGCATACCGCCTCCTTCACACACATCACAACGGCCGCTTTTTACATTAAAAGAAAAACGCCCTGCATTATATCCCCTGATCTTTGCTTCTGGTACAGATGCAAACAATGTCCTGATGTCAGTAAAAAAACCACAATAAGTCGCCGGGTTACTTCTTGGAGTGCGGCCAATAGGCGACTGATCAATTTCTATTACCTTATCAATATGCTCCAACCCTTTCACTGACTTGTATTCCAGTGGCGCTGTTTTGGAATTATAGGCATGTTGTGATAAAATGGGATACAGCGTTTCATTGACCAATGTTGATTTGCCGCTTCCGCTTACTCCTGTAACACAAATAAACTTTCCAAGGGGGAATTGCACATTCACATTTTGCAGGTTGTTGCCCCTGGCGCCTTTTATTTCAAGAAATTTACCATTGCCCTTTCTTCTTTCTTCAGGCACACGGATTTTTCTATGGCCATTGAGATAACCGGAGGTAAGTGTATCCAACTGCAGCAGTTCCTCCGGTTCGCCCTGCGCCACTATCCTTCCTCCATGAAACCCTGCCTTTGGTCCAATATCAATTAAATGGTCGGCTGCCAGCATGATGTCCTTATCATGCTCTACCACCAGCACACTATTGCCAATATCCCGCAGGTTTTTCAACGCTTCTATCAAGCGATGGTTATCCCGTTGGTGCAGGCCAATGGACGGCTCATCCAGTATATAGGTTATGCCCTGCAACTGGGAACCTATTTGTGTTGCCAAACGAATACGCTGCGATTCGCCACCACTCAACGTACGGGATGGCCTGTTGAGGGTGAGATAGGTTAACCCGACATCTAAAAGAAACATCAGCCGCTCCCTTATCTCTTTCAGGATGTCCTTTGCAATAGCTTTCTGCTTATTATCAATCCGCAATTCAATACCATCGAACCAGGCATAGAGGTTATCAAGGTTCATTTCCCCCAGTTCGGAAATATTGCGTCCGGCAATTTTAAACCAGAGGCTTTCTTTTTTCAGCCTTGCCCCACTACAGTTCTGGCAAACAGCCAACTCTGTATATTTTTCCACCCACTCCCGTAAAAAATCGGTGCTGTGGGGAGATACAAACCACCGCTTCAGCATGGGCACTATCCCTTCATAGCTGCCGGTATATTCCTGCGGAACCGTTTCATCCGATTCATCAATGTTTAACAAAGGGTTAATGCCTTTATCTCCAAACAGCAAAAGATCAAGATGCGGCTTTGATAATTCGCCAACCGGTTTATCCAGGTTTATTTTATTCTTCCTGGCAAACGCCACCACCTGCTGAAATACGCTGGCCTCTCTTTCTTCGCCAAGCGGGGCAATGCCCCCTTCTTTCACCGATAATTTTTTATCCGGTAATACCAAATCTATGTTAATGGTATAAACATTACCCAACCCTTTGCACACCGGACAAGCACCATAAGGTGAGTTAAATGAAAAAGAATTAGGCGATGGCTCTTCGTAACTGATACCAGTGTCCTCGCACATCAGCATCTTGGAGTATAGGGCTCCCATGCCATCAGTAGGGAGGTTCTCGGACTCCAAGTTCCGTAAAGACTTTTTCTTGTTCGGGGTTTCTGAAACCCCTCCTTCAGAGGGGCTTGGGGAGGCCACAAACATCAGGTCTTTCCCGATCTTCAGCGACTGCTGCACACTTTCGCTTAACCTTGCCCTAAGCTCCGCCGCAACCTGGAGCCGGTCTATCACTACCTCAATATCATGTATTTTGTACCGGTCAACCTGCATTCTGGGAACAAGCTCCTTTATCTCCCCATCCACTCTTACCTTCACAAAACCTTTCTTCCGCATATCTTCAAAAAGCTCCCGGTAGTGTCCTTTACGGCCCCGTACCAGAGGCGCCAGTAACACAATTTTTTTTCCTTTGTACTTTTTAATAATATTATCAACTATCTCCTCTTCGCTCCACTTTACCATTCTCTTACCCGTATTATAAGAATAAGCTTCTCCTATTCTTGCAAAAAGCAGGCGCAAGAAATCATATACTTCTGTAACCGTACCCACCGTTGACCTGGGGTTTTTATTGGTAGTTTTCTGCTCAATGGAGATAACCGGCGACAGGCCTGTGATTTTATCAACATCAGGACGTTCCATATCGCCAATAAACTGGCGGGCATAAGCTCCGAAGGTTTCCATATACCTTCTTTGTCCTTCTGAATAAATGGTATCAAAAGCTAAAGAAGATTTACCGCTACCGCTGATACCGGTGATAACAACGAGTTTATTTTTCGGTATAGAAATATCAATATTCTTCAGGTTATGCATCCTGGCGCCAAAAACCTCTATATACCCTTGTGTACCCGAAACCGTAGCTGCCTTTTTCTCCTTCTTTGCCATGATTATCAACGAAGATAAGGACAAGCAAGGGTGGTACAAAAAGCCTTACAACATGCTTAACACTACGGCTAAAAAAACGGACTTTTCCACAATTCCTGTTTTTGGCACAGTATTTTGAACAGTAGACCTGAATTGATTAAAAATTAAAAAATAACTTATGAAAAGAATTATTCTGTCGGCAGGCGTTGTGCTACTTTCTATATTCTCGCTGACCTCCGTTGCTCAAACGGAAGAAGTGCCTGTAAAAACCGAAACCGCTAAAACATGGGAGGCAAGAAAAAACCCAACTGTTGAAGAAATTAATGCCCGGTACGAAAACAAGCTGATACCGGCCAGGGCCCCTCTTACCAATGAAGATATTTTTCCTGCTTTAGGAACCTATGAATCAACAACGAACGCCGATGCTCCTTCCGTTACCATTTCGCTTGATGCCAACAGTAAAGGAATTGTGTGGGTAGAAGGCTTACCGCAGGGTAAGATAAAGGCTATGCTAAGAAAATCGCCGGCTACCTATAAAATCCCTGAGCAAAAAAATGCTGAAGGCAAGGAGGTAGCGGAAGGAACATTGATTTTCGACAAAGAAACAAATACGCTTAGCATCCTTGTCGGAAAGAGCTATAATGCGGCAGATCCCGAGTCGGTTTTCGCAGTTGCTGAAGAAGCGGCTAACGAACCAGAACTAAGCAAGGTTAAAACAAAAGAAGCAGAACAATCTAAAACCTGGACATACGTAGGAACGAAAGTAGTTACAAAGCCGGTTGATGCTCCTGCCACTTCGGATGATCTTTAAAATACTTATAGGGTCGGTTCATAAATACCGGGAGGCTGTAGGGGTACAGCCTCCTTTTTTTACTGCTTTTTGGAAGCAAAAAATAAACAAGTGTTAGCGCCAAATAAAAAAATCAGCTTTGTTTTTTGGAAAATCAAAAAACTACCGTTTATCTTTGCACCAGTTCTTTTTATTTCTCTTATCAAGAAAGGCAGAGGGTAATGGCCCGATGAAGCCTTGACAACCTCTTCACGCCACCAGCGTGAAAAAGGTGCCAATTCCATCACGCCGTAAGGCGTGACAGATAAGTCAGATAAACGCCACGGAATATTTTAACACACAATATTTACAGCTCATCTGATTTGTCGGATGAGCTTTTTTGTTTTACATCTCTTTGTAAAACAGCTCTCCGTCAATACTCTTCACTTTCTTGTATCATTTTTTAAAACAACAAACTCTTCGTAAAAAGAAAGGAGGATTACAACATGAGCAACGCAACACAATTGATCCACAGCATCCCGGTTGATGAACAAACAGGAGCTATCTCCGTACCCATTTACCAAACCTCTACCTATGTGCAGGAGGCGCCAGGAGTAAATAAAGGATATGATTATTCCCGTACCAACAACCCCACCAGGGCCATCTTGGAAAACATCATTGCACAATTAGAAAAAGGCAGCACCGGCGTTGCTTTTGCAAGCGGCCTGGCTGCTATTGACGCAGTTGTAAAACTCTTAAAAGCAGGCGATGAAATTGTAGCTGTTGATGATATTTACGGGGGCGCCTTCCGCCTTTTCACCCATATCTATGAAAAATTCGGCATCAAAGTAACCTATGTTGACAGTACCAATGCTGAAAATGTTTTCAACGCCGTTACGCCACAAACAAAACTGGTCTGGATTGAAACACCGACTAATCCTACTTTAAAAATTTCGGATATTGCCGCTATTGCAAAAATTGCAAAAGCCAACAATGCCTGGCTGTGCGTGGATAATACATTTGCCTCCCCTGTATTGCAGCAGCCGCTTACACTGGGCGCCGACATCGTTATTCACTCCGCTACAAAATACCTCGGCGGCCATAGCGACCTGATAGCCGGATTGGTAATTACCAAAGAAAAAGAGCTGGGCGATAAAATAAAATTCATTCAGAATGCCAGCGGCGCCATCCTGGCTCCTTTTGACAGTTGGCTGATTATCCGCGGCATTGAAACACTGAACCTGAGAGTAAAACAACATTGCATCAACGCACAGATTGTTGCCGAATTTCTGGAAACACACCCTGCGGTTGATAAAATATATTACCCCGGATTGAAAAACCATTATAATCATGCCATTGCCGCCGCCCAATCCAAAGGTTTTGGGGGCATTGTATCCTTCACTCTCAAAAATGATACGGAAGATGCGGCCAACGATTTTGTAACTTCTACAAAATATTTCAAACTGGCCGAAAGCCTGGGCGGTGTAAAAAGCCTGCTTTGCCACCCCGCACAAATGACCCACAAATCAACCCCCGCAGAAACAAGAAGGGCCGCCGGTGTAGCCGACAGCCTTATCCGCCTCTCTGTGGGGCTGGAAGAAGCAGCAGACCTGGTAGAAGATTTAAAACAAGCTTTTGAAAAAGTAGCTGAGAAACAAAAGGTACAAAACGAAGCCGTTGCGTAAAACCGGCAAAAATGTGTAACAAATGCAAAAAAAATTAACCATCGGCCTGTTTGGATTTGGCGTTGTTGGCGAAGGCCTTTACAAAGTGCTGCAACAAACCCCTTCCCTGAATGCCAGCATAAAGAGAGTATGTATCAAAAACTACGGCAAAAAAAGAAATGCCCCGGCTTCTCTTTTTACAACAGACCGGAACGATGTGCTCAACGACAGGGACATCAACGTAATCGTGGAAGTAATTGATGATGCCGATGCCGCATTTGAAATTGTGTCAACCGCTCTGCTGAACGGGAAAGATGTAGTAAGCGCAAGCAAAAAAATGATAGCAGCTCATTTAAACGAACTTTTATCATTACAGGAGCAAACAGGAAAGTCATTTCTATACGAATCGGCTGCCTGCGCCTCAATCCCTGTTATCAGAAACCTCGAAGAATATTATGATAACGACCTTTTGCATTCCATTAAGGCCATTGTAAATGGCTCCACTAATTTCATTCTAACCAAAATTTTTGAAGAAGGGCTTGACTTTAAGCAGGCTTTGTTACTGGCTCAACAGGCCGGTTTTGCGGAAAGTAATCCTGTACTTGATGTAGAAGGATATGATGCAGTGAACAAATGGACATTCCTGCTTACCCATGCATACGGGATTATTGAAAACCCGGACAATATTTTGTTCAACGGCATTCAAAATATCCATAAGGAAGATGCACTTACCGCCGCAGCAAAAAAGCAGGAAATAAAATTAGTAGCGCAGGCGAAAAAATTGGGCAATGGCAAAGTGGTTGCCTTTGTACTTCCCCAGTTTGTAAACCATGACGACCACCTGGCCTTTGTAAAGAATGAATACAACGGAGTAGTAATCGAAAGCGGGTTTGCAGATAAACAGTTCTTTTATGGAAAAGGGGCAGGCAGCTTTCCTACAGCATCGGCGGTACTGAGTGATATTTCTGCATTACGCTATAATTATAAATACGAGTACAAGAAACTATATCACCACCAGCCGCTTGAGCTTAGTAATGACATCTACCTCAGAACATATATAAGCTTTGACGACCTGTCGCTGATACCCAAGGATAAATTTGAATGGATAGAAGAATGGCATGCACAGGAAGAAAGAAAATATCTCATCGGCCTCATCGCATTTTCTGAACTAAAAGAAAATACCTGGTGGAAGGAAAACGGCGTTTCCCTTGTACTTACCGCCAACCCCGTTATTGAAGATATTGAAACAAGAAAGCTGAAGAAAAGAAGTCTTGAACTGGCGGGGATTGAAGCTTAGTGCAAACCGGCAGCAGGCAAAACAACATCCCTTTTCATTCCCTACCTTTGCATCAATTTTTATACAGATGCGGGAATTATCAGTTGTTATAACGGTAATGAATGAGGAGGACAATATTGAGCCGCTGCTGCATGCAGTACAAACGGCTTTGATAAATATTGATTATGAAGTAATACTTGTAGATGACGGCTCTACTGATAAAACCAGGCAAAAAATCCTGGCCAATGCAGACGAAAGGGTTGTTCTTGTTGAGTTGAGAAAAAATTATGGTCAAAGTACAGCCATGACGGCAGGGATTGATCATTCCAGCGGCCGCTATGTTGCCCTGCTTGATGGCGATCTTCAAAACGACCCGGATGATATTCCCGGCATGTTGCAACTCTTAAAAGTGGAAGAATGGGATGTAGTGGCGGGCAACCGCAAGAACAGGAAAGACGGCATGTTCCTTCGCAAAATCCCAAGCCGCATTGCCAATGCCCTTATCCGCAGGATGACCGGCGTGTACATCAAAGACTATGGCTGCACCCTCAAGGTTTTCAGGAAAGAAATTGCAGAAGAGTTGGGGCTTTATGGTGAATTGCACCGTTTTATTCCGGTGCTGGCCAAATTGCAGGGCGCCAGGATTACACAGGTAGATGTAAAGCACCATGCCCGGATTCATGGAAAAAGCAAATACGGCATCAACCGCACTTTTAAAGTGATGAGCGACTTAGTGCTGATGGTCTTTATGCGTAAATACCTGCAAAAACCAATGCACCTCTTTGGCCCTATCGGCTTCATCAGTTTTGGCATTGGCGTTGCCATCAATATTTACCTGCTTATCTTAAAAATAATGGGACAGGATATTGGCGGCAAGCCCCTGCTCATTCTCGGATTAATACTCCTGTTAGGCGGTATACAGTTTATAACCATCGGCATCGTAGCCGACATCAGCACAAGAACCTATTTTGAATCGCAGAACAAGAAAACATATACGGTAAGAAAAGTGCATTATACCGGAAAGCAGGTAAACCCCGTTACAGAAATGAGCAGCTAACAACAATCTGCATACCGCTATTCGTATAAATTATTGATATCGCATTTATCTAATTCAAGCAGGTATCCTGCAATTTTTTCGGTAACAGCCTTAAAGAAAACCTCCCCCTTTTCCTTTGTAGCTAATTCCGGGCTACCTACTCCTGTATCTTCCGTTATTTGCGACCATTTTCGTTCGGCCCAGGCCCAGCCTTCCCCATACGCTTTTATCTTATTCTTTTTTTCAGTTCCGGGCCCGGCTTCTGATAACGGCAGCACCAAACCAGGTACAAGATGAAGCAGGAGGCTTGTTTCCATTTCATCAGCATGGTCGCCGGGATTATCAAAATAAGTTTTACTGTTTACCGCCTTCAGGCAATTACAAAGGCTGATAAACATTTGAGGGAATTTTAATCCAAGTTCCCTGATAACAGGCTTAAAATCATTTCCACCATGCCCGTTTAGGATCAGCAACTTATACATGCCCTGCCTGTTAAGCACTTCAATAATATCCGTAAGAATGATGAGTTGTGTACTCGGGTTGATATTGATATCCAGTTTTATATCGGGCTGCCCGGTATTTACTCCAAATGGGATAGTTGGCAACACAATGACTTTAGCTCCTTTTTCCCAGGCTATCCTTGCTGCTTCAGCAGCTATCCGTTCTGCTTCGATAACATCCGTGGCATAAGGCAAATGAAAATTATGCGCTTCTGTGGCGCCCCAGGGCAGCACAACCACGTTGAAGCTCTCTTCTTTTACATGTTTCCAGTTTGTTTCGGCAAGTATGTAAGGTCTCATTAAAATTACTTTTTATTAAAAATACTACTTCCTAATGAGGCAATCTCTCTCTTATGCAGCCATATACCCAGGTACCTGCAATAGCGCTTAAAAGTGTAACAGCAATAACGGTTGCACCTGTTCCTATTTGTGCAAATAGCGGGCCCGGACAAGCCCCTGTCAAAGCCCATCCAAAGCCGAACAACAAACCGCCATAGATTTGCCCCTTGCTGAATTGCCTTGAAGATAAGGTAATCGGTTCGCCGTAAATAGTTTTAATCCTGAATTTCTTTATCAGCCAGACTGAGATTATTCCCACCACAACGGCGCTGCCAATTACCCCGTACATGTGAAAGGACTGCAGCCTGAACATTTCCTGTATGCGAAACCAGCTTACTACCTCCGCTTTTACAAGCACAATACCGAACAATGTGCCTGCAACCAGGTATTTCAGGTTATAATACCACCTGTTCTCAAAACGGTTTTCACTTCCCGGAGTGGCATCTAAAGAACGAACTTCAAAATCCGTATTGGTTCCAGTTTGCTGCTGCATCTTCATTTACTTTAAAGTGAAAGAATAAAAGGCATGACCAAGTTTGCCATAATAAAGCCGCCAATCATAAAGCATATAGTTGCAATCAAAGACGGCAATTGCAGGTTAGATAGTCCCATAATGGCATGTCCGCTTGTGCAGCCCCCTGCATAGCGGGTTCCAAAACCTACCAGGAAACCGCCTGCTACCATTAATAAGAAGCCTTTAAGAGTGGCTAAGGCCTGCCAGTTAATAATATCCTGGGGAACCAGGTTAGCATAATTGGTGATGCCATATCCTGCAAGTTCTGCTGCCAGCTTAGGATTTACTGTCACCGGATCCGGATTTGACAAGAGGTTTGCAGCAATGACGCCGCCTAAAAAAATGCCAGCTACAAAAAAAAGATTCCATATCTCCTTTTTCCAATCATATTTGAAAAACCGTACGTTGAAAGGAATACAGGAAGCGCAGATGTGCCGAAACGAAGCGCTGATGCCTAACGGTTTATTACCGAGTAATAAAAGAAGCGGAACTGTCAATCCGATCAACGGGCCCGCTATATACCAGGGCCAGGGTTGTTTGATAAGCTCTATCATGCTTTTATTTGCTTTGGTTAGTATTTTTTTTAACCAGGTTAATAAACAGTTCCGAACCCGCCCTGGGCGGAATACTGTTATAACATTCGATCATTGTTTTAATGGTAAAATACGGCTCAAAAATTGGCTTGTACTCACATGAACAACCTCCAAACGGGGGGCCTTGCTTTTCAAAAACCTTATCAAATAATACTCCTATAACTTTCCCTTCTTTATTAAGCAAAGAAGCGGCTTTCGCTGCATACTCCTTTCTCCTTGCAGGAGGGATAGCGCAAAAAAATGTTTGCTCAATCATAAGATCATATTTACCCTCATGCTGAAAAAAATCATCCTGCAAAACCCTTATCTGCTTATGGTTGATAAATTTCTCTTTCAGCATTTCAACAGCCGCAGGCGCAATATCAAGCAGGGTGATATTTGTAAACCCATTCTCTGCCAGGTAACCGGCTTCATAAGCATTTCCACAGCCGGGGATCAATATAGCTGCATCTTTATTCCTGTATTGCGACATATATGCTGTAATAGCAGGCGAGGCATAACCAATATCCCAACCCGTATCCTTTTGCCGCCATCGGGTATCCCAGAACAACAGGTCAAGAGGTTCCTCGCATTTCACTTCGCAGCATTGGGTTTCTTTTTCTTTCTTTTTCACCTGTTATTTTTTATCGGGTAATAGGTTCGTTTCAAAGTTCGGACAAGATATGTCATAAAGGCTCAAAAGAACAAAGATTTCACGAAGAATACTTTGTACGGTTTAGTGCCTTAAGTGGCTAAATTTTAAACCCAATATCCCTGCTGGTGCACTGTCCAAAGAAAGGCAGTAACCCAATTTGTTATTAAAAATATATCCCACAAAGGCGCCAAGTACACAAAGCATTTATAGCCAACATTGTTTTCTTCGCGGTCTTTGAAGCCCATTGGGATATAATTCAACTTGAATTGCTACCCCAAAACGTTCCAGGCAGGAAGAAAATCCATCTTCATAACTTTGCCGGTACACTATGCCTATAATCCTCGCCATAGAATCATCCTGTGATGAAACGTCCGCAGCAATCTGCGCTGATGGAAAAATAGTATCGAATAGTGTTGCCAGCCAGGCCGTTCATGAAAAATACGGTGGCGTAGTGCCCGAACTGGCTTCAAGGGCGCATATACAAAACATCATCCCTGTTGTTGACGAAGCATTAAAACAATCTCATTATACATTGGAGCAGGTTGACGCTATCGGCTTCACCCAATCACCGGGGCTTATCGGCTCCCTGCTTGTTGGCGGGCAATTTGCCAAATCATTGGCCCTGGCCACAGGCAAACCTTTGATTGCCGTGCATCACATGCAGGCACATGTACTGGCCAACCTGATTGATGACCCTAAACCGGCTTTTCCTTTTCTGTGCCTGACGGTCAGCGGCGGGCATACGCAGATAGTATTATGCGAATCGCCTTTGCAAATGAAAGTAATCGGGGAAACCATTGATGATGCGGCAGGTGAAGCGTTTGACAAATCAGCCAAACTGCTCGGCCTCCCCTATCCCGGCGGGCCGCTGATAGATAAGCATGCAAAAGAAGGAAATCCTTTACAATATAATTTTCCTGAACCGAAAATACCGGGGCTTGATTTCAGCTTCAGCGGATTGAAAACTTCTATTCTTTATTTTTTAAAGAACGCAGGCAAAAGCAATATCTACAAAGAAGAGTTTACTGCAACGGAAGAGGAAAAGAACCGTTTTATAAAAGAGAACCTGCCGGATATTTGCGCTTCCATCCAGCACCGCATTGTTACCATACTGCTCAATAAGCTGAAAAAGGCTTCCATTGAAACAGGCATTACCAATATCTGTCTTTCAGGAGGCGTTTCAGCAAACAGCGGGTTACGGAAACAGTTTGAAGAAACCGGCAAAAAATACAACTGGAAAACATTTATACCCGATTTTCAATATTGCACAGATAATGCAGGCATGATTGCCATTACGGCTTATTATAAATTTCTTGCAGGGCAAACAGCCGGATTGGAAATACAATCATCTGCAAGGGCAGAATGGCAGTAGTTTTAATTCTATTCGACACAATAACTAATACACTTGGCCAACTCGTTTTTTAAATTCAAACAGTTTACAATACACCAGGGCCGGTCGGCGATGAAAGTAACCACCGATGCCTGCCTTTTCGGGGCATGGACGGGTGAGATAGCCGGAAATCTGAAACCGGGAATCAGGAACCTGTTGGATATTGGAAGCGGAACAGGTTTATTGAGCCTTATGCTTGCCCAGCAACTCCCCGAAGCACTCATTGATACAATTGAAATAGATAAAGAAGCGGCGGAACAGGCCAAAGAAAATGTTGCTGTGTCGCCCTGGGCTGGCAGGATACAGGTTATCCGGGAAGATGTAAGAACTTATCCATTCAGCAAGCAATACGATGCTATCATCAGCAATCCCCCTTTTTATGAAAAAGAATTAACCTCGCCGGACAAGCAGCGAAACCTTGCCTTGCACAGTGAAGAATTATCATTGAACGAATTGCTATTTACTGTGCAGCGAACTTTAGCAGCCAATGGCAGTTTCTATATCCTTTTGCCTTATAAACGAATGAATGATATTACAACACTTTTACCTCAATACGGTCTTCAGCCCCAAAAAATCGTATTGGTAAAACAATCTGCAGAGCACCATTATTTCAGGGTAATGATGGAAGCGGTTAAGCAGAATACCACAGCAGGGGAAACAGAAACAAAAGAAATGGCCATCAAGAACAGGCAACAGGAATATACTCCTGAATTTATAACTCTTCTGAAAAATTATTATCTATACCTGTAACCCATTTTATTTCCCATCTGCATAGTCCTGCAAATAGGCAAACTGTTCAGTCAGTTGTCCGTCCCGGGCTATTGTAGCCCTGTCAATAATCGCCGAACCTCCTTTTACCAGGTCTTCCAATACATATTTTATCAATTGCTCGCCAAAATATCTTGATGCATCCCTAGGCAACTCATTGGGCAGGTTGCCTACGGCCATCACATCAATAGAATCAGGCAGGTAAGGGGCTGTTTTCTCCAAGGTGTGCCGGTTGATGCCATATATGGGGTCTTCAATCGTCTGGTCGCCTGCATTAATCGGTACGGAGCCATTTACATCATCTGTTATATCGGCAATAGTCTGTATGATGAACTCTTCCGCCTTTACATTTTCTTTTTCAAACAATCTCGGCACATTTATATCCCAATACACTCCATTCATCAAAATATCTGTTTGAGAAGCATAAGGCAAAAAACAACATTCATATTTTCCCGGGTGTTCATGAAACTCCAACCGGCTATATCCTCCTGCGCCTTTTCTTTGGTACAAATCAGGGCCTTTGATTTGGGTATATACAGGATAAGAAAACCTTCTTGATAAATAATCATCCGGCTCCACTTCATGAATGCCCATCAGGTTCATGATCTCCACCACACCGTGTGTTACCCTTCCCGAACCGGTTATAGCTACCTTAACATTTGGTAACCGCAATCCAAAATAAGTATGGATAAGCTCACGAAAGCTGCGTTGTTTATACACCCTGTCCAGCTTATATAAGCCTGTTCTTTCCCCATAAGCCATCATCCCGTTGTGCGCCCCTACTATGCCCGCAAAAAAACCGAAGCCGATAATGCGCTGGCCATCTTCATGCTCCAGGCATTCATAATCTATCAACCGGATTTTTTTATCAAGGATTGTTTTTAGCAACTGCCGGTTATGTGGCTGTTTCTTTTTAGTATGGGAAAAAAATAAATAGGTTTTTTTCTCCAGCAACTCATTTACCGGCACCTCTTTTATACCAAATAAAATATCACAGTCGGAAATGTTGTCCGTTACTTCGCAACCTGCCGCCGCATAATCCCTGTCCGGGAAACACCTTTTACCGGAGGATTGCACTTTGATCTTTATGTCCGGGGCATTCTTTATTATCCACCTGCATTGCACCGGGGTAAGGGCCACCCTGTTATCTTCCGGCGTTTTTCCTTCTTTAATAAGTCCTATCAATAACATAATTGTACCTTTGCCATGACAGGCAAATTTAACAGTAAAATACCCGGAAAGAAGCATGAATTATTTTGAGTTGTTTGAGATACCTGTGCAGTTAAAAGTGGCGGCAGGCAGCCTTTCAAAAAAATTCTTTGCGCTAAGCAAACAATTTCACCCGGATTATTTTATTAATAAAGGGGCGGACGAACAGGAAGAAGCATTGGAAAAATCATCACTTCTGAATAAAGCATGGAAAACATTTCAAAACCCGGACGAAACCATTAAGTATGTGCTGCAACTGAAAGGCCTGCTGGAAGAAGAAGAGAAATATGAGCTGCCGCCTGATTTTTTGATGGAAATGCTGGAAATAAATGAGCAGCTGATGGATGGCGATGACTCGGACAGCCTGAAACCGAAAATCGAAAATCTTCAATCCGAAATCTATGAACCTGTTAAAAAAATTGTGGAAGATTATAAAGAAGGTACTACTACCGAAGAAGAGCTGCTGCAGGTAAAAGCGTATTACTACAAAAAAAAATATTTAGACCGCATCCGAAGGCAATTGGCGGGAATGGCTTAATATTGCAGCCCCGCCAGCCAACCGGATATGCCCGGGTGGCGAAATTGGTAGACGCAGCAGACTCAAAATCTGCCGTCCGCAAGGATGTGCCGGTTCGACTCCGGCCCCGGGCAC
>CAZLLT010000032.1:0-21361 GCA_964560445.1 uncultured Chitinophaga sp. | reverse complement strand
ATTAATCTCTAATGTAAGAGATTTTACTGTCCGTAGAAATTAGGCCATCTCACAGAACATTCCGTTTTCGTTTATTATGCCGGCAGGAACAGCTTGTCCGAAGTCCCAGGCTTCAACTATCTTGTCGTTTTCAAACCGGAAAATATGAATTACCGCATAATCCATGTCATTCGGGTTTTGCCTGATCCGGGAATGAACTGCAACTAAATTGCCGTCCTCCAATGCTCTTTGCATTTCAAAAATCTTATCGGGATTTTCTTTGGCGGATTCTTCCATTGCGGTCATCAAAGCAGGCCCGTCCCCTTTGAAGTAAGCATTATGGTGTATAAAATTGCCCGCAATATAAAGTTGAAAGGCTTCTCTTGACTGTCCTTTGGCGGCAAGTTGTAGGAAGTCCTGTGCTATTTCCTTTTTTGTCATAAAATTGAAATTTTTCTGGTTATTGTATCGTCAGTTACAATGAGTGCCAATGGGCAGGGTGAGGTGGAGAAATAGTATTCCGTCTGCCCGGAACTGCTGCTGGGATTTGCAATAGCTGATGTTTGAACGTCAAGCCCAACTTGCACAGTTAATGTTGTGCGTTCGTACTTGTAGTTAATATATTCTTTCAAAAGAATTGCCATTGAATCGATAAACACCGTTTCCTCCAAACCACAATTCTCCTTGCTTGCTTTTATATATGGTCGAAATGAATTTACCATCAAGTCCGTCCTTTTCAGTAAAATTTTTAACAGAATTACCATCATATCTCCATACGCCGGATTCTACTGTCCCAACCCAAATATTTCCTTCTGCATCCTCTCCAATGGAATAAGCTCTGTCAAGAGAATTGCCTTTGGTGTCTTCCTTTGTCAATTTATATTTTGCTGTGAAATTAATTGCTTCTTTCCCATCATATACCAAAACACCCTTTCCATTATTAGCAATCCAAAGATTTCCTTTGCTGTCTTCCAAGAAACCCCGAATATGCAAAGAACCATTTTTACCATTTAGCCCAAGAGATTCATCAGTTATTATTTTGAAATCTGAGCCATTATATCCAATTAACGCTTTGTAAGCTCCAAACCAAATCGTACCATTTTTACCTTTTACAAAAGGTGTTGAAATTGCATATTGAAACCTATGTACATCTTCGGGTTTTGGTGTTACAGGAAATGTGCGATAGGAAAGTTTTTTTCCATCATACTGATACACTCCGGGACTCTTTTCAAGGTTGTTGTAGCCTTCTGCTGTTTCGTCAGCTTTGAACCAAATGTCTTTATCTCCTAATTTCCACTGTGTTGTTGAATCATAGTTTCTTTCTTTGTATATAGACATTTTTTGTCCATCATAAGTACTTAATCCTATGCCACATTCAAACCATATTACACCATTTTTATCTTCATAAATATTTCTTACCTGGTTGTGACTTAACCCGTTTTCTGTTGTGTAATATTGGATATCTCCATTATGAAGCAAACACACTCCTTCTTTGTCACTACCAAACCAGATATTTCCTTTACTATCCTCTAAAAATGACCGAACCCCAGTGGTGTAGTTCAACAATTTGCTGTCAGTTTTAGTCTGTACTATCTGATTTCCCTTATTTGATTGACTTTGACTATTGCAAGAGATTGTTCCAACAATCAAAAATGTGCAGCAAAGGATAAATATGTTTTGCCTATTTAATTTTACTTTCATTCTGACGGCATTTTTTGCATGACGCACAACCCATAAATTTATGCTATAAGACGTAATCCTGCAAGAAAAGCACTCGTTGAGAATCAACGCCTTAATGTTATACATTTTGTACCTGTTCCGCTAATAAGCGGGATTGTCGTTAGGACAATCTGCTTTCCTTCTTGTCCTTCATTCCCTTATCTTGCACCTCAACTTATGAGACCAACCGAAGATACTTTACAACACCAGGGATTACGGAAAAAACTGGTACAATCACTTCATCAAAAAGGCATTACTGACGAAAGGGTGCTGGATGCCCTGCTTGCAGTGCCCCGGCATTTCTTCCTCGATTCTGCTTTTGATAAAGTGGCATACGAGGACAGGGCTTTCCCGATTGGCGAAGGACAAACCATCTCGCAGCCTTACACTGTAGGTTATCAAAGCCAGTTGCTGGAAATAAAACCTTTTATGAAAGTACTGGAGATTGGAACCGGCAGCGCTTACCAGGCCGTAGTGCTGGCCGAAATGGGTGCACAGGTTTTTACCATTGAACGGCAGAGAAAATTATTTGATGCCAGGATAGAATTTAAGTTCCTGGAAAAATACCGGTTTATCAAATTCTTTTATGGCGATGGCTACGAAGGCAAGCCCACTTTTGCGCCGTTCGACAGGGTGTTGATAACAGCAGCAGCCCCGGAAATTCCCCCGAAATTAATCGAACAACTAAAGCCCGGCGGCATGATGGTGATTCCCCTTGGCGCCGGTGATGTACAGCAAATGAAACGGATTACAAAACTTGAAGACGGAACATTCTCAGAAGAAGTGTTTGATAATTTTTCTTTCGTACCAATGATAGGAGGGAGGGAACTGTGAGTCATTAGTCGGGAGTCGTTAGCCCGTTCTAACGGAACTTGTCAGGATTATTGATCATGTAAAGTATAAGCCGGGCCACTTCGTCGTTTTTGGCCGTCAGTTCACTATGTTTTTCAGGTGAAATATATTTACAAGCCGCTGAAAATTCCAGCCAAACCTGTGTTTCTGCATTTTCCGTTTCCGAATCGTTTAGCTTAGATATGAAATAACTCTTGTACCTTCTGCGTTTGTAGGCTTCCACAAGATTTGTGCAAACAGACCGTGAAGACCTTCTTATTTGGTCAACCAGGCTATATTTTTCTTCCGAAGGAATTTTTTGGTTATTGTAAAGATTTCCATGGCCAGGTCAAAAGCTTTCTGGTAAGTGATAAGTTTTCTGTAATCTCCCATGCTTTTTATCTAAATCTGCAAACTAATCAAATTTAAAATCTACGCCTATCGGTAAATGAAGGAAAAGAACCGATTACAGGCTCCCTTACTAAAGACTAATGATTAACGACTTCTACGCAAATTGCTCCAGCAACGAAATCCTCTTCTCAATCGGCGGGTGGGTGGCAAACAGGTTGTCCCAGGAAACGGATTTGTGAACCGATGGTTTTGGGTTGTCAATGAATAATTGCGCTACATCGCGGCTTTCCACTGCTTCAATCATCGGGTCGTTGGATATTTTTCGCAAGGCGCTGGCCAGCGCATACGGTTTCTTGGTCATTTCTGCGCCGCCTGCATCTGCGAGGTATTCTCTTTTCCGGCTGATGCCGAAACGGAGCAGGATAGAAAGGAAATAGGCGAGAGCTGTAATAACAATGGCAATTAAAATAATGCCCCCGGCGCCTTTACTGTCTTTGCTTTTTTTGCCGGAACCGGCAAAACGAATGCTGCGGAAAGCCAACTCCGCCAGGAAAGCAAATATGCCGACAAAAATGATGGAGATGATAAGCACCCTTACATCCCTGTTTCGGATATGGGTGAGTTCGTGTGCTATTACGCCTTCTAATTCTTCATCGTTCAGCTTGTTGATAATGCCCCTTGAAAGTGAAATAGCAAATGTGTTTTGACTGATGCCGCTGGCAAAGGCATTCAAAGAATCATCTTCAATAATAAAGAGTTTTGGCATTGCCATTCCCTGGGAAATGCAGAGATTTTCCAAAAGGTTATACACTTTCTTGTTTTCTTTTCTTTCCAGTGGCTTGCTGCCGGTAGCCATTTTTATCATGGTGGAATGGCCCGCCCATGCAATGAGGAACCATAAACCGATAGCGCCTGCCACAAAAGGGGCCGCCTGGAAAAACAATTGCACAGGGTCTTCCTTGTGCTCACTTTGTGTAAAGTAAACAAGCAGAAAGAGCATTCCCAGCAGCATTACCGGGAATGCTAATAATAACAGAACCGAATTGGTATTATTTTTCCGGATCTGGCTTGCAAGCCCCACGTATTTCATGCTCATTACTTACAGCAGTATTAGCGTTAAAACTGAATCTTCGGAGGCTCTTCCATTTGCTTACGGGTATCAGTGCCCAGGTCGAACATGATTTCCCGTTTGAACCCGAAATTATTGGCAATAAGGTTGCTTGGAAAAGTTTCCACTGCATTGTTATACTCTGTGGTAGCAGCATTGAAGAAGCGGCGGCTGGCAGCCAGTTTGTTTTCAATATCGCTTAGTTCTTCCTGTAGCTGTAAAAAATTCTGATTGGCTTTCAGGTCAGGGTAGGCCTCCACCTGCACTTTCAATCCCTGCAAGGCAGCGGTAAGTTGTTGTTCAGCCGCAATCTTGCCATCAATGGTGGTGGCAGCTACTGCTGCTGTACGGGCCTCTGTTACTTTCAGCAGCAAATCCCTTTCATGCCCGGCATAGCCTTTCACGGTTTCCACCAGTTGGGGAATAAGGTCGTGCCGCTGGCGCAGTTGTACGTCAATATCGGCAAATGCGTTTTCCCTTCTGTTGCGCAGGCTTACCAGCTTATTATACAGGCTTACGAGCCATAACACTAAGAGAAGGATGACGCCAATTACAATAAATACAGCCATAGTTGTTTTGTTTAAGTTGGCATGAAATTAATAAAAAGAACGGAACGAAAGTCGTTGCCTGTAATAAGTTTGGTTTAGCCACGAAATCACACTAAATAACACAAAAAATTGCCACGGATTACACGGATTAACACAGAACAAAAAAAACTTAATTCGTGTAATCCGTGGCAAGCTAAACTATTGGTTGCCGCAGGCAATCCCTTTTCGTGTTTTTTCGTGGCAACCCCACTTCGCCGAAGGCGAATAATTGTTCGATTTGCGGCGCCTTAGTAAATTCATATCCAATTATTCTTATCTTACGCCAATTATTTATTTTTTATGCGGGTTGTTCCTTTTATTATATCCTCTGTGGTTACAACAGGATTGGTTTTTGCCTTGAATAAGCAATGGGGAACTATCCCCCCACTCGGTAAGTTTATCAGCCCCCAGGCGGGCTTTTGGCAGAATGCGGAGCCGGATGACAAGGATTTCAACGGCGAACTTGAACTCGAAGGTCTTAAAGAAAAGGCGGAAGTGTATTTTGATGATGGCCTGGTGCCGCATGTATTTGCCGGAAACGATGAAGACCTTTGTTTCATCCAGGGATATTTACATGCAAAATTTCGTTTGTTCCAGATGGATTTGCAGACAAAAGCTGCTGCAGGGAGGGCCAGTGAGATAGCGGGGGCAAAAGCGATAGACTTTGATAAAGAGCAGCGGCGGCTGGGAATGGTATTTGCCGCAGAGAATGCGTTGAAAGAAATAGAGAAAGACCCGGCGGCAAAAATATTATTTGATGCTTATACCAATGGCATTAATTCCTATATCGCTTCGCTGAAAGAATCGGCTTTGCCGGTGGAGTATAAACTGCTCAATTTTAAACCGGAGAAATGGTCAAATCTTAGAACAGCGTTGCTGTTAAAGATGATGGCGAAGATGCTGGCATCGGGAACGGAATCTGATCTTGCTTATACAAATGCCCGGACTGTTTTTCTGCCGGATGAAATAAAGAAATTATATCCCCAGGTGCCGGATTCGTTGCAGCCTATTGTTCCAAAAGGTACTGTTTTTCCCAAGCCGGGTATTGTGCCGGCACAGCCTGCCACCGCCGATTCATTGTATTTTAATAGCCGCTTGCCGGTTGTAGCAAAAGAAAATTCAAGACCGCACCCAAACAATGGCAGCAATAACTGGGTGGTAGCGGGAAGTAAAACACAAAGCGGGGCGCCTATTCTTTCCAACGACCCGCATCTTGAATTGTCGCTTCCTTCCATCTGGTACCAGATGCAACTGCAAACGCCGGCAAGCAATGTGTATGGCGTTTCGCTGCCCGGTGCGCCGTTTATTATTATCGGCTTTAATGAAGAAATTGCCTGGGGCGTTACCAACTCGCAGCGGGATGTAAAAGATTATTATGAAATAAAATTCAGGGATAAAACAAAGCAGGAGTATTGGTTCAACGGGCAATGGGAGAAAACGACACTCCGCATTGAAGAAATAAAAGTAAAAGGCGGCGCTACGGAGTATGATACTGTTGCCTATACCGTGTTTGGCCCGGTGCTGTTTGATGAAAGTTTTTCCAATAGTAATTCCAACAACCGCAACCTTGCGGTAAGATGGACGGCGCATGACCCCAGCAATGAAGGCATGACTTTTTACAAACTCAACAGGGCAAAGAATTATGATGACTATGTTGAAGCAATAAAGGATTTTCAATGTCCCGGGCAGAATTTTGTTTTTGCTTCTGCTGACGGCGATATTGCCATCTGGCAGCAGGGAAAATTTCCTGCACGATGGAATGAGCAGGGACTTTACATTATGCCGGGAGAAGACAGCAGCTATATGTGGCAGGGCTTTATTCCGCAGGCAGAGAACCCGAACAGCAAAAACCCGGTACAAGGCTTCTTGCAAAGCGCCAACCAGCGGCCCGCGGATGCTACTTATCCGTATTTCATTCCCGGGAGCTATATTACGCCAAGGGGAATAACGATTGTCAATAAGCTGGCTGCCATGAATGCCATTACACCTGCTGATATGATGGCATTGCAGAATGATTATTTCAACTCAACAGCCGAAGATGCAAGGCCGCTATTATTGAACTATGTAAAAGAAAACGAACTCGACGAGGCTGAAAAAACATTTGTAGATATTTTCAGGAACTGGGATTTGCTGGCTTCGCCCAATTCTGTCGGGCAAACCGTTTATCAATGCTGGTGGGATAGCCTTGAAGCGGTAATATGGAATGATGAACTGAACAGGGTGGAACCTGCCGCCAAAAAGCCGGAGGAACAAACCCTGCTGGAATTATTGAAGAAAGATTCTGCTATGCAGTACATTGATAATATCAATACGCCGCAGGTAGAAACCTTATACGATGCAGTAACAGAAGCCCTGAAAAAAGCGGCAACGCAATTGAAAAAAAGTGAAGCCGAAGGCAAATTAGAGTGGGCTAAATTTAAAAATCCCACCGTTTATCACTTGCTAAAAGATGCTTTAAAACCTTTTGCCCGGACAGGGTTAAATGTGGGCGGAAACGGGGATATTATTAATGCCGTAACGCATAGCCACGGGCCAAGCTGGCGGATGGTGGTGCAAATGAGTTCCCCGGCAGAAGCCTATGGTATTTATCCCGGCGGGCAAAGCGGCAACCCTGGCAGCAAATACTATGATTCGTTTATTGATAACTGGGCGGAAGGAAAATACAGGAAGCTATGGCTGATGCGGGAAGGGGACAGGAAGGATAAAAATGTAAAATGGATAGTAAAGCTGTCGGCTAAGCAGGCAGCGGAGTAAGACCATAAAATGATATTGTTATGAAATTTATTGCTGCAATTATACTTACCGTTTTACTGGCATTCATCAGCGGGCTATATCTCCCCTGGTGGGGAATAGCCGTTGCCTCCTTTTTAGTGGCAGTGCTGGTGCACCAGAAAGGCGGCAAGGCATTTCTATCAGGTTTTTTGGGGCTGTTTATTTTATGGGCAGGTCTGGCCTGGTGGATTGATGTAAAAAATAACAGCATTCTTTCCCAGAAAATTGCTTCCATTCTTCCGTTGGGAGGTAATACTGTTTACCTGGTACTTGTAACAGGTCTTGTCGGAGGATTGGTTGCAGGATTTGCTGCATTAAGCGGAAGTTATCTGCGTTCTTCGAAAAGCAGGAAATAAACGATTGCTTTTTAACGATTATTAAACCGGTTGCTGCCTCCTTTCCTCTATCTTAGTATATATCTATGCTGATGCGATACCCTGCTGTTTTATCTGTTCTTGTTTTTTTCTCATTCAAATCCTTTGCCGGTAATATAAGCGGCGCCGTTACCGATACTTCGGAAAAAATTTTGCCCTATGCCTCCGTATTTGTAAAAGAAACAGGCAAAGGCACCTATGCCAATGCAGAAGGCAGGTACTCATTAACGCTTTCGGCCGGAACCTACACATTGGTTTGCCAGTATGTGGGATACGGTAAGCAGGAAAAGAAAATTTCCGTACAGCATGGAATGGACCTGCAGGTTGATTTCAGCTTATCCGTACAGGAAATGACATTGGATGAAGTGGTGCTGAACCAGGCTGAAGACCCGGCCTACGAAATCATACGCAATACCATAAAAAAGAGAAAAGTACATCAGGAGGTATTCAGCAGTTTTCAGTGCGAAGTGTATAATAAAGGGTTGTTCAGGCTGCGGGATTACCCCAAAAGGCTGATGGGCCGCCCGGTTGATTTTGAAGATGGGGATACTTCCAAAAACAAAATCCTTTTTTTATCGGAAACAGTTTCCAGGTATTATGTAGATAAGCCGGGCAAGGAAAAAACGGAGGTAATATCGTCGAAAGTAAGCGGGCAAAGCGATGGGCTTGGCCTCGCTGTGCCACGGATTTTTTCTTTATACGACAACAATGTTTCTATTGGCAACCGGCTTAATCCAAGAGGGTTTATTTCTCCCGTATCGGACAATGCACTCAATTATTACAGGTATAAATATGAAGGCACATTTTACGAAGAAGGGAAACAGGTTAGCCGGATAAAAGTAATACCCAAAAGAAAGTACGAGCCCCTGTTTTCAGGTTATATCTCTATCATTGAAGATGACTGGATGCTGCATTCGGCAGACCTGTTGCTTACCAAACAATCCCAGATGGAGCAACTGGATACGTTGCGGCTGGTGCAAATGTTCAGGCCGGTGACAGGCAGCGGCACATGGTTTGTTTCCAGCCAGGTATTGTATCCTGCTGTTAAAATGCTCGGCTTTGATGCGCATGGCAGCTTTGTCAATGTGTATTCGGATGTAGTGATAGAACCGGATTTTGATAAAAAACTTTTTGACAGAACGGTATTAAAATATACCGATAGTTCTACTAAGAAAACAACCGAATACTGGGAAAACAACAGGCCCGTACCGCTGCTGGAGGATGAGATAAAGGATTACCGGAAAAAAGACAGCCTTGAAATAGTAAGAAAAGATCCCCGTTACCTCGACTCGATAGACAGGGTGCGGAATAAAGTAACCGTAATGAATATTTTGTTATTGGGACAGAATATGCAATCGCAAAAGAAAAGGACGTATATGCGGTTTGGCTCTTTGCTGGAACAGGTATCATTCAATCCGGCTGAAGGCTTGGTGCTTAGTCCCGGTGTTACATGGACCAAACGACTTGACACAAGCAGCTATGGAAGAAGAAGTATTTCCGTAACACCTGTTGTCAGGTATGGCTTTGTAAACAAGCACCTGAACCCTTATCTTACCCTTAACTACGCCTACGGTAAAAAGTATGCCAGTTCGGTAACCCTTTCCGGCGGTAAAAGGGTTTTTCAGTTCAATAACAACAGTCCTATTGGGGAAAGGGGCAATACAATCAGTTGCCTGCTGAACGAGGAAAACAGGATTAAAAGTTATGAAGCCATTTACCTGCGGGGAAGTTTCCGGCAAACAACAGGCGCCGGTTTTTCCTGGGCGGCGGGGTTTCAATACCAGGACAGGATGCCGCTGGAGAACAGGACTGATTACACATGGAAAGATAAAGAAGACCGGGAGTACACGCCTAACTATCCTTACGAAATAGTGAATGAGAATATTCAGCGCCATCAGTCTTTTATTGCTTTGGTCCGGCTGAGATGGCAACCGGGGGCAAGATATATTGAACTGCCCGACCGGAAAATCAGCATCGGGTCAAAATACCCTGTATTCTCCCTGCAATACACACAGGGGATTAAAAATATCGGCGGCAGTGATGCCGATTTCAGCAAGTGGCGGTTTGATGTATCAGATAACGTAAATATGAAACTACTGGGGCAGCTACGCTACCGGGTGGGTATCGGCGGTTTCCTGGATACCAGCCATGTGGCATTGCCGGATTACAATCATTTCAACGGAAATATTTCTACCTACGCAACGGAATACCTCAACAGTTTCCAGTTGCTGCCTATTTACCAATTCAGCAATACGGCCCGATTTTACAGCCTTGCCCATGTGGAATATAACCTGAAAGGTTTTTTAACCAATAAGATTCCCGGTGTACGCAAACTGAACCTTTACCTTGTTACCGGCATAAATGGTTTTTATATTGACGGCACAAGAAATTACTTCGAAATATTTGCGGGGATAGATAATATCCTCAAGCAGTTGCGGGTTGATTTTGTACAATCCTATCTTGACGGAAGAAAATGGCAAAACGGCTTTCGGGTGGGGCTTACCATCTTCAGCGGTAACCGGGGCGATGACTGGCCCTGAGTGGTTATTGTTTTAAGAACTGCTTTCCCATTTGTATCTTTGCAGGGCTTTGAGTGTTCAAAGCCGAAATTTGGTTCAGCCTGTAACTGTCCAATTTTTATAAATTATCCCGTTCAGCGGGGTTCAAATTTCAAGCAGATGGCCGCATTACACAACCGCATTTCCCGTAAGGAACTGAAGGAGAAGGTGCTTAACGACAATACGCCCCGCACAACTATTTCTTTTTACAATTATATTTCTATCGCCGACCCTAAGGTTTTCAGGGATGGGCTGTACAGGTCGCTGTCGGCTATCGGCGTTCTGGGCCGTATTTATGTAGCGGAAGAAGGTATTAATGCCCAGGTAAATGTTCCAACGGATAATCTTGAACTATTCCGGCAAACATTATATGCGATAGAAGGTTTTGACGGCCTTCGCCTGAATATAGCGGTGGATGATGACGGTAAATCTTTTTTTGTGCTGGATGTAAAAGTGCGGAAAAAGATTGTGGCCGATGGCATTGAAGACCGGGCATTCAGCATGAAGAACAAAGGTAAATATGTGAATGCGGAAGGCATGAACCAACTGATGGGTGAACCCGGTACTATAGTGATAGATATGCGGAACCACTATGAATACGAAGTAGGGCATTTCCAGGATGCCATTGAGATACCGAGTGATACATTCCGTGAGCAACTGCCGATGGCAGTGGATATGATGAAGGAAAACAAAGACCGCCATATCATCATGTATTGCACCGGCGGTATCCGTTGTGAGAAAGCTTCTGCTTTTATGCTGCACAATGGGTTTAAAAATGTTTTTCATTTAGAAGGTGGCATTATCAATTATGCAAAGCAGGTGAAAGAAAACGGGCTGGAAAATAAATTCATCGGTAAAAATTTTGTGTTTGATGAGCGCCTTGGCGAAAGGATAACCGGCGATATCATTGCCCATTGCCACCAGTGCGGCAAGCCCGCCGATACACATGTGAACTGTGTGAACAGCGCCTGCCATCTGTTATTCATCCAATGCGATGAATGTAAGCAGCAATACGAGGGGTGCTGCAGCGAAGAATGCCGGGATTTCATTCACCTCCCGGAAGAGGAACAAAAAAAGCTGAGGTCGGGTATTGACAAGGGAAGAAATGTATTTAATAAATCAAGGGCAAGGAAGCCGGGAATGAAATAACCGGATTGTGTTTCCTGATTCCGATATTTAATATGATTTTGTAATACTTTGTTATGTTTCCTTACTTTTTTTCTTGACAAAAAAAGTAACAAAAAAGTCAAGGCAAAACCAATTGCTCCGCTGGTTTTGCCAGCCCACGCCCCGTTTCCCAGAATAATATAATCCTGTTGCATAAGCATCCTGCTCAACTGAAATAAACGCTGACGACTCCGCTGTGTGTTATGCGAAACTCAGGAAAGCGCTGCGTTCCGCCTTGCTTTTTTTACAGCGGTTAATAGTTGCCATCAGGGCGGAACGAGGCGCTGGTAAATTCAGTAAAGGTGTATAAGAGGCTACAACAAAAAGAAATATTCGCAGCGCCTATTTTTCGATGTGTACAACGCTTCACTTAACCCAAACACCTGCCATCGAAAAATCAGCGCAGTAGGGTTTTACGAATAACACGTAGCAGAATATTCGTCCTATTAATTCAAATACAAAGTGATAGTGTAAAGTATCGGAGTATAGTTGTGCGTGGGTTGTACTGGCGGCCGAGTAATCGCCAGGACTTGATTTTTTGGTTCTTTTGTATCAAAGACAAAAGAACATAAAATGTTTATTCTTTAATCCATTGAATACACACCGGTTTACCGATAGCAATTCTTTCCCCGGTATCTGTTAATAGTCCTGTTTTTTTATTCCTTTTAAAAACAACTATTTCATCGCTTTTCTGATTGGCAACAAGCAAAAAATTACCTGTCGGGTCAAAATTAAAATTACGGGGCCCTGTTCCCAGGGCTGATTGATGACCGGCAAGGGTAAGTACCCCGGTTTTCTTATTCACATGGAAGATAGCAATGTCATTTGAGGTTCCCCTATTGCTGGCATACAGGAATTTTCCATCAGGCGATAAATGAATGTCGGCACTGCCAATATCTCCTTTAAAACCGTCTGGTAACGATGAAATGGTTTGCACTTCGGTTAATTTCCCATCGGGCTCATTGTTAAATACCATAACTGAGCCGGTCATTTCCAGCAACAGGTAAACGAATTGCCGGTCGGAAGAAATGGCAAGGTGCCTGGGGCCGCCGCCCGGTTGCGTTTTAGTGAAAGGAATTGCCGATGCTTTAACGTTCCCCGTTGCCGCATCAAAGTCGTAGTGCATTATTTTATCAATGCCAAGATCGGTTACATGAAGTTGGGTATTTTCTTTATCCGGGAACAGCCCGTGCACATGCGGGGATAATTGCCGGGATGAATCAGGGCCGGAGCCTTCATGTTGTATTATTTGTGTTGCTGCTTCCAGCGAACCATCCCGCTTTACAGGAAAAACAGAAAAATTACCACCATTGTAATTGCCCGCCATCACCCATTTACCCGTTTTATCAATGGTTATATAGCAGGGGTGTTTCCCGGCTGATGGTTGTTGATTAAGAAAGGACAATGTTGCTGTTGGCTTATCGAAACGGAAAGAGCTGACATGGCCTGTTACAAGGTTGCCAATGCTGTCTGCATCTTCGTTTACAGCATATATGAATTTTTCATCCGGGGAAACGGTGAGGAAAGAAGGGTTAGAGGTTTTTACATGGCTGAGTGGCTTCCATGTGCCATCCTTGCTGTTGAAACTGCATACATAAATGCCTTCGCTGGTAGCGGAGTTATAAGTGCCAACAATCAGAAAGTATTCCCGGTTCTTGTTTTTACACGAGGCAAAGAAGAGAACGGTTATCCCGGCAAGAAGAAGTTTTTTCATAATGCGTTTTAACATTCAACGAATATCTTTCTTTCAACTGATTTTAACAAAAGCTGTTTCAAACAAAGGCAATCTGGCACAGTCTTATCATTATTACAGGAAAACCATTATTTAATTTTAAAATCAACAGTCATGAAAAGAATATTTACACTTTCAGCTCTTCCTTTTCTTTTTGCCATTCTTTTTGCAGGATGTGTAAAAGATTATTCTTCCTATCCTCCTTCAAACGGGGAACAATACTGGCTTTCCCAGGAAAGGGGAGAGGTCGTGTACAGCGACAGCTATTGTAACTATTATGTGGTAGAAACCTATTATGGATACACCATTATCCGTTCTACCGGCGGATACAAGCCGTATGAAGGAAGCGTTCTTTATGGAAATTTCAGCCGCACCGGTACGAGGGATTTCTATAACCGTTCCACCGGCTATATTTTCAGCGGAACTATTACTGATTACTGGTTAAGCTATGGCGAAGCGCAGTATGCACTGGATTACTATTGCCCTATTTATTACGGTAAAGATGCCGGTTCCGGTACAACTGCCACGAGGGAGTTTAAGAAATCCTCTTTCAGCAAATAAATTATAATAAACGAAAAACAAGGTCGCAGCTATTGCAGGTTTTGCAATGAGGCTGCGGCCTTTTTGTATAGTTCTTCGTCAGGAACCGTTTCGGGAACAAAAACTTCACCAGTTACCTGCTCGTACAACTCAATATATCTTCTTGAGATTTCCAGTATCCATTCATCGGTCATTTCCGGAACGGCTTGGCCTTCTTTGCCCATAAAATTGTTGGCGATCAGCCATTCCCTCACAAATTCCTTGCTGAGTTGTTTTTGTTTTTCGCCTTTTAATTGCCTTTCATCAAACCCGTCAGCATAAAAATAGCGGGAACTGTCCGGGGTGTGTATTTCATCCATCAGGTATATTTCGTTGCCCCGTTTGCCAAACTCGTATTTGGTATCGGCCAGGATAAGCCCCCTTGCTGCTGCAATCTCTTTTCCTCTTTCAAAAAGCTGCAAGGCATATTTTTCAAGTACAGCCCATTCTTCCTCTGTCGCCAATCCTTTTTTTATTATTTCCTCCTTGCTGATATCTTCATCATGCCCTTCAGCCGCTTTGGTACTGGGCGTAATGACCGGGGAAGGAAAGAAGTCATTTTCTTTCAATCCTTCGGGAAGAGCCACACCGCAAAGTTCCCTTTTGCCGGAAGCATAGGTTCGCCAGGCATGGCCGGTAAGTGTACCCCTTACTACCATTTCAATTTTAAAGGGTACGCATTTCAATCCTATTGATACATTGGGCGCAGGTACGCTGAGCAACCAGTTGGGGCAAATGTCTTTACAGGCATTCAGCATATAGGCAGCCACCTGGTTCAGTACCTGTCCTTTGTAGGGAATGGGCCGGGGCAGAATAACATCAAATGCCGAAATGCGGTTGGAGGCAACCATGACGAGGTATTTATCGCCGATGGTATATACGTCCCTTACTTTGCCACTATAAAACCCTGTTTGACCGGGAAAAGAAAATGAAGCCATGGCCCGAAAGTAGGATGCGGGAGAAAACCAGCCAACAAGAGGAGTTTCAAGATTTCAACATTTTATCCTTTTGGCTGGAAACTTAGTACTCTATTTTTTGCATAAATTTTTCCGGGGCAGGCGGGGTAACCTTAAATAGTTCGTCAGGCGTCTTGGAAGAAAACTCCTTTACTTCTTTAATAAAATGGGCCTGGTCGTAGTAATGGTATTTGTCAACTATATCAGCCCATGTTTGGACAGGATTGAGCATCTTATCTTCAATGGCGTTAAAGAAGCGGGTTACTCTTGCGTACAATTTGGGGGGCATGCCTGTTTCTTCAATAAAGCGCCTTTCAAAATTGCGCAAGCTCATATTGGCATGGCCGGCCAGGTTATCCATTTTTATCAAACCTCTATTCCGTTGAATAATGCCGGATATTTCAGAGATAATCCCTGTGTACAGCTTATGTTTTTGTTTTGACAGCCATCCTGAAAAATATTTGTTTAATATTTCTCCCATAGCTTCCAGGGGCCCGGCATATTGCAGCCGTTCTACAAGCAGGTTTGTATCGTTTTGCAGCACATCTTCTGCCGTAAGAATAGTATTAAGCAGGTTTTTTTGAGGAATGCCGAAGATGGCAAAGATGCCGTTGCTTTTGAATTGTATGCTGAGGGCGGCATAATCGCCCTGCCAGTAGGTGCATCCCTGCGATTCGGTAAACAGGTTGCACAAGGAGTGTCCCATAAATTGACGTGGTGTACCAGGATCGCCGCCAATTTCACAGTTATTTCCTCTTATGAAAAAAGTCATATAAGACTCCTGCACGGCATGCATGGGCTTGGGCATTACAAGAGAACCGGTATTAAACACCCGCAGGGAATAGCAACTGATGAATGGTTGCAGTTGCGGCGCCGGTTTTATTTGTGAAGTGGATACCATACCGGAATTGTCGGTTTTTTACAACGCAGCTATTTAAAAATAGCAATATTTTTAATAACCGTTATTACGATATACCAGTCATTCGATTGTACTTCAAACCGGTTGGCCTGGATTTGGTATTCGCAATTGCCTTTAAAAGACAGGGTACCAGGCTTTAAAATTGTTCCCTCAGCTTTTAATGCCGCCCGGTTGCCGGGGCAGGGGCGCTAAAAAGAGAAGACCCATTTCGTTTTGCATCAACCATCATGAATGGCCAGTTGCAATTTCTGCAATTCTGGATAAAGGACAGGCAAAATTCAATTATAAGGCGCCTTTTGCCGGCTGTAGCTTAGCAAATGAAATGAATATAAAAACCGTTGTTTAAAACAATACCATTTATTTAACCTAAACTATGCAATTATGAAAATGCTGCTTTTAGTTTCCCTGTTCTTTTCATTGCAGGCATCCTCACAGGCATTGCAGGAGGTTGACTCAATTCCGGGGCGGGCCTCGAATTATTCTATTCAGCAGAACTATCTTAAAAAAAGTAAAACACAGAAAACGGCCGCTTTTCTAACACTTGGCGGTGGCGTATGCTTATTTTTCCTGGGCGGGGCTATTGGCGGTTCGGATCTATCTAATAGAATTAGTAATGCTTTGAATAATCCCAATCGACCCGGGTATTCTTACTCAAGAGATGATGCAGCAAGTGTATTTGCACTTATCGGTTTGGGTTCAATGATTTCAAGCGTCCCTCTTTTTATTGCTTCTTCAAGGAATAAAAGAAAGGCAAAGGCAGTGGACCTTAGCCTGAAAACAGAAAACTATGAGCAGCTTTTTCAACAGGTTCTCAGGCAAACGAATTACCCTGCTTTGTCGGTTCGCATTAAATTATAATACCTATGTGTTATATCACTGTTTTTAAGGTAAATAAGCAGAAGAACAGGTTATTGATTTTTTAAAACTGATTGCAACGGGTTTAATTCCGGGTTTGTACGGTTTCTTTTTAAAAAAAAACCAAACTCTCTGGTTTTGGTGAGTGTGCCGGAGTGAATAAAACCTGTAATACGTTGCCCGGATTGGGAAAAATAAACTCACCGGCTACAACACCTTAAAAATTAAATTTTTAGATAAAAAGGACAATTCTTATTTTTCCATCTGATTACATAACTAAAACATCTTACTATGAGAAAAAGCTGTTGCATTTTAGCCTTCAGTCTTACAGTGGTTTTAGTTTCGATTGCTGCCTCCGCCCAGAATATCATCATCTCAGGGGTTGTTAGGAACGAGGCTACAAAAGAAACTGTTCCTGCTGTTTCAATAATTGTAAAGGGCACAAGCCAGGGAACATATACAAGTTCCGATGGGGAGTTTTCTATTAAGGTCAATAGTTTGCCTGCTGTGCTGGTAGTTACTTCTATCGGTTTTGAGAGCAGGGAAATATCCGTTACGGACGCCTCCCGGCCTGTTAATATTGACCTTACGATAAGTAATGAATTGGGCCAGGAAGTAGTCGTGTCGGCCACCCGTCTTCCCGAAAGGATACTGGAATCTCCTGTAACGGTGGAACGGATAAGCAGCAAGAACATCAGAGAAGGTTCTGCTACCAGCTACTATGACCTGATTACAAATTTAAAAGGAGTGGACGTTGTAGCCTCTTCCATGACTTTTAAAACGCCAACCACCCGTGGGTTCAGCGGTAGCGGTAATACCCGTTTCAACCAGATTGTTGACGGCATGGACAACCAGGCGCCGGGCCTGAACTTTTCTGTGGGAGCCGTATTGGGTCTTACAGAACTGGATGTGGACAATGTGGAATTGCTGTCAGGAGCTTCTTCAGCTTTGTACGGACCGGGAGGAATGACCGGAACCCTGCTGATGACCAGCAAGGACCCCTTTAAATACCAGGGGTTATCCTTCCAGGTAAAAACAGGTATTATGAATGTTGGTCAAAGTGAACGTTCCGCATCTCCTTATTATAACTGGGCTGTGCGCTATGCACAGAAAGTGTCAGACAGGTTTGCCTATAAGATAAATGCAGAGTTAATACATGCAAAGGACTGGGTAGGCGATGACTATCGTAATTATAAACGCCTGGGCTCGGATGGCTTTATTACCACCGGTACCCGTGATACAGACCCTAATTTTGATGGCGTAAATATGTATGGAGATGAAACTTCTGTTAACCTTCGTGCTTTGCTTGACGGGTTGGCTGGCCAAATTCCTTTTTGGGCCGACTATGTTAACACATTACCATCCGATATAAGGGTTTCACGCACAGGCTATACAGAAAATGAAGTGGTAAATCCCTATACAGTAAACTTTAAAGTCAGCGGAGCTATTCATTATAAGCTTTCGCCTAAAGTAGAAGCTATCCTGGCAAGCAACTTCGGAACAGGTAATACGGTATATACCGGCTTGGGACGTTATTCATTGGTGGACCTGAAAATGGCCCAGCACAAGCTTGAATTTAAATCTGACAAATGGTTTCTTAGAGGATATACTACGCAAGAAAATGCAGGCCAGTCCTACAACCTGGTGGCCACCGGCCAGCTTTTTAATGAAGCGTGGAAGCCAAGTGTTACCAGAGATGCAAACGGCAATCCTACTCCACAAGCAACAGACTGGTATGTGCAATATGCTTTTGCTTATATGAATGCAAAACTGGCCGGCGAGGCTGATATTGTTGCACATAATGCAGCCAGAGGTGTAGCAGACCAGGGAAGGCCAAAAGCCGGTACACCCGAGTTTAAGCAACTATGGGACCAGGTAAGGTCAATACCTATTCCCAATGGAGGGCTGTTCCTGGACAGGACCGATTTGTGGATGGCAGAAGGACAGTATAATCTTAGCTCGGCATTGAACAATGTATTTGAAGTACTTGTTGGCGGTAACTGGAAGCGGTATGTATTAAACAGCGAAGGAACTTTGTTTGCTGACAAACCGGGCGAGCCAATCGGCATAAACGAATACGGTGGGTATATCCAGATAGCAAAAGATGTAGTAAGGGATATTCTGAAATTAACTGCATCCGGCAGGTATGATAAAAATGAAAATTTCAAAGGAAGGTTTACACCAAGATTAAGCGCCGTATGGACGTTGACCAAAAACAACAATATCCGCCTTTCCTATCAGTCGGCCTATCGTTTTCCAAGCACTCAGCAGCAATGGATTGACCTGAATGCCGGAAGCGTTTACAGGCTGATTGGAGGGGTAAAGGATATGTGGGAAAAATATAACCTCATTAATAACCCGGGTTACGACCCTTCCACACTTCCCCCGCAGGGAGCAGGGGCGCAGCAAGTACCTTACATCGAAGTAAAACCTGAATCGGTAAACAGCTATGAGGCCGGGTACAAGGGTGTCATTGCCAAAAAACTGCTGATTGACGCTTATGCTTACATGGCAGAATACACCGATTTCCTTTCCCGTCGTGATGTAGCCCAGTTTGAGCCAGGGGTTACGCCATCTATGTCAAATCCTTTCACCGGGCTTTCTGTGGTGGTAAATGCACCGGGCAAAGTAAAAACATACGGTTGGGGCTTTGGCGCTGAATGGCAGTTTCCTTCCAACTTTGCTTTGATCGGGAATATTTCTTCAGATAAAATCAGCGAATTGCCACCCAGCTTTGACGTGGGTTTCAATACACCGCCATTAAGAACTACGTTTACAATAGCCAACAGGGGTTTTGGAAAAAATCAGCGTTGGGCGGCAAATGCCACCTGGCGTTGGCAGGATGAGTTTGAGTTTGACAGCGATTTCGTAGATGGCATGGTAGATGCTTTTCATACGGTGGATGCTTCGTTAACGTATAAGTTCCCCAAAATAAAATCGTTTGTTAAACTCGGCGCTACCAACCTGCTGAACCAGTATTACCGTACTTCCATAGGTAATCCCAGCATTGGCGGGTTGTATTATCTCGGGTTTACCTATAACATGCAATAAACTTTTTTAAAGTCTTAAACTTATTTATATGAAACGCATGATTAATCATTTCAGGGTGCATGGCTTGCTGATGCTATTGGCAGTTATGGTGATGCAGGCCTGTAACAAGGAATTGCCGGAGGCAACGCCTATCCAGCATTTTTACCCCGACCAGGGCCAAACGATTATGGGAAAAATGGATGATGCAGAATTCAGCCTGTTAAAGTCAGCTATAGTCAAGGCCAGTACTTTTAACAGCCCTACCGGCAGATTGTCGGAACTTTTAAGCGACAGGGAGAATACATTCACTTTCTTTGCACCAAATAATACAGCATTTACAATCTCTGGTATAACTGCCGCTCACATCAATGCCATGCCTGCTGAGCAATTAGATGCAATCATTAAGTTCCATCTGATAGGCGGAGAACGCATAACTACTTACGATGTAAACCCGGTATTCCCGAATCTAAACCTGTATTTGCAAAGTACCCTGGTTTTGGCCCCGCCCTCTTCAGCTTTGCCTCCCGGGCTTCGTATGCCTGTGTTTATGGGAAGAAAGGGTACTGCATTACATTTTAATAATGTTCCGGTCATTCAGGCAGATATAGATATGATTAATGGGGCGATACATAAAACCTTGTTTATCTCGCAACCGCCTACCCAAATATTATGGGAAAGGATTGCTACAGACCCGGACCTGACCTACCTCCTGGCCGCCATACAGAAGGCTGATCAGGTAGATGCTTCCAAGCCCCTTGAGTCGGCTTTGAAAAACCCTGCTGCTAATCTTACCGTATTTGCGCCAAATAATGCTGCATTTCAGCAAGTGTTATTCTTTCAGATATATACTTATATGGTAAATGTATTGGGTCTTGATCCGGCTACGGCTTCAGCCCAGGCCACAGCATTAGCGTCAACACCAGCCGTATTTACTAATCCGGCGTTAGCCTCTGTGTTAACACCCCAGGTAGTATTTGGTTTGGTAACTTATCATATCCTGACCAACAGGGCATTTACCGTAAACCTTCCTGCTACAGCGGCTTTAGTTCCTACTTTGCTTAATAGCGCAGCGGTTCCTGCTCACCCGGGTGTACAGGTTACTGCTACATTAGGAGCAACAGGCACAGCAACGGCTGCTACAGTAAGAGGGGCGGCCAACGGTTCAGCCTCGACTATCCTGCTAAATCCTACACCGGGAACAGGTACCAGTGATCAGAATTTTGTTAACGGGGTATTGCATAAGATTAACCAGGTATTGCTGCCACAGTAGAATGGATATTCCGTAATTGCATTGATATATAATTCCCTGCTTCATGTGGGGAATTTTTTTATATAAAAATGAGATGGCCTAAAACAGCGTGCAAGCAAAAAAAGCGACCTGGTAAAAGTCGCTTTTTTAAAGTGAGTGCCCCGGATCGGAGTTGGCCGGAGTACTTTCCATTGCTGCTACCCCGATATTAATCGGGGCGTGCCTGCCAATTCCCGTTGATTAATGTTTCAATGTATTTCCTGCTTTTTTGCTTCTTGATGCGGGCCTCCTCTTTTCGGGCTTCGGTTTCTGTAGCAAAAGATTTAGCGGCACAAAGCCTATACGGATAGCAATTTCGGGTGGCGGTTACATATCCGGCATTATGCCTGTTTAATCTTGCCTGTACATCAGCAGCATAGCCAACGTAGTAGCGGTTGCATTTTTCTGAATATAAAATGTAAACGAAATACATAAGCAAAAAAAGCGACCTGGTAAAAGTCGCTTTTTTAAAGTGAGTGCCCCGGATCGGAGTTGAACCGATACTCGCATTGCTGCGAACAGGATTTTAAGTCCTGCGTGTCTACCAATTCCACCA
>CAZLLT010000031.1:0-23764 GCA_964560445.1 uncultured Chitinophaga sp. | reverse complement strand
ACCAACCCACCAAACGAAGTTGGTAATATCCCAGCCCCAACCCACTGTTTTATTAAGGTTCCACTGCCCCGTTCCATATATCACTTCTATTGTAACGGACAATATACCAAAGCCAAGCAGCGCCACCGATATAAGAAAGCCTATCCACCAGAGTTTTGAGGGTTTTGCTTCTACCGGGCGGCAAATATCTTCTGTTACCTGATGGTAATCTTTATCACCATCAACCAGCGGAGGCCTCACCTGCGATTCGTACCTGAGTAATGACATATTAATTTAGCTTTTAGCCTTTAGCTCCGAACTATCAGCTTTTTATTTTCAACTTTTTTTCTTCTTAACTGTTCTTTCTTTCTATCCTTCTACTCCTGCTGCAAAAAGCGGACAGGTATCTTATTTCCCGTTTCTTCGTTTGTTCAAAACACCTTTAGCCAACCCTCTTGGTACAGGTCTTGATTAATGGTGATTTCCTTCTCCCTGTTTTTCTTCCTTGTGCTCTTCTGCAGCGCCATGGCCATGATGTGATTCAATAATCTCATCGGTGTTTCTTATTTTGGCCAGGTAGCTGATATTGGGCAATACGTGTAGCTGCTCCAATACATAGAATAAGCGCTGCGGGTTTTCATTTCTCTCTATTGATATCCTGCTCTCTTCATCCCTGATGTTACCAAATGTAATGGCATCTGCCGCACAGGCGGAAGAGCAAGCCAGTTTCAGGTGTTTATCTTTCAGCGGCTCGCCTTTTTTCTTGGCATCCAGCTTGGCTGCCTGTAAGCGCTGTACGCAGAAAGAGCATTTTTCAATTACACCCCTGGAACGAACAGTAACGTCCGGGTTCAGCACCATTCTTGTCAGGTCTTCGTTCATTTCATGAACAACAACATCTAACTTGCCTACCAGCTTTTGGTCCTGGTTATTCGGGAAGCTGTCGGCTCCTGTATAATCAGACCAGTTAAAACGGCGCACTTTATAAGGACAGTTGTTGGCACAATACCTTGTCCCGATACAACGGTTATAAGTCATCTGGTTCAATCCTTCCACGCTGTGATTGGTTGCAGCAACGGGGCAAACGTTTTCGCAAGGTGCATTATCGCAGTGCTGGCACATCATGGGCTGAAAGACCACACCTTTCAACTCATCCGGGTTGTTCTCGTCGCTTACAAAATAACGGTCAATGCGCAGCCAGTGCATATCGTGATAGCGCAGTACTTCGCTTTTGCCCACAACGGGTACATTGTTTTCTGCATGGCAGGCAATGATACAGGCGCCGCATCCCACACAGGCATTCATATCAATATTCATTCCCCACTTGATGCCGCCTTCCTGGGTATGATCGCCATACAGTGTTGCTTCCTTGCGGAAATTCCCGGTTTGTTTGGCAAATGTTTTTACAAGGTTGTCCCTGTAATCTTTTATTTCATTCGGGGTTTTTTTGAATGTAGCCAATGTTGTTTCTCTTACTACCTCCAAACGTCCTTCGTATGAATTGTGTATCTGTGTTTGTGCAATTTTGTAAGACCTTCCTGCATCTTCTACCGCAGCCCCTGTAGCAACAAGATTTACACTTGTGCCATCGAAAGAAGTAAAAGAAGTTACATCCACGCCTACGTTTTCTACCGACTTACCCAGTTTGCCCGAACGGCCATATCCTAATGCAACAGCAATGGTTTTGCTGTCCATCCCGGGTATTACCAACACGGGTAACTCTTTGGATACCCCGTTAACTGTAATTTTTATAACCGGCTTTTTCGGATAGTATTCGTAATTATTCTTTTCTTTTTCCGAGCCATTTATCAAATCAAGGTCCAGCAACTCTTTTGCTGCCGACAGGGAAATCATTGCATAGTTGTCCCAGGTAGCTTTGGTAATGGGGTCTGGCAACTCCTGTAACCAGGGGTTACCGGGATGCGTTCCCACACCAAGTGAAACACTTTTATAAAGCTCCACTTCATAGCCATCTGTTGCTTTCACCGATGCCAATGCGGCAACGGCTGTTGAAAGGTCGCCGGAACTATATGAACCCCCTGATACTGCTGTTTCTCCTTCTGCCAAAACGCCATTCTGTAATGCTCTGGTAAACGCTTCATCACCAAGGCGGCCAGTCCAGTAATTACGGAAATAGGTTTCGTAATCAGCATCATTTCCGGACCATTTCAATAAAGAGGTTTGATAGGGCCGGGTTTTAAATAAAGGATAGATGGTGGGCTGTAAGAACCCTGTAAGACCGGGCTTTGCTTCGGCATCGCCCCAGCTTTCGAGATAATGAGGGTTGGGAAGAATAAACCGGCACAGTTCCGTCGTTTCATCCAATTTCTCATTGAACGAAACCGTCAGCTTCACTTTACCCAACGCTGCTTTGAACTTATCTGCCTGTGGCCAGGTATAAGCCGGATTAGCACCATGTATCAATAAAGCGCCAACCTGCCCGCTTTCCATCTGGCTAACCAAATCTGCAAAATCTTTATCTACACCCTGGCGATAACTTACCGGGGCGCCCCAATTGATGGTAGCGCCATAAGCGCCAATGGCATTATTAATTGCGTTGACAATTAATTGTACGTTTTTATCATTGCTGCCACTTACAACTACTGCTTTTCCGTTGTTTGCTTTAAGATCAGCGGCTACTTTTTCAATTCCTTTTTTGAGTTTTTCATTACTCAACCCGGGTGCTGATACACCTATGCCCAGGGCAGCAGCCAAAGCCAATGCCACAGCGCCGACTTCGGAAGCACGGTGTGTAAATCGTTCATCAGCATTGGCGCCCGTCATACTGAGGAAGCTTTCAAACTGGTAGTGCTTGCTCATTTTCGGGTTCTTCTCATCAATTTTCCTGTTCAGGGCATAGCCATGCTGGTATTCTACCGGGCTAATCCATGTGCCCAAAAAATCAGCGCCAAGGCTTACAATTACTTCGGCCTTTTCAAATTGATAAGAAGGAATTGCTTTTTTACCAAAGCTTGTTTCATTTGCTGACAAAATACCGCTGTAGGAGTCGGCATCATATTGTACATGGCGGCTACCGGGGAATTTCTGTAAAAACTCACCAATCAATTTTCTTGTTGAAGGAGAATTGACAGTTCCTGTCAACAAAACTACCGGCGCACCATTCAATCCGGCCAGCGCTGCCCCTACCAGTTTATCTGCATCTTCATAAGAAGGTATTTCTTTAAAGTCGTCCCCTTCTTTTTGTTTGGGATGTGTGGTGCGGTAAATATCGTAAAGATCCAATACAGAAGCCTGGATGCGGGCTGTGGTACAGCCTTTGGCAAAAGAGAGATCGTTGCCTTCCAGGAGAATGGGCCTGCCGTCCCTCACCCTTGCAAGAACGGGCACCACATCTCCATCCTGTATATAGGTAGTGGCATAATATTTTGCCTCTCCGGGAACAATGTTTTCCGGTTTGTTGGCAAAAGGAATGGCTTTCTTTACCGGTGTTTTACAACCGGCAGCAATAGCTGCGGCCGCAGTGCTGAAGCCCAGGTATTTCAAAAAATCCCTGCGGGGGGCTTTGGCATCTGCCAGCCCTTTGCTGTCAAATCCTTCAAACGGTAGCTCTTCATGGAATTCATCCACCACTCTCTTCTCCCGGGTTTCCGGGTCATTGACATCTGAAAATCCCTGCCAGTATTTGTTTTGGCTCATAATTTACCCCAAACCCCAGAGGGGCTTTTTGACCTGGTCGTTTATAATTTCGCTAATTATAAACCGCAAATTCCAGGTCGGTTAAAAATTAATTTCTGCTCTTTCTCGTTTTCCTTTCCATCAATAATTATCCCTTTATCCCTCTCTTCAGGGGGCAGGGATTTAATAATGACATTTCTGGCACTCCAACCCGCCAATATCTTTTACCGTTACACTATCCAGCTTTCCTGATTTTATATCATTATGAAACTTCTCGTAAATACTGTAAAACTTATTACCGGTGCTGTCATTATAGCTAAAGTCCACCTTTGTTTCACGATGGCAGTTTACGCACCAGCCCATGCTCAATTCTGATACCTGCTTTACTTCATCCATAGCCGTAATCTCACCATGGCAGCTTTGGCACTGTACTTTACCCACCCTGACGTGTTGGGAGTGGTTAAAGTAAACATGGTCGGGCAGGTTGTGGATTTGTACCCATTCAATCGGCTGCGCCATAGAAGGGTCCCAGGCGTTGGGGTTGTTGGGGTCAAACCCGGCAGCCCTGTACAGTTTGGCTATTTCCGCCGTACCATTAATTTCTTTTCCTTCCTCATCATATAAGGTGGGTCCTTTTTCGTATGTAGTAACGGCTTTGTGGCAGTTCATACAAACATTTACCGAAGGAATGGTAGCATGTTTGCTGTCCCATGCAGAACCATGACAGTATAAGCAGTTGATCTGGTTGATACCGGCATGTACTTTATGAGAATAATATATAGGCTGAACAGGCTCGTAATTTTTCTGACGGCCAAGGCCGATAGCGCCTTTTGCCACATAATAACCGCCAATAACAAAGAAAATGATGGCGGCAAGGGCTATATACATTTTATTACGATAGAAAGGAACCGGCTCGGGGCGCTGAATGCCTTCCACATCGTCCGACATTTTTTTCAGGTTGCTGTTTACCTGCATCAAAATCAAGGCAATAATGGCCAGGATAAGAGAGATAACGCCGAAGATGATGGCGTTGGAAGAAGATTTTCCGTTTGTTGTAGTGTCACCACCATCTTTCTTTCCTCCGGCAGGCCCGGCAGCAAATGTGGTGTTTATATAACTGAAAATAGCATCAATTTCTTCGTCTTTCAAATCGGGGAAAGCGGTCATTATTGAGCCATACTCGGCTTTAAGTTGCTGGTAATAAGGGTCTGTTGAAACCAGCGAAGTCGCTTTTCTTATCCACTCATAAACATTCTTTACATCCCCGCCATATTTCTCTTTATCGAGAACGCCGCCCAACATTGGTCCTGTTGTCTTTTTAAATACGTTATGGCAACTGGCGCATTTGCTATTAAACAAGGCCCTGCCGTCCTGGGCCGAAGTGTTTTCAACGGAAAAAACAAAAAACAGGAGAGATATCAGGGTTAGTTGTAGGCCAGCTGGTTTGCAGAAATTCATAGACACTGTTGATGCTGAAAAATGTGGATAAAAACCTCTATTCTGGCGCAAAAATAAGTCAGGAACTTAATAAAATAGCATTGCCTTTAACTTTTTTTTAAGCCGCTACCAGACTGCATTTCAGCAGATTTATGGTGCTTTGTTGGAATGGGTAAAAAATGTTTGTCATAAAATCGTAAACAAACCCATTTATACCCCGTTTCGTGAAAAACCGGTTCTTGTTTGAATGTTTTTTCATCACTTTTGCTTCCCTTATTCAGCTCAAAACCGCCTTTTATGTTAGACCGGCTCAGAAAAAAATGGAAAGTAAACGCCCTGCAACTGGCGCTTATCCTCTGCACTTTTGCTATCGGGGGCAGCCTTACCGCTTTTATTGGCAAAAAGATCATGAATTGGCTCGCCATAAGCCAGGACTGGCTCTGGGCTGTAGTTTACATTATACTGGTAACCGTTTTATGGCCGGTTTCTGTTTTACTGGTAAGCATTTTTTTTGGGCAATTCCGGTTTTTTTCCGCTTATATCAAAAAAATAGGGGCCCGGATGGGAATTGGCAAACAATCAGAAAGCTGACGCATTAAAATACTGTATCCAGAAAAAGCTCTGCTTCCGCCGCTATATAGCCAAACGCTGCCCACTGACCGGTAGCAATGGCTTTTTCAAAAAACTGTTTCCCTTTTTCAGGCATTTTTTTATGAAGGCAATAAAAACCAGCGCCGAAGTAAAGGGTAGCTGCCTGTACGTTAAGTGTGTCTTTTGTAATTCTGCTTATCACCGCATCCATGTAGCGGTCTATTTCATTAGCAGCCGGGCTGTGCCGAAAAAAATACAGGATGGTGATATAATCTTTATTCTCAATCGGATTAAGGGATGTGCTTAGGGAATTTAAAACACTGTCCGCTTCCTGCTTTTTGCCGATATTAAGCAATGTTTTGTGCAGCCAGTTAGCCATGGCCACATACATATCATCATTTTTTGAAACAGCAAGCCCCTTTTCAAATGCTGTTTCTGCCTTCAGGTAGTCATATTTCAAAAAATAAGCAAGGCCCAGGTGATACCATATATTGGTCTGCAGTGTACTTACCGGTATGTTTTGCGCATTAGGCAACCCGTCCGGTTCTGTTTCATCCGGCTTTCCTTCTGTTAACGAAGCGGCTTTTTTTAAGTCTTCAATCGCTTTATCAAAACAACGAAGCGTTATATACCGGTGCCCCCGGTGGCGGTACATGCGGGCATCATTCGGAAATAATAAGATGCCCCTCGTGAAAATAGTTATTGCCTTTTGATATTCACCGAGGTAGGCCATTCTTCTTCCCAGCCAGATGATAGCATCTGCATCAGAAGAGTCTTTTTCATAAATAGTTTTGGCCTCTGCCAGCTTTGACTCGTAAACTTTTTTGGTTTCCCCGCTTAAAGGCGGGAGAGGGTGTTCTTTGTTTTCAAAACAGGGGCGCTGCCCGAATGCCGGAAAAGAATACATTAATAAAGCAAAAAACAAGGTCTTTCTCATGTTGAAAAGTTACAACTTTGCGAACAGTTAAAAAGTTTCATGAAGAAGATAGCCCTATTTGCTTCAGGTGCGGGCAGCAATGCCGCCGCTATTATCCGGCATTTCAGTAACAGCAGCGGGGTACAGGTGGCCCTCATCGTTTCTAATAAACCGGCAGCCGGCGTATTAAACATTGCCGCAAAGAATACTATCCCAACGCTGGTTATAGAAAAAGAACGCTTTTTCCGGGGAGATGCCTACCTGCCTTTATTAGCAGAAAAAGATATTTCCTTTATCGTGTTGGCCGGTTTTCTCTGGAAAGTGCCAACGCCGCTGATAGATTCATTTCCCGGCCGCATCATCAATATACACCCGGCTTTATTGCCTGAATACGGTGGCAAAGGGATGTACGGGCATCATGTGCACCAGGCCGTCATTGATAATAAGGAAAAGAAAAGCGGCATCACCATTCATTATGTGGACGGAAAATATGACAACGGTGATATTATTTTCCAGGCCACCTGCCCGGTTTTGACAAATGATACAGCCGAGACATTGGCGCAACGTATTCATGTGCTGGAGCATGAGCATTATCCAAAAGTGATTGAGCAATTGCTCTCGAAATAAACCCATTCCATTATTTCCTTTTTCATAATTTCAACCTCCTTTATTCCCTGTAATAAACTATTGCGTTATGAAACATCTTTCATTGTTATCGCTTGCCACTGTTAGTTTTCTTTTCTCTTTTTCGCAAGTTGATATTAATCCCGGTAAAAGCAAACCCGTTGTTCTTCAGCCGGCAAAGCCGGAACAACAAGGCTTTTCAGCAGAACGATTAAACCGGATCGATAAGAGCATTCATGAATGGATGGATGACGGCCGGTTAAACGGCGCTGTGGCATTGATTGTCCGTAATGGGAAAATTGTTTACCATAAAGCTTTCGGGTATGACGACCTGGAAAAAACAAAACCCATCCGCACCGACAATATTTTTCGCATTGCTTCGCAAACAAAAGCAATTACAAGTGTGGCGGTAATGATGCTGTTTGAAGAAGGGAAGTTTTTGCTGGACGATCCCGTTTCCCGCTATATTCCTGAATTTGCAAAACAGCAGGTCCTTGACAAATTCAACGAAGCGGACAGCAGCTATACCACTGTGCCTGCAAAATCAGAAGTTACCATCCGGCAGTTGCTGACACATACATCGGGAATCGGCTATGCACAAATAGGCGGCAAGGAAGCCAATGCCATTTTTGCAAAAGCGGGCCTGGTAGCCGGCCTTGGTGTTGAGAACGGAAGAATACTGGCCAATGATATTAAAAAACTGGGCCAACTTCCGCTATTGCACCAGCCGGGGGAAAAATTTACTTATGGGTTAAATACGGATGTGCTTGGTTACCTGGTAGAGGTTATTTCCGGCATGAACCTCGACCAGTTTTTTCGCCAGCGCATTTTTGTGCCGCTTGGCATGAAGGATACCTATTTCTATCTGCCTGCGGCCAAACAAAGCCGGTTGGTAACTTTATATAAGGAAGAAGATAAAAAACTGGTTTTGCCCGGTGCAGAAATTGCAATAAACGGGAAATTGAATGTTGACTATCCAAAACTGCCGGGTACTTATTATTCCGGAGGGGCAGGGCTTTCGTCCACCACTACGGACTATGCTATCTTCCTGCAAATGTTATTGAACGGCGGCGAATATAATGGCAGAAGGTTGCTTTCCCGCAACACAGTACGAATGATGATTATAAACCAGATCGGCGACATCAGCCGCGGCGCCAATAAATTTGGATTGGGGTTTGGCATTACTACTGAAAAAGGAAGCAGCCTGCTGCCAACCCCGCAGGATGTTTTTGAATGGGGCGGCGCTTTTGCCACTACGTACTGGGCCGATCCGAAAGAAAAGATAATCGGTATTTTTTACCGCCAATTATGGGGAAGCACTTTTGGAGAAATCGCTAATAAATTTAAAGTATTGGTGTATTCTGCCCTGAACGACTGATAACCGGCTCTTTTATCATTCATTTAGCACTTTCTTTCGTTACTTGCCGCTTCAAGTGAAGCGCCACCCGCAAATACTGCTGCTTTTTTGTTCTTTGCTTATAGCATCAGGGCTTTCTGCCCAAACCTATAAAATAAGAGGGGTGGTTTATGATAGTTCAAGGGTGTATGGTTTGCCCTCGGTAAGTGTGCTTTCTTCTTCCGGCAAAGGAACTTTCACCAATGCAGACGGGGAATACAGTATTGAAGTAACGGGAGCCGACTCCATCTGGTTCAGTTACCTGGGCAAGCCCACCATGAAGTTCCCTGTTGCAAAAATTACCAATACAAACGACTTTGATATTTCATTGCATATAAATATTACCACGCTGAAAGAGGTAACGGTGCGGCCACGTAATTACCGGCTCGATTCTGTTCAGAACAGGAAGGATTATGCAAAGGTTTTTGGTTATAAAAAGCCGGGGGTTAAAGTTGTTACGCCTCAATTCGGCACAGGCGTTGGGTTTGACCTTAATGAACTCATCAATGTATTCCGTTTCCGGCGAAATAAAAATATGCAGTCGTTCCAGCAGCGGCTTCTTTTGGAAGAGCAGGAAAAATTTATTTCTCACCGGTTCAGCAAGGCGCTGGTACGCAGGCTCACCTCGCTGGACAGTACGGCGCTGGACAGTTTTATGCTGTTATTCCGGCCTTCTTATGAATTTGCCCTGCTAAGCAGCGATTATGATTTCCAGTTTTACATCAAGCAGGCGCATGAACGCTTTAAAAAAGGGCTTGCCCCCGAACCTTTTATAAAAAGGGAAGAACAGGAATAATTTTTTGATTTCCCCGTTTCAAAAAAGAGAGCTAAATTTCCTTCCTGTTATATTCTCCTGCCAATCCCTGCGAAACAACAACCCTGTTCTCTCTTAACAGCTAATGAGACCTCCATGAAGAAAATCTGCATCATTATCCCGCCTGGTATCTTGTTTTTTGCCCTTGCCCTTTTTTTCCCAAAAGAAAACCATGCACAAAAAAGCCGTCAACTGCATTTTAAGTCCATATTAATAGATGCACATAATGATATACCCACTACAGCTATTGAGGATCAATTAAGCTTTGACCAATCATTAAAAAATAAAACACATTCCGATTTACAGCGGATGTTTGAGGGCGGGGTAGATGCACAATTTTTTTCTATCTGGTGCGATGGCCTGAAGCCGGAACCCTTTGCCTGGGCCAACCGGGAAATTGATACTGTTCTGGCCTGGACTAACCGCAACCCCGATAAAATGCAGCAGGCTTTTACCACCGGCGATATCCGGAAAGCGGTAAAGCAAAAAAAGTTAGCTGTGCTGTTAGGCGTAGAGGGTGGCCACATGATAGAAGAAGATGTAAGCAAACTGGAAGCCTTGTACAACAGGGGGGCCAGGTACATGACCATTACCTGGAACAATTCCACTTCCTGGGCCACTTCTGCATTGGATGAGACCTCCCCAAGCCCTTCCGCAGGAGTGGTCTTAAACTCCGAAGGGAAAAAAGGTCTTACCGAATTTGGCAAACAGGTAATTCGTAAGATGAATGGGCTTGGAATGTTAGTGGACCTTTCTCATGTTGGCGAACAAACCTTCTGGGACGCCATGGCTACTACCACTAAACCAGTGCTGGTTTCGCATAGCTGTGCATACACCCTTTGCCCTCACTCCAGGAATTTAAAAGATGAGCAGATAAAAGCCATAGCCAAAAACGGAGGCGTCATCCATCTCAATTTTTACAGCGGTTTTCTTGATCCTGCATTTGAAGCCAGGAGCAGGGCTTTCACCATCCTGCATAAAGCGGAAATGGACTCCCTGTTGAAAATAAACCCTGAACCTTATTTTATGCAGGTGTACCTTTTTAATAAATATCCCCATGAAGTGAAGGGCCTCCGTCCGCCGATGAGTATGTTGTTCGACCACCTGGATTATATTGTAAAGATGGTTGGTGTTGACCATGTGGGGCTGGGCAGCGATTTTGACGGGGTAAATTCTTTACCGCAGGGACTGGATGGGGTGGAAGATTTCCCCAAGATAACAGATGAGCTTGTAAAAAGAGGTTATTCCAAAAAGGAAATAAAAAAGATATTGGGCGGTAACCTCCTGCGGGTTATGGCGGCGAATGAAAAATAGGCTAAGAGGGGCGATATACGGCGTTTTCTTGTTATATATGGAATATATCCTATTTTTCATTTTCTATCCTGCCCCTGACATCATTAATTTTTAACACCTCTTAGTTATGAACCAACTGGCCCCTGTCAGGCAAGCAGACAGAGAAATTTTTATGGATGTGCTCAGGGGTTTTGCCATCCTGGGCATTTTTATTGCCAACTTAGGCAGCGGTTTTTCATGGTACAATGAAGAGGCTAAGCTAACAGGTGCTTTTTTGGTTCCGGAGTGGGACCACAAAATGAGCTTCCTGCATCACCTACTGATTGAAGGAAAATTTTATTCCATTTTCAGCCTGTTGTTTGGCTGGGGCATTGCCCTGCAATTTAAAAGAGCGGATGCAAAAGGCATTAATGCCTTACCCACTGTAAGAAGGCGTTTACTGTTCATGCTTCTGTTGGGGGCTGGCCATTTATTATTATGGCCGGGGGATATAGTTTTCTTTTATGCATTGCTTGGCTTCATATTATTACCACTTAGAAAATTTTCCAATAAAACACTATTGATAACCGGCGGCCTGCTTATTCTTTCTCCTATCTTATTATATGCAGCCAAATCACAATGGCCTGTTTTAAATGCACCCGCCGGCTTCCTGTTTCAAACAGGCGCAAACCTGGATGTCAAATTATTAAATGTAACCTTATCGTCAAATGACGAGATTGCCCATTTTCTTAAAACCGCCAGTTGGTGGGAAGTGCTTAAAGCTGATATTTCCGGTTTCTTTTACCGGTATGGTTATTTGTTTTTTGTCAGCCGGGTCCCCAAAGTATTGGGCATTTTCCTTATTGGCTATGTGCTGGGCCGCACTGATTTTTATAAAAATATTGCAAAGCATAAGAAGGTTCTGTATATAATTATTGTTGCCGGCCTACTGATCGGTTTGCCTGCCAATTTCTACCTGGCAAGGTATATGACCTATTATATGGATGACTATTGGGCGCTGCAAACAAAGGGGCTTTATCAAACTATATTTTACGCATTGGGGGTTGTGCCATTGGCATTGGCGTATGTAGCTGTGCTTATGCTGGCCTTCCGGCAAATTGCCGGAAAAAAAATTCTCTCCTTATTAGCGCCTGTGGGCAAAATGGCTTTCAGCAATTATATCCTGCAAACACTGATTGGCAATTTTGTTTTTCTTGGAGCCGGGCTTGGTTATGCTCAAAAGGTGGGGCCTGTTTATTATACCCTTTTCGGAATTCTTGTATTCATCGGGCAGGTCATCATCAGTACCCTCTGGTTAAAGTATTTCAACTATGGCCCTGTGGAATGGCTTTGGCGCAGCGCTACTTATAAAAAATGGCAGCCAATGAGAAAAGCTAAAGATGCGTAAAGATTTAAAACAAAATTTTTATGGAAGTACACCATCACTCTCATACGGCCCGTAAAAAATGGACACATTATTTCTGGGAGTTTCTCATGCTGTTTCTCGCCATTACGCTGGGGTTTTTTGTGGAAAATAAAAGGGAACACTATATTGAACATCTAAGAGTAAAAGAATTTGCCCGAAGCCTCGCCTCTGATATTGCCAGGGATACGGCAAACATGACCTACATTGCTAAACGTATTAACCTGCAGGTCAAAAATACAGACAGCATTGCTGCCTGCCTGAAAAGCCGTCCGTTTCAACAGGTTCGGAATATTGATCTTTTTACGCTTACTGTTATAGACCGCTATCCGGCCTACCGATGGAGCCGCTCCACGCTGGAACAAATAAAAAACTCCGGAAGCCTGCGCTACTTCACCGATACGATAATACGTCTTATTTCTTCTTACGATGCACTGTCCCACCACATGGATGAAGATTACCGCAGCGATGAGGAAATGGCGAACCGGGCAACAGCATCGAGAGACAAGATCGTTGATATGAGCTATCCCAATGAACTGGCCCGGAAATTATACCTGCATTTTGATTCAGTGATAACGACAACAGACTACCGGGAATTTGCAGCCCGTGATAAAACCCCTTTGCTGACTTCTGACAGCTTAAGCCTGAAGATATTTCTGAATGAAAAACTGAATATCAGGCGAAACCTTTATATACGGGCAAATGAAGAACTCAGGGCGCTGATAAACCAGGGCAGAAGGCTGATCAGCCTGTTGAAAAATAAATATCACTTTTAGTAAAGCAATTTTATGGAAGTACACCACCACGGCCACGTTCACCACAAAAAGAAATGGAAAGAATACTTCTTCCAGTTCCTCATGCTGTTCCTTGCCGTCTTCTGCGGGTTTTTGGCAGAGTACCAGTTGGAGCATAAAATTGAGAAAGACAGGGAGAAACAATTTATGAAAAGCCTGCTGGAGGATTTGCATAAGGATACAACAGAAATACAACGGACGTATAATTTCGGGATTCGGCAAAAACTATTAGGGGATTCGCTGGTCGAAGTTTTGAACAAGAATGACCTCCTCAGCAACAACATTTCCACGCTTTATCTATTGAACACAAATACCTCCAGGGTTGTAAGAGTGTCGTTTGAAACCCGCACTTCTTCCCAGCTTAAAAATGCAGGAGGAATGAGGCTGGTACATAATAAAACGGCAGTAGATTCTATACTCAATTACTGGACACATATAGACGTCTGCAATTTTATTAATGACAGATTACAAAACATAGGGGAAAGCCGCCAGGAAGTAGGCCGCAAAATCTTTCATAATAAATATTATCCCGACACGGATGCCGTTCTTGCGCCGGTTTTTGAAATTAAACCGGGGGTCAGGCTCATCAGTGACGACCCGGCATTACTGTCGGAATATTCCAATATCATTTATAGCAAGAATAAGGTGCTGGCCAATTTCTTTAACCAGTTAATAAATGCAAAAACGGCGGCCGTAGGATTGATGGATGTTATCAGGAAAAAATATCACCTGAAATAAAACACATAATGAAAAACATCATTTTATTTTTTTCTTTTAGCAGTTGCCTCAGCGTTGCAGCGCAACAGGCCCCCGCCACTGAAGAACAGAAAGTACTCAAAACAGTACAGCAATTTTTTGAAGCTTTGGAAAAACAGGACACCGCCCTTTATAAAAGTGTTTTATTCCCGGAAGCACAAGTGTGGGCGGTACAATTAAAAAACGACTCGGTGAAACACAGCTCCTGGTATGCTGCAGAGGCGATAAAGGGGTTGGTTAACCCGGCCAGGATTATCCAGGAAAAAATAATAAGCTATGAAATAAAAGTGCATCAGCACATTGCCATGGCCTGGGCGCCTTATACTTTAAGCGTAAGCGGAAATTTTTCTCATTGCGGTATAGATGTTTTCATCCTTTTTAAAACTGCCGATGGATGGAAGATTAATAATTGTTCTTTTACAGTAGAGCCGGAGGGTTGCGCTGCATTAGAAGAAGAACACAAGAGAAAACAGGCGCTATAATGCAGAATTTTTAATGAAATTTAAACAATATGGAAGTCCACCACCACGGCCACGTTCACCACAAAAAGAAATGGAAGGAGTATGTATTCCAGTTCCTCATGCTGTTCCTCGCTGTGTTCTGCGGGTTTTTGGCAGAGTACCAGTTGGAGCATAAGATAGAAAGGGACCGGGCCAAAGAGCTGGCTAAAAGTTTTTACCTGGAACTCCGGAACGATTCTGCCAACGTTGCCGAAAAAGATAAAAACCGGATTGAAATGGAAAACTCCCTGCACTATTTGTCAGGCTATTTTCAAGACAGCAGCTTAACACCGGTTTCCAAAAGATTTGTGGTTCATCTTTATAATGGCCTTCTTCTCAGGGCGCCTTCTCTTTTTGAACCGGGAACAACCGTTTTGGAACAGTTAAGAAATTCCGGTTCATTACGGTATTTTAAAAATGATGAGTTGCAGAAGCTGATCGGAGACCTCACAGTGGCCATTAAAAATATTAATGACAGGCAAGCCTATGAAACAACTTACAGGGAAACTTATTTTACGCCTTTTCTTATCAGGCATTTTGATGCTGACTTCGAGCAGGCTACCAGGAAGGCCGGCGGAAGAACATTGGCAGAATTTTTACCCGGCTATGAAAAGAGTGAAATTCTTATCCCGTTCAACCTGAACAGCCCGGAAACACTTAATACAAAAGAAACAAAAAATATGCTGGGCCTCTTTGCCATTCTTTCCCGTGGTTTAAGGCAATACAATATGAGAAATATATAGAGATAAACGAAAAGCTGCTTGAGTTGCTACGCAAAGAATATCGTATAAAAGATTAATTTATGGAAGTACACCATCATGCCCATACCGCCAGAAAAAAATGGGCCCATTATTTCTGGGAGTTTCTCATGTTGTTCCTCGCTGTGTTCTGCGGATTTCTCGCAGAGTATCAGTTGGAGCATAAAATTGAAAAAGACAGGGAAAAACAGTTCATCACTTCCCTTGTGGACGATTTGCAGGATGATGAAAAAAATCTGCAGGCTATGACAGAAGCTGAGCAGTTTGGAGTAGCAAGCCTTGATACATTAATGGATTTGCTGAATAACCCCGCCATAGCAAAACAAAATGGCGACCAGTTGTATTATGTAGCAAGAATGGGCCCGAGGTATATGCCTTTTGCCAACAACAGCAGAACCTTTGATCAGTTGAAATTTTCCGGTGGCTTTCGGTTGATCCGGTATCCCGAAGCCTCCAACAAAATAATGAACTATTACAACCAGTTCTCTTTATTGCGGTTATTGGAAGGCAACTATAACCAGGAATTTGATAATTATAAAAAAAGTGCAGCAAAAATCCTTGACCCGGCTATTTTAAGAAGACAGGAAAATGATAAAGGAGAAATTCTGAGAAGTATCGATAACCCTGCCCTCAGAACGTATGATGCTGAACTCCTGAAAGAAATGGGATTTCATACCTTACAGATGAATGGTTCCCGACGATCAAAATTATTGATACTGGAATCGCTGAAAAATGGGGCAGAGGAGCTGATGGCTTATCTAAAAAATAAATACCGCCTCAAATAAAACCCCGATGCAAGAACAATTAAACCTTAACAGAAACCGAATTGAGTCTATTGACATTGTCCGTGGTATAGCCATGGTAATAATGGCGCTCGATCATACAAGGGATTATTTTCATATTGGCGCCAATACCGGCGACCCGTTAAACCTCGCCACCACCACACCTCTGCTATATTTCACCCGTTGGATCACCCATTTCTGTGCCCCCATCTTTGTTTTTCTGTCGGGCACTTCTATATACTTACAGAGCTTACGCAAAACAAAAAAAGAACTTGGCATCTTTTTATTGAAACGGGGCTTCTGGCTGATATTGGTGGAGTGGACGATCGTAACGTTTGCGTGGACGTTCAATCCTCTCTTTAACGTCATAGTCTTTCAGGTCATCTGGGCCATCGGTATCAGTATGGTACTGCTGGGTTTAATGGCGCTAATCAGGGTTCCTTATAAAGTTCTGTTTATACTTGGTGCTATTATTGTCGCCGGTCACAATTTATTAGACATCCCTGAAGCAGCCCCGGGATTCCAGGCCGGCTTTGCATGGGACCTGTTCCATCACGGCGTATTCAAGCCTTATGAATTTTCACCCAATCGTTTTGCCTTGTTGTTGTACCCTTTTCCTGCATGGACGGGTGTGATGATGCTTGGCTATTGTGCCGGCGCATTGTTTGCTCCCTCCTTTTCGCAAGAACAACGCAGAAAGATACTGACCCGGACCGGGCTGGGATTGATCGTATTTTTTATAATCCTTCGCTTCGCCAATGTTTATGGCGACCCTGTTGACTGGACCACGCAGAAGAATGGTTTCTATACCTTCCTTTCCTTTTTGAATGTAGATAAATACCCTCCTTCCTTATTATATCTCTGTATCACCATCGGCCCGGCCTTATTGCTTTTAGCTTACATGGAAAAAATTAAAAACAATTTTACCAACGCAATGGTTGTTTTTGGCAGAACGGCTTTCTTCTATTATATCGTTCATCTCTATCTTATTCACTTGCTGACAACTATTTGTTTTTTTGCCCGTGGCCATACGTTGGAGGATGCAAAAAATTTAGGAGAACAATTTCCTTTCTTATTCATAGTCCCCGGCGAAGGATATAACCTGTGGGTAGTGTATGGCGTTTGGCTTGCCGTTGTTATTGCTCTCTATCCTTTATGCAAACGATATGATAAGTACAAAACGAGCCATAAAGAAAAGTGGTGGTTGAGTTATTTGTAAAATATTCTCTTTCTTAAAAAATATAAAAATGATAACAAGAGACCTGGCAGTCATGCTTATCGCATTGATACATTTTATTTCTTTCCCGCTCCTGACACAAAAAACAAACCAACCCGTTCAATTGGAATCGTTGATGGAGCAGTACTCAAAAGAATATTATGCACTGCATCCTTTGGAGGCCACGCAGGCAGGCATCAATGATTACAACGATCAACTTGAAATTACTATCAGCGGGCAGTATGTAAAAAAAGCAAAGGCGCTTAATCAAAAATATCTTGCCGAGTTGGGTCTCATCAACAAAGCAGGTTTAACAGCATCCCAGTTGTTAAGCATTGATGTACTTAGCTACAAGCTGAAATCAGAAAATGAATTGTTAGACAATTCTTTGAAATTCTTCTACAGGCCGGTTGACCAATTTGTATTTAGTTTTCCCACACGGTTTGCAACGCTGGGTTCGGGGGCTGGCTTTGTTCCTTTTAATACTGAAAAAGATTACCGGAATTTCATCCGCCGCATGAAGGGCTTCCGGGTATGGGTTGACCAGGCCATTGCGAATATGAAGAAAGGTATTGCACAAAATAATACCAACCCAAGGGCTGCGATGGAAAAAGTACCGCCGCAATTAAAGCCACTGTTCGAAGCTGCGGTCCAGGAAAATGTTTTCTATAAACCTTTATTAAAACTTCCCCCCGGTTTAGATAGCGCTGCTGCGGTTCGGCTAAAGAAAGATTACTCCGATGCGATTGAAACCATTATTAAACCGGCATACAAAAAATTGCATGATTATATTGTTGCTGACTATATCCCCAAAGCAAGAAAAACTTCCGGTTTATTAGATAACGACAACGGGAAGAAAGAGTACGAATTGTGGTTAAAGTATTTTACAACTACTACTATCACAGCCGAAGAAATCTTCACTTTAGGTCTTAGCGAAGTTGCCCGTATCCGAAAGGAAATGGATTCTGTAAAAACACAGGTTGGCTTTAACGGTAACCTAAGCTCTTTTTTTGAATATGTAAAAACTGACCCTGAATTTTTCCCATTCAAAACAGAAGAGGAAGTATTGGACAGGTTCAGAAGCTTTCTTGACAGGATGTCGCCGCAGCTTGCCCGTCTTTTTAATTTAGTGCCTAAAGCAAAGTTTGAGGTAAGGGCTACTGAAAAATTCAGGGCTGCAGGCGCTAATGCCCAGTATATGCCCCCTTCGAGAGACGGAAAAAGGCCGGGCATTTTTTATGAAGTAATCCACGACCCGGCCCAATACAATTATTTCTCTATGGAAGATCTGTTTCTGCACGAAGCCATTCCCGGCCACCACTACCAGGGGGCTATTCAACAGGAAGTTGATATCCCGGAGTTCAGAAAACAATATTGGACAAGTGCTTTTGGTGAAGGATGGGCCTTGTATGCAGAAAGCCTGGGCGCTGAATTAGGGATGTACACAGACCCTTATCAATACTTAGGCAGGTTAAATGGTGAAATTGAACGGGCTGTCCGGTTGGTTGTAGATGCAGGAATACACTACAAAGGGTGGAGCCGTGAAAAAGCCATAGCTTATGTGTTAGAGAACCAGCCGGTATCATCTGCCGAAGCGGAACAACGGATAGAACGGTATATGGTTATAGCAGGACAGGCCGTAAGTTATAAAGTAGGTGAGTTAAAAATTATTGAACTCCGTGAAAGGGCAAAGCAGAGACTGGGAAACAAATTTGACATTAAAGAATTCCACGATGAAGTATTGAAAGAAGGATGTTTACCCCTTATTATCTTAGAAACAAAGATCAATAAGTGGATAGAAAATAAATTACAATGAAAAAAACAATATCCCTTTTGATTGCAATTGTGCTAACGGGGCAATTGTATGCACAACATCAGCCCTCCCAAAAAGAGCAGGCCGTACAGCAAACCATTGTAAAGATGTTTGAAGCTTTATCCAACCGGGATTCCGTAAGCCTGAAATCTTATTGTGCAGCAGATATTACATTATACGAATATGGCCAGGTATGGAATATGGATGCCCTTATTCTGAAAGCTATTACCCAAAACCAATCAGCCGATTTCAAACGCACAAATGATTTTAAATTCATCTCTGCCGATGTAGATAAAGGCATGGCATGGGTAACATATCGCCTTCAATCGGTAGTAGCAAAAGATGGCAAACAGGTACCCGTGCAATGGCTGGAAACCGTAGTTTTAGTTAAACAAAGAAACCGGTGGAAGATAAAGCACCTTCATTCAACACTTATTGATCGCAGTTGAGAATAAACTTATATGGTTTTTTGCCTGTGAGAAGTTAGTTTTACACAGATTACTAATAACAGGAATTAACATGGAACAAACAACACTCGGCATCGGCACCCGGCTGCAACATACCCAGCATGGCCCCGGGGTAATCGTAGGTATCAAATATGCCACTTATCTTATCTCTTTTATCAATGCAGGAATAAAAGAAATTGACAAAACAGATACCAACCTTGAAGAAATTATTCCTGAAAATGTGTCTGCTGAAATTGAAACGACAAGTGACGTTGAGAAATCCCTGCTGAAGATATTAAAACTCTGGGGCGGCATCACAGAAACCGTTCCGCTGGGCGATAAATGGATAAAAGGCTCCCTGCTGCTACAGCCTGCCGACAAAAGCCTGAAGCCAAAAGAAATTCCTGTTGAAGATTTCTTCCACAAAATTGTAATGCTGCGTGACAGGCTGCGGGTATTGGAGCAAAACATCAACAGCAATAAAAACCTGAGCGATGAGGAAAAGGTGAACATCCAGCAATATATTACCCGTTGCTATGGCTCCCTTACCACATTCAATGTGCTCTTTAAAAACAAAGAACACTGGTTTGTAGGAGAGAAGTCGGGCAAAGACGATTGAGCCACGATTAAACCAACTTAAACAACAATTTATGTCTTCATCCTCTTCCGGATTGGTCAGGTCGTTAGGGCTCGGCTTTGTAGTAGTAGTGCTTGTTTCCAATGTGCTGGGTTCCGGCGTTTACAAAAAAGTAGCGCCCATGGCCGACCAGTTGGGGTCTTCCGGCTGGGTAATGCTGGCCTGGATAGCCGGCGGGCTTGTTACCCTGCTTGGGGCATTAAGCAACGCAGAAGTAGCGGGCCTGCTGGCAGATACCGGCGGTGAATACGCCTATTATAAAAAGATATACAACCGCTTCAGTTCATTCATGTTTGGATGGGCCAATTTTTCGGTTATTCAAACGGCTTCTATTTCGGCAATCGCTTATGTATTTGCCCAATCTCTTTTATCAATCGTCAGCCTTCCGGAAACATTTACGGCTTTGAAAGATTATTCTGTTGGCGGTGTTTTTTATCCGTTCAAAGATTTTACAACAAAGCTGGTGGCTGTATTGCTCATTATTGGGCTTACCGTCTTTAATACCCGGAGTGTAAAAACAAGCGCCGGCCTCAACAGGATTATCCTTTGGCTGGTAGGCATCGGCCTTGCCGCCATTGTTATCATCGGGCTGGGCAGCGAAAAAGCAACCCTGGCGCAGAGTTTTGATTTTTCCACTCCTGCAGGCAGGCCCGTAACCATCAGCGCCTTCTTTACGGCCATGCTGGCCGCCTTCTGGGCCTACCAGGGATGGTCTTCCGTTGGTTTTTTAGGAGGCGAAATAAAAGAGCCAAATAAAAACCTTCCCAGGGGGATAGCTATCGGCATTCTTATCATTATTATCATTTACCTGCTGGTCAATATGACTTATATGGCCGTCCTGCCCATTGATACATTAAAAGACATTCATGCATCCGGCAATAAAGTAGCGGCCATAGAAGCGGTAAGAGTATTGCTCGGAAACAGCGGCACCGTTTTTATTTCACTATTGATTGCAATTACCACGCTGGGCTGCACCCATGTAGGCGTTTACGGAAGCGCCAGGCCTTATTATGCCATGGCCAGGGAAGGATTGTTTTTCAAAAGCATGGCAAAGCTAAACAGGTGGCATGTGCCCGGAAATGTACTGTGGGTACAGTGCCTGTGGGCTTGTCTTCTTGTATTTTCCGGAACCTTTGATGAGTTAACAGACATGATTGTTTTTGCCATTTTCATCTTTTATGGCGCCACGGCCGCTGGTGTTTTTATCCTGCGGAAAAAAATGCCCGATGCCCATCGCCCTTATAAAGTATGGGGTTACCCGGTTATACCTGCCCTGTTTATTCTTTTTTGTATTGTCTTATTGGTAAACACGGTTATTACACAACCCCGCGAAGCCATTATGGGGCTGGGGCTGATTTTATCGGGTCTGCCATTGTATCTATGGTTTAACAGGAAAAATAAAACAGGTTAACGTATCTGAAACTATGAATAGCCGGGGGAAATAGTTCAAAACGGTTTCCTGGTACATAGTTTTTCTTAAATTTATGAATAACCCTGGTACGAAATTTAATTGAGAATCAATAAAAAACTGTACCGGGAGTAGCGGGTATTAAAGAGTTATGCGCAATTGTATTGGGACATTCTCTAAAATTGGGACGACCTAAAAATCTTAGCAAGTTGTTGCTAATTTTTCCTCAAACCACCCTAAATTTGACAAACTAACTCATTAGCAAATGGAAAAACTTCGCTTCATTGACCTGTTCTGCGGAATCGGCGGCTTTCGTGTCGCTATGGACCAAGCCTGTATTGAAAATGACCTAATACCTGAGTGTGTATTTTCTTCAGACATTGACCCATATTGCCAAGACAGTTACGAAGCAAACTTCGGACACAGACCTACAGGCGACATCACTAAGGTTGACCCCAAATCAATTCCCGACCACGACATTTTATTTGCAGGATTTCCTTGCCAGCCTTTCAGCATCATTGGACAGATGAAGGGTTTTGATGACACCAGAGGAACTCTATTTTTTCATATTGCTAACATCATTAAAGAAAAGCAGCCAAAAGCATTTGTGCTTGAAAATGTAAAGCAACTTGTTGGACATGATAAAGGAAAGACTTTGAAAGTGATTATCAAAACACTTAAAAGTTTAGGCTATCAGCATGTTCAATACACCGTTTTAAATGCTTTGGATTATGGGCTACCTCAAAAAAGGGAGAGAGTAATAATTGTTGGACACAAAGAACCAGTCTTATTTTCTTACCCATCTCCAGTAAGACCTTTCAAACCCTTAACCGAAATATTAGAAAAGAAAGTTGACAAAAAGCATTACGCATCCGATTATATTAAAAACAAAAGGAAAGCGACGCACAAATCTGCCTATAAACTTTCAATATGGCATGAAAATAAAGCTGGCAATATTTGTTCATACCCTTACTCATGTGCATTAAGAGCAGGGGCATCATACAATTACTTACTTGTAAATGGTGAGAGAAGATTAACACCGAGAGAAATGTTTCGTTTGCAAGGCTTCCCCGACACTTATAAAATCATCAACAACGATACACAGGCAAGAAAACAAGCTGGGAATGCAGTTCCTGTAAACATGGTGAAACAAGCGGCATAATTTTTTATGATACCAGCTTCAGTTCCCTGATTTATCTTCGTTGCGTCGCAATCCTTTCATCGCCTGTACTACTATTTAGCATAAATGAGCAATAGTTTTTCAATAAGAGATAAATCAATACTTGTCGGACTTTATCTTTCTAAGTTTGATGATGAAGCATTGTCAATTTTAGGTTTCAAAGGTTTTAATGAAGCCTTTAACACATTAGGTTATTCCATAGGTTCAAAACCAGCCTCAATAAAAAATTACAGAGACGAGTTTGACCCATTTTTCCCAAACAACAGAAAAGGTTGGCATAAAAGATCAATAAGAGAATATTGTAAAAAATTCCTTGAGGATTTCTCAAGTTTGAGTTTTGAAACGTTTACGGAATTAATTAAAAGTTTTGTAATTAAAAATTATGATGTAGAAAAAATTGTTGAGAAGTTTGAAGGGAAAGACAAATCAGAGAGTGTTGCAAAAAGGTTAATAACAGGAATTGCTGCGGAAGAGTATTTTAAAGTGAATTATAAAAACGTAAATGATTTTTCTGAATTTGAAATAAAAGATACGACAAACCTTGCTTGTGGTTTTGATTTTAAATTATCCTCAGACATAAAATATTATTGTGTTGAAGTAAAAGGATTAAATACTAACACTGGAAGTATTGCAATGACTGAAAAAGAATTTTCAGTTGCCCAAAATCTAAAAGAAAAATATTGTTTGTTCATTGTAACAAATTTTATAGAAAAGCCAATTCATCAATATTATTTTGACCCTTTGAATAGCAGGTTGAAATTTAAAAAAATAGAAAGGCAGATTACGCAAATAAATTACTCTACTTCTATATGAATGAAAAATGGGAATGTTACTTATGTGGTAAAGAAGATAAGTTTGATAATCTTCCTAATGGCTATTTAGGCAATTATCATCCGTTATGCCTTAGTTGTGCTAATGAGATTTTAGAAAGTAAAAGCCATCCGGATAAATTCAGATTAACTTTTCATTCTGACTTAGGTGATATTAATGTTATCAAATCAATTCCTGTTCAAAATGAATTTTTGATGAAAAATTAGCATTAGAAATTGCTGAATAGCAAACAAAATGTACAAGTGTGCTACGCAACGATGTTCAATAGTAGCAATTGGCTTGGGTCATAAATAAAAACCTAAATTAAGAACAGTTGATAAATCGTTACCGTCATTTCCATTAAATGAATTTTCAAAAGATTTTCCATTTAAACTTGGTAAAGAAATCGTTTATCTCTTAGCTTTAAAAGGCAAACCCATTCTGGAAGGCCCGGAATGGGAAGCAATATTTGCAACTTGCATAGGCGCAGATTGGAAACCTTCAAACGTAGGACTGGATGATGTTTGAGGTGGCTCGAATTACACGGACACAAAATTCTCTTGGGTTAAACAATAA
>CAZLLT010000030.1:0-29465 GCA_964560445.1 uncultured Chitinophaga sp. | reverse complement strand
ACCGGCCACCTGAAGCTTGGAAGGCTACCGCTCTACCAAATGAGCTACTCCCGCTGATTGTTATATAAAAAAGAACTTCTAACTCACTTATCAAACAGGCTAATCTTAATTAGCTTGTGGGCAAGGATGGATTCGAACCACCGAACTCCGAAGAGGACAGATTTACAGTCTGTTGCCGTTGGCCACTTGGCTACTTGCCCAATGAAAGAGCCACCTGCCAGAATCGAACTGGCGACCTACTGATTACAAATCAGTTGCTCTACCAGCTGAGCTAAGGTGGCTTGTTATAGCTTTTCCGCCAGGCTGGCCACAGGGCGGATAAGGCAATAAAAGAACTACCCCATCTTTCAACAAGTTCAGGATTTGGGGAGGCAAAGGTAAGGGAATTTGATAATCGGAAAAATTTTGTCCTCTATTTTTTTGCTTACTTTCAACAGGTTGTGAATAACCAGAAGGAAGAAACCCGGCCAAAACAAAAAGCCCCCTCAAGGGGGGCCATCTTTTTATGCAACTTTTTTCTCTTTACTTCTTTTTATCTGAATAATAATTGAATCAATGGCATTGTCAAAAGATTCTTCAAATGATTTACTGGTTGATTTTACAAAAAAGTTATGCCGCGGGATATGAACTCTTATTTCCGCTATTTTGTCTTTAATGTTATGAACAACGTTATCCAACTTAAGAAACACACTTACGTTTACAATCCTGTCATTGAACAGGCTTAGCTTCTCCAGTTTACGTTTTACATACTCCATCAATTTTACATCGGCATTAAAGCGGACTGTTTGAATGTTTACATTCATAAACAACATTTTAAACTGTGAAATAATAAAGAAAAGAACTTTGGGAGGGCAGGATTTATTCAAAAAAACTACTTCTCCCGACAGTTTCAAGTTACTGCAAATTGTCTTTTATTCCAAGTAAAAATTTGTTAGATTTTTTGCTTTTTAACCGTTACGGCCTTGGATGGGCTTTCTTGTGAATATCTTTCAGCTTCCCGATTGTATTATGGGTATAGACCTGTGTAGCGGCCAGGCTGGCATGGCCTAATAGCTCCTTTACGGCGTTCAGGTCGGCCCCGCTGTTCATCAGGTGGGTGGCAAAAGTATGGCGCAATACGTGGGGGCTCTTTTTCTCCAGGGTGCTGGCGGACGCCAGGTATTTTTTTACCAGCAGGTAAGCATATTTGGGATACATTTTCCTGCCTTTAGGGGTAACCAGGAGAAATTCCCCTATGTCTTCAAAGGATTTCTGCTTTTCCTGCTCATACCCGGCTATCATATTAATTATTTCCTTGTTTACAGGAATTATCCGTTCCTTGTTCCCCTTGCCCAATACCTTTATTTGCCGCCTGGAACTGTCCACCTGGCCTGTTTTTAAATTAATTAATTCGCTTAGCCGCATGCCTGTGGTATAAAAAAGGGTGAGCAGCATTTTGGCATTAAGGGTGTCCCAATTTTCTGTAATGACCGCTATATTCTCAAGAATGGCCTTGGTTTCGGTTTCCTTTACAAATACAGGCAGCCTTCCGGGGATTTTTGGACTGATGACATTGGTCATCGGCGTTGTTTCCAAAACATCTGTCCTTAACAGGTATTTAAAAAACGACCGGAGGGTTGATATCTTTCGATTGAGCGTCTTAGCCCCGATGCCTTCCTCTTTTAGTTGCGCCAGCCAGCTACGCACCATTGCCTGGCTGATTTCGGTCAATGGGATTTGCCCATAGCTTATTTCCAGAAAGTCAAAAAAATACTTCAGGTCGGTTTCGTAAGAAATAATTGTATGTGCCGAATACCTTTTTTCAAATTTCAGGTAATCCAGAAAGGATTGGATATAAGGCGGATGGATTAGCATAAAAAAAGATAGCCATAAAGCTATTAAACTTTACGGCTATCTTCCAATTATTTAGAAAACCCTGAGGTTAACCCTCAATTTTTCCACTTGCGATTTTCTGCTTGTAGATCGCCTTTAACACTTCGCCCCTGCGTTTTACAGAAGGCTTGGTGAAGCTTTGGCGCTCACGGAGTTTCAACAAAACCTTTGATTTCTCAAATTTTTTCTTGTACTTCTTCAGGGCTTTGTCAATGTTTTCGCAATCTTTTGAATCTATAATTAACATGTTATATACCTCCTCCTGGTATTTTTTACGGGTGGCAAAGATAAGTATAAAATCCGGAAAATAAACAAACCCGCTGAATTTCTGTAAATTAGCCCATGTTTACAGGAATAGTTGAATCCACAGGCATTATTAAGGAAGTTATTATAAACGGTTCAAACCGAACATTCTGGATAGAATCCGGTCTCTCCCATTCTTTTAAGCCGGACCAAAGCGTAAGCCACAACGGGATATGCCTGACTGTTGAGGAAATAAACAGCAACCGGCACAGAGTAACAGCCATTGCCGAAACGCTGGAAAAGACTACCGCAAACGGATGGAAAGCCGACACACTTATTAACCTGGAGCAGTGCCTGCAACTGAATGGCCGGCTGGACGGCCATATTGTTCAGGGGCATGTGGATGCAGTGGGCATTTGCCGGAAAATAAAAGAGAAAAACGGCAGTTGGGAGTTTGAAATAGCCTTTCCTTCAAAATTTGCTGACCTGATCATAGAAAAAGGTTCCATTTGTCTAAATGGCATCAGCCTTACTGCTTTTAATGCGAAGAAGAAAAGTTTTACCGTAGCCATCATTCCTTACACTTTTAAGCATACGGCTATCAAATATTTGCAGGAAGGCGATTCTGTGAATCTTGAGTTTGACGTTATAGGAAAGTATCTGCTCAGAAAACTATCTTTGAAAGGAAAATAATCAACCCGCCAATCTATCCATGACCGCTATAAACCCCACCCCTGCCATTCAGCAAGCAGGCAGGCAATATTACCCTGCACTGGATGGGTTGAGGGGGCTTGCCATTTTACTGGTAGTTGTGTATCATAACTTCGGGTTTATCGACTATTTCTTTTTTGGCTGGCTCGGCGTTGACCTTTTTTTTGTGCTTTCCGGCTTTCTTATTACCGATATTCTCCTTAAAACAGTCGGGCAAAAAAATTACCTGAAGAACTTTTATATAAGAAGGGCCCTCAGGATATTTCCGCTGTATTACCTGGCATTGATACTTTTTTTACTCCTCCTTCCCCGGATCACCGCTACACCTGACATGAGCTACTATACTGCGAACCAGGTGTGGCTGTGGACATATATGCAGAACTGGTTGTATATCTTTAACAATCCCGGGGCTACAAATGCCCTGAACCATCTTTGGTCATTGTCAGTTGAAGAGCAATTTTACCTGCTATGGCCCCTAGTAATATTATCGGCCAGGAATCCCAAAACATTACTTATACTTATCACAGTATTGCTAATAGCTGTATTGGGATTCCGGCTATGGATATGGCAAAAACAGATAGCCAACCTGGCCTATTTTAACCTATATACTTTCAGCAGGATTGATGGAATTTGTATTGGCTGCATGATCGCTTTAATTCCAAAAATAAATCCCTCCCTTTTAAAAAGAAATACCCCCTGGATTATTCTTTTTTTTGCTCTGCTGAATTTCATTTTCTTTTTCATTAACAGGGGCAACCATTTTTCTTTCCCCTACCTGGCCCTGATTGGTTACAGCACTTTTGGAATGCTGTTTGGGCTGCTCGTAAACGAAGTCGTTACAGGCGATACAAAAATCCTGAAGCAGGTGTTTTCAAACCCTCCATTAAGATTTCTGGGAAGAATTTCCTATGGACTCTATATTTTTCATTGGCCTGTTTATTTACTATCTGCCCCGCTTTTATACAACCGAATAGCCCCGCATACGAACAGTTCCATCACACAATTCTTAACTGCATTTGTCTCCACTGTTATAGCAATTATCATCAGTTGGCTCAGTTATAATTATTATGAACGTTATTTCCTTAACCTGAAAAGCCGATTCATTTAGCCCCATCCTTAGTTATTAGCTTTTGATTGTATCTTTAACGCATCTTAATGAATGAGCAAATTACCATACTTATCCCTGTATATAACGACTGGACGCCTCTAAACAAACTATTGAATGAGTTATCCCTTTCACCAGGCAATGATAACTCTATAAGGGTATCTGTTCTTGTTGTTGATGACTGTTCTACAGAAAAGGCTCGTCTTTCTGTTCCATCAGTATTTTCACTGCAAATACTGCATCTCAACAGAAATATCGGCCACCAGAAGGCAATCGCTATTGGAATGGCTTATATTCATGAACATGATACCTGCGACAAAATATTGATCATGGATGCAGATGGAGAGGACCGCCCGGAAGACGCAGTAAGGCTTATTACCGCTTCGCTACAAAATCCGGATCAGGTCATATTTGCCAGAAGAGAATCAAGACAGGAAGGATTAATTTTTCGATTATTTTATAGCTTTTACAAAAAGGCTTTTTATTTGCTTACCGGCAAAAAAATATCATTCGGCAATTTTCTTATCATGCCACGTCAGCTACTAATAAAATCTGTCTTTTACAGCGAAATCTGGAATCATATTGCCGGGGGTATCTTAAAAGCCGGTTTGCCTTATACATATATCACTACCCACCGTGGAAAAAGATATGCCGGGGCCTCGAAGATGAATTTCACCAATCTTCTTTTGCACGGGCTTGGAGCTATCTCTGTTTTTATAGAAGTAATTGCCAGCAGGCTTCTTATTTTTTCGTTGTCTTTAATCGGGATCTCCGTTTTAGTCATCCTCGCCCTGATCGGAATAAGGGCTTTTACCAGCCTGGCTATTCCCGGATGGACCTCTACGGTCGTTGCAGCTATGTTAATTGTACTGCTGCAAAGTTTTTTACTCTCTTTATTTACAATTTTTCTATACCTGTCTTCCTTATCCCAACGAAAGTTTATTCCGGCATACCATTATAAAGATTATACCGGAACCACCGAAACTTTGTAACTGAATGGCAGATGAATTAATATATCCCGGTGTGGAATTAGAAACTTTTCAGTATGCAAAAAACTGGAAACAATACTTTTCTTCCCAGATCAAGCCATACATCAGCGGAGATGTACTTGAGGTTGGCGCCGGCCTTGGCTCTACCACCCTGCTTCTGAACGATGGAAGCTCAAGAAGTTGGTTACTGCTGGAGCCTGATGAAACAATGAGCCGGACATTACTGCTGAAAAAAAACAACAATGAACTCCCTCAAAATTGTGAAGTATTACGGGGAACAACCGATAACGTAATATCCGGTTCATTTGATACTGTTATCTACATTGACGTCTTGGAACATATCGAAGCTGATGCAGCCGAACTGCAAAAAGCTTTTTCTATATTAAGAAAAAAAGGGCATCTCATTATATTATCCCCCGCATTCAACTGTTTGTACAGCCCGTTTGATAAAGCAATCGGGCATTATAGAAGATACACTAAAAAAACGCTCAGCAGAATATCTCCGTTTGGCACAAACCCAATACAAATCAAATACTATGACAATATTGGTTTCTTTGCTGCTTTTATGAACAAACTTCTTTTAAAACAGCGATACCCATCCATAAAACAGGTGCTGTTTTGGGACAGATGGATGGTTCCTGTATCCAAAATAACAGACAATATCTTCTTCCACAGTTTTGGTAAAAGCATTATCGGAATATGGAAAAAGCAATAAGAATAAATCGTTGTCTTTACCGTTTACGTAGTTTTGTAAAATGACGCAGGATAACCTGGAAGGAATACTCTTTAGTGAAGTACTGGACAAAAACGGATTAAGCTATGCAACGTTCCGCGAAAAACTATCACCTGCATATGCAAGGGTAGGAATAGACATAGGAAAAGGCTATTTTTTCCTCATTCTGATTACCATAGCCACAATATATTTCAGCAATTACTTCCCTAAGTTCTGGTGGCTGATCATTCCTGTAGGTGCATTGGCAATCGGATACATTGCTGCCTATCTTGCTTTATTTATTCATGAGGCAGGGCATTTCAATATTCACCGGGACAAAAAGATCAACGATCGAATAGCCACATTATTCCTTTGTTTGCCTTTTGGCCTTTCTATAAAATCTTATCGCAAAATACATTGGCAACATCACCTGCACCTCGGAACACCGAAAGACACAGAAATCTCTTACTTCAACGCTCTTACACCGAAATTCTTCGCAGAAACATTCACAGGAGTACATTTATTAAAAACAATAAAAGAGAAAAACAAGAGCTCAGTACTGACAGCCGAACAAAAAAAAAGCAGCCTTATTATCTTAATTGCAGGAACTGCATTGCACCTTTTCATTCTTAGTTTAGCTTTTTTGAACAATCAGTGGATGTTTGCTTTTTCATGGGCATCCGGGTTTGTGATTTTTTTCCCTTTTTTTGCAACAATCCGGCAAATACTGGAACACCGGGATGAATTTGCCAAACCCGGCGCAGATTTCCATCTGCAAGACCATGGAAAGGTAAGCCGCCTGTTTATACATACGATACTCAATAGCAGTTTTGGCTCCGCAGGCTTTACCCGGCATATGATACATCATTGGGATCCGCATATGTCTTATACACGGCTCAAAGACATAGAAGCTTTTTTATCCGAAAGCGAAAAGACCCGTGCTATTATCCGATCGTCCAGAACAACCTATACTTCTACCTTAAAGAAATTATTAACCACCTCTTGAGTACAAAGCCTGCATATTGCCCTGTTTGCCGGCAAAAAAAAATAAACCTGTGGAGCCTGGCAAAAGATTACGAGTACTTCAGCACAGACGACGAATATGCTTATTACGAATGCCAGGATTGTCAAAGCATCTTTATCCACCCGGTACCAACTGAGCAGCTTGCACAAATATATCCACCCAACTACTACTCATTTGTTAGCAAATCCGGAAACATTGTTGTCCGTACCAAGGAATGGCTTGATAGAATTTATTTCAAAAAAAATTTACGAAAAATACAATCCTCAGAAATTCATTTATTGGATATCGGTGGGGGTACCGGGTGGATGATTGATAACCTAAAAAAAACGGATACCCGCATTCGCTACTCCCAGATCGTAGATATTGATGCAAAAGCAAAAAAAGTTGCAGAGCATAACGGTCATTTTTATTTTGAAGGAGCTATTGAAAAATTTAGCACTGATAAGAAATTTAACCTCATCCTGATGCTTAACCTTGTAGAGCATGTAGAAAACCCTTTGGCCATAGTCCAAAAAGCAGAAGCTTTATTGGAACCCGGCGGGTTTATTATTATCAAGACCCCAAATACAAACAGTTGGGATGCACACCTGTTCAGGAAAAAATACTGGGGCGGACTACATTGCCCGAGGCACTGGGTTATATTTTCCGAAAAAAGTTTCCGGATATTATTACAATCAACATCTTTGCGAATCCGGGAATTGAACTATACACAAGGCGCCCCTTTTTGGGCATTCAGCATTATCGCTGGATTGCACAAGAAAAAGATTGTAAATATATCCTCGTCAAAACCCCTAATTTTTCATTGGCTTTTCGCCCCGGTCAGCGCCTTTTTTGCATTGATTGATTTTATACGAAAGCCGTTTGCAAAAACATCCCAGATGTTTATCGTTCTTGAAAAAGAACAAAATACAGCATGAACCAGTTCCAAAATTTTATCTATTTTGGATGCCAAACGGCGAAAAAACCTAATGAAGGCAGACTTTAACCTATCTCACAACGAAAAAAAACACTATCAGCACTATTTTTTACTGTTACTGATATGCCTCATTACGTACTGGCCGCTAACTTTTGGCTTTTTTAGTGTAAAAAACGATGCAATCCATTATTTTCTTCCCTATCGTTTTCATATAAGTGAGGCGCTACGTAACGGCGAATGGCCGTTTTGGTCCCCTTATATATATCTTGGCTATCCGGTATACGGAGACATGCAGAGCGGCGCATGGAACCCAATAGTCTGGGTTTTCTCAGCTATCAGCAGGTACGATTTAACCCTGTTTCATTTTGAAAATCTTCTCTATATTTTTCTGAGTGGCATCGGAATGTATAAACTGACGAACCGGTTTGTCAGTCACTCACGGACTTCGCTGCTTGTAGCTACAAGCTATATGCTTAGCGGCTTCATGCTTAGTGGACAATTAATAAACTGGCTTGCTTCTGCAGCTTTTATTCCATTTGTGCTTTTATATTTCCTGAGAACCATTGAAAAAAACAGCTTTCAGGATGCAGCAAAAACCGCCTTATCCTTATTCCTCCTCTTAACCGCAGGGTACCCGTCTTTCTTTATCATTATCTGTTATCTGCTCCTAATCCTTTTTAGTTTAAAATGCCTGAACAAGTTCCGTAAAAAAGAAACAACGAAGCAATGGAGATATTTCTTTTTTTCACAAGGAGCAATCCTCATCCTCTTTACCGGACTTTCCCTTCCTGCAATCGTTTCGTATATAGACCTTTTACCCTACTACCATAGAGGCTCCGGAGCTACTTATGATGAAATAATCCGGAACTCATTTGAATGGAAACATTTACTCTCCTTTTTATTTCCATCTTCCATTAAAGCCGCCGATATCTCCTCTTCCACTGACGTTACCTGCAGAAATCTTTATATTGGCTTGTATATTTTACCAATATTCATCATTTTCCCGCCAAAACTGTCACGCAGAAATATCTGCCTGATTTTGTTAGCGCTGTTTTCGCTGCTATTCAGTGCAGGCGATAGCACACCTGTCAGAAATCTCTGCTATGAATTTGTTCCCCTGATGGACACGTTCCGGCATCCTTCTCAAATGAGGTTATTCATAATTTTATCTGTATTACTGCTGTCTGCTCCGTCAATAAAGCTTGCCCTGAACAGTAAAACACTTTCTCTTGAAGAATCAAAAAAAGCAATTATTGTATTATGGCTTACCATTACAGCCCTGTTTATTATAACTGCTGCTGCTATCTTCCAATCAACAATTATTAGTCAGCCTAATATTTTGGGGTCCGGAACAGACCCGAAAGAAATAATAGAAACCCTGACTTTAAACGATACTATATCCGTAAATGGTATCATACAGTTGTTCTTTGCATTACTTGCCTTATGGTTGTTTAGAAAAAAAAATAAATTTTCTTTTTTTCCAGCGCTATGGATATCCAACCTGTTCATTATGGCACAATTCATCCTGCCCATTACTTTTGTCAGCCAAACCAACCCTAAAGAGATCAATGCTATTATTCATCAGTCTCCAAAGGGATTTCCCTTAATTCGCCCTGATCGCACCTTAAGCGAAAATAGTAAGGATGCATATGATAACTTCGAAAAGATATCTTTATCCTATTTTTATAATAAAAAAATAGGTATCAGCAAGATCACCAATTCTCCTTCTTTTTTAACCCAACATGAGGAGTTTATTAATTACGAGCAGTTATTCAAGTATATTTCTTCCAGGCCGGTTATTTATATCGCTGACAGTATTCTGGCTCAAAAACCAGGTGTGCAGGAATATGATTCCCTGGGTTGCAACTATGCCATCATTGATAACAATAATATAAATTTACCTGCCAATTGCCAAAATGCCGGCACCGCAATCTTAAAGAAGCTATCGGCCAATAAATTATTAATTGAAGCTACCGTTACATCAAAAGCATTACTTATAATTACCCAGAATTATCATCATTGCTGGCTGGCCAAAGAGGGCAAAACGAGGAAAGACATATACAAGGTAAATGAAAGCTTTATGGGCATATCCCTTTCCCCCGGCAAGCATGAAATTGAACTTTCTTTCCTGCCTGGCATAACATTCAAAGCCCTATGGGTACAGGGAATAACGATATTGATTTTAGTCTTATTTACTATCCTAACTTTATTCAGAAAATACAGGTAACAACCAATGAAAACCAGTAAGGCCATACTGCTATCCATATTATTATCAATTCCTGTTATTCTTTTCCTATTACATCACTTTTATTACCACCTTCCCTATTTACATCCAACCGGGTTTACCGTCAATGAAAATGTACTTTATATGTCGTATGCCCGCCAGTATATCGACAACCAGGAGTTTTCATTATTCTATTCAAACCCGTTTGATGGTAACCCCGCATCACCAACAATATACTTCCAACCGGTTAATTTCCTGTTCCTGGCAGCATTAAAGGCCGGCATAGCTCCGGGCATCTGCTTTTCCCTGTTCGGCCTTCTGATGGCTGTTGCCTGCATTTTCACCGGGATAAAGATCATACAGCACCTTTTACCTGATAACAAACAACAGTCATTAATAATATTACTTTTTACCTGGGGAGGTGGGTTAATTGCCGTTTCTGGCTTAATTGGCGCTATCGTGCTGCCTGACAAGGACTATGATTCTTTCTGGAACAGCATCTTATTGGCAGACCCGGCCAATGGCTGGTGGGGATTAAACTGGGGAAGAAATTTATTTATCCCTCTCGAAGCTTATTATCATTTTCTGTTTCTTTTAAATATCTGTTTAATACTGCAAAAAAAATGGAGATTATCTTTAGCAACTGCTTTATTTCTCTCCGTATCGCATCCCTTTACAGGTATTGAATTACTACTGATATTAAACGGATGGCTATTTATTGAAATTGTTGTAAAGAAAAACAAAGCAGTCCCGTATTGGTATTTTGCCGGTATATTCATTATTACTCTTTTCCACCTGTGGTATTATATGATATACTTAAACAGGTTTCCCGAACACCGGCAATTATTCTCCCAATACAGCGCCGGATGGACATACAGTCTTCTCATAGCCATTCCTGCGTATTCCCTGGTTGCTGCATTATCCATTTTATCAGCCTGTAAAAAGGAAACAGGAAAGAATTTCTTAGGAACCCAATATCAACGTCTCTTTCTTTGTTGGGCTATTATTTCTTTCCTGCTTTCCAAACATGAATGGTTTATCAAACCCATGCAGCCAATCCATTTTACCCGCGGATATACCTGGGCTGGCTTATTCCTGCTGTCTTTACCCGGTTTAAAATGGCTACTCGATTACCTTCAGGCTAAAAGTATCAGGAAATGGCTGCTGGCAGGATTGATAGTTCTATTCCTGACGGATAATACTTTATGGACTATTAACCTTCTCAGAAATAAAGAAACAACTGAGTGGGAAGGGCATATCACCGCAGAAACAAACGACATTCTTTCTTACTTAAAAACAAATGGGTCTCCACAAGACCTTTTATTAGGAAATGCACCCCTGGTCAATTATATCGCTAATGCCTACACCCCTGTTAATTCATGGATATCGCACCCGTATAACACACCCTCACCAGAAAGAAGAAAAGCCGAATTATCTACTTTTTTTTTGACAGGGACTAAATCTTCAGAATGGAAAGAACGGCGACTGCTTATCTTATTAAACAAAAAAGCCGTAAGACCATTCATTCAGCCCAACCTGCTAAGCAGGAAACTATACGAAAACAACTCTTATATCCTTTTTACTCCATAATGTTCCGCCCTTTCATGGCAGCATTAATGGCGTCATCCATTAATCGTTCTGCATAGGGCCTTGATATTTCATTTAGCTTTTCAACACCAAGCTGGATTTCGTCTTTCCTGCCGGAAGCAATCAATCGCAGCAACTCCTGTATTGCATTCTCTGTAGCAGTAAATTCTTCGTCTGTCAGATACGCTTTGTTCTTTTGAATAAACTGGCTTGTTGTATCAATCAAAATCCTGGCTTCAGTTTGTGCTTCTATCAAGGCCCTGTTTTGCATATCGTCCTTAGCGTACGTAATAGAATCAAGCAGCATTTTCTCCACTTCGGTATCTGATAAGCCATATTGAGGCTTCACCTCTACGCTTTGTTCAATACCACTTCTCAGCTCTTTTGCTTTTACAACCAATATGCCATCCGCATTGACCAGAAAAGAAATCTCCACTTTTGGTAAGCCCGCCGGCATACCGGGAACGCCTGTTAAACTAAACTCAGCCAACTTCCGGTTATCCTGTACCAGATCTCTTTCACCCTGGTAAACAGATATCCGTATTCCGCTTTGTCCGTCTTTCTGCGTTGTGTACTGTCGGGCCGCCTTTGAAGGTATTTTTGAATTTCTTGGTATCAGCACATCCATAAGCCCTCCCATCGTTTCAATACCAAGTGAAAGAGGTGTAATATCCAGCAATAACAAATCCTTATTATTGCCCGCAAGAATATCTGCCTGGATAGCAGCCCCTATTGCCACAACTTCATCCGGGTTTAATGAATCATGTACTGTTCTCTGAAAAAAATCAGTTACAGACTGCTTTACAAAAGGTACCCTTGTAGAGCCTCCTACCATTACAACTTCATTCACTTCCTGTGTTGAAATCCCGGCATCTTTCAAGGCATTCTTACAGGACTGAAGGGTCCTTTCTATATAAGGATATATTAACTGTTGAAACTTTATACGGGTAAGCGAAAATGAATGCCCGTTTAGTACGCCAGCAAACTCTTCATTGGAACCAAGAGAAATTTTTGCCTTTTCTGCCAGCAGGCGAAGTTCCTGAGCCAAAGTCTTATTATTAATTAAAGTATTTTCTGTAAGGCCAATCAACTGTGCCCAATAGTTAACAATTACCCGATCAAAATCATCTCCTCCTAAATAAGTATCCCCGTTGGTAGCAAGCACTTCAAATATACCCCCGCTTATACGAAGGATAGAAATATCAAACGTACCACCTCCAAGGTCGTAAACGGCAATTGTTTTTGTTTCGTCTTTATCCAAACCTAAGCCATAAGCAAGACTGGCAGCAGTAGGCTCATTAATAATTCTAAGTACATCCAGCCCGGCCAGCTTACCTGCATCCCTTGTTGCCTGGCGTTGTGCATCATTGAAATAGGCCGGTATAGTTATTACTGCCTTGTTTACCGGTGTTTTTAAAATATGCTCTGCCCTGGCTTTCAATTCTTTCAGAATAAGTGATGACAATTCGATAGGAGAATAAAATCTTTCTCCCACCTGCACTTTTACCAGGCTTTCGGTATTATCATCAATCACCTTATATGTAAAGAAAGAAGCATAATCCTTTACATCGTTGTACGACTTCCCCATGAGCCGCTTTACAGAGAAAATGGTATTCTGCGGCTCTGTTACCAGGTAGTTTCTTGCTTCATCACCTACAGACACCATACCCCCTTTGCCAAAATGAACCACAGATGGCACTAAAGCGTTACCATCATGCTCTTTTAATACAACAGGCTTTTTACTTTCGGGATGCATAACCGCTATGAGGCTATTAGTTGTCCCGAGGTCAATTCCTACAATGATTTCTTCCTGCTGCAAACTCCCTGTTGCAATATTGATACCGATTTTTGCCATAATGCTTCGCTACCCCCTTTCGAATTTATGCGTTTCAAAAAAAATATCCGGATAAAATGAACTTATGATATCCGGGTTATTCAGAATATCAGATGAAGTTGTTTCCGGCACCGGATACTCCGACCTAACAAAAAATAAATTATACCCTTGCTTATTGGCGCCAGCCAGCTTATACCCTTTTTTCATTCCCAACAGCCTGATGGCCTCAACAGATGCCCCGTTATACATTTTGTCAGCCCCATGATGATTATTTTTCCCGTATGGTACTACCAGGTTTCGTAAACCAAATTCTACTTTTGCTTCAATAACTACTATTTCAGGCTGTATACATTCAATAGCCTTCCATATCCAGTAATCATTACCATCAATATCAATAGACAACAAGCCAACACCTTCATTAAAGCCTGCCGTTCTTAAAACCTGGTTTACATTCTCCTCTGTTATTTCTGCTTGTACAAATTCCAACAGGCTGCCTTCAAACCGTTTTCTTTGATAGAAACGTTTCCCAACATCAAGCTGTTTTTTATCCTTATCAATAAAGAGTCCTTCCCATCCAAAGTGAACTGCCAGTGTTGAGCAATTGCTCTTTATGCAGTCCCCTGAGCCTATATCAACAAATGTTGGAGGTATGCCTTTCGAAAGGCTTGCTAAATAAAAAATAATACCGTCTTCTCCATGATAGGTAAATATATCAAATGAAGCTTCCTCAAGCTTATTTACGTTCACCAATGCCTTCACATGGCTCTCCATTTCCTGTTTCCGTACAGGAAGAAATAATCTCCTATACAGCAATACGCCGAAATGTTTCTTAATCCATTGTTTTATCCGCTGCATAATTACCAGTTACGCAAAATTCGTTGTTATCGGGCACAAAAAAAAGCCCCGCTTTGAAAGCAGGACTTTAATAAGATAAAACACACTTAACGCATCAGATACATTTTACCATATCCTTTGTTAAAATACTTATCTGTGTTATCGTTGGCAGACTTGTACTTATCCAGCGATTTGCCATTCAGATTGGTTACCACCCTGTACAGGTAAACCCCGTTGGCAAGTTTTTGGCCATATTGATCGGTACCATCCCATTTAAACTCTGTAATATTTCTTCCGATGTGTAAAGGGCCGAGTTCGTCTTTGGTTATCTCTCTTACTATCTTGCCCGTTATGGTCATAATCTCAATCTTGATATTTTGCGGCACTTCGCTTCCTGTTATGGTAAATACAAAAGCGGTAGATGTTGTGAACGGATTCGGGTAATTCAGCATATTAGAGATCATCGGCTTATTAATAACCTCAAACAACACCCTGTATTGTACATTACCCGAAGAGTTGCCGCTTCTATCTTTGCCTGTTACGATCAATTCATACTCCCCATCCTGCTCAAAGTAAGGTTTGAGATTGATGCTGGCCGTATTATCTGTAGCAGGCGCCTGACCTACCGGAGTAAAGGTTAAGGTATCTGTATTATTAAAATAGAACCTCCTGATGCTGTTATCCGGATACCGGACTTCTATGGTAGCCAGTGAAGTATCATTAAGCAGCATCCACCGGGCTTCATCTTTGAGTTTGATCTGTATATCCGGCTTTGATGATACAATATCCCTGTTCAGGATATGTACCCCGTCAAATGTTACATCCAGCAACGGATTAAGGCTGTCCGGTTTCACATACACATCCTTAAACGCAAAATTGTTGAAATGATACTGCTCAGGCTGATCGTTATCAGGGTTTGCCTCAATATATACAGTGTTTAATCCCGGTATATTCTCGGTAGGTATTAAAGTGCCGACCAATTGCAACGTATCGTTTACGAGCAACGGTCTCAGCTTATTAGCAGGAATTACATGCGGCACATTATTTCTGTCCGTTACAAGCACTTTTACTTTAAGGCTGTCAAAAGCTGCTTCACTGATATTCTTAAATGCAACTTTGAAATCGATCGGCTCACCGACATCTACCGTATCTTTCAGGCTAAAGTATATATTGGGAGCTACAGCCCCTTCCGGTACCGGATCGTAGGTGAGTCTCCAGTAACGTAACTGATATGGGGTAAAGTTTATATTATCCTCTGTGCGCAACTGCAATTTCACAAATGGATATATTGCAGCATTTATCGAAGATACATCAACATCCTGCTGAAGAGTAGTCAGGCTATTAAACAAGATACTTTCAGTTCCATCCTGCCTAACACCGATAACGCTTATTGTTGTAATATCGCCTGGTGTAACATCATCACTATCTCCCCTCCATTTCAACTGTTTCCAGGCTTTGGCAGGCCCAAATAACGGGCTGGTTATATACCCTAATGTATCAACAGTCGGGCAATCAACCGAGAAAGTGGGGTTATCAAAAAGCCCGTCTCCGACCAGCCAGCGTGGTGCAAAAGAAGGGTCATTCTTTTTATATACAAGCCCCCAGGGCCTTGGTCTGTAAAAGGAGTCTATTCCCGCAAATCCTGCATCCTTTAGATAATGATAAATAGACTGTCCGGGGCCGTGGATAGCTTCGTCAGCAGCCCAATCGCTTGCATAAGCTACAGGAAAGTTAGGAGGCACGCTGGTAGCAGGATTTAGAGTAAAGTTTCTGACTATTACATAATGTCCGTCAGGTATTGTGTCTTTCACGAAATCCATCATCCTTTTCCGGTATTCAGGACTCGTATACCTATACTCAAAATTATAAATATAGGGCTGGCTCTGGCTTAGATTCTGAGGTGCATGGCTGCCATAACGGCCTTTTCCTAAATTGTCGGGCAAGGACACAGCCGGTTCTATTACTGCATTTTCCCAAGCTTTGAATGAAACCGGGTCAAGCACATTAAATACCAAAGATTGGAACCAGGAGCAAAGCCGTATATATGGGATACCGTCAACCGAAACAGAAAGAGCAGATTCCTGGGTGGCGCCGCTGGTAACCCATGTCCCCATTCTCAAAAAAAGATTATGATAAACATCATCAAAAATATGCTTACGCTGCGCTGAATCAATATACATTCTCTCATACGAGGATTTCGTATGCTGATAAAAATGTGACTGATTAAATCCCGCCTCACTGGCATTAGGGCCTGTAGGGCTCAAAAAGACAAATGAAGACTTGTTCCAAACCGGCTCACCTGTCGTAGGAACAGGGGCAACCCGCCAGTAATATACAGTGCTGTCCGTAAATGCTATACCGGGATTAAACTCAAGCACCCCTCCTGTTGAGTTGATCGACTGAACAGATTTTACCGGGGAATTGAAAAACTCCGTAGTGTCAATTTCAAGAGTATATTGTTTTAATTCGCTGAAAGGATTGGCGGTAGATGCAACCAGTTTAATATCCTGCTTCCTTACAATAGAATAGGTATAAGGGAATACGGGCCTTGCTTCATCTTCAAATATGATTACATCTTTCGTTATACAGTTATTTGTTTCATACAACTCATCTACCATATTATCCGCATCTACACAAATAGATATCTTATTCAATCCTTTATCCCTTGTTGCAACAATCGGTATATCATAAGAAAGAGAATCACTATAGCGGATGCCGATCATTGTGTCCCGCCTGATAACTTCGGTGGTAAGGTCCGGATAAGTTCTCTTTACTTCAACCACAATGGGCTTATTTACAGATTTACCGAGGTTTATGAATTTTGCCTGCACATTGAAGTGTGTTTCGGCAACGGAAATAAAGCCCGGAGAAATTTTTAAAAGCTGGTCCTCTATTACATAGTCCGGCTTTTCTGTAGAACCATTCATCTTAATAGCAGGATCGCCATGGATTGTAACCTGCTCACAATGAAACCTGGCATAGTAGTCATTCTGTGTTGTAATATTATAGGTTCTTGCAATTGACTCATTCAATATTTCCCCCAGCGATTTCCCATATTTTGTTACAGATGCAGAGATCATGGTCTGCGTATTCAGAATATCAAGATAATGCACAATGCCAAAATGGGTGCTGGCAACAAATGCTATAGACCCCCTTTGATTGGCCAGTACAAACTTCTCTGATAAAGTTTCCCTCGTCTGAAGGCGCAGTGTATTGAAATTATAAAAATTACCGGCGTTACATCCCATTACGATTGTAATAGGATACTTTGAGGGATTATTATACTGATCAGGATTATCGAGGTTAAACTCCAGCGTACTTGCAGAGGAGTGCCCGAAATAAGTCATCAGCCCTATCCCTTCTTCAAAAAGGCCATACAGTTTTTCGCTATTGGCCTGCTCTACCGGGGCTGCTGTTACTTTGCTGAATGTGCTTACATTGGCGCTATAAAAAGTATCGGATATGATATTCCTATAACGGTTCATATCCTCCGTTAAAATAGCCCCCAATGTTACATCGCTGGCCCCGATTACATTTACCGCATTTTTCATCCATGCTTTATCACCAATAAAAGGAGAAGATGATGCCTGCTGCTGCTCGTACTGCACCACCTTATCCAGATAGATACGCACCTCATCCCCGTTAATAACAGAAAGTCTTCCTATGGGCACTTGCGGAACCAGACTCCCTGTAGGGTTAACGGTAAATAAATTATCCGATGCAGGATGGCCAAACGTGGGAACGAATGAAAGGCTGTTAATATTTGCATTTGCCTCATTGGAACGGTTCTGATTATATGTTAACCCTTTACCTATTAAAAAAACATTGGTAATTGTATTGGGAAAATGATTTCTTGCCCACCATATAAAATTCCTGATACCCAGGGGATTCTTTTTTATCCCGAAACCGAACTGGTCGATCACTTCGTCTGCCATGCTTACACTTACACTATGTCCTCCTCCTGCAGGAGAGCTTCTGTATGCTTTATAGTCTTCCACAGGATTGGAACCATCAGACGATGTTGTCATAGCCGGATGGGTAATTATCAAATAATCGCCTTGATTGGCAGTAAGGCTGAAATCCACAAAATTTCTTTGTTCAAAAGAAGTTATGGCAAGAGGATAACTGGCTGCTTGCGTAACAAGTAATAATTTTCTTGCAACTGCTGAAGGGGGTAAAGCAACTCTTACCAGAGAAGGTGAGCCTCCGATAGTAGCCACATACCGTTTATTATTTGTAAGGTCATACAATACCGGTTGAATATTGCTATGTGCAAAACCGGCTATTTCCAGGTTATTCCCATCGTTTGTAGCCGGCAATTCAAATAAAAAATTATTAACGTTACCAAAGTTAAATATCCTCGGATAGGTCATCTCAATCTTATGAATCATCATCCGGTCTATGGCGCAGGCAGGTGCAGGCTGCCCCGGCGGAATCGGGGGGCATGATACAGAAGCCCAGTTAGTAACATTTATTGTTGCAGAATTTGTAGCGCTGATAAGGCTTAAGGGAAAATTACTTTCATCGGTTTTTCCATTAAATACATTTAGCGGTCCGCCGGTTACTGAATCTCCATTCAGCGACACTTTGTACTGCCTGGAGTATAATGCATTTCCTGATACTGAGATTTTAATACTTGGAGTGGGGCCTGTCGGATACACAAACAAGTTGTTAAATACCAGGTTAGGGCTTACCCCATACGTAATTGAGTAATTATTGCTCAAAGAGGACTCCCTTATAGCACTGGTAGTAATAAGAGCAGAAGCCCATCCTTCTCCTTCGTCATAGGTTGAAGAATGCAGGTACTCACCAACTACGGCAGCTAAACCAGGATTCATTCTGTTTTTATAATAACTGGCTGATTTATGCATGAAAAAGGGTTCAGCAGGAAGTGCAGACGGCAAATTGTTGGCCTCCGGCACAAAACGTAAGTTAGTACTCCCTGTATTTACCGTTAAGAAAAAAGCAGCCGTATCCGTAGCAAGGCTCCACCTGTCATTTAACTGATGATTAGGGTTACGATAAAGGTCCCTATCCGGTTTGCCATCATTCATTTCACCCCAAAATTCTATATAATCTGAAGCGCCAAATACTCCGGTTTGCGCCGTAGTATAAATAGCCACTTCTTTTCCGTTACGCCAAAGCTGAAAATGCTCTGCCGGTGTATTCTGAAGCCCTAAAGAGGCAAGCGCAGGCTGGGTAATGCGATATAGTCTGTCAGCTCCTACTTTAAACTTATAATAGGTTTTACTATAATCAATCCACTCATTGTTATAATTCTGGGCATGTACGCATATATTTCCCAGCAGAAATAATAAGAGTAAATTTTTTTTCATTTATTTGGATTTTTCAGGTACAGTTAAGTCGTTATTTATTTTCTTTCCGGTTCGTTAAATCAAGTTTCAAAGAAAATATATGGGTAAACAGCGGGTTCGACTGATTGGCCAGGTTGGTAAACGCATAATCTATCGTAACCGTCCCGATACTAAACCCGGCGCCGGCGCTTGGCTGGTATATCCATACTTTTTTCTGGTTCAACGTATCTCCATCCGCCAATGCCTTCTGGAAATTATTAATTCCTCCCCGAAGGAAGAAAACATTATTGACATTCAATTCAAGTCCCAGTTTTGGATCAGCGCTGATTGGATCGGCGCTCACCACTGTATTTCTTTTGCCATCAAATGTCAGGTCAATATTGGCTTCCGCCAGCAGGCTGGTTTTATTGCTTATCCTGAAGTCGCGGGCCACACCTAATACCAATCGTGGCGCTGTCAACTCTGTGGATTTTACAGGTATCTCATTATTGGTAAGGTATAAGACTTCTTTTTCTCTTTCGGTAAATGTAAATGACCATGCATTGAACGTAGTGGTAATATCACGGCCACTGATGCCGAATCTCCATTTATCCGTATGCACCTGAAACCCTGCATCCAGGCCAAATCCCCATGCCTTTGCAAACTTGCCCACATTCCGGTGAATTACTTTTGCATTGACGCCAAAATGTATTTTCTTCTTTTCCGTTTCCTTTAAACGCTGGGCATAAGAAAAAATAAAAGCATAATCTGCTGAAGAAAATGCCTGTATGTTATTGTAGTTGATAGACCCATCCGGCTCCACGAGAAACAAGGTGTTCATAATGTCATCTACTGCAAAGCGTAGCCCGGTTATGGCCACCGTCCTGTTTTTGCCTGAAGAGGGGAAAGCAATGCTGGCATAGTCATATTTGCCGATACCTGCAAAATACTCGGCATGCATCAGGTTTATTTGCGGGTCATTTTTAATACCAACAAGACCTGCCGGGTTCCAGTACCCGGATGTACCATCGGATACAGATGCCACCTGGGCGCTGCCCATAGATAAACCTCTTGCCCCGGCTCCTATATTTAAAAACTCATTGGAATATTTTCTGAATTGGGCATTAGCAGAGAGAAAAAAAAGAGAGATTGACAGGGTCAGGTATAGGCGGCTCGTTTTCATTCATAGAATTTTCTAATAAGCAATGGGTTGAGTCTTAGCATTCATGGGTACAAAGGTGGTTGTAAAATTAGTCTTTTCGCACAGGAAAACATAGTTCAAGCGGCAAAAAGGTAACTATTGAAAACGAAGGAATTAGAAAAATATTGCTTCCTGGGGCTGCCCTTGTGCGTTCTGTCTTATTTTTGCGCTAAATCGCTGATTTAGAAATGAATTTGATTGAAGAACTCAGATGGAGGGGGATGGTGCAGGACATTATTCCGGGAACCGAAGAACACCTGAATAAAGAAATGACTGCCGGTTATATCGGATTTGACCCCACGGCCGACAGCCTTCATATCGGAAGCCTGGTACCAATTCTACTTTTGGTTCATCTGCAAAAAGCCGGACATAAACCTATTGCACTGGTAGGTGGCGCTACGGGTATGATAGGCGACCCAAGCGGTAAAAGCCAGGAAAGAAACCTGCTGGACGAAGCTACCCTGTCAAAAAACGTGGCGGGAATAAAAGCGCAACTGGAGAAACACCTGGACTTCAATTCCAACCTGCCAAATGCTGCCGAGATAGTCAACAATTATGATTGGTTCAGGTCAATTTCTTTTATTGATTTTTTGCGTGATACCGGTAAGCATATCACCATCAATTATATGATGGCCAAGGACAGCGTAAAGAAAAGAATTGAAAGTGAGGTAGGGTTAAGCTATACCGAATTTGCCTACCAATTGATGCAGGGCTATGATTTTTTGTGGCTCTACCAGAATAAAAATTGTGCGCTGCAAATGGGAGGAAGCGATCAATGGGGTAATATTACCACAGGCACCGAGCTAATACGCCGAAAAACAAGCGGTGATGCCTTTGCCTTTACCTGCCCGCTGATAAAGAAAGCAGACGGCAGCAAATTCGGGAAAACCGAACAGGGAAATGTATGGCTGGATGCCACCAAAACATCGCCCTACCAGTTTTACCAGTTTTGGCTCAATGCCAGCGATGAAGATGCCGAAAAATGGATCAGGATATTCACCTTCTTATCAAAAGAAGAAATTGAAGCGCTGGTTGCAACGCATAAGCAGGATGCAGCACAGCGTTTGCTTCAGAAAAAATTGGCCGAAGAAATTACAGCGCTTGTACATGGCCGGGAGCAATACGATGCCGCCATTGCCACCACACAAAAACTGTTTACCAACCAATCAGCCCCCGCGGAAAGCCTGTCGGTGGAAGACCTGGAAAGCATGGAAGGTGTAGTAAAAGTGGATTTTCCTGCTGAAAAAATATCAACCGGCATTGATGCAGTTTCATTTCTTGCCGAAACGGGCATCTTCCCCAGCAAGGGTGAAGCAAGAAAGATGGTGCAGGGCGGCGGAGTAAGCATCAACCGGAAAAAAGTGGAGGAAGTTGATACAACGATCAACACTTCTTACCTGCTGCATGATAAATACATCCTGGCGCAAAAAGGGAAAAAGAATTATTACTTAGTACGAGTGCAATAATACCCGGGCTTGAAAAAAGTATATTTCATCAGCGGCTTAGGAGCAGACAAAAGAATATTCTCCTTTTTAAATATTTCATTCTGTGAGCCCGTTTTTGTTGATTGGATAAAACCGGAGCCGGATGAAACACTCGAAAGCTATGCACTACGGCTGAAGCAAACTATAACTACCCCTTCTCCTGTTATTGTCGGCATTTCGTTTGGAGGAATGCTGGCCACAGAGATGGCCAAGTCCGACCAAACAGTTAAATCCATTATCATTTCTGGCAATAAAACAGCAGACGAATTTCCTCCCTATCTCCGGGCTGGCAATTACTTTCCGGTTTTTAAGTGGATGCCATCCTCTATTTCCAGAAACCTTATGCTAAGGTCAATAGGGATTTTAGGCGGAAAAAATAAAAAAGTAAAAGACCTGTTACAACAGATCATACTTGATTCAGACACCGATTTTGTACGTTGGGCTATTAACTCCATTCTGCATTGGAAGAATAAGACAATACCAAGCAATCTTATTCATATACATGGAACAGAAGACAGACTTCTTCCTTACCGATATGTAAATGCAGATTATACTGTTGAAGGAGGCACCCACATAATGCCTTTAGATAACCCCGAAGAAATATCCGCTTTATTGAAAGAATTAATTTAATCCTTTTATCGCTTTCCACATCTCTTTTGCCACCAGTTGATTCCCCTTATTATTCAAATGTACCCGGTCATAGGTAAGTATGCCCTTTTCGTTATTGGAAGGATTGTGGTTATTTAAATAGTCAAGAAACTCTTTACGGAGGTCCACCAGCGGCAACTTATTCCTTTTGGCAATACTGCGGATAATGTTGCTGTACCGGTTCAGGTCGCCATCCAATGGGTTGCTCATATCCGTCTTCTCTCCCACTACAGCCGGCGTAGCCAATATAGCTTTGATATTATTGGCTTTGAGTTTTTTCAGAATAGCTTCATAAAACCGTTCAAACTTATCCGCATCAGTACCTGTACCCAGCAGGGTTTTGTGCCATACATCGTTCACTCCCACATAAATCACTACCACATCCGGTTTTTTTGCCAACACATCACTATCCAGCCTCAAATAAAGATCATACACCTTATTTCCACTGATACCTGACCCTGCAAATTCATATTCTTCGCCCTTCCTTTCCGCTTTACAGAGGCTGTCGGTAAGAAGTACATAGCCTTTGTATGGTTTATCCTTTACCCCAAGTTCTGTAATAGAATCCCCGAAGAAGATGACTTTTGTTTTCTTTTGCGGCAAAAAGCCTAAAACCAAAAGAACGGGCAAAGCAAATAATATCTTTTTCATAATTGATGGTTAACAGAAATCAGGAATAGCCGATAGCAGACGCTTTCAAACCCGGTTTAGTTGCCCACCCTGATTGCTTATTTCCAATACACCAATTACCATCTTTCTACTCCACGTCCACCTGCTTTTTTATCACAGACCCTTCATTGGCCTCGGGCAAAAACTTTCTTTCTTTTATAAGATAGCCATTGCCTTTTTCGCAGAAATGCACTTTCAGGTTTTCCAGGCTGATGGGGTTGCCATCCGGTATGTCTGCAATATTGGAATGCAGTATCTCATGGCCGTCAACAATGACTACCAACCCGCTGCCGATGGCTTCCATTTTATTGCCTTCAGTGATGAGCATCCCTGTATCTTCTCCCAAACCGATGCCGATGCAGGACGGGTTGGTTGCTACTGCCTGTACCAGGCGGCCAAACCTTCCTCTTTTCTCAAAATGAGAGTCAACAATAACTGAATTAATGAACCCCAACCCGGTGGTGATCTTCACCTCTCCTTTCAGGTGTGCCCTTGTGGCATTACCTTCATAGATCATGGTGTTGCTCATTGCCATCGCCCCGGCGCTGGTACCGGCGATAAGAAAATTGCCCTCCCGGTATCGTCTTTTGAGAATTGTCAAAAATTCAGTGCCGCCATCCGTTGCACTGAGCCGGAGTTGGTTGCCCCCGCTGAACATTACCGCATCACATTGCCGTATCCTCTCTACGTACTCCACATTCATGGCATCCTGCCTGGTACGGATATGCAGCAGCCCGATATTGGTGCACCCGATTTTTCCAAAAGCATTGAGGTAGTTTTCTCCCACCTCATAAGGAATCATCGAAGCAGTAGTAATTACTTCTATACGGGCAGCAGGGCCGCCTGCTTCCTGCACAACCCGGCGAAGTATGCCCAACTCAAAAAAATTAAGATTATTGCGATGAATTTCTCCTTTCTCCAGGTCGGTGCCTTTATCTTCAGCCCCTCCTATCGCTATCAGTTTTCCCTTGGGATGACTCATTCATTCGGGTTTGGTTCAAACAAATGTAATAGAAAATCAGTTGAATAACGCATTGAGATTACCTTTGTTATGTGGAAATCCCGGGTTTGCAGAATAAGTTGTGAATAATCATGTTTACACTCAATATGATACCGGCTATACCCCGGCAAATGCCTTTATCCCTTCCACCAGTACATCTAGCTGCCTGGTTGTTGTATATACATTCGGCGTTACCCGTATGCCTGTTATATTTTCCCATTCAATGGCCACGGTATGCACTTTATATTTATCCAAAAGAAAGGAATCCAGTTCTCCAGGCTTTTTACCTTCTATACCAATATTGCCAATGGCACAGCCCCACCCGGGATGTAAGGAAGTGTTCAGCTTCACTTTAGGAATACCCTTTACCTTCTCCATCCAATAGTTTTTGAGATAATGCAGCCGCTTCTCTTTTCTTTCACTGCCAATCATTTCATGAAATTCGATGGCTTTGCCAATGGCCTGTTCAATATAAAATGGCCTTGTGCCCAATGTTTCAAATTTTCTTATATCATCTTTCAATGGATTATCAGCAGTAGCAAACAAAGGGTACAGTTTTTTAATCTTTTCTTTTCTGACGTATAACATACCGCTGCCGATAGGTGCATACAGCCATTTATGCAGGCTGCTTGCAAAAAAATCGCAATTCAAATCAGGGATTTTGAAACTGAAATGGGCAAAACTGTGCGCCCCGTCCACTACCACTTCTATCCCTTTTTTATGCGCCTCATCGGCAATTTTTCTCACCGGCAGTATCTGCCCATTCCAATTGATAATATGGGTAAGGTGTACCACTTTTGTTTTAGGGGTAAACGCATCCACATATTGCTTCACCAGGTAGTTCTCATCTTCACTCGGCAGTTCAAGGCTTATCCATTTTACTTTGATGCCGTCCCGGATTTCTCTTTGCTTGTAAGCATTGATCATGTTTGGATAATCCTGAAGCGCAGCCACCACTTCGTCGCCGGCTTTTAATTGCAAGCCAAAAATGATTGTTTCCAATCCTTCTGATGAATTGCGGTTAATGGCAATTTCTTCTGCATCACAGCCTGCCAGTTTCGCCAGGTTTTTTCTTAACGGCTCCCGGCCCTGGTCCAGGATGCGCCACATATAATAACTGGGCGCTTCGTTACTGTAATCGTAATAACGCTTCATGGCATCCTGCACCGTTTTCGGCGCAGGTGATACGCCGCCATTGTTCAGGTTAATCAGGTGCGGTGATACTGTAAACGATTGCTGAATATAATACCAGAAATCCTCTTCTGTAGCCAGCGCTTCAGCAGGTATGCCTTCGGCATCTCTTAAAGCAGCTTCCAGGTTACGGCTCCATGAAGGTTTTGCTAAGGCAGATAAAAAAGTTGTTGCAGAAAACAAACCGGCTTTTTGCAAAAAACGGCGGCGGTTGGTTGCGGGCATACAAATAGTTTGTATAAATGTAGCAAAATAAAACTTCCGGTATTGTTGGCACTGTATGTGATTTCCCGCATCGAACGCAAAGAGGCAGCTACGCTGCGTGAAACTTATTTTATCTGTTGGTCACAAAATCAAAAAACCTTAACTTCCCCGTTCAACCATTTTTATGAGAATACTTGAAATCAAGATACTGAAGGGCCCCAATTACTGGAGTGTGCGCCGCAACAAGCTGATACAAATGAAGCTCGACCTGGAAGAATTGGAGCAAAGCCCAACGAATAAAATCCCCGGTTTTCGTGAAGGATTGGAAAAACTGTTTCCTACCATGATAGAGCACCGTTGCAGCGAAGGTGTTCGCGGCGGCTTTTTCAGGCGGGTGGACGATGGTACCTGGATGGGCCATGTGATTGAACATATCGCCCTGGAACTGCAAACGCTGGCGGGCATGGATGTCGGTTTCGGAAGAACCCGTACCCCCGAAGGAGAAAAAGAAGGTGTGTATTATGTGGTGTTCAGCTATATGGAAGAAGATGCAGGCGTTTATGCCGCCAAAGCTTCTGTACGCATTGCCCAGGCATTGATAGACGGAGTAGAATATGATCTTGCCGAAGATATACAGCAACTAAGAGAAATACGGGAAGACACAAGGCTCGGCCCCTCCACCGGCTGCATTGTGGACGAAGCGGCAAAAAGGGGTATCCCTTACATAAGATTAAATAAACAAAGTTTGGTACAATTAGGTTACGGCGTTAACCAGAAACGCATCCGTGCCACTATTGCATCTACTACAGGCAATATCGCTGTTGACATTGCCTGCGATAAGGAAGAAACCAAAGCGCTGCTGGAAGCCGCTGAAATTCCCGTACCAAGGGGAACAGTAATAAGAACCGAAGAAGGTTTGAAAGATGCTGTTGAAAAATACGGGTATCCGTTGGTAATAAAACCGATTGACGGCAACCACGGAAAAGGAAACACCACCAATATTACTACATGGGAGCAGGCGGTAAAAGCATTTGCTGCCGCCAAAGAATACAGCCGAAGTGTGATAGTGGAAAAATTCATCACCGGGTTTGATTTCCGCTGCCTTGTTATCAATTATAAATTCATTTGCGCCGCATTGCGTACACCGGCATCCGTTGTGGGTGATGGCGTACACAACATTCAATGGCTGATAGATGAAACCAACAAAGACCCCCGCCGCGGCTATGGGCATGAAAAAGTGCTGACACAGATAACCATTGATCAATTCACCCAAAAAATGCTGGACGATGCGGGCATTACATTGGAAACCGTTCCCAAAAAAGAAGAAAGGGTTTTGCTGAAACCAACGGCCAATCTCTCCACCGGCGGCACATCAACAGACGTTACGGATGAAGTGCACCCCGCCAATATCTTCATGTTTGAACGCATTGCAAAAATTATCGGCCTCGACATTTGCGGCATTGATGTAATGGCCACCGACTTGCGAACACCTGTTGCGGAAAACGGCGGCGCCATTCTCGAAGTAAATGCAGCGCCGGGCTTCCGGATGCACATTGAACCCGCCGAAGGCCTGCCGAGAAATGTGGCCGAACCCGTTGTGGATATGCTGTTTCCCAGGGGCAGCGCCGGACGCATACCCATCATTGCCATTACAGGCACCAATGGAAAAACAACTACTACAAGGCTCACAGCCCATCTTGCCAAAAGCGCCGGTAAAAAAGTGGGCTACACCACCAGCGATGGAGTGTATATCCAAAACCAACTGATGATGAAAGGCGATTGCACCGGGCCGGTCAGTTCCACCTTTGTACTAAAAGACCCGACTGTTGACTTTGCCGTATTGGAATGTGCCAGGGGCGGCATCCTAAAATCAGGTCTTGCATTTCAGAACTGCGAAGTGGCCGTAGTTACCAATGTGGCAGCCGACCACATGGGGCTTGGCGGCATTCATACATTGGAAGCCATGGCAAAAGTAAAAGCCGTGGTACCGGAAACAGTGTTCCCGCATGGCTATGCCGTGCTGAATGCTGACGATGACCTTGTTTATAAAATGAAGGACGACCTGAAATGCAATATTGCCCTTTTCAGTATGGATGAAAACAATCCCCGTATAAAAGAACATGCAGCGGAAAATGGGTTAAGCTGCGTGTATGAGAACGGGTATGTTACCCTGATGAAAGGAAGCTGGAAAATACGGGTGCTTGATGTAAAGAAAATCCCGCTTACCTACGAAGGAAAAGCGGTACATAATATCAGCAACTGCCTGCCCGCTGTGCTTTCCGCCTATTTGTTCCGGGACATCACCATTGAGGATATACGGACAGGGCTGCAAACTTTTATTCCTTCGGAAAGTTTAACGCCGGGGCGGCTGAACTTTTTCCAGTTCAAAAATTTTACCATCCTGGCCGACTTTGCCCACAACCCGCATGGCCTCAAGTTGCTTTGTGATTTTGTGAGCAAGCTGGACTACCCGGCAAGAATAGGCGTTATCAGCGGCACCGGCGACAGGCGGGATGAGGATATCCGGGAATTAGGCGAAATTTCTGCCAGATATTTTGATGAAATCATCATCCGCTGCGATAAAAACCTGCGGGGGCGGACGCCGGATGAAATAATCGGCCTTTTGAAAGAAGGTATTGAAAGGGTGAACCCTACCCTGCCGGTAATGACCATCCCCAACGAAGACCAGGCGCTGGATTATATTTACGAAAACCCGAAGCAGGGGGCATTATATACCATAATGTGCGATGTGGTGGCACGGGCATTGGATAAAATAAAGGAGTTGAAGGAAAAGGAAGAAAAGCAGCCCTTAGCTTTAAGCCATTAATCGGTAGCTGTTAGCTTTGAGCCATTAGCCACTCCTAACAGCTAACAGCTTTCTCCTAATAGCTATATTTTAAGTAACCTATTAAAACTACATACTATGAGAAATTTTAAAGAACTGAAAGTTTGGCAAAAAGGCTTCCAGATAGCCGTGAACAGTTTTAAGATTACAGATAGTTTTCCGCAAAAGGAAAAATTCGGGTTGGCTTCGCAGATAAACAGGTCCGGGGTGTCCATTCCCTCCAATATTGCAGAAGGGAGCAGCCGCAGCAGCGACAAGGATTATAACCGCTTTATTGAAATATCCCTTGGTTCGTCTTTCGAACTGGAAACCCAGTTGCTTATTGCCCGGGAAGTCAATTATGGTGATAAGGCTCTGATTGATGAAACCCTCTCCCTGCTTGCAGAAGAAGAAAAAATGCTTACCGCCTTTGGCAAATCCCTTGGCAAGTAAAGGGTTGTGCAGCCCGGCTAACCGCTAAAAGCTAACAGCTAATAGCTTATACTCCTCAAAAAACCATTTGGCGCAAAACGCTGTAACCCTTATTTTTGCAACCCGTTTTGACCCATGGTGTAATGGTAACACTACTGATTTTGGTTCAGTCATTTATGGTTCGAATCCATATGGGTCAACAGATTTTTTCGACCCTCTTGTATAAATCAAGGGGGTTTTTTATTTTTGGAAATACTGTTCCTGAAAGATTCTTTGGCTGGGTTCTCATCTGAATTATGCAAATCTTGGAGAAACTAGTTAAGGGCAATTAGAAAATTTACTATTGTTACTTCTGGTATAGAAATACGTTGATAATCAGAGAAAATTTATGCCGGGAGTTGCGTATATTTATGTGTAGGACTGAAATGGCCGCCTGGAAAGTCATTTAAACCGTTGGTTTTAGCCAG
>CAZLLT010000029.1:0-33113 GCA_964560445.1 uncultured Chitinophaga sp. | reverse complement strand
GGCCGATGGTACTGCACCACAATGCGGGAGAGTAGGTAGCTGCCATATTTATTGAAAGCCCTTCAGTTTTACTGAGGGGCTTTTTTATTTTAAGGTAACAGTTCTTGGGATGAATTTCTGATACTTCAGCTATCCATAAAAGACAGGAAAAAAAATTTACTAATCCTCTTTCTATACAACTGATTTGAGACCAGCCTGGACATTTAATAAAGCTAATTCTAATTGAATAATAGTGAATAGGCTTCCTGGTTCTCTTCTGTCTTACCAAGGTAAATTCAGCAATTTTTAATCCACTCCTTTCCGCTTACATATATTGCTTATCAGGGAGGCACATAATCATTATTAATCTGCGTTAACATGCCGTGTGCAGGTGCTGAATAACTACCTGTATAAAATAATGCTATTGGGTAAAATGCCGTGAAGCGGGCAGTTGGTTAGAAAGTTTCTGTACAAAAAAAGACCGCAAACTTGCAGCCTTTTTTTAGGTATAATAAAATTTACAAATGCTTATTTGGAAGCAATTACCTTCTTAGCCAGTTTGCTCTTCAGGTTGGCGGCTTTGTTCTTATGGATTACGCCACGCTTTGCCAGCTTGTCAATCATAGAAGCTACCTCCGGGAATTTTTCACCTGCCTCTTTTCCTTTGGCCGCTTTCAGGTTGCGGATGGCATTACGGGTGGTTTTGCCATAATATTTATTTCTTTCCCGGCGTTTTGCTGCCTGGCGTACGTCTTTTTTTGTTGCACTGTGATTAGCCATTCTTATTCCGATTTTTAAAATTCCGAAAAAATTCGGGAGGCAAAGGTAGGCTTGTGCCGGTTAACCACCAAATTTCGAGGTCTTTAATTCGTATTAACGATAAGTTGATCAGGCGCTTCCGGTAAAAGAACCAGGGTGTTGTATAAATGGCTCAAACTGAACCTGAAAAATCCTTTTTTTGAACGATATTTGGTCTTCTAAAAGCACTTTTTGTCAAATTTTCCCTCCCATGAAGGATTTTTCGTACATCACCAATTCCTCTCCCGAATTTATAGAAAACCTGTACAAGGATTTTGTAAACGATCCGCAAAGCGTGGATCCGGATCTGAAAAAATTTTTTGAGGGCTTTGATTTTGCAGTTATCAACCAGGCTGCCGACACCAATGGGGCTTCCGTAAAAAAGGCTTCCGCTAATGCCTCTTTTATAACTGCTGACGGGGTGGACTGGAAAAAAGAGTTAGGCGCTTATCGCCTTATTCTCGGCTATCGTAACAAAGGCCACCTGCTGGCTAAAACAAATCCCATCCGTGAGAGGAAAGACAGAGGCGCCAATATTGAGCTGGCGTTTTTCGGGTTTACCGAAGAAGACCTTGATAAAAATTTTTATGCAGGTAATCTGATCGGACTTGGCACCACTTCGCTCAGGAATATCTATGTGCATTTGCAAAAATGCTATGCAAGCCATGTAGGGATAGAATTCAAATACATCAGCGACCAGAAAAAAGTGGATTGGCTGACAAGGGAAATGGAAAGAAATTTCATCAACCCCTTACCGTTGGACAAGAAAAAAAGAATACTGGAGAAGCTGAACCAGGGGGTGATGTTTGAAAAATTCCTGCACACAAAATATGTAGGTCAGAAAAGATTTTCACTCGAAGGCGGCGAAACGACTATTGCTGCGTTGGATGCCATCATCAATCAATCAGCTGAAGAAGGTGTAAAAGAAGTAGTAATCGGAATGGCGCACCGCGGACGGCTGAATGTTCTTGCCAATGTCATGGGTAAAACCTATGAGCAGATATTCAGTGAATTTGAAGGCACCGGAGCCGTAGACCAAACCATGGGCACCGGAGATGTAAAATACCACATGGGTTTTGGAAGCGAGGTGGAAACTTCGGGTAAAAAGAAGGTACACCTGAAACTGATGCCTAATCCTTCCCATCTTGAAGCAGTGGATCCTGTTGTTGTTGGCTTTGCCCGGTCAAGCGCCAACACTCTGCATGACGAAGTGTACGAAAATGTACTGCCCATCCTCATTCATGGCGACGCATCGCTGGCGGGCCAGGGTATTGTGTATGAAGTGGTGCAGATGTGTAAACTACAGGGCTACTATACCGGCGGCACAATCCATTTTGTTATCAATAACCAGATTGGGTTTACAACGGATTTTGATGATGCCCGCAGCGCTGATTATTGTACCTCCATTGCAGCCATGGTGCAGTCGCCGGTATTGCATGTAAACGGAGATGATCCTGAAGCAGTAGTAAAATGTGCGGAAATAGCATCCCGCTACCGTAGCGAGTTTCACAACGATGTGTTTATTGATATGGTGTGCTACCGCAAGCATGGGCACAATGAAGGAGATGATCCTAAATTCACCCAGCCGAAATTGTATGCGCTGATAGATAAGCACCCGAACCCAAGAGAAGTATATGTAAAATATTTGCTGGAAAATGGCGAGGAGGATGCACAGGAACTGGCAAAGGAAATGGAGAAAAAATTCTGGAGTGATCTGCAGGACCGGTTGGATGAAGTAAAGCAAAAACCCCTGCCTTACACTTATCAGCAACCGGAGATATGGTGGCGTAATCTTCGTAAAGCGACGCCGGAAGATTTTGACCAGTCGCCGGTAACGGCTATCAGCAATGGTGAGGTTGAAAAAATTTTTACAGCCATGATGAAGTGGCCGGAGGGTTTCAAACCCTTGCGTAAAGTGGAAAAGATTATCCAGGATAAAATAAAACTGTTTGAAACAGAAAGGAAGTTAGACTGGGCTTCCGCAGAGCTGCTTGCTTACGGCAGCGTGGTGGCAGAAGGAAAAGATGTACGGATGAGCGGACAGGATGTATGTCGCGGTACCTTCAGCCATCGTCATGCAGTGCTGGTAGATGAAAATACAGATGAGCCTTATAACCGCCTGAGCCGTATTCCGGGTGAAGATAACGGTAAGTACAGGATATTCAATTCATTCCTTAGCGAATATGGAGTGCTTGGTTTCGAGTACGGGTTTGCAATGGCCAACCCTAATTCGTTAGTAGTGTGGGAGGCGCAGTTTGGCGATTTTGTCAACGGCGCCCAGATTATGATTGATCAGTTCATCTCGGCAGGCGAACAGAAATGGAACAGGATGAATGGCCTTGTAGTGTTATTACCGCATGGCTACGAAGGGCAGGGACCTGAACACAGCAGCGCCAGGATGGAAAGGTTTTTACAGCAATGTGCAGAGTTGAATATGATAATAACAAATATTACCACCTCCGCCAATTTTTTCCATGCCATGAGAAGGCAATTGGCATGGCCTTTCCGTAAACCGTTGATTAATTTTTCGCCTAAAGCCAACTTAAGGCATCACGGTTCTTATTCAAGACAGGAAGAATTTACCACAGGTGGTTTTAAAGAAGTGATTGATGACAGTTTTGCAGATGCGGATAAGGTAAAAAAAGTATTGTTCTGTAGCGGCAAAATATATTTTGACCTTGCAGAAAGGCAGCAAAAGGAAGAAAGAAAAGATATTGCTATCATCCGGTTAGAGCAGTTATACCCCTTGCCCTATAAGCAATTGGAGGCCCTTTACAGCAAATATGGAAAAGCCACCTGGTTCTGGGTACAGGAAGAACCGTTGAATATGGGAGCCGCATCCTTTTTGCAAATGAACCTGAAAAGTTTCAGTTATGGCACTATCAGCCGTCAGCCTTCTGCATCACCTGCAACAGGGTATAACAAAATACACCACCAGGAGCAGTCGGAAATTGTAGAAACGGCGTTCAGTATTTAAGCAAAATAGTAATTAAAAGCAGGTATTTCTTTTTCGGCGTTTCTTGCTGCTACTTCAAACCTGTTTTTATAATAGCCTTTTTGTATCCATTCAATAAAATAGAACCATAAGAAAGGGAGTTTTCCAAGCTGCTGGTATTGTTCTATATGCTTTAGCTCATGCCGCACCCACGCTTCATCATCTAAAAAATCCTTACGGCTTACATTGTACAGATAAATGGTGCTGCCAAATACAAGTGCGGCGCCATGACCTTTTAATTTCCAGGCAGCTATGCGGGCCAGCCAACTGTTTTCTTTAATTTTAACCCTGTATTTCATAAAGACAGGTTAACGTATTCTCGGGTTCCTGGTTTAAAATAAGACAATTATTCCGGTTCTGAGAGCTGTTTTTTTCCGGGCTTTTTTTCCGAGATTTGCAACACTTAAGATGCAATATGGCAACAGAGATTAAAGTACCAACGGTTGGCGAGTCAATCAGCGAGGTAACCCTCCTGAAATGGAATAAAAAAAATGGCGAGTATGTAGAAAGAGATGAAGTGATTGCCGAACTGGAAAGCGAAAAAGCCACTTTTGAGGTAAATGCTGAAAAGGCGGGGGTAATAAAACTGGAAAACTTAAAGGAAGGAGATACCATCAAAATCGGCGATCTGCTGGCAAGCATAGATGAAACAGCGCCAAAGCCTGAGAAAACTATTGTTACCGAAGCAGCGCCTGCTAAAGAGGAGGCAAAGCCTGCCACAACCGCCCCTGTTACTTCTGTACCTAATGATCTTAAAGCTACGCCTGTTGCATCAGCTATTATTGCCGATAAAAAAGTAGATCCCAAAAGCGTAATACCCAGCGGGCCATCAGGTAAAATTCTAAAAGAAGATGTGCTGGCGGCATTGGCCAATCCGGGTAAAAAAGCGTTTAACGGCGCTGAACTGAACTCCCGGAATGTGCGGTCAGAAAAGATGAGCAACCTGCGTAAAACCATTTCACGCAGGTTGGTGGAAGCCAAGAATACCACGGCTATGCTCACCACGTTCAACGAAGTGGACATGAGTGCCATCATGGAGGTAAGGAGCAAATACAAAGACAAGTTCAAGGAAATACATGGCGTAGGCTTAGGCTTTATGAGCTTTTTTGCCAAAGCCTGTGCTACTGCGCTGGCTGAGTGGCCTTCGGTGAACGCCTATATTGACGGCGATCACATCGTATATCATGATTACGCCGATATAAGTATTGCCGTAAGCACACCAAGAGGGTTAACGGTTCCCGTAATGCGTAATGTGGAAAGTATGAGCATGGCAGATGTGGAAAGAAAAGTGGTGGAGTTGGCCGGCAAAGCCAGGGATAGTAAGCTTACAACAGAGGAACTGACAGGGGGAACCTTTACGATTACCAATGGCGGTGTGTTTGGCTCGCTGATGAGCACACCCATCATCAATATTCCCCAGAGCGCCATATTGGGCATGCATAAAATACAGGAAAGGCCGGTAGTTGTAAACGGGCAAATAGTAGTAAGGCCAATGATGTATGTGGCTTTAAGTTATGATCACCGTATTATTGACGGAAGGGAGTCGGTTAGTTTCCTGGTAAGGGTGAAAGAACTGCTTGAAAACCCTGTGCAATTGCTGATTGGCAAAGACCCGTTGAAAACTTTGCTGGAAGTATAAAAGCATTTTTAACTATATGAGAACGGTTGTGGGCCCGCAACCGTTTTTTATTTTCTTTTTGCTTGAGCCGTTATTATTCATACCTCAATTCTGCCCGGCAAATTTTATCAACCTATAAGGGTGAAGAGCCATTCTCTTCATTCCTGAAGAAATATTTTGCTGTCAATAAAAAATACGGCTCCAAAGACAGAAAGCAGGTAAGCCATTTATGTTATTGTTTTTTTCGATTGGGGAAAGCAGCCCCCCGGGCCTCCGAAGATGCAATAGTAGCGGCGTTGTTTCTCTGCAGCACTGAGGAAAACCAGCTACTTGCAGCACTAAAACCTGACTGGAATGCACAAGTAAGCCTTCCGGTAACAGCAAAGTATTCAATAATAAATCCCCGCTATTCAATTCTCAACTTGTTTCCGTGGAAGAAAGAGTTAAGTGAGGGAATTGAATACGAAAAGTTTTGTGAATCATTCCTGGCACAGCCTGACCTGTTTCTTCGGTTGCGGCCGGGTAAGGAAACTGTTGTAAAGAAAAAATTACAAAATGCCGGGATTTCATTTGTGCAATTAACCGATAGCTGCCTTGCTTTATCCAATGCGGCCAAAGCAGATTCAGTTATTGAACTTAATAAGGAAGCTGTTGTACAAGATTATAGTTCCCAGCAAACAGGAGATTTCTTCCGACTAATGACTAACGATTCCCGGCGATTGACTATAGCCTGGGATTGCTGTGCAGCCAGCGGAGGGAAATCTATCATGGCAAAAGATATGCTTGGTGATATTAGCCTGACAGTTTCTGATATAAGAGAAAGCAGTATTGCTAACCTGAAAAAAAGGTTTGGAGAAGCGGGGATTACAAACTACAGGAGTTTTGTTGCCGATGTAACGGAAGAAAACTTTACCCCCCCTGTCTCAAACTTCAATCTTATTATATGTGATGCGCCCTGTACAGGCAGCGGTACGTGGAGCAGAACACCGGAACAACTTTATTATTTCGATCAAAATGCGATAAGTCCATACGGTAAATTGCAACAGAAAATAGTTGCCAATGTTTACCCACATCTTTCTGCCGGGGGGTATTTGCTGTATATCACCTGCTCTGTATTTACCAAAGAAAATGAAGAAATAGTGAAATTTATTGAACAGTCAGGCGCCGAAAAGATAAAAGCAGGAATAATAAAGGGATATGAACAGAAAGCAGACAGCATGTTTGTGGCGCTGCTTCGCAAGCCGGGGTAAATTGTTCGGGCAGGCCATGGTTAATTATGGTCAATCATCCATAACTTAACTCCAAAGCCTTTTTTATTGGGATTGGGACTGGGCTGGTATTCCCACATTTCAAATTCCTTGTACACAAGGCCAATGCCTTTTGCATATCTTTCTACCGCCCTTGTTCTTGCAGCATAACCGGATGGGTCAGTAATAGGAACATTGTAGGATTCATCTGCCTGCTCTACTGTAAATACATCTGAGTAGTCATATCCTTCATAACTGAAGAATGAAGCTCCGCCATCATAAAAAAAATCCCAGTTGATCATGTTATTATCGTTGCTGAAATTATACAGCGCTTCGTATGGGTTGTCAGAAAGATATTTGTTGCCTTTCCAGGTATATCCGTCACGCAAAGGGCCATGCAGCTTTATGAAGCGCAGGTTATCATCTGTTATTTCTACCTGGTCATGCAGCACGGTAACGGCATAGGTGGCCACAGGGTCCCATGGGCCAAGGCCATCCACATCATTCTGATATACGAATACCCGGTACGCCGGTCTGCCCAGGTTGTCGGTAATGGCCGCATCTACCACATGCTTTTCCTGGTAGGAGTGTACTTCTTCTACTGTTCCGAATTCCCTGAACACCAGGGAATCCAGCCGGTAGGTAATGTATTTGCCGGTTACAAGCGGTATATAATCAGAAAATGGTTCTGTTACAAACTCTTCTTTTTCATTGCAGGAAAAAAGTAAAAGCAGGGGAAACGAAAGCAAACAAAGACGGATAAAAGATATGCGTTTCATAAGCGGGTTTCAGGGTTCATGGATAAGTATCGGTTCGTTTAAATTGCCTTAAAGCTACTAACAAAAAGCGTTGAAACATAATGCTTCGGTTTAAACGCTGTTTTTGGCTTTTTATTGCCTGATTTTAAAGGAGTTGCTGGTGTAAGGATACAGCGAAAGAAGAGTTGAGGCACTTTATTCCGGCGGAAGACTTAAAGCTCCCGACTGTATGATCCCTCCGCCAATTACATCATCGCCTTCGTAGAAAACGGCGCTTTGCCCCGGCGCAATGCCTTTGGCATTTTCATAAAAACGAACATTTACAATGCCACCGGCAGGGTAGAGATTGGATAAAGTGCCCCTGTCTTTATATCGTATTTTGGTAACAGCCTCCATGCCCGGCGTGATGGTTTCGTATTTTACAAGGTTCAGCTTGCCGACTTTCATTTCGTTTTGCTCCAGATCTTCTTCATCACCTAATACTACGGTATTATTATCGGGGTTTATTCCGGTAACGTACACCGGGCGGCCCATCGCTATTTCCAGCCCTTTCCTTTGCCCAATGGTATAAAAAGGATAGCCTTTATGCTGGCCAAGGATATTTCCATGCTTATCAATAAAATTTCCACCGGCTACTTTTTCTTCCAATCCTTCCACTCTTCTTTTCAGGAAACCGCGGTAATCATTATCCGGCACAAAACAGATTTCATAGCTTTCACTTTTTTTCGCCAGTTCCGGATAGCCATAGTCCATGGCCATCTGGCGTATTTCTGTTTTATGATAAGGGCCTAAGGGCAGCAGCGTTCTGCTTAGCAGGTCCTGTTGCAACCCCCACAGCACATAGCTTTGGTCTTTTACTTCGTCAACTGCTTTGCTGATAACAAACCTTTCGTTGTCATGCTGCCTGATCTTTGCATAATGGCCTGTGGCTATATAATCACAGCCGAGAGCATCTGCTCTTTTCAGCAAAGCCCTCCATTTGATATGTGTATTGCAAAGCACACAGGGGTTGGGTGTGCGGCCTGCTATATATTCTTCAACAAAATTTTCGATTACAAAGTCGCCGAATTCTTCCCGTATGTCAAGGATGAAATGGGCAAAACCATGCTCTACGGCTGCCTGCCGTGCATCATTAAAGGAATCGAGGTTGCAGCAGCCGGTTTCTTTTTTACTGCCGCCGCTGGCCGCATAATCCCATGTTTTCATGGTAATTCCTACCACTTCATAGCCCTGGTCATGCAGCATAAGGGCGGTAACGGTACTGTCAATACCGCCGCTCATAGCTACCAGCACCTTTCCTTTCCGGCTCATAGATGAAAATTTAGCAAACTGCAAATATACAATGGAAATAGGAGTTGGCAGACAATGGCGATTTGCCGGTTTTAGGCTAACTTCGAAGTAAAATCAAGGCGTATGTATGTGTATGATACCTTGTCTCAGGCTACCAACGGCTTAAAGCAAAGGGGCTTTACAGTGGATTTTAACCTTCAGGAAAACTGCCTGATCTGTAATACCGGTAAATTTGACCCGGATGATTTTGAAATTGTAGAGTTTCACCGGTTTGAAGGTGAATCAAACCCCGATGACCTGTCTATTGTATATGCAATAGAATCGAATGACGGGTTGAAAGGCGTCCTGGTAAGCGGTTATGGTATTTCTGCAGAGGGAATGAGCGCCGAGATGGCAAAAAAGCTAAGTTTTCAACGGGGCTAAACGGTTATAGTTCCTTCTCCATTATATAATCGTTCATAAAATAACCATTGCCGATGTCAAAATCCGCTTGGGCAATCACTTTAAAGCCCAGCTTTTCATAAAAATTTTTGGCCTGGTTATGCCGGTTTACCTGTAGTTGAAGTGAAACGGCCTCTTCTTTTAGTATTGTATCAATGATGTGTTTTATTAGTAAACGGCCTGTTCCTTTTCCCTGTTGTGAAGGGAGTACATATAGCTTATGCAACTTGTATATACCTGGTTCGGTTTCCTGAAAAGAAGCAAACCCGACCGGGGTATTATTTTCTTCAGCAATAATGAACCGGGCTTTGTCCTTCATTTGTTCTGCAAGCGAAGCCTCGCTGTACATCATGTCCAGCATATAACTGATTTGTTCCTGCAAAAGAATGGGCGCATAGGTCTGCGGCCATACGCTGAATGTAAGTTGGCGGATGATAGGTATATCTTCAACAGAAGCGTCCCTGATCTGAAGCAATGCTGGCATTATAGGGGAATGGTTCAATTATCCTTTTTCTTGAATAAGCGTTTCAGCAATCCTTTCTTTTTTTCGGGTTGATCTTGTGCAGTACCTATCGCAGGGTCATTTGCATTGCCTTTCTTTTTTTCAGGGGTTTTGCCCGTTGAGTCTTTCCCGTTTTGTTTCGGTTTTTCTTCCTCTTCTTTTAACGGATGAGATTCAGGGCCTATGTATTCATTGCCACCGGAAATATCGTAGTCATCTGCATTGCCTACGCCCTGGTCTTCACCTTCTGCCCCGGGATTGGGATCTGCATCGCTGACAATTATATCGGCGCTGTTGATCTCGTTTTCCAGTTCTTCCGGCTTTGTAAATTTTGCATCTTTTTCTATTCCCAGCTTTTTATCTTCCAATACTTTCTTGAAGAAGTATTCTGTAATGGGTCTTGAAATCCTGGAGCCATCGCCCTGGTTTCTTAAAAAGGTATATTCAAAGCCTACCCAGGAGCCGGCCAGTAGTTGTGGCGTGTAACCGATAAACCAGGCATCCGCATTATCGTCAGTAGTACCTGTTTTACCCCCCATTTCAGCGGCGCCAACTCTCGTTCTCATGCCACGGGCCGTTCCTTTGTCCACAGTGCCCTGCATCATGCGGGCCATGGTATAGGCGGTTATTTCGCTGATTACTTCCTTCCTGTTTACGCTGTAATCAAACCGCTTGATTACATTACCGTTCCTGTCTTCAATACGGCTGATACTGTAAGGTTTGGTGGAGAAACCCCTTCCGGCAAACATGGTGTAGCCCCAAAGCATTTCATACATGGAAAGGTCGCAGGTGCCGAGGCAAATCGAAGGGTAGGGCTTAACGGGTGTTTGAATATTGATACGTTCAAGAAAGTCCACAAATTGTTTTGTGCCCACCTGTTTCATAATATAGGCGGTGGCGCAGTTTTTTGAATAGGCAAGGGCATTGGCCATCGTCATGCTTCCTCCTCCGCATTTCCTGCCGGCGGGCACCCAGTTGGAGCCTCCAAAATTCTGGGCTACGTTGTCGCAATCTGTGTCGGGAGTAAAGCCCCTTTCTTCCATTGCCTGTGCATAAAGGAATGGTTTTATCGTTGAACCCACCTGTCTTTTTGTTTTCAGGTTTATATGATCATGCTTGAAGGTTTTGAAATTGATACCGCCAACCCAGGCTTTAATTTCGCCGGTTACAGGGTCCATGGCCATAAATGAAGCCTGCTCCATTTGTAAATGGTATTTGATGGAGTCCATCGGACTCATCACCGTATCCTTTTCCCTTTTAGTATTCCAGGCAAAAACTTTCATGGGGACTTTTACATCAAAGCTGGCCCTGATTTCTTTATCGCTGAAGCCGTCCTCTTCCAGGGTTTTCCAGCGATCAGATTCCCTAACGGATTTTTCCAGTATTTTATCCCGGTCTTTCCATACGGTTCCGTTTTTTATATCAGCCCTGGCATTAATGCCTTTCTGCAACTGGGCCATCTGTATAGCCATTCCTTCTTCGGCATATTGCTGCATAATGGGGTTGATGGTTGTATATATTTTAAGGCCATCATTGTAAATGCTGTAACTGTCGCCATTGGGTTTCTTCAGGTCTTTTAGTATCTGCCGCACTTCATCCTTCAGCACTTCCCGGAAATAGGGGGCAAAGCCGGTATTTTCATCCAGTTTTTTATAATTGAGCTTAATGGGCAATGCTTTTAAACGGGTAGCTTCGGTAGCGGCTATTTTTTTATTTACTTCCATCTGGCCTATCACCACATTCCTTCTGTCTAAGGCTGCTTTGGGGTTTCGCACCGGGTTATAGATGCTGTTGCCTTTCAGCATACCTACCAGGAGCGCTGCTTCTTCTATGTTGAGCCGGTCTGGCTCTTTCTGAAAAAAAGTGCGGGAAGCATTGCGGATGCCGTATATATTATTGCCAAAAGGCACGGCATTGAGATATAGCGTAAGGATTTCTTCTTTGGTAAAATTCTTTTCCAGTTTGATGGCAATAATCCATTCCTTTAGTTTCTGCAACATCCTTTCTAATTTGTTAGGCGCCCTTTCATTAAACAGGTTTAATGCCAGTTGCTGGGTAATGGTACTGCCCCCGCCCTGACGGCCAAGTGTAAGCAGGGCCCGCATACTTGATTTAAAGTCAATCCCGCTATGGCTGTAAAAGCGTTCATCTTCCGTGGCAATAAGTGCGTTGATAACATGCGGCGAAATGTCGCGGTATTTTACAGCGCTCCGGTTACCTCTTTCCGTATAATATTTGCCCATCAATGTACCATCGGCAGCATATATTTCAGAAGCTTGTATAATGGAAGGGTTTTGCAGCTCTGCCATGGAGGGCATTTTGCCCAGCACCCCAAAATTGGCCAGTACGATAAGCAGAATAAAAATGGCGATTCCTCCAAAAAACAGGCGCCAGAATACCCGAACTGATTTTTTCATAGCTCAACGATATGTATGGTATAATGAAACATCCGAAGTTAATAAAAACCGGTAGCCTGAAGGGTAACGGAAAGATTAATTTTTTGCCAAAACAACAGGGTCAACAGGATAAAAGCCGCTTTATTTGAACTTTCCGGGCAAATGTTGCTCCAGAAATGCCTTGTACACCTCAATATCCTTATTGGTCTTTAACAATTCATAGTTCACTGCGGATATAACGGAAAAACTGTACTTGCCCCCTTTTAGCCAGGGGATGATCTCTGTGGCTGTTTTGGGCAGCGCTTTGTCAATATAAGCAACAGCCTCCTGTTCATTTCCGAACAGCGACATTACCAGCAAGCGGTTATCATCGTCCAGTTGTACCAATTCAAGGTTAATGGTTTTGTTGTAATAGGTTTCCCGGTTATACCTGAAGAATGCATTTTTCGTTTCATTGGAAAATACGGGATCTACTTTGTTTAGTATAAGCAGTACATAATGGGGCGCTGCCGCATTGTAGGTGTAAAAGACCTTTGGCGTAACGACCGGCGGCGCAACGGTGGAGGAATCTGTTTTTACTACCGGCACCGTTGGGTTAATTACCGGTTGTACTGTTTTATTTGAAGTGTCTGTAACCGGTTTTGTAATTACAGGCTGGGTGATTACGGGTTTGGGAGGTTCAATAATGGTTACTGTACTGTCTTCATTTCTTTTGACCACCATCTTCGTCAGTTCCTCTTCAATTTCTTTTCGCCTGTTCAGCACATTCAGCAATGTGGTAGCCTTTTCGGCAAGAGGGGTCATGGCAAATTTCCTGATAAGTGAATTCAATACTGTTTTGGCAGCGCTGTCTTCTCTTTGCTTTATGTAATATACGGCTTCAATATAGAGTAATTGGGGTGTCCAGTGGCTGTCGCCGTATTTTTTATCAGCCTCTTTTTTCTTTGCTATGGCTTCATTAAAATTACCTTCTATAAACAGGTCGTAAATACTCTCATAATCTTTGGTGGCTTCATTATTTTCCTCTGGGGCTGCGGGGTCTTTACCAGTCGTTAGAATAGCAGTGAAGCGGCTATCGCCGTATTTTTCCTGTAATAATTTTTTAATGGCTGCTGCTTTGGCCGTTTCCCCGTTCTTCCAATAGCAGTAATACAGGTTGAAAAGCGCCTCTTCCATTTTCGGGTAGTCGGGGAAACGGATGCGTAAGCCTTCCAGTGTGGCCGACCCGGCATCACAATTTTCCAATTGCTGTATGAATATTTTTCCTGTTTCAAATAAAGCGTTTTGCAACGAGTCGTTTGATTGGAGAAGCGCTTCCGGCGTCAGGGGGAGTTTATCATACAACGCATCAAAAGTTATTTCTGATGCGGATGATGCACTGTCGCTGCCTGCGCCACCACTGTTGCCGGAGGGGTTTCCGCTTGTGGTAACAACTGCCGATGTAACCGCTGCCGATCTGCGCCAGTTGTCAACATTGGGCCGCTTGCCCCATTTGGCCTGAAACTCGTTGGCGCCCCTTGTGCGGGAGGAAGCGTTATAAAAATACCATTCACCTTTCTGATTGCCTGTGCCAAACAGGTTGGTAGGTGGTTGAGTGCCTGGTATGGATGTGCCTGTACCGGAACTTTCGTCTTTGAGGCCTTGCAGTTTTCGTAATTGACGCACCAGTTTTTTTACAAAATCCCTTCGCTGTTCTTCGGGCAATGCTGCAATCCGCTGAAGGCTGTCCTGCCTTTCTGTGATGTCAAGTTGTGTAACGAGTTCTTTTAATACATTTTTTCGTATGGTAATAGCTTCCGGGTCGGTAATGGGCGGGGCGTCCAATACTAAACTATCATAGAAATCAGAGGATTGCCTGTATAGGGCTTTGTTAAAAGAAAGTTCGGCCAGTTGCAGAAATGCCTTGTTTCTTTGCTCCGGGTTGTTGCTGGCGTATTGAGTGCTTTTCAATAATAAGGCAAGGGCGCCATTAATGTCAGATGTTTCAAGCTTCATCTGGGCAGCCATATAGTAAATAATATCCCTGTATTCCTCAAAGCGACTCCGCTTTGCCATTCTTAGCAGGGCTTCAATATTTTTTTCAATGGATTTTTCACCTTCATCCTTATTTACCCGGATACTGGCAAGCCGGGCATAAATATCAAGCACCAGATCGGTGGTGTGGCCGGAAACTCTGGCGTAATATTTTTCTGCATCCTGGTGCTGACCGGCCAGTTCAAACAACTGTGCGGCCAGGTATTCCCATCTTGCTTTTTCCTGCTTTGTAGTGGCATTTCCCAGCGCCTCGGTAAGGTGAAGGGCGGCGCTATCCCACATATTTTGCTTATAAAACCAAAAAGCCTGCACTTCGTGCAAGTCGTCATTCAGCCTTTTTGGAAAAAGAGGATCAGTCCGTAACATGGCAATCAGGCTGGCCGCTTCGGCAAATTTGTCCTGCACCAAAAAATTTCTTATCTGCCAGATAAACGCATCGTTCCGGCTGGGAGGGTTTGACAATAATCTTTTCGGGAGGCTGCGTTTTTCATTGGTGGCAATGCTAAGCGCCGAGTTGCCATCCATGCGGCTGCCAATGGTAAGGTAGTACCCGTCTTTTTCTTTGGGTGCAAAGGCATAGTTGATGAACTGGAACATCAGGTTGGCCGAGTCGAAATCTTTTCGCAGGTAGAATGCAGCGCCCCAGAGCAGGTAAAGATTATCCACCCAATCGCCGCGCAGGTCATGCAGGGCGATGCCGGAGGAGGATTTGTGTATCACCGAATCCAGTTGTATAGAGTCGCCTGCCGTAGCATCAAGGGAATAATTGTAAAAAGACAAAAGTTTGGAATAGTCTTCTTTGTAGCTGGCTTTTGCCTTTGCTACCACGTCATTTAATTTGTTATTGGCGTTGAAATAGTAGTTGTACCGGGTTCCCATGTTTTGCATGGCCCGGCGGGGCAGGGTAAACTTCTTCTGGTCCGATTTTTCCGAACGCAGTTCCCGGTCTTCGTATTCTTCCGGCTTTTCGATAGTAATGGGAATGCCGAGTTGTGCGGCAGTGGGAAAACTTACCAGGCAAAAGATGAAAAATAATGCTGATGTAAACGTAATTCGAACAGGGCCCATTTGCGACGCAATCTAAAGTCTTATTAACTGAATTTCAAATATTTTAGTATAAAACTACTGCATTTTTTACCTACATTTTTTAGGGATTTCCGGCTAAAAAAACCGCTTTTCATTGCTTACCTTTAAAACTCAATAGCTTGATATGTCAAAATTGGAGGCCGGCAACACACTGAAAAGGCTGAGAAACAGATACCGGTTGGTGGTAATGAACGATGATACGTACGAAGAAGTAGTAACTTTTAAAATATCAAGGCTAAGCGTTTATGTGATGTTAAGTACGGTTTTTGTGGTCTTGGTGGGCCTTACCGTGGCTTTAATTGTCTTTACCCCCTTAAAATATTATATACCGGGGGCCAGCACAGATTATAAATCGGCCCAGGAGTTACGGCAGTTAAAATACAGGGTAGATGAAGCGGAGAAGCAAAACGAGTATAAGGCCAGGTATATAGAGGCGATAAAAAAAGCGTTGGCGGGGGAAGGACAGATGAACCTGGATACCACCGTTATTGCATTGCCACAGGAAGAATTTTCGGATGATTAAATCAATATCTATGTTTAATGTAAAAAGCAAAACCGACATGCAGCAAAACAACAACGCTGGCAACGGCACCACGCTTATCAGCGCCGGTACCACCTTAAAAGGAGATATTAAAAGCAGCAGCGATCTGCGGATTGACGGCACCATTATCGGCAATATCTATAGTTCCGCCAAGATTATCATTGGGGCTACCGGTATCGTGGAAGGCGATATTTCCGGGAACCAGGCAGACATTTCCGGTAAAGTATCAGGAGGCATAAAAGCCAAAGAATTACTCCAGCTACGGGGCGATTGCATCGTGTCGGGGAATATATATGCCGGAAAACTCCAGGTAGAGCCTACCGCTACCTTTAACGGACAATGCCACATGGGCGGTAATATTCCGGAAGCTTATAATGAACAGGAACAAGAAGAGGAAGAACTTGCCATCGCAAGATGATAATAATCGTCGTGTCCTGCTAAAATATGCAGGGTTAGGCACCCAGATACTGGCAGGTCTCGGGTTAGCCGTTTTTGCCGGGTTAAAAGCAGATAAGTGGCTGCATACATCGCCTTTATTTGCCTGTACCTTACCTTTGCTGGTCTTATTTGGGATGTTTTATAAACTGTATAAAGAAACCAACAGGAACAACGGCGATGAGTAATTTTCTAAAAAGATGGGGCCTGCTGATATGGCTTTTCTGGCTTGTTGTAATTACTATCCTTATTCTTGATCAAAGAGGGATACTGGATAAATATGCAGTTGACGGATGGGTGCTGCTTGGCGGCAACCTAATCTTGTTCCTGGCTACGGTCCTTTCCATTTATTTCAATGCCCGCCAGGTTAGCGGCGCCAGCGCCCCGGCTGCTGTAAGGGGGATGTACCTGGGTTTTATGCTTAAATTTTTTATTCTGGCCATTGCCGCTTTTGCTTACATCATGTCTGTAAAGAAAGAAGTGAATAAGCCGGCGCTTATTATATGCGGCGTATTGTACTTCATTTATACTTTTGTTGAAGTGCTCCTGCTTACCCGCTTACTCAAGCAAAGAAAAAATGCCTAAAAAGGAAGTTCCCCTTACTTATTTACAACAGTATATACCAGCAGGCGTTTTAGAGCCGGTTGTAGCTTACCTGAAACAGTACAAAGTGCATTTGACCATAACAAGAGAAAGAAAATCTGTTCTTGGTGATTACAGGCACCGGTATAATAATGCTAATCACCGTATCAGCATTAATGGCAACCTCAATTCATATGCCTTTCTGATTACGTTTTTACATGAACTGGCTCACCTGCTGGTTTTTGAGCAGTTTGGCAACAAAGTGCAGGCGCATGGTAAAGAATGGAAGAATGTATTTGCACAATTATTGCGAGGTTTTATCAATAAAGAAACGTTTCCACAGGATATAAAACAGGAGTTGCAAATCTCATTAAACAACCCGGCGGCAAGTAGTTGTGCAGAAGAAGGTCTGATGAGGGTGTTACGCCGGTATAATGAGGAACAATCATCTTTTCAACTGGTGGAAGAGTTGTTGCCCGGTACGTTGTTTCGCATAAAAAGCGGACAGGTATTCAAAAAGGAGGAAAAACTAAGGAAACGGTTTAAATGTACCGAAGTAAAAACGGGTAAAATGTATCTGTTCAGCCCGGTATATGAGGTAGAGCCACTATCCTGAACCTGTATAATTTTAAAGATATATTTAGAACTTTAAGATTGAATGCCACTACCTTTGCGGGCACTAAAAACCACGATATATGAAAAAAATAGCTTTAGTTTTTCTTGTAATGGCAGGCACATTTACCGCAATGGCACAAACTGAAAAGAATGATTGGATGATAGGCGGTACTTTCCGTATCAACACATCAGACAATAATACGGAGATAACACTGGCCCCCAATGCCGGTATTTTTGTTGTTGACAACCTGGCGATAGGTGGCAATTTTTCATTGGGGTATAGTAAATCCGGTAATAATAAATATACCAGTTTTAGCGTAGGCCCGTTTGCCCGCTACTACTTTACCACCGAGTCGCAAACAGTGAGGCCCATATTGCATGGTAATTTTAATTACCTGAGCACTAAAACAAAAATCGGGAGCAGCGCTTCATCTACCAATACAGGCACTTCCTTTTTTGTAGGCGGTGGTGCAGCGGCATTTATCAGCAGCAGTGTTTCCCTTGATATACTGGCAGGGTATGCCCGTACAAAGTACAGCGATTATGACGGAAGCGGAGGCTTTGCCCTAAGCGTAGGCTTCCAGGTGTATATCAATAAAGGGCAAATGGAAAATGTAACCCGCAGGAAAAGAAGCAGTAATTAATTTTGAATAAACAATTTTAAAAAGAGGCTTTGGGCCTCTTTTTTTGTAAAGAGTATAATTTTAACCTGCCCAACGAAAGATTGGAACAATTTTTCGTTGTTATAATGGTGTCAGCACTTTTTCAAATTTTTTACTTTAAAGCTAATAACATGAAAAAACTATTGTTCGGTTTGCTGGTTTTCACGGCTACAAACGTTTCTGCACAAACCGGCGTTAAAGCAGGCCTGAAAGTCGGCGCCAATATCAGTAATTTTTCCGGGGGCAATTTTGAGGAGATAAAAAATAAATCCCTTGTAGGCTTTCATGCGGGAGGTTTTCTGAACGTACGTTTTGGAAAACTATCATTGCAGCCCGAACTGCTGGTTTCCACGGCAGGGGCCAAACTGGAAGATATAGATGGCAACAGCGAAAACTTTAAGCTTACTTACCTTACGCTTCCTGTAATGCTGCGGTTTCATACAGTAGGCGGATTGTACCTTGAAGCAGGCCCGCAGGTTGGATTTAAGCTCGGCGAAGATATTGGAGATGAAACCATCAGCGATTTTGCAAAAGACCTTGATCTTTCCTTAGGCGCCGGCCTTGGCTTTCAAACAAAAGGCGGGTTGGGTATCGGCGCCAGGTACCTGATCGGGGTTTCCAGGGTCGGGGACTTTGATGCGGGCAGTATTGACCCTGATTTCAAGAACGGCGTTTTGCAGGTGGGGATATTTTTCAGGTTGTAAGGAAGAAGCGGAATGATTATATTCTTCTTAATTTTTTTTGCCAGACAATTTCAGTAACAATTTTTTCCCTGCGATTCTGAAAGTTAAACCTGATTACAGAACAAAAGGCTTAACTTTATTCAAATCCCGCATGAAGAAAAATAGTTTTGCCCTTCTATGTATTCTTCATTGCCCTGTATTTTTTCAATAAAACAATTATAATATGGCCGAATCATGGAATAAAAAAGAACGGGAAAAAAAGAAACAAAAACAAAAGCAGGATAAAGCAGAAAAAATGCGGGAGCGGAAAGAGAATGCCGGTAAAAGCAAAAACCTGGATGAGATGATGGCCTATGTGGATGAGAATGGCAATATTTCAGACAGCCCACCCGATCCGAAGAAGAGGACGGAAATCCGGTTAGAAGATATTGAGGTTGGCGTGCCGCAACAAGCAGCCCTTACCGAAGAGGAGCTTATGCGAAAAGGAAAGATTACTTTCTTTAATTATGAAAAAGGCTTTGGCTTCATCAAAGACCAGCAATCGCAGGAAAGTATTTTTGTACATGCCAATAACCTATACGAAAATTTCAGGGAGAATGATAAAGTGAGTTTTGAAACAGAAATGGGGCCACGGGGTCCTTATGCGGTTAATGTCAAGCAATTGGCCTGATGAGCGGTCAGCACCGGTAGCATACCGCATTCACATTCATTCCTGCGCCAACAGAAGCAAAAAGTATGATATCGCCAGCCTCAAGATAGTGGTTGGGTACTTTGTTTTTCCTTACCAGGTCATATAGGGTGGGTACAGTAGCCACCGAGCTGTTTCCCAGCCAGTGAATGCTCATCGGCATAATATTTTCCGGTAATTCATTCTTGCCATAAAGCTTATAGAGTCGTTTGATAATGCCCTCGTCCATTTTTTCATTGGCCTGGTGAATGAATATTTTACTCAATTGTCCGATGTTTACACCGCTTTTGTCCAGGCATTCTTTCATGGCATCAGGAACATATTTCATGGCATATTCATATACTTTCCGGCCTTTCATTTTTATATAACGTATGCGGGGGTCGCTGCCGGGATAATAAGACATACCCATATTGATATAATCGGCCTCTTCCACAGCATGGGTTACTGCTGTGGCGCCGATAATGCCCGGCCCGTTGGCATCTGCTTCTTTGTATTCCACCACGGCGGCCCCGGCGCCATCGCTGAAGATCATGCTGTCCCGGTCATGTATATCAATTACCCTCGACAATGTTTCTGTACCTATTATCAATGCTTTTTGGGCTATGCCTGCTTTAAAGAAGGCGTCGGCCTGTATAAGCCCCTGCACCCAGCCGGGGCAACCAAACAAAATATCATAGGCCACGCAGTGCGGATTACGTATGCCAAGGGATTGCTTGATGCGGCTGGCCAATGAAGGAACGGCATCAGTCTGAATGGTATGCTTGATGACGTTGCCAAAGTTATGAGCCACTATCAACTGATCAATCTCTTCGGGGTCAGCAAGGCTGTCTTTTAATGCAGCCGCTGCGGCCAGGCTGCCAATGTCCGAAGCATTCATTTCACCGGTAGTATAGCGACGCTCCTCAATACCGGTGATCTGTTTGAATTTCTCTACTACTTCTTCGGGTGGTGTGGAAATGGGTTGACGGTCTTCAGTATAGAACAGGTGTTCCGCAAAATCCTTGTTTGATTGTACATGGGGCGGAATGTAGGAGCCGGTTCCGGTTATCACTGTTCGAAACATACTCAGCTATGTTTAGATAAGTAAAAGCATTTGTCTGCTTACATTAATTACGATTCTTCGGTAAGCCGTGTGAAAGATATTCCGTTGAAGATGCGGCTCAGGTTCATATCCTTAGTTTGTTCCCATTCTTCCAGTTTGGCATGGCTGACAATGCGCCAGAGATTTTTTGACTTTAATTCATCATAATCGCTGCCATGCACAAATAGACCGGTAACGGTGTGGCGGTCCTTAAAATGTATGTTCAGCGGGTTTTTTTTTCGCTGTTTTACTTCCACATACTTTTCAATTTGCTCGTTTGTCATGATCGGATATTTTTAAAATGTAGGGGTTTTATATTAATTCTTTTAGCAGATCAAGTGCCGGTGTGCTTACCAGACCTTTGCTGATCTTGCTGCAATAAAGAGGCCAGGTTATTTACAATTCTTTCCTGGGCCTTGCCTGGTTTACGGCAATGGATCTGCCGTCCATCATGGTGCCATTCAACTCGTTAATGGCTTTTTGTCCTGCTTTTTCATCCGGCATGTCTACAAAGGCAAAACCCCTGCTCCGGTTGCTGAACTTGTCCATCATTACCCTTGCAGAAGACACTTCGCCATAGGAGGTAAATAATTTTTTTAATTGCTCATCCGATACTGTGTAGCCGAGATTGGAAACATAAATATTCATGATCGAAAATTTTGAACTAAACAATGCTTGAGAAATGTGCAGGTGTAAAGGAAAGATAAACGGATACGAAGAATATATATCTCTTACAAGAGCAGTCAACTCAAATTAACGACTTAAAGGTAAGCTTTATCCGGCAACCTTTCGTTTTTATTTCCCCGATGTCCGGCTCAATCGTATAAGAATGGCTGACCTGAACCGAGACCATCAATGTTTCTTATTGCGGCAACCGGGTTTTGTTTTTATTTTTTTGGGCATTAAACCAATATCTGTTTAACCTGTCAAAAGGCCCGAAAAACAGGTCTATGATACGATCCTTTAGTTTTATTTTCCTGATAAGTTTACTATTAATTGCCTGTGAGAAAGAGGCCGGAGATGGCCCTGTTAACCCGGTTCCTCCGGATAATTCCATGTATTTTCCTCCGGTATCAGGCGCCTGGCAAACCACTACGGCTGCTTCTTTGGGGTGGAATGAGGGCCTGTTCGGCGACCTCTACAGTTATCTTCAACAAAAAAATACCAAAGCCTTTATTATTCTCAAGAACGGAAAGATTGTTGCGGAAAAATATTTCGGAACTTTTACGGTTGATAGCAACTGGTATTGGGCTTCTGCTGGCAAAACGATGACATCGATACTTATAGGTATTGCACAAAAGATGGGTATTCTCAACATTAATAATAAGACTTCTGATTATCTCGGCACAGGGTGGACCTCGCTGCCTGCAAACAAAGAAGCGTTAATCACAGTGCGCCATCAGCTTACGATGACATCAGGGCTGGATGATGCAGGTAATGCCGATTGTACCCTGCCTGGTTGCTTACAATATAAGGCAGATGCAGGCACCAGGTGGGCTTATCATAACGCTCCATATACTTTATTGGATAAGGTGGTGGAACAGGCAAGCGGCATGAGCTACAATGCATTTTTTCAGCAAAAAATAAGGGATCGTATCGGTATGAACGGTTTATGGGTGAAAGTGGATTACAACAATGTTTATTTCAGTAATACCCGTAGCATGGCCCGCTTCGGATTGCTGATGCTTAACAAGGGGAAGTGGGAACAAACCGTTATACTGAATGACGCAGCTTATTTTAATGATCAGGTTAATTCTTCACAATTCATGAATCCTTCTTACGGGTATCTCACCTGGCTGAATGGTAAAGGAAGTTATATGTTGCCTGCGTTGCAGGTTACATTTAATACAAACCTTTTTCCCAATGCACCGGCTGATATGTATGCTGCCTTGGGTAAGAATGACCAAAAAATATATGTAGCGCCCTCGCAGCATATTGTTGTTGTACGAATGGGAGAATCGGCAGGTAATATGCAACTGGCTCTTTCCAGTTTTGATAACGAACTTTGGGGTAAGCTAAAACCCATTATTGGTTATTAGTAAAAAAATATTGTTTCCGGAAATACTTTTTTCAATGCCTGCATTGCCAGCGATGCAGGTATCTGCTTACAAGTAAGTGGAAAATAAAGGGTATTAATGTGAATAAAATAGATTGTGCGGTAAAGCCTATTTCCGATAATTTTAAACCATGAACGACCATTACCAGCTGCTTGAAACCATCTATGAAGTAGTAAAGAACGATGCTCAACCGGAAAAATATGCATGTAAACCCAGGGAGTTGATCCTCCGTCGGCTCCAGGAGTGGTCTGTTATTTACGCCCAGCTTCTTCAACTTGAAGCAGAAGAAATGGTGCAAATGGAACAGCAGGATACATTGATAGTAAGAATTACAGCATCAGGCATTGAAAAGATAAGGTCTGAAAATAATCTTGTGAACAACTAAAGTTGGGGAAAATATAAAAGGGGTTGTATCTGAAAAGATGCAGCCCCTTTAGCTTAACAGGATAATACTTTATTTTACCTTATTCACTTCCACTTCATCAACCAGGCGGGTATTCCTGTTGATCTCATAAATGCTGGAATTTTTTGCTTTTTTGTTTACTACTTCGATGCTTAAAATATCATCTCCGATTTCATCAGTATTCAAAAGAAACTTTTTTGTAAAACTTTCAGCTTTGATGTTTTCAGAGTATAAAACATTTCCGTTCGGGTCACGGATGATAACACTGAAATCGTTTTGTTGCTCATCCCCGGTTACTTTCAGTTGAAAGAGAGGCTGGTTTTGCAGTTTGCCTATATAGGAAACTTCTACCGGGGCCACAGGGCTTTCAGTAGCCATTACTGCAGGGGCAGCTACGGCTGAAAAAATCGTAAAAAATGCAATTGCGATAATACGGTTGTTAAAAATGATCTTTTTCATAAAAAATAGAGTTTTTAAGTTAAAAAATGTCAGTACCGATATTCATTGGCGGCAACCTGCACACGGCAAAGGAGCAAACGGGGCAAACAAGATTAGGAGGCAACAACCCGGGCAGCAGTGGTTAGTGTTTTGGGATCCCGGCTTAGCAATCTGACAATTGCAACTGTTGTAATACAATGTAAAAGTAGCGCTGGTTTGCAGATGCCGCAAATCAAGATGTTTTCAAAACAGGGATGCCCAATAAAACCATCCCGGGTGTAGTCTATTGATAATTAGATGATTAAAAAGCATTCGTTATTTACCTCCACCTTTGTCAGGGACGATTGTAAGAAATCAACATTTCAGAAAAAGAGCCATGCCATTTATCACTCCCTTTTTATTGTAAGCCTATGATTCTCAATCGCAAAAATGGCTGTTAGCAATTTGGTATTTTATTTACTTTTCCGGGAAAGAAAATACATTATCTTCAGCCGCTCGGTGAGGAAAATTTATATGTTTTTCGGTTCTGTATCAACCATTTAGCCGCTATTCTGTTATCATATCAGAATAGTAACAACAGTAGTAAGAAAGTAAAAAAAAGGAAATAATAAAATGGCTTTTAAAAAAGAGGAAATAATTATCATCCCCCCCAAGGATGTGTTTGTAGGTAAAAAAGATGCGCCTGTTACAGTAGTGGAATTTGGTGAATACGAAAGCGAAGATTGTGCAAAAGCAAACGAAGTAGTAAAGCAATTACTGGAAGAATATGAAGGTAAGATCCGGTTTCAGTTTCGTCATTTCCCGTTGACACTGATACACCAGCGCAGCTTAAAAGCAAGCGAGTCTGCCGTAGCGGCAGCGCAGGAAGGTAAATTCTGGGAAATGCACAATGTGTTGTTTAGCAACCGGCGCAACCTGGGTACTACCAGTTTAAAACTGCACTCAAAAGAAGCAGGTATTAAGAATAAAAAATTCCTGGATGACCTGGTGAATGGCGTATATGGCTGGCAGGTACAGGATGACCTGAAAGAAGGTCATAACAGGGGTATTAAAGAGCTTCCGGCTTTTTTTATTAATGATGTTCCTTTAACGGTAAAGCCGACTTTTGCCAATTTGTCTAATGCAATTGAGGCCGCTTTGAAGAAAAGCAAGAAAAAGCCTGCGGTCCGTCAGAAACAAAGGGCCTGATAACTTCCGTCTTTCCGGGAACAGGGAACTTATTTGAACAGGTGTTGAGCACCGTTTCAATGCAGTTCAATGGATAATCATAACTTATATGTCCTATTGCCACTATGTTCAACATGCAGGGAAAGATACCGTGCACAGGGCTTACCATGATACGGAATACGGGTTTCCTATTTACGATGATAACCTGCTGTTTGCCCGTCTTGTATTAGAGATCAACCAGGCGGGACTTAGCTGGGATACCATACTGAAAAAGAAAGCTAACTTTTTTAAGGCGTTTGATAACTTCAATATTGATAAAGTGGCCTGCTACTCTGAAAAGAGAAAAGAAAAGCTGATGCAGGATGCGGGCATTATCCGTAACAGGCTGAAAATAGAAGCTACCGTTCATAATGCAAAAGCTATAAAAGCTATTCAGAAAGAATTTGGGTCGTTTAAGAAATGGTTAGACATCCACCACCCAAAACCAAAAGAGGAATGGGTGCAGCTTTTCAAAAAGACATTCCGGTTTACCGGCGGCGAAATCGTAAATGAATTCCTGATGAGCGCCGGTTACCTGCCTGGCGCCCATGCGAAGGACTGCCCGGTATATAAAAAAGCGCTGAAGCAGAAACCGAAGTGGGCGGAAAAGTAAGTTGGGCTTCATTCTAAATAAAAAACCTGCAAAGCTGTTGCAACTTTACAGGTCTGCTATAACGATCAGGGGATTTTCTTTATAAAGTCTTCAGCACATCATTCATACTTCTTACAGCAGCGGCGCTTTTGCTGAATTCAGCCTGTTCTGCTTCATTCAATCCAAAGTCAACTATTTTTTCCCAGCCGTTTTTGCCGATAACAACAGGCACGCCGAGGCAAATATCTTTTTGCCCGTATTCCCCATCCAGGGCTACGCAGCAAGCCTGTAGTTTCTTTTCATCCCGAACGATGGATTCTACCAGGGCGGCTCCGGCAGCGCCGGGTGCATACCAGGCAGAAGTGCCTATAAGTTTGGTAAGTGTGGCGCCCCCAACCATGGTATCGGCCACAATTTGTTTTTGCTGCTCTTCCGATAAAAAGTTTGTTACCGGTACAGAGTTCCAGGTGGCGAATCGTATCAGCGGTATCATAGTGGTATCGCCGTGCCCGCCAATTACAACGGCATTCAGGTCTGCAGGGCTGCAACCCAAATGCTGGCTTAATTGGTATTTAAAACGGCTGCTGTCCAGCGTGCCGCCCATGCCAATAATGCGGTTTTTAGGCAAACCGGTGGATTGCAGCGCCAGGTAAGTCATTGTATCCATCGGGTTGCTGATGACGATGATAATGGCATCGGGAGAGTGCTTCAAAATATTTTCAGAAACGCCTTTTACAATGCCTGCATTTACACCAATCAGTTCTTCACGGGTCATGCCGGGCTTGCGGGGCAACCCGGATGTAATAACCACTACATTGCTTCCGGCCGTTTTGCTGTAATCGTTAGTGCTCCCCGTAATCTTTGTATCAAATCCCAGCAAGGCCGCTGTCTGCATCATATCCTGTGCCTTGCCTTCGGCAATACCTTCTTTAATATCGAGCAATACGAGTTCGGTAGCTAATTCTTTCCTGGCAATATTATCTGCACAAGTAGCGCCTACAGCGCCGGCGCCAACAACAGTTACTTTCATGTATCAAGGATTTATCAGTGGGAAAATCTGAATTTCGGCGCAAAGGTAAAGGAAACGGCCTTGTATCTGGCCGGGATTCTTTATTTCCGGATCAATTCAACCAGCTTTTTTATGGGTAAACTGCCCCTGAATACATCTACGAGTTCTTTTTTACGGTTGTAAAAAGCAAGAAAAGGCAAGTGTGTGATATTGAAAAAGGAAGGGAGGAAGTATTGAAAGTCCCGGCCGGTAACAATATTGCTGAACCGGTCAAGCTGGTAGCGTTGCCGGAACACCATCATGGAATCAAAAGGAAGAAAAGTGGCCATCACTATCTGGATATCTTTCAGGGCATTTATGTTGGCAATAATTTCTTCGGTTTCATGCTGGCAATGGCTGCAATCAGAACTGAAAACCATCAGCAGGACAGGCTTGTTTTTTGGCAGGTTATCCTTTGTGTAATAGCTGGAACTGTCCGGTAATAATAATTTTACAGGTGGATAAGTTGGAAACCGTTTGTAGGGTGGCGGGATAGTGTCAGCCTGGGAAAAAGCAGTGCAATAAAAAAGAACAGCGCATACAAGGGTGAATAAGGTTTTCATAATTGTAAAGAAAGCTTTGTACGGTTATCTAATAATGGTAACAGTTCCTTTCCGGCTGATAATTTTTCCTGTATAATCCACCCCTTCTGCCATCCACACATAAGTACCCGGCGGTTCTTTCATCCCCTTTACAGTACCGTCCCATCCCTTTGAAGGATCTTGCGTGGAGTAAATGAGTTGCCCCCAGCGGTTAAAAACCCTGAAATACCTGAACTCTGTAATGCCGGCGGGAACAGGCTTTAGATAATCATTCAGCCCGTCATTATTAGGGGTAAAGGCAGATGGAACATAGATGTCAGGGCCTTTATATACTTTTATCAGTACATCATCCATGCCTTCGCAGCCTTCATCGGTGATGCCTGTTACTGTGTACAATTGATCATGGGGCAAGGTAGCTACAGGATTATGGATATTGGGGTCAGATAAGAGACCAGCCGGGCTCCATACATACCGGGTAACACCGGAAGTTCCCGTTTCAATTACATTTAGTTGAATGGGCTGGTTGATGGAAGCAATGGTATCCCGGCCCGCAAATATTTTCACGGACGGCGTTACGGTAATGGTGATTTCATCGTTTACAAGTGACCCGCATCCGTTTGCATCGGTAACGGCAAGTGAGTAAGTAATATTTCTTCTTGCTTTTGCAACAGGATTGGCAATAGTTGAACTGCCGATAAGTTCGGATGACGGCGACCATTCATAGCTTACGCCGCCAGAACCGTTCAGTTGAAATTCTTTTCCAAAACAAATGGCAAAGTCCTCGCCTGCATCGGCAATGGGAGCAGGCCTTACGTTGATCAATACAGCGTCTTGTCCGGAGCAAATGCCGCTGGTAGCGGTTACATAATACCAGGCTGTGCTTGTTGGCGATGCTGTTGGTGTAAGGGTATTTTCTCCGGTCATAGCGCCGGTGGATGTCCAGGTAAAGTTTTCGGCATTGGACGTGGCGGGGATTACAAAACTGTCGCCTTCGCAAATGCTTGTTTCATCACCAGCATCAATTGTTACGGTATTATTTAAGGCAATGTTTACATCCTGTGTTGCCAGGCAGCCATTATTATCCTGAATGGTAACTGTATAATCGCCCTGGTTAAGGTTAAAAGCAGGAGAAGATTGGAAATTGGTTCCATCAAGGGAGAAAGCATACGGGGCTTGTCCGCCCGATGCCGTAACTGTTAATTGCCCGTCCGGGTTGCCGGAGCAGCTTGCCGGGGTGATAGCAGCGTTATCAATAAACAAATCAGGAAATGCCTGGAGAACTTCTACCGTTACATTGTCCGTACAGCCGCTTGCATCTCGTACCCTTACAGTATAGGTTCCCCTTTGGAGGTTGGAAAAATTACCGGAGACCTGCCAGGTATTTCCATCCAAAGAATATTCAACCGGGGCCTCCCATTCAGCGCCACCCCGTACATTGATAGCGCCTGTTTCCTGCCCCCTGCAATTCACATCTGTTTTGGATATAAGTTCCAGGTCTTTCAATTCAAGGAAAACAGAATCACGGGCATTGCAGGCGCTTTCTGTAGCGGTGCAGATATAAGTGGTAGTAAGGTTTACCGGCGTGGCAACGGGGTTGCTGATAGTGGTGTTGCTAAGGGTGGGGTCTGGTTGCCATTCATAGACACTATACCCGGTGCTGGCGGTTAGCTGTACAGAACTGTTTTTACAAACGGCCAATGAATCCGGTGTAAGAGAAAGAATATCATAATCCCTTATCTGTATGATGATAGTGGCTGCAGGCGGGCCGGAAGAGCAGCCTGCCGAGGCCGCTATTTCCAATAGTTCAATGCCTTCAGGAATACCATCCTGCAGCGGTACTACGGTTACATCTACAAATGTTTCATTGGCCGGGATGGTTATGGAAGCGGGTAATAGCACCACATCTGTTCCATTGGTAGCGGTGCCGCTATATGAAAGGTTAACGATAAGCGGGAAAGGCTCACTTTGAGGCCGCTGCACCCTGAAGGAATAGGAAGTGCAACCTTCTGCGAGGTAGCTGTTGCCTTGCGGGTCTGTTTGCAATACATTTCCAAGGTTGATAGCATTGGAAGTGAGGCTTCCGGCTTCGAGGAATACACCGGAATCAAAATCAGCATCAGCCACATCTGCAACTACAAGTTTCAAATGGTATGTTTCGCAGGGTGTTACATCAGCTAAAGCAGTAAACACAACAGTATGCCCATTATGGGTAAAGAAACTATTGCCTGCATTGTTTATATAATATTGAGGATATGGAGCACATGCCTGGTCGTTAATGTTCCGGATGGTTACAGGATCAGTAGTATTGGGTATAAGGGCTATATTGGTTTTAACCGGAAAGCCAGGGCCTTCTATAAAGAAAGCAAAGGCATCGTTAAACTGACTGCATGCATAGTCCGGGTACTCTTCTGAACTGAATACGTATCTGAATTCTATTTCGTTGCCCAGGGGAATAAAATCAAATTCAAGCACACAGGCGTCATTTGTGATTGAAGAAACAATGGCAGATAGATCAGGGTCTCCTGGAAAGCCCATCTGGTTGTGTGCATTTGCTGAACTTGGCCCTGATATACCCGTGTTTGGTGGTCTTCCCGCTACCCTTCCGTTTGTGAGTACAATCCCGCTGTCAATATTAATGTTTGTTCCGCCAAGATTATTAAAAAAACCGGCCATTTCCGTGCTTCCGGTAAATGTTACATTGCTTATCGTTATTCCCTCCCCAACAAGTTTTTGTGCCAATGCCTGTGCCGTAGTAAATGGCGACACAGAAAGCTGTGCTCTCAAGGCCGGGACACCTGAACAAACAAAACAAACAAAAAATACCAGTTTTAGGTTGATCGCCTTCATAAAAGAGTAGGATGCGAATATACCCCTATCCCGGCGAATTTGAACGGCCGGCCCGGAAGAAGCTTAACGTATCAGAAGGTTGTTTTATACAAACCTTTGTTCGTCAGACATGGTCCGCTTATCTTTGCGGCCTGAAAAAACTGGAGGTAAAAAGGTGAATGATTTACTATTACCTCCCCGTAAGTGAGTGAATTACTTGTAAAACAGGACCTTAAATTTAAAATATTCGTTTCAATCATGGCAACAACAGCAGATATCAGCCGGGGGCTTATCATTAAATTAGATGGCAGCTTGTATTCCGTAGTGGAATTCGGCGAAAATAAAACGGCTCGTGCCGCGGCTAAAGTATGGGCAAAGCTGAAAGGGGTGGACAATAACCGCTCCATAGAAAAAACCTGGAACTCAGGCGATACTATTTTCCCGGTAAGGGTGGAAAGAAAGAACTACCAGTTTTTGTATAAAGATGATACGGGCTTCAATTTCATGGATAATGAAACCTTTGAACAGGTGGCTGTCCAGGAAAACATGGTGGATGCACCGCAGTTTTTAAAAGAAGGGCAGGAGGTGAGCCTGCTGTTCAATACAGAAACAGAGCAGCCTATGAGTGTGGAATTGCCCGATAAAATTGTGATGCTGGTTACTTATACCGAACCGGGCCTTAGAGGCGATACGGCTACCCGTACATTAAAACCCGCTACCGTAGAAACGGGGGCTACGGTCAGTGTTCCACTTTTTGTAAACGAAGGAGAACTTATCCGGATTAATACCAAAAGTGGCGAATACGTGGAAAGGGTGAAGGAATAGGGATAATCTGATTTATATGAAAATGGCCTGAAATTTCCTTATTTCAGGCCATTTTTTTATGATTTTTAGCCGATTTTGCCCAAAATTGACTAAAATCTTGATTTGCTGGATTCGAATGCTTTATCTTAGCCGCCTGTCAAATTGCGTTCCTCAATAACTGCATAAACAATGTTTAAACTGAAGAACATGGATTTTAAACAAATTCAGGAGCTCATCAAAATGATCAATAAATCAAATATTGGTGAGTTCACTTTTGAGCAAAAGGATTATAAACTTACCATTAAGCAAAAAGAAGAGCATATTACCCAGGTAGTATCTCCAGCAACCTATGCTGCGCCGCAGGCCGTAGCGCCTCAACCGGCGGCAGCCAGTCAGCCGCCCGTTTCGGAACCAGGTGTACCGAAAAAAGAACAGCCAGCCGCCGGCGCCAACACCATTACCATTAAAAGCCCGATGATCGGCACTTTTTACCGGAGGTCTTCTCCCGATAAGCCCAGTTTTGTAGAAGTGGGGGATGAGGTGGCGCCGGGCAAAGTGGTTTGTATCATCGAAGCCATGAAGCTCTTCAACGAAATTGAAAGCGAGGTGTCGGGCCGTGTTGTAAAAGTACTGGTGGACGATGCTTCTCCGGTTGAATACGACCAGCCGCTGTTCCTTGTAGAACCGGCGTAATTTAATTTGTAAATGAAGCAATTTGAAAATAAGCATTTCAGATTGCGGCCATTGATTTTCAGATTTCCACATTTTCAAATTTTCAAATTAAACAAGTGTTCAAAAAAATATTGATTGCTAACCGTGGAGAGATAGCCCTGAGGGTGATACGCACCTGCAGGGAAATGGGCATCAAAACAATAGCCGTTTACTCCACTGCCGACAGGGACAGCCTGCATGTAAAATTTGCAGATGAAGCTGTTTGCATCGGTAAGCCGCAGAGCGCCGAATCTTACCTGAATATTGCCAATATCATGTCCGCAGCAGAGATCACCAATGCGGATGCCATTCATCCCGGCTATGGCTTTTTGGCGGAGAACGCAAAATTTGCCCGGATTTGCAATGACCATAATATAAAATTCATCGGGCCCACACCCGAGATGATCAACTCTATGGGTGATAAGATTACGGCGAAAGAAACCATGATCAAAGCAGGCGTGCCCGTAGTGCCGGGTGGCGAAGGGCTGCTTAAAAGCGTAGATGAAGCCAAAGGCATTGCCCGTGAAATGGGTTATCCTGTAATTCTTAAGGCCACGGCAGGCGGCGGTGGCAAGGGTATGCGTATTGTGTGGGAAGAAAGCGAACTGGAAAAAGCATACGATACAGCCAAGGCCGAAGCGGCAGCTTCTTTTAAGAATGACGGTATTTACATGGAAAAATTCGTGGAAGAGCCGAGGCATATCGAAATACAGGTGGCCGGCGACCAGTACGGGAATGTGTGCCATCTGAGCGAAAGGGATTGTTCCATACAAAGGCGGCATCAAAAACTGGTGGAGGAATCGCCATCGCCGTTTATGACAGAGGAGTTGCGGTATAAAATGGGGGAAGCCGCTAAAAAAGCCGCCTCCGCCATTAACTATGAAAGTGTGGGCACCATAGAGTTCCTGGTGGACAAACACCGGAATTTTTATTTTATGGAAATGAATACCCGCATACAGGTAGAGCATTGTGTTACGGAAGAAGTGATCAATTATGATCTTATAAAAGAACAGATAAAAATAGCGATGGGCGAAAAGATTTCCGGCCAGGATTACCTGCCTTCCGCCCATTCTATTGAATGCCGCATCAATGCGGAAGACCCTTACAATGATTTTCGCCCTTCTCCGGGTAAAATAACAACCCTGCACCAGCCCGGCGGCCACGGCGTAAGGGTAGATAGCCATGTATATGCCGGGTATGTAATACCGCCTTACTACGATTCCATGATCGGCAAGCTGATTACGGTGGCGCAAACAAGGCAGGAAGCCATACAAACCATGTACAGGGCGCTGAGCGAATATGTAATTGAAGGAGTGAAGACCACTATTCCTTTTCATCTGCAACTGATGCAGGACGAACGCTTCCGCAGCGGCGATTTCAATACCAAGTTTTTGGAAGGATGGCAATGGCATTAGTACAAACCCTGACAGCAGTACTTGCCCGGCCTATACCGGGTTTATCAAACTATTTATAACTGAGTTAATGATTTTGTAGCGGCTGATTAAAATGAAGTTGTGCAATAGCTACCTCTATTGGCGGTTCGTTATTTTTTGCGCTTAGTCCCATCCCGGATTGCGGATTCAAGTACATCAATGTTTATGTCTTTCAGCGTTTTGAACTTGATGCAATAGCCCGTTACACTTGCCTTGCCTATTGTTTTCCCGTATGTTTCGGGTAAATACTTTTTGTCTTCAATGCCCATAACATAAACCGAAATCCCCGTTGTGTTTGCACTGATACCAATTTGGTAAAACTCTTTGGTTTTCCCGTCAGCATATTTTATGGTTTGAAGCCCATATCCTATTTGAGGATTAGTAACAATTTTCCCTTTATCGTCTTTGCCGTCGAAGAACCATAATTTACATTTTGGCAATACCTGGAGTAGGCGTTGATGCAACGTTTGCATATCGCTGCGTTTGGGTTCAGGCAGGCTGCCAATATACTTTTTGATTTGCTCTTGTACGTTCATTTCTTGTCTTTGTCTTATTTGAGTAATAGGATCAGTGAGGTGGCTCGAATTACACGGACACAAAATTCTCTTGGGTTAAACAATAA
>CAZLLT010000028.1:0-36150 GCA_964560445.1 uncultured Chitinophaga sp. | reverse complement strand
GTAGAGCAGCGGTAGCTCGTTGGGCTCATAACCCAAAGGTCGGGAGTTCGATCCTCCCCTTCGCAACAAAGAAAAAAATCCGCCGGATTATGGCGGATTTTAGTTTTTCTGAATCAGTTGCGCTTCAACTGACAGGAACTGACTACCTTCTCAATTCTTGTGGCCTGAAGTGCACTTGTGCGTTATAATTGAATATGAAATCAGGCTTTGTCAATATTTTCGGGCGGCCCAATGCAGGCAAAAGCACCCTTCTCAATATGCTGATGGGGGAGAAACTGGCTATTGTTTCGCCTAAAGTACAAACCACCCGTCATCGGATTAAAGGCATCCTGACAGAAAACGATTACCAGATCATCTTTTCTGATACGCCGGGCATCATTGAGCCAAAGTACAGGCTGCATGAAAAAATGATGATGGCGGTAAAAAGCGCATTGGAAGATACGGATGTAGCTATCTTGCTTGCAGATATTAAAGACGACTGGCAGGAATGCGATGCTATTTTCAGCGCTTTGCAACTGAAGGCTCCTGCTATCGTTGTCATCAATAAGTTAGATACGGCAGGTAAAGAAAAGACAGAAGAAGCAACCCGGTTTTTTTCATCCCGTTCCTATTGCAGGCAGGTAATAGCTATTTCAGCGCTTAAAGGCAAAAACAGGGAACAGTTAATAAATGCTATCATTAATTTTTTACCTGAAGGAGAACCTTTTTATGATGGCGAAGATATCAGCGACCTGAATACAAGATTTTTTGTTGGGGAAATAGTGCGGGAGAAAATTTATGAGCTTGCCGAACATGAGATTCCTTATCATACCGCTGTTTTGGTAAGGGAATACCAGGAAAAGAACACATTGGTAAAGATTGTTGCTGATATTATTGTGCACCGGGAAACGCAAAAAGGTATATTGATCGGCGAGAAAGGGGCTATGATTAAGAAGATTGGCATGGAAGCAAGAAAGGATATTGAAAAATTTATCGGGCAAAAGGTTTTTTTGGAATTATTTGTAAAAGTGAAACCAAAGTGGAGAGAGAACGAATTGCAGTTAAAGGAATACGGGTATTAGTTCGCTGTTTAAAGTATAATTCAATAAAATGTCATTTACTGTAGCCATAGTAGGAAGACCGAATGTAGGGAAAAGCACCCTCTTTAACCGTTTGCTGGAACAGCGTAAAGCCATTGTGGACGATGAAAGCGGTGTAACACGGGACCGTCAATACGGCGTAAGCGACTGGAATGGTAAATTATTCAACGTTATTGATACAGGTGGTTTTGTAGCCGGAAGTGATGATGTTTTTGAGAAAGAAATTGCCAGGCAGGTATTGATAGCGGTTGAGGAAGCTAATGCTATTGTATTTGTTGTTGACGCCCATGCCGGGCTTACCGACCTTGATGAATCTGTAGCGAATATTCTCCGGCGTAGCCCCAAACCCGTATTTCTTGTAGTGAATAAAGTGGATAACAATGAAAGGCTGATGGAAGGGGCGGAGTTTTACGGCCTGGGATTTGACAATATCTTTTTTATAGCAGCCGCCAGTGGAAGTGGTACCGGCGACCTGCTGGATGCAGTGGTAAATTTAATACCAAAAGAAGAGGAAGGGCAGGAGAAAGCTGAAGGAGAGGAACAATTGCCCCGGTTTGCAATTATCGGGCAGCCGAATGTGGGAAAATCTTCCCTGCTGAACGCATTGGTAGGTGAAGAGAGAACCATAGTAAGCGATATTGCAGGCACAACAAGAGATGCGATTCATACCGAGTACAACCTTTTCCAGAAAAAATTTATACTGATTGATACGGCGGGCATACGCCGTAAAGCGAAAGTGCACGAAGACCTGGAATTTTATTCAGTGATAAGGGCTATTAAAGCGGTGGACGAAGCGGACGTATGTTTATTGCTGCTGGATGCCGGTAAAGGCATTGCTGCTCAGGATTTGAATATTTTCAGTCTGGCATCCAAAAAGGGGAAAGGAGTGGTGGTGCTTGTTAATAAATGGGACCTGGTAAATAAAGAAACAAATACGGCAAGGGATTACGAATTGGGATTGAAAAAAAGACTGGCCCCTTTTTCAGATGTGCCCATCCTGTTTGTGTCGGCAAAAGATAAAACAAGAATATTTAAGGCGATAGAAATAGCGTTGGACGTTTATCAGAACAGGCAACGGAAAATACCTACTTCAGAATTGAATGATGTAATGCTGAAAGCGATACAATCCTATCATCCTCCGGTGGTGAGAGGACATCCCATTAAAATAAAATTCATTACACAATTGCCAACGGCCGTTCCGTCATTTGCTTTTTTCTGCAATTTCCCTGACGATATAAAGCAGCCGTATAAAAATTATCTTGAAAACCAATTACGACAGCATTTTGATTTTAAGGGGGTGCCGCTTCGCATCTTTTTCCGGAAGAAATAGGTATCCGTAGCAAATTACTTGCCTTCAAATAAAGTGAGAATGGATTCGGCAGTTTGCCTGAACCGGGTTGTTTCTCCCTGCTGCTGAAGGATGAAACTATTGTTTTTTAGTTCTCCAATCACTTTCTCCATTTCTTTCTCTGTATCGTATGCCATTGTGCGGAAGGGGTTCTTATAATCTTTCTCCCTTGATGTATAAATAGACCGGGTCATCCATTCACGGGTGGCGATGGCTTTTTTAAGCAGGGAGATAAATGTTTTTTTTGTAAAACGCCGATGGGAGATGCCTGTTACTTCAAGCAACGAAGCGTAGGCATGATGTAGTTTGTCTGTGGGATAGCTGTTGCTTTTCTTAATGTAAAAATCATGCACTTCATCCCAGCTTTTTATTTTTCCTGAGCGGATGTTTCTTTTCAGCGTTCCAATATCATTTTCTGTAATCAGTTGCCCGCCAGCATTTTTCCATTTTTTTCTTTTGGCATTTGCCGGCAATGCTGCATAAAAGGCTTTCCATGTGCTGATATTTTTTTGCCGGATGTATTCCATCAGGAGGGAAATGCCATAAAAAATGGCAAGTTCTTTATAAAGCGGATAGGACTGTTCTGCTTTAAGTAACCTGGTTTTGCGGTCGCTGTTTTCAATGCCTGTAAGTTCTATATCAAGCCCCTTCAAAGCGGAAGGGTTATTCTCTAACAGGTCAGCCCCGGTATCCGCATATTTTTTCGGGTCAATTTGTTTTTTGCTCTTTTTCGCATAGGCTTTGCCTGCGGCTTCTTTTATCAGGGCCAAGCCGTCTACTATTTCATTGATAGTATCCGGGGCAAGAAAATCATATTCAATTACCTGCGATTTATCTTTTCGCTTATCCCTTGCAATATACTTTCCTGAATTGCGGGCAAGTGCATACATATTATACAAGAACCAGTAGCCGGGCATGATGGTAAGCTGGTCTTTTGCCACATCATTGGCAATAAGGGAAAAAGGTATCGGCACATTCAATTCGGCAGGAAAATCACCCTTTGCAAGCAACGTATAAGAAGCAAACTTTGAATTGTGCTTAAGGCTTACACATAAGCCCGGCCAAAATCCCCGGCCGGCAATTAATTCTCCATCTGCTCCTCTTGAATTGTGATTGGAACCGATGGTGGCGCCGGCAGCCATATTGCTTTGTCCCATTACGGTAGCAGCGCAGAGAAAAGAATTATTATGGTGCTGCTCATGAGAAGGGAAAATGAGAGAGTTCAGCACTTCGCAGCAGGAGATGGTTGAATTTTCTCCCAAGAAAGAGTTGATAAGCCTGGCGCCGTATTTGAGTTGGGAGTTATCACCTAATATAAACCGTACCGCTTTTACGCCATAGAACACCCTGCATCCAAAGCCGATGATGCCGTTTACCAGTTCACAGCCTTCACCTACCTGGGATTTTGCCTCTGGCGAAGAGTTAATGGTAAGGTTCTTCAGCTTGTTAGCGCCTTTTATGTAGGCATCGCTGCCAATCCATGTATCCTTAATAATACGGGAATTTTTTATTACAGTACGGTCGCCTATTTTGCCGTAGTAGCCCCTTTTGTTGTCAAAACGGTTATCTGTAAATTCTTTGAACTTTTGCATCAGCTTTTCATCATCCCTGTATTTAGACCAAAGCCAAGCATCCCCGGTTAGCATACCATTATAGGGCAGGATGCTGCGGCCTGCATTTTCATTACATATCTCTATCCATATCCGCACCTGTTCTCCTTCACCTTCTTTTATAACGCCGTTCCCGAATTTTGAGTGGTTGGTGGCCGCCAGTTCGTTAATGTTTACAAGTATTACATCGTCGCCGGTTATATAATGGCTCATGTAGTTGATATTGTCAATCGAAGCATTATTTCCGATATCACAACTAACGATCATGCTGTTGTAAATACCGGCCGGTACCCTGATATTATTGAACTCATTGAAGCATGGCTCCAGTTTGCCTATGCGTACAAGGCCAAAAAAGGAATTGTTCTTTAGCAACATCGGGTTAAAGGGATCTGCCACCAGTACGTTGTTCCAATTATCCGAGCTGTTCCCGTTTTGCCGGAGTTTTTTTATTTCCGATGCTGTCAGGCTTCGGTATTTTATGCCGCTTCTGTTCTGAATGTTTCGGAGATAATATTCGTTTTTCCCCTTTGGGATATATTTTTTATCTACGAAGCCATATCCTAAAGAGGAGAGGGAGTGTTTCCTGATAATATTCATCTGGAGATGAGGTTGTGTTTTTTAAAATTACTCTACCGTAACGCTTTTGGCCAGGTTGCGGGGCTTGTCCACATCATATCCCTTTGCTATGCCGATATAATAGGCAAGCAATTGCAATGGCACGGTGCTGAGCATAGGAGCAAGGATTTCATCTGCTTCGGGAACAATCATTACATCATCTGATATACTTTCAGATATGGCATCCCCTTCGGTGATGACAGACAGTACTTTCCCTTTCCGAGCTTTTATTTCCTGCATATTGCTTAACACTTTTTCGTGGTAAGCATCTTTGGTGGCAACAAATACTACGGGCAGGTGCTCATCCACCAGTGCGATAGGCCCATGCTTCATTTCTGCGGCCGGGTAACCTTCGGCGTGGATATAAGAAATTTCTTTCAGCTTCAAAGCGCCTTCCAGCGCTACGGGAAAGTTGTAGCCCCTGCCTAAGTAAAGAAAATCACGGGCATCTTTATATTTTTCAGCCAGCTTTTTAACGGAGTTGCTATGCTTCAGCGTCCATGCAATTTTTTCAGGGATTTCTTCCAGTTCATGCAAGAGCTTATTGTAGCGTTCCTGGGAGATGGTGCCTTTTATGTAACCTATTTTCAAAGCGATCAGGGTAAGAATAGCTAACTGTGCTGTGAAGGCTTTTGTACTGGCTACACCTATTTCCGGCCCTGCATGGGTGTAAGCGCCGGCATGGCTGATGCGGGCAATGGATGAACCTACTACATTAACAACGCCGAGAATAATAGCGCCTTTGGCTTTGGCGCTTTCTATGGCCACCAGCGTATCCGCCGTTTCACCGCTTTGTGAAATGGCAATAATAACATCTCCTTTATTGATGACGGGGTTCCGGTACCTGAACTCGGAAGCGTATTCCACCTCTACATTAACCCGGCATAACTCTTCAAAAATATATTCTGCTATCAGACCGGCATGCCAACTGGTGCCACAGGCAATCATAATGATCCTGTTGGCGTTTACAATCTGTTCTGCATATTGCTGAATGCCGCTCATGGTAATTGTTCCTTCAGCGGCATTTAACCTTCCCCGCAGGCAATCGTAAATGGATTGGGGCTGCTCAAATATTTCCTTCAGCATGAAATGGTCGTAACCTCCTTTTTCAATATCGGCCAGTTCCATATCCAGTTTCTGGATATAAGGAGTCAACTTTTCGTTACCGAGGTTTTTCAGTATCAGTTCACCCGGTTTTACGATAGCCAGTTCGTAGTCGTTTACGTACACTACTTCTTTGGTATATTCAAGCATCGGGGAAGCATCTGAACCCAGAAAATGTTCGCCTTTGCCTACGCCGATAACCAGTGGGCTGCCTTTCCGGGCTGCAATAATCGTATCGGGGTTGTCTTCATCAAGCAATAATATTACATAGGCGCCTGTTACTCTTTTTAAGGCAATGCGTAGCGCTTCTTCAAGGTCGCAATGATTATTGTTTCTTATTTCTTCAATAAAGTTCAGGAGCACTTCTGTATCGGTATCGCTTTTAAAGCTGTACCCTTTTCTTTCAAGCTCCTGTTTAAGCTGGTTATAGTTTTCGATAATGCCGTTATGTATCATGGCCAGTTTGCCGCTGGCAGAACAGTGGGGGTGGGCATTCTTGTCGCTAGGTTCGCCGTGGGTGGCCCAGCGGGTATGGCCGATACCGCTGTGGGCATGAAGGTCCTTGCCAACGATGGCATCTTCCAATTCTGCCACTTTCCCTTTTTTCTTATACACTTTCAGCCCGCCGTTTTGCAGGGCAACACCGGTGCTGTCGTAGCCGCGGTATTCCAATCTTTTGAGTCCTTTTATAATAATGGGGTAAGCTTCCCTTGGTCCGGTGTAGCCAACTATTCCACACATAAGGCATTGAGGTTTAACTATTGAATTTCAATAAAAACAAAAATATTGATTTCGTAACAGGAAGTAAACAAACCTGCAAAAAACCGCAAACTTTATTTTTGACGGAACACTTACAGTAGTACGCCTTTTAAAAGCAGGAAGGCTGTTCCGAAATAAATGAGAAGGCCTGTAACGTCAACAAGCGTTGCAATGAACGGGGTGGAAGAGGTGGCAGGGTCGGCGCCAAGCCTTTTTAAAAGCAAGGGCAGCATGGAGCCCATGATGGTACCCCATGTTACCACACCAATAATGGCAGTGCCGATGGCAAAACCGATGCGGATAAAATGCTCGCCGAACAAGCCGAATAAGTGGGACCCTGCATAAATAATAAAGAAGCCGATAATGCCCAGGGTGATGCCCATCAGCATACCTGAGATAATTTCTCTGCGGGCAATATGCCACCAGTCCCTGACTGTAATTTCCCCTAATGCCAGTGCCTGAATGATGAGAGTGGCCGCCTGGGATCCACTGTTGCCGCCGCTGGATATAATCAAAGGAATAAAGGTGGAAAGCACCAGCACCTGCTCCAGCGTTTGCTGAAAATTGGCCATAGCGGCAATGGTAAGCGTTTCACCAACAAAAAGTATAATAAGCCAGATGATTCTTTTTTTATACAGCCTGATCAGCGGTACATCAAGGTAAGGTTCCTCCAATGCAGCGGTACCTCCCATTTTTTGCATGTCTTCACTGAATTCTTCCCCGGCCACCCACAGAATATCGTCAATGGTAACAATGCCTAACAGCTTATTGCTTTTGCTGATTACAGGCAGGGCCACCCTGTTATTCATTTTAAATATTTCAGAAGCGGTTTCCTGGTCATCTTCAGGGTGAAGGGCTATATAGCGGGAGTCAATCAGTTCCGATACTTTCCTGTCGGGCCGGCTTAGTATAATGTCCCGTATGCGGATATCATCAACCAGTTCGCCGTTTGGGTTGATGACATAAATCACCTCAATTGTTTCGCTGTCTTTCCCGAACTTGCGGATGGTGGCAAAAACTTCTTCAATGGTATCATCGGGGTACACATATACATAATCCGGCGTCATCAGCCTTCCGATACTGTTTTCCGGGTATCCCAATAAGGAAAGGGTTATTTTTCTTTCATCAGGGTCCAGTAATTTGATAAGTTCCCTTACCGCATTGCTGGGCAATTCTTCAAGGAAGTCGGTGCGGTCATCGGCAGGCAGTTCGTTCAGTAATGTGGCCGTGGAGTTTGGGGGCAACTCGTGAATGATCCTTTTTTGGATGGAAAGGTCAAGTATTTTAAAAACGCTTGCCGCCCGGTGGGCCGACATATTAGCGACAATATAGCTCTCATGCTCCGGAAAATCGTATATCAGGTCGGCTACTTCACTGATATTCTGATCGTCCAGGAAGTTTTTTATCTGTAGCCTGTCTTGCGTTATGACGGCTGCCTCAAACTTTTCTTTCAGGGAAAGGCTTTCCAGTTCGTTCAGCATGCGCCAAATTTACGAACTATGAAATAAGGATGTTTCAATGCCTGCAATTTAATGTTATTAAATATTTACTTTTAATTCGCTGATACATCTGATAATTTAAGCTATTTATGGTGCTTCCCTGTTTAACCATTATTGAAACCGCAGATAGGGGCCGGGGCGTTTTTACCACAGAAGACCTGCCGCCGGGAACTACCGTAGAAATCTCCCCGGTAATCGTGATGAGCGCTGAAGAAAGAACCTGGCTTGACAAGACTTTATTGCATGATTATATTTTTGAATGGGGCGCAGATAAGGAGCAATGCTGCATGGCACTGGGATATGTGCCTTTGTATAATCATTCCTATAAAAGCAACTGTGAATACGAGATGGATTATGAGCAGGGGCAGATTAGTATTAAAACGGTAAGGGCTGTTAAGGCAGGGGAGGAACTGTTTATCAATTATAATGGAGATTGGGATGATGCTAAACCCGTTTGGTTTGATGCAAAATAAAACGACCTGTCATTTTTTTTCCTACTTCAATTTTTCTTTTATCTCCTGCAATTTCAACAGCGCTTCTACAGGAGTGAGACGGTTGATATCTATATCAGCCAGTGATTTTCTTATTTCGCCAAAGGTTTCGCTGTGTGCGTCAAAGATGGATAGCTGTAATTTTTCAGTTTCACTGATGTTTTTAAGGGTATTCCGGGTATCTGTATTCCCGACTTCTGACTCCCGGCTCCGGGCTTCCAGCTCTTTTAATATCTCATTGGCCCTTTCAATCAGGCTTTGTGGCATACCCGCCATCTTAGCTACATGAATGCCGAAGCTGTGTGTGCTGCCACCTCTTGCCAACTTGCGAAGGAATATAATTTTATTGCCCGCTTCTTTATTGGTGATATGGAAATTTTTTACTCGTTCCAGTTTTTCTTCCAATTCATTTAGCTCATGGTAATGCGTAGCAAATAATGTTTTTGGTTGTTGCGGCGAGTTGTGCAGGTGTTCGGCAATGCTCCAGGCAATGGAGATGCCATCATAGGTAGAAGTACCTCTTCCTATTTCATCCAGTAATACCAGGCTGCGGCCGGTGATGTTGTTGATGATAGAAGCCGTTTCGTTCATTTCCACCATGAAAGTAGATTCGCCGCCGCTGAGATTATCGGATGCGCCAACCCTGGTAAATATTTTATCTGTTAACGATAGCCTTGCTTCTGCTGCCGGAACAAAGGAACCAATATGCGCCATTAATGTAATGAGGGCGGCCTGGCGAAGCAGGGCCGATTTACCACTCATATTAGGTCCGGTAAGAATGATAAGCTGCTGATCTTTTTTATTTAATTCAAGGTCGTTGCTGATATAGGCCTCGCCAACCGGCAGGTTTCGTTCAATTACCGGGTGGCGGCCTTCTTTGATATGCAACTCATCACCTTCATGCAATTGCGGTTTTTTGTACCGGAATTGTATGGCATTGCTGGCAAAGCTGCAAAGGCAATCCATAATGGCCAGCAGGTGGCCGTTGGTTTGTACCGGCGCCAGGTATTCAAATAATTCACTGAGCAGCGAATCAAAAAGCTCCAGTTCTATCCGGAGGGTTTTTTCTTCAGCGCCGGTTATTTTTTCTTCATATTCTTTCAGTTCCTGGGTAATGTAGCGTTCGGCATTGGCCAGCGTTTGTTTCCGCATCCATTCAGCCGGTACTTTATCCTTGTGGGCATTGGTTACTTCGAGGTAATAACCAAACACATTATTGAACCCTATTTTTAACGAACTGATGGCGGTTTTCTCTGCTTCTCTTGCCTGTAGCTGTATAAGGTATTCTTTTCCGCTGTAAGCAATCTTTCTCAGGTCGTCCAGTTCGGCATTTACATTACTGTTCATCATGCCTCCTTTTGATGCAAGGGCCGGAGGGTTGTCTGTAATTTCTTTAAATATCTTTTCGGCAATGTAAGGGCAGGGATTCAGCGCATCGCCCAGCCTTTTCAGGTAATCATTTGAAGATTGGAGGCAAAGCTGTTTTATTTCCTGCACCTGCTTCAACCCTCTTGCCAGTTGCAGCACTTCCCTCGGGTTGATTTTTTTTACGGGTATTTTGGCAACTAACCGTTCAATATCCCCGCATTGTTTTATATGCTGCATGAGTTTATTCCGCAGGTCAGTTTCCTTAATGAGGAATTCAACTGTATTGAGCCGTTCGTTTATCTTCTGTATGTCTTTCAGCGGGAATACAATCCATCGTTTCAATAACCTGGCGCCCATAGGAGAAACAGTGGCGTCAAGAACACTTAATAAGGTATGGTTGCCTTCCGAATTGCCCTGCACCAGTTCCAGGTTCCGGATGGTAAACCTGTCCATCCATAAAAAATCATCCCGGTCAATCCGTTGCAGGGTAGTAATATGCTGCAGGTTGGGGTGTTCGGTATCTTTCAGGTAATGAATAATAGCCCCGGCGGCAATCAGGCCGTTCTTTAATTCCTCTACGCCGAAACCTTTTAACGAATGTGTTTGAAAATGTTTCAGCAATGTATCACCGGCATAATTGCCGTCAAATACCCATTCGTCTAATGTGTATGTATAAATTTTGCTGCTGAAATACTCTTTGAATTTTTTCTGGTAATGGCGTTGGAATAGTACTTCGGCGGGTTTAAAACTTTGCAGCAGCTTGTCGGCATACTCTCTGTTGCCTTCGGCAATAAAAAATTCGCCGGTGGAAATGTCGAGAAAAGCCAGCCCGTATTGTTCGTTCTCTGCAAAATGAATAGCTGCCAGGAAATTATTGCTGTGATGTTCTAAGAGTTTATCGTTGATGGCCGTACCGGGGGTTATCATATCTGTAACGCCCCTTTTTACAATGCCTTTGGCTTGTTTGGGATCTTCCAACTGGTCGCATACCGCCACCCGGTGTCCTGCTTTTACCAGTTTATGCAGGTATGTATCCAGTGCATGATGAGGGAACCCGGCTAGTTCGGCAGAAGCGGCTGCCCCGTTATTCCTTTTGGTCAGCGTGATGCCTAAAATCTGCGAAGCCACAACGGCATCCTGTCCGAATGTTTCATAAAAATCACCAACCCGGAAAAGCAGGATGGCATCGGGATATTTTTGTTTGATAGCCCGGTGCTGTTGCATTAATGGTGTATCGGAACTTGCAGTTTTTGCCATTACGGGCAAAAATAAGGAAATGAAGCCCCTTGTAAAATGCCCTATGTGGAATAGTTTGACTCCCCGAAGGGGAAATTTGATGCATACTGTATATTGAATGGCGTATTATTTCCGCTAAATGATGCTTGCCGTTCATTTTATGCTATTCATAAAAGAAAAAGCATCGTTTCTCCCCTTCGGGGAGTCAGCATCTTCAATAGTGGGAAATCCTTCCGGGGGCCTTACTTTTGCACCCATGCGAAAACTGGGTATGAAGGAACTGGGCCGCAAGACGGTGGCGGAATTCAGGCAATCGGAAAAAATGCCTGTAATTGTGGTGCTGGAGAATATCCGCAGCGCCTATAATGTGGGCAGTGTGTTCCGCACTTCGGATGCTTTTTTAATTGAAGCCATTTATATTATAGGCTATTCAGCGAGGCCGCCGCATAAGGAAATAAAGAAAACGGCCCTGGGCGCTGAAGAAACCGTTAGCTGGAAGTATTTCAAAACAACAGAGGAAGCCATCGAAGAATTGAGAGGGCTGGGGTATAATATATATGCGGCCGAACAGGCCGAAGGAAGCTATAAGCTAAATGCGATTGAATTTGAGCCGGATGAAAAGATTGCAGTCGTGTTTGGCAACGAAGTAACAGGTGTGGAGCAGGGTACTATCCATTTATGCGATGGCTGCCTGGAAATACCGCAGTTGGGTATGAAACATTCGCTGAACATTGCCACTGCTGCCGGGGTGGTGCTGTGGGAGTTGGTGAGAGGGAGAGGCCCCCTGTCCCCCGAAGGGGGAACTTAGGTTCGAAATGGATGAACTTGTTTTGCGATAACTTGCTGGCTGAAATTGAATATTGAATATTTCATGAGTAAAGTAAAAAACTATTTAAGCCTTATAAAATTCTCCCATACCATCTTTGCGATGCCTTTTGCGTTGATTGGATTCTTTATGCCAGCTTCTTCACTATCGAAGTTGTTTACTGAATATTCTGACAAAGACATACCTTGTTTTCCTTCAGAAGAATCGAATGCTTTAAGGATAATTTCTTTTGCTGCGGGGAGCCCAACAGATTTTCCTACTCTTTTCATTCGACTGGGATTGATTATTCTCTGCATGGTCTTTGCCCGCAGCGCTGCAATGGCTTTCAACCGTTATTTGGACAGGAGTTTTGATGCAAAAAACCCAAGAACGGCAATAAGGGAAATACCGGCGGGTATTATTAAAGCAAACAACGTACTTTGGTTCACCATTACCAATTGCCTGTTGTTTATTGCCTGTTGTTTTTTCATCAATAAACTTTGTTTTTATTTATCACCGGTGGCTTTATTGGTTGTGTTAGGATATAGTTATACTAAACGCTTTACACCGCTTTGCCATTTGGTATTGGGCCTGGGCTTGTCATTGGCGCCGATAGGGGCTTACCTCGCTGTTACAGGCAAGTTTGCCCTGCTGCCGGTATTGTTTTCATTAGCCGTTATCTTTTGGGTAAGTGGCTTTGATATTATTTATTCCTTGCAGGATGAAGAGTTTGATAAGTCGCACCAACTCTATTCTATGCCCGCCTGGTTAGGTAAAGCTAAAGCATTAAGGGTTTCAGAATTTTTACATCTATTAAGTACGGCTGCTGTAGTGGTCGCAGGTTTCTACGGAAATTTTGGCTGGCTGTATTGGATAGGGGTGGCTGTTTTTGCCGGGATGCTCATTTATCAGCATTCTATTGTAAAGCCAAATGACTTGCGAAGGGTGAACCTCGCATTTATGACGGCTAATGGAATTGCTTCAGTTGTTTTCGCCATCTTTGTTATTGCAGACCTTTTTGTTGGATGATTGGCAATGGTTCATGGCATATAGTTGATGGTTTATGGTAAAGGGGTGTATCTTATGATATAGTAAATTAATCTATACAAAATGGCATTTCGTTTTGAGGATTTGAAAGTATGGAACTTAGCGGTTGACTTGTCAAATGACATAGATATTCTGGCTAAGAAATTTCCTATAGAAGAAAGGTTCAGCCTGGCAAGTCAAATGAAAAGGGCTGCTGATTCTGTTGTGCTTAATATTGCGGAAGGAAGTACCGGGCAGACAAAGCCTGAGTTCAGAAGATTTTTGGGCATAGCCCTTCGTTCTGCCATAGAAGTTGTTGCTTGTCTTTTCCTGGCTCACAAGAGACATTATATTGGTGACGAAGCGTTTAAACAATATTATGATGAATATGAAAAGTTATGTAAAATGATAACTAAGCTCAGGGGCTCTTTGTAATTTAAAGTAGGCCCCTGCTATTACCTATTAACTAAAATGCGAATTCTCTCCATAGACTACGGCCTCAAAAGAACCGGTATTGCCGTTACTGACCCGTTGCAGATCATTGCTACCGGGTTGACAACAATCAATTCAAAGGAACTGGTACCTTTCTTGAAAGATTATTTTCAAAAAGAGCAGGTTGAACTGATCCTCATCGGCTGGCCGGTGAACTGGGACGAATCGGATACCCATGCCACGCCATTGGTAAAGAAAGCGATTGAATCTCTCCAGAAAAACTTCCCTTCCATACCAATAAAGAAAGTGGATGAACGCTACACTTCCAAGATGGCCAGGGATGCCATGCTGGAAATGGGCCTGAAGAAAAAAGAAAGACGTAACAAGGCGCTGGTAGATGAAATTGCGGCTACTATTATGTTGCAGGAGTATTTAAGAACTACATAAACAGGAACGCTGAATATGCTGATACAACGGATTTACACGGATAAAAATTCGCAACAATCCGCCCAATCCGTGTTATCGGCGTTCCTATTGTTTTCATTAACTTTGCACGGATTTTAAAAGCATTTAGTTTGATTTTATCCATCGTTGCGTACGGGCATCCGGTTTTAAGAAAGAAAGCTGAAGATATTGACAGCAGTTATCCTAACCTGGCCAAATTAATAGAGGATATGTGGGAAACCATGTATTACAGCAGTGGCGTGGGATTGGCCGCACCGCAAATAAACAGGGATATCCGCCTTTTTGTGGTGGACACCCTTCAGATGTTTGAGAAAATGGATGCGGACGAAAAAGCCGAATATCCCGGCGATACAGGCATAAAAGCGGTTTTTATCAATGCCCGTATTGAAAAACTGGATGGTGATGAATGGCCTTATAATGAAGGTTGCCTCAGCATTCCGAAGATCAGGGAAGATGTTTACCGGCAGGAATCGGTAACATTGAATTATGTTGACGAAAACTTTCAACCGCAATCAAAAACATTTACGGGGCTTTCTGCAAGGGTCATCCTGCATGAGTACGATCATATTGAAGGGAAACTGTTCATTGATTACCTTTCTCCGCTGAAACGAAAGCTAATGAAAGGAAAGCTGAATGATATTTCCAAAGGAAAGGTCAGCGTGGACTACAAAATGCTTTTCCCCGGGTAAAGTAGTATGAAAAGGATACTCTTCATATCCTGTTTCCCCCTGTTTTTTTACACTGCTTTGTCGCAGAGCGATTCACTGGATAATGAAAGGTTGGCAAAAATGATCAGCCTGTCAGAAGTAATCATCCGTTCCGACCTTAACGTGGCCCGGTTCATGGACCAGGTAAAGAATGATACTACTTTCTATAAGGCTTTTCGGAATTTAAGGGTGTTGGGTTTCACCTCTTTTAATTCTGTTCAGGTAAAAGATAAAAAGCAAAAAATAAAGGCATCCCTGCAAAGCAAAACAAAACAACTGCGGGAGAACGAGTGCCGAGCCATGCAGGTACTGGAAGAAACAACTACCGGCGATTTTTATAATAGCGACGGCTCTTATAACTATTATACAGCAGAGTTGTATGCCGGCTTATTTTTTACAAAAGGAAAAGTTTGCGGGGAAAGCAATGTGGTAAAGGGTGTGGATTTTCGCCCCAAAGCAAAAAGAGGACTGGCAAAGCATAAAGAGCAATTAAAGATGCTGTTTTTTAATCCGGGTAAAAAAATACCCGGCATTCCTTTTATTGGCGATAAGATAGATATTTTCGATCCTGACCGGGCGGCGAAATATGATTTTTCCATTGATTATGGAGATTATGAAGGGCAGTCCTGCTATATTTTTTCCATTAAAGCTAAAGAGGATTTAAGCAACAGCCAGAAAAACGATATAGTTATCAATAACATGATCACCTGGTTCAATGTGAAGACAATGGAAGTAATGGCCCGTAACTATGATATGAATTATAATGCCGGTGTTTACGATTTTGATGTGCAGATGGAAGTGAAGATGACAAAGTTCGGCGACTATTTGGTCCCCAAACTGATCCGCTATATCGGTAATTGGGATGTTGTATTTAAAAAAAGAGAGAGGTCAGTTTTTACAGCTACCTTATTTGATTTTACCCATTGATGAAATATAGCTTCTCCATTTTTCAATAACGCCGCTGATATCTTCGGGCAGTTCCGTATCAAAAAACATTTCTTTTCCGGTGGAAGGATGTATAAACCCAAGTGTTTTTGCATGAAGCGCCTGCCGGGGGCAAATCGCAAAGCAATTATCAATAAATTGTTTATACTTGCTGAAAACAGTTCCTTTTACAATCTTATCACCTCCGTAAAAATCATCATTAAAAAGCGGGTGGCCCAGGTATTTCATGTGTACCCGTATTTGGTGGGTGCGGCCGGTTTCCAATACGCATTTTACCAGTGTTACATACCCGAACCGTTCCATCACTTCGTAATGTGTAATGGCTTCTTTGCCGTGATCGCCTTCTGGATAGGCTTCAAACAATTTCCGGAGGCGCAAATGCCGGCCAACATGGGCAATGATGGTGCCTTTGTCATTTTCAACATCGCCCCAAACCAGCGCATTGTACTCCCGCTTGATGGTATGGTCAAAAAACTGCCTGGCCAGGTGCCGCATGGCCTTATCTGTTTTGGCCAGCACCAGCAGGCCGCTGGTGTTCTTATCAATCCTGTGTACCAGGCCAAACCTTGGCAGGCTATCTTCTGAAACAGATGGGTTTTGCTGCTGTAAGTACCAGGCTATGCCGTTCAGCAGGGTGCCGGAATAATTGCCGCTACCGGGATGTACCACCATGCCCGCCGGTTTATTAATCAGCAGCAGGTCGTCATCTTCATAAACGATGTTCAATGCCATCTGTTCCGGAACAATATCCGTTTCGTCCGGGTGGGTATCGGAATAGACAACAATAGAGTCGGCCGGTTTTATCTTGTAATTGGGGCGTATTTCTTTTCCGTTTACAAGCACCATGCCCATATTCATGGATCGCTGGAGTTTATTGCGGGTAGCGCCTTCAATGCGGGCCATCAGGAATTTATCAATACGGAGAGGCTCCTGTCCTTTGTCAACCACAAGGCTGAACCTTTCATACAGTTCGTCGTTATTATCCTGCGTATCGGTATTACTGTCCGGCTGTTGTTCTTTCATAAACTGCAAAGGTAACGGTTGGTTAATTGTGGTAAATTTGCTGCTTCGTTATGGATAAACAAAAAATTGAGTTCAAAGACCTGGGCCTGATGGAGTATGGCGCTGCATGGAAATACCAGGAAGAGTTGTTGCAGGAGAATGCCAGGAGAAAATCATTGGCCGTTAGCGCTGACCCGATACTCCCCACTACCCACTACCTTCTATTTGTAGAGCATCCTCCTGTTTATACGCTGGGTAAAAGCGGCGATATCGGTAATGTATTGATTAATGAGGAGGCAAGAACTGCTAAAGGCATTGAGTTCTTTCGTACCAACCGCGGCGGGGATATTACTTTTCACGGACCGGGGCAGATTGTAGGCTATCCCATCCTGGACCTGGAAAAATTTTATACTGACATCGGCAAGTATCTCCGCAATATTGAAGAAGTTATTATCCTTACATTGAAAGAATATGGAATAGAAGCAGGCCGCTCGGCAGGGGAAACAGGTGTTTGGATAGATGCGGATGTAAAAGGAAGAGAAAGAAAAATATGTGCTATCGGTGTACGCACCAGCCGCTGGATTACGATGCACGGCTTTGCGCTGAATGTAAATACCGACCTGAGCTACTTCAATTTTATTATCCCCTGCGGTATTGCGGGCAAGCAGGTTACTTCATTGGAAAAGGAACTGGGCAGGAAAGCGGATATGGAAGAAGTGAAAGAGAAAGTAAAGAACAATTTTGAAAGAGTATTTGAATCTGTTCTTGCCTGACCTTAAAAATCCTTTTGAAGATAGAATTTATGTTTCTCTATCAGCTTTTCATCTTCGTATAGCTCAAACAGGAACCATCCTGCATGGTAGAAATTGGCTTTATCTATTTTAAAATCCCTTTGCTTTATATCCTTTAATTCAAAAATGAAGTTGCCATTTTCTTCAAAGAATTTGATGGAGTATTTTTTCGGCTTTTCATCCTCCGGCAGGTTAATGCGTACATAACCGTCTTTATTGGTAAAGACATGAAGAGAGGGTGTAAATGCATTGGGGACTGGCCTGTTCTTGGTTACTTTCGGCGTTGTGATGGAGTCTCTGCTTCCCGGAAACTTATCAAGATTGACGCCGAAAGGTTTTGCAACGATAAACGTATCGCCAACCTGGATAGTGTCAGCCTTGGTTTCGTCAATGGCAGGATCATCATTTATTGCCTTTGCAATGCTGCTGGTATCTTTATAAGGTCTTTTGGCCGGACTGAAATGAAAGGCCCCTTTGTCGAGCATAATGTACAGCCGGTAAAACATGCTGTCGTTAGGGGCTTTAGTATCTACATACCCGTTTTGCGGCGTGGTGGGGTCGGGAACTGTAAGAATTGTTTTATAACCTTTCAGGCTGTCATGCGAACGCTGTATGCTGATCTGCCGGGTATAATCTCCGTAGCCATTGACCCAGCCAATAATAACCCGGTTGTTTCCTGCATTGATAAGTGAAAAGTCGGGAAGGCTGTCTTGCCCCAATGAAGAGAAGGAGGCGTATAAGGCAACAGCTAAAAGGTACAGGTTTCTCTTTTTTATCATTTCCGGCCGAAAGGGTATAATTATTTTACCAATGATATGATGACAAAGATAGGTCAGCCACTCTACAAAATTAAAATATTAACGTTCCGTTTTCCAGGGAATTGTTGCCCTGCGACCCCCCGCTGTGCAGGATAAGGATTTTGCTGCCGGGGGGGAAATATTTTTTTTCAACGAGGTCGTTCACTGCAAAGAAAAGTTTGCCGGTATAGACAAAGTCCGAAGGGATTTTTGTATCGGAATAGTATTTATTCATAAACCGTATCAATTCATCTGTTTTTTTTGCATAACCGCCAAAATGATAGTCGTGAATGATTACAAGGTTTTTGGGCGAATAAGATAAAAGTGAGTGAATGTTATCCGCAAGAGAGAAATTGTTTTTCAGTACGCTTATGCATATAACTGTTGTATCCGGCAGGGCTTTCATCAGCAGGCCGGCAGTCATGGTTCCTGTGCCGGCAGCGCAGCAGATATGTGTGTATTGAGTGTAATCGCAATGGTCAAGCAGGGTGGCGGCCCCCTGCGCCCCTTTTATTCCATAGCCACCCTCGTTGATAACATAATGCTCATGGAGATTTATATGTGCAGGTATTTTTTTTATTCGGTAGTCTTCCCTGCTCAGGAAATAAAGTTTCATGCCCATCTCTCTGGCATTTTGCAATGTATCGGATAGAGAGGAAGGTTCTTCGCCCCTGATAAGCCCGATGCTTTTAAGGTTATTGTATTTGCAGACGGCAGCAGTTGCTGCAATATGATTTGACCAGGCCCCTCCGAAAGTGATAATGCTTTTTTTATCCAGTAGCTTTGCTTCGTCAAGATAAAAGCGGAGTTTGAACCATTTATTCCCTGAAATAACAGGATGTATTTCATCTGCCCGCAATACATGCAACGCTACACTTTTATCATATAAAAGTTGAGACGAAAGTGTATTAATCCTTATGGTATCTAAATGAATATTTTGCATATTAGCTGAACAGGCTGGCTAATTTAGTTTAAATTCGCCCCCGCAACTCAAAGAATAGTAAAGAATATGAAACCTACACTGGTAATATTGGCGGCAGGTATGGCCTCAAGGTATGGAAGTATGAAGCAGGTGGAAGGCTTTGGCCCTTCGGGAGAAACAATCATGGATTACTCCATTTTTGATGCCATCCGTTCCGGCTACGGCAAAATTGTATTTATTATCCGCAAGCAGTTTGAAGACAATTTTCGTTCTGTATTTGAACCTAAGCTGAAAGGAAAGGTTGAGACGGCGTATGTGCACCAGGAAATGGATTTGTTCACCAACGGATATGTGCCCCTTGCAGAAAGGGAAAAGCCATGGGGTACAGCCCATGCTGTATTATGCGCCAAAGAAGTGGTGAACGGGCCTTTTGCCGTTATCAATGCCGATGATTTTTATGGGGCGGCTGCATTTCAGAATGCAGCAGATTTTTTAACCAGCGCATCATGCAATGATAAAACCTATGCCCTTGTGGGTTATGATTTGTTAAGAACATTATCTGATCATGGTACGGTGAACAGGGGTGTTTGCAGTTTGAATGCTGACGGCTCCCTTGCTTCCATTGCCGAGCGGATCAATATTGCAAGGCAGGATGGAAAAGTAACCTGCGACGATGGCCTGGAGCCAAAGGAACTGCCTCTTGATACCAGGGTATCCATGAATTTCTGGTGCTTTCATCCTTCTTTCTTTGCCTATACCCAACAACTGTTTCTGGAGTTTTTAAAGGAGAGGGGGCAGGAATTGAAATCAGAATTTTTTATACCTATCGTGGCCGACCGGTTTATAAAAGAAGGCGGCAAGGTAGAAGTAATACCAACAACATCTTTATGGTTTGGTGTAACCTATAAAGAAGATGCGCCGTTTGTGCAGCAAAGCCTTACTTCATTGATTGAAGAAGGGGTGTACCCTTCGGATTTGTGGAATGTTTAGTAGTGGCAGGATAAAGTGATAATAAATAAGAACCCCGCCTGTTTATAACAAGCGGGGTTGATTTTTTCTATAGGGATAATTTTTTTATTAATTCACTTTTACCATAAAGATATAATCTTCCAGTTTTTCTACCTGATGGGTCCGTTCCATACCAACAATAGAGGACTTGGAAGTAAGTTTTATTCGTTGGTAGCTGGTATCCGATGCTTTCAGATCGTCAAGGGCTTTATAGATATATTTCCCCTGGATGGCGAAAGTAAAGCCTTCGGCATTTGTCTGTCGTCCGTTGAGAATGCCAATAACTTCTCCGTTGTTATTCAGGATGGGGCTGCCGCTATTGCCATGATTGGCGGCTATTTCTATTTGGCAGCTTAGGGTATCACCTTTAAAACCGGTAAGAGAACTTAAATAACCCTGCCCGTACACAATTTCGTTTCTCGGATAGCCCAGTGTAAAAATAGGCTCGGCAAGATGAGCCGGGGTTTTACTGATAGAATAGGGTACGGAAGAATAGGGTTTAAAATTATCGTCATCTATTTTAAGAATGGCTATGTCCTTATCCTTATCGGCGTACACCATTTTGGCAATAAATTCTCCTTTGTTGTTCTGCACTGCAATATTATTGGCATTATCGACCACATGATAATTGGTTACCAAATAACCTTTAGCGTCAATAATAAAACCGGTTCCTCCTGATGTATAAGTGATTTTCTTTTCGGCCTTATTGTTATCACGGATTGCCCGGTCCTGCTCATTATTCTTTTTCTCAATGCCGTTGAGCCTTCGTTCATACTGCTCAAATTTGCTCACAGGAACTTTTGAGGAAAAGACCCAGGCCAATGTTGAAATTGTTATAGCGGTGATGCCTGCAATAGAAGCCGCAATGGCGGCCACTCTTTTATACCTGTTCCACAGGTACACCAGTTTGGCCTTTCCGCCCGGTTTGGCAGCATGGATATCGCCTTGCCCGGCCAGTCCGACATGAACATCATGGAGCGAAGTTTTGAATTTCTTCCATTCGCCGAAGCGGTTCATTTGTTGCAGAAACAGCGTATGCTCTACCACAAGCTGGTCAACCTCTGAATTGGATTTTCTGAGGTTTTCAAAAAGCATCCGTTCATCGGGGTTCATTTCCCCTTTAATATACCTTTCAACAGCATCAAGGATCGTAACATCATTCATCACTGGTTCCGTTTTTATAATGAGAGAAAAATATTTTTTTTAACCGCACAAGGCACTTGTACTTCTGGTTTTTCGCATTATCGGCATTGGTATATCCAAAACTGGCTGCAATGTCCTGCATATTTCTTTTTTGCAGGTAATAGGCTTCCAGTAAACTTTTGCAGGGCTCTCCCAGGCTGTTGATAGCCTTTTCCATCATATCATATTCTGCGTCCCTTTTGCCATGTTCCTCTATTTCATCCTCTACCGGCACTTCCGTTTCAAAATTTTCGGACGAAACAGGATACCGGTTCATTTGCTGCAACCGTTTGAGCCATAGCCGTTTACTTACCGAATAAATATAAGTCTTAAGCTGGCAGTTTAGTTCAAAAGAGCCTGTTCTCACCTTTTCATAAAGAACAATCATGGCCTCCTGGAATATGTCCCTTGCATCGTCAGCAGATCCGTTGTTATTGATTATCAGGGACTGAATGGCATTATAATGCTCTTTGTAAATAAACTCAATGGCCATCCTGTCGTTAGCGGCTAATCCTTCCAGTAATGCTTTTTCGTCTTGCTGGGCTTTCACATTCCATTTTTTAATACAGAATTTTAAAAATAGTAACCCTGCCCGACTGCAAAAAATATATTATTATCTGTGGCCGGGGCGGGGTCAGTAAGGTGTCAGAAAAAAAATTGTTTGGGCCGGGTTACCTTTTCCTTTTTTCGGTATAAACACCGAAATATTTCAAAAAATACAAAAAACCCAAACATGAAAAAATTTCTTGCAATCATCGCTATCGCTTCTTTTGCAGTAGCTTGTAACGAATCAGGTGAAAAAGAACCCACAGTAGATTCTACGACTGTTGTAGCTCCCGTTGAGCCTATTGTTGACAGTGTTGTTAACGTTGTTGATTCTGCAGTTAACGCTACTATCGATTCTTTGAAAAAATAAGAATTGGAAGCGAAGTAGGTTTTTGCAACTTCGGCTATAATTTTATGCCCGTTGTAAAGATTTATTTAAGGCAAGCCTGCCTGTCGGCAGACAGGCAATCGTTAGAGGCCTTCCTTTCAGGAAGGTTTCTTTTTTATAGGCGAATATGTAAAAAGCTGCCCCAGGGCCCGTTATAATCAGTTACCTTTGCGGCCTTATCATCATTTAAAATTTTCATTGTGAACACATTTGAGGAGTTGGGTATCGAAGAAGGCTTGCTTCTTTCGGTTAAAGCATTAGGTTTCACCCAACCTACACCTATCCAGGAAAAAGCCATACCGGTTTTGTTGCAGGGAACAAAAGATTTTATCGGGCTGGCACAGACCGGAACGGGAAAAACAGCCGCCTTCGGCCTGCCCCTTTTGCAGCTAATCAATAAGGAAGAACGGTTTCCGCAGGCCCTCGTTATTTGCCCCACCCGTGAGCTTTGCCTGCAGATAACAGGAGACCTGGATAAATTTAAGAATAAGGCCGACCGCATTGGCGTTACCGCCGTATATGGCGGCGCCTCCATCGTCGAGCAGATAAGAAGCCTTAAAAGAGGAACACATATCATTGTTGCCACACCCGGAAGGCTGATAGACCTGATTGAAAGAAAAGCCGTCAACCTGGAGAAAGTACGCTATATCGTTCTTGACGAAGCGGACGAAATGCTGAACATGGGCTTTAAGGATGATATTGAGTTTGTCCTGAAGAATACACCTGAAAGGCAAAGCACCTGGCTTTTCAGCGCCACCATGCCGTCGGAAATAAGGCAGGTGAGCAAAAGGTACATGGAGCAACCCTTTGAAATCACTATCGGCAAAGTAAACTCCGGCAATGCGAATATAGACCACCAGTATTATGCTACCCAGCATGTAAACCGGTATGAAACGCTGAAGCGGATTATTGACTTTAACCCCGGCCTGTATGGAATTGTTTTTACACGTACAAAGGCAGATGCGCAGGGAATAACGGAGCAGCTTATCCGCGAAGGATATGACATTGAGGCATTGCATGGAGACCTTACCCAGCAGCAAAGGGATAAGGTAATGGGCAGGTTCCGGGAAAAAAGTATTCAATTGCTTATTGCAACAGATGTGGCGGCCAGGGGAATTGATGTGCAGGGCATCACCCATGTAATTAATTACGAATTGCCGGATGATACAGAAGTATATACCCACCGCAGCGGCCGGACGGGCAGGGCAGGTAAAAGCGGCATCTCTGTATCTATTGTTACGCCCAAAGAATTATACCGGTTGCGGCAGATTGAAAAGCTGGTGAAAACCCAGTTTCATAAGATGGATATACCGAGTGGTAAAGACGTTTGCCGTAAGCAGTTTTTTCATTTTATTGATAAAATGCTGCAGGCAGATATTAGCCATGGGGAATACGAAACCTACCTGCCTGCTTTAAAAGAAAAATTTGCCTCTATAGAAAAAGAAGAGATACTTCAGCGGGTGGCCGCCCTTGAATTTGACCGTTTTCTGAAATATTATGAAAACGCAGCCGACCTGAACATGAAGCAGGAGAGAAGGAGTGAGAGGGGGATTGAAAGAACGCAACGCTCAACAGGAAGGGATACAAAAGGCCGGAATTTCGGCGGTGTTAATTACCAACGCTTGTTCGTAAACTTAGGCACCAAGGATGGTTTCTATAAAGCCAGCTTTCTGCAGTTTATATTAGATATGAGTGATTTGAGAAAGGATTTGCTGGGCAGGATAGATATGAAAGAAATGAACAGTTGGGTAGAGATAGACCCTTCGGCAGCTAAGAAAATGATAAAAGCCATTGACGGTAAAAACTACCGCGGTCGTAAGATTCGAATGAACCCTGCCTGATTTTATAAAATAATTTTGAGCAGCCCGTTGGTTTTTCGGAAATCTGCTGTTACATTTGGTTTATGAGATTGACAAAGACATATTTTGGTTTCTATTTTTATTACTTCTTTTTTGCAAAGAAGCCGGGTATGCTTTTGTTGAAAACAAAATAAGAACAACTAAAAATCAACATAGGAATCCCGGTCAGGAATGGCCGGGATTTTTTTGTACACCCCACAGCTCCTAAAGGGGCTTTGGAACTCTGAATTTGAAAACTTTTTAAAGGCATAAAAAGTGAACTATAACGAATAAAGCAATGAGTAAGAAGGAAAATCCAGCCATAAACGACCCCAAATCCCCCCTTGGAGGGTGGGGGGGCTTCGCTATCCAGGGTTACGAAGGCAGTTTTCACCAGGTGGCGGCACAATTATTTTTTGGCAAAGGCACACCTGTTATCCCCTGCGCTACTTTCAGGGATGTGGTAAAAACCGCTGCGAATAAAAAAGAAAGCGATGGCGGTATCATGGCCATTGAGAATTCAATTGCAGGGAGCATTCTGCCGAACTATAATTTATTGCAGCAGTCGAATCTGAAAATAGTTGGCGAAGTGTATTTGCAGATTAGGCAAAACCTTTTGGTAAACCCCGGTGTGAAACTGGAGGATATAAGAGAAGTACATTCGCATACCATGGCATTGCAACAGTGTTATGGATTTTTAGATAAGTACAAATGGAAACTGGTGGAAACGGAAGATACTGCATTCAGCGCCAGGCATATTCATCAGCATAAGAGCAAGCATATTGCTGCCATAGCCAGTAAGTTAGCGGCCGAGCTGTACGGCCTGGAAATGATAGCGCCGAACATTCATACATTGAAAAATAATTACACGAGGTTTTTGATATTGCGGAGAGAAGATATGACGGCAGAGATTGAAAATGCGGATAAAGCATCTGTGAATTTTCATACAGACCATTCAAAGGGAAGCCTGGCCAAAGTGCTTACGAAAATAGCTGATGGCGGGGTGAATCTTAGTAAGCTGCAAAGTTTTCCTATACCCGGCAGCGATTTCAGGTACAGTTTTCATGCAGATATGGAATTTGATTCGGCTGAACAGTTTGACAAAGTGATTGATGCTATAATGCCATTAACTGAAACGATTAAAATTTACGGGGTGTATAAAAAAGGAATGTGGAAATAAGGAAGTGGAAGTTGGTAATTGAAGGTGTATCAGCCCCGGAGGGGCTGAAATATCAATAGAAAATAAAACAAAAATAATTTCGGAACCCCGAAGGGGTTCAATAAAAATAACAGGAATGACAACAAGTAAAAGATTAGACGGCATAGGCGAATATTATTTCTCGCAGAAGCTGCGGGAAATTGATGAATTGAACAAACAGGGAAAAAATATCATCAACCTCGGTATCGGCAGCCCCGACCTGCCGCCGCATCCGGATGTAATCAAAACATTGCAGGAAGAAGCGGCAAAGCCGAATGTACATGCTTACCAGTCGTACAAAGGCTCGCCGGTGTTGAGGAAAGCGATAGCTGATTGGTACAGGCAATGGTATAATGTGGAGTTGAGCCCCGATACGGAAATATTGCCATTGATAGGAAGCAAAGAAGGCATCATGCATATCTGCATGACTTATTTTGAAGAAGGCGTTTCGGTTCTGGTTCCCAATCCAGGCTATCCTACTTATAGCAGTGCAGTAAAGCTATCCGGGGCAACACCGGTTTATTATGACCTGAAAGAAGAGAGCAATTATGAACCTGATTTTGAACAGTTGGAAAACCTTGTGCTGTCGGAAACCAAAGCCCCCTTTAGGGGGTTGGGGGTGAATTACCCGCAAATGCCGACAGGACAGTTGCCATCAAAAGCGTTGTTTGAAAAAATAGTGGCTTTCGGTAAGAGGCATAACATCCTTATCATTCATGATAATCCTTACAGTTTCATACTGAATAATAGCCCGATGAGCTTATTGAGCATAGATGGGGCAAAAGATTGTGTGATAGAGCTGAACTCATTAAGTAAATCGCATAATATGGCCGGCTGGCGGGTGGGGATGCTTTGCGGCGCTAAAGAAAGAATAAATGAAGTGCTGCGGTTTAAAAGCAATATGGACAGCGGCATGTTCCTGCCTGTCCAGTTAGCAGCAGCCAAAGCATTATCGTTGGGAAAAGATTGGTATGATGAAGTAAATGCTGTTTATGCAAAAAGAAGGGAAAAAGTGTTTGAGTTGCTGGATTTATTGGGCTGTAAGTATTCAAAAAAGCAGGCAGGTTTGTTTGTATGGGCAGCCCCTAAAGGGAGGATCGGAGAGCATCCTTTAGGTTTGGGGGGTATTGTTTCTGATGAGGTTTTGTACAAGGCAAATGTATTCATCACGCCGGGAGGTATTTTCGGCAGCGCCGGAAATGATTATATAAGAGTTAGTTTGTGCAGCACTGTTGAAAAATTAGAAGAAGCAAAACAAAGGATAGAAGCGCTTCATTAAAAAAGATATTGAAATGAGTATAAAAAAAGAATCATCAAATGCAAACGACCCAAAATCCCCCCTTGAGGGGGTGGGGGGACTTCGGAAACGGATTGCCATAATCGGTGTTGGCCTTATCGGCGGCTCATTAGCCATACAATTGCACGAAAAGAAACTTTCGTCAAGGTTGATTGGCGTGGATGCGGATGAGGAGCATTTGCAGCAGGCTTTGGCACTGGAATTGGTTGATGAAGTGTTGCCGATAAATGAGGCGATTGAAAATGCCGATGTGATTATATTGGCCTTTCCGGTGGATAAAATGGTGGAAGTGTTGCCTGCGATTTTAGACAGGATAACAAACCAGGTTGTGCTTGATTTAGGTTCTACCAAATCGCAACTCACGGAAGCGGTAAAAAACCACCCGAAAAGGGGCCGGTATATAGCCACGCATCCGATGTGGGGAACCGAGTACAGCGGTCCTGCTGCGGCCATACGGGGTGCCTATGAGAACAAAGCGGTAATTATCTGTAATGCTGAGGAAAGCGATGTTGATGCGGTGGAATGGGTGAAGTATATGTACAAAAAAATAGGGATGCACATTTTGGAAATGGAGGCCAAAGCACATGACCTGCATGCGGCGTATATAAGCCATATCTCTCACATCACTTCTTTTGCATTGGCCAATACAGTGCTGGAAAAAGAAAAAGAAGAGCAGGCTATTTTTGAATTGGCATCTGCGGGCTTTGAGAGTACGGTACGGCTGGCCAAAAGTAACCCGGCCATGTGGGTGCCTATCTTTTTGCAGAACAGGGAAAATGTGCTGGATGTATTGAAAGAACATATCGCCCAGTTGGAACGTTTCCGGGAGAGTATAGAGAAGAATGATGATGAATACCTGATGAAGCTGATTGAAGATGCGAATAAGATTAAAAGGATTATAAAGTAAAAAATGAACAAAAATGTTGCCGATATTTTGAAGAATATGTCCCGACAGAAACAGTTGGTTTTTACATTGCTTGCAGCAGAAAGGTATGCTCCTTGTTACAAACTTTTTAGTGAAAAAGAGGATTTTGGCGATTATGTTTATATACTCCAGGCACTAAAAATGATAGATGATATTGTGTTGGGAGTGAGTGGAAAGAACGAAGAAATGATTGCGTTGGCTGAGAAAATAGAAGAAAATACCCCTGATATAGATGATTTTGGTTCGGTTGGCAGTTCGCTAGCATTAAATGTTGCGGTAATTGTTTATGAAGGATTGCATTTGGTTATAGATTTTCAGGAAAGACGCCTGGATGATATTTCTACAATGTGTACAGATTCGGTTGACTTTGTAATTCTTGAAATTGAAGAGTATGACAGTCGAGATTTTGAAGCAATTAATCATCATTATTTGATGAAAGAAGAAATAAGAATCCAAGAGGATATTATTAGTTACCTGAATAAATTACCAGACATAAGCAGCAGCGATATTGCGAGTTTGAGATTGTTGCAGGAAGATAGAAAATTTAATCAACTAGATTTGGAGTCGATTTTATACGCTGAATAGCGAACAGAAAGTACAAGTGTGCGACGCAACGAAGTTGGGCAGTGAACAGAACGATGACTTAATAAAATTTATCTTTGTAAATAATACTTATGCAAACAAAAGAACAAACAACAAACGAAACAGTGCAGGCGGCATGGAACAAACGTCCGCTCATCATCAGCGGGCCTTGCAGTGCAGAAACGGAAGAGCAACTGGTGCAAACGGCGCAACGCCTTGCCGCTACCGGCAAAATAGATATGCTTAGAGCAGGAATCTGGAAACCAAGAACAAAACCCGGTATGTTTGAAGGCGTGGGAGCAAAAGGGCTTCCGTGGTTGCAGCAGGCAAAAAAAATAACCGGGTTGCCAACAACAGTAGAAGTGGCAACGGCCAAACAGGTGCAGGATGCCTTGACATTTGATGTGGATGTGTTATGGATAGGCGCAAGGACTACGGTAAACCCTTTCAGCGTACAGGAAGTGGCCGATGCCTTGCGTGGCGCGGATGTGCCGGTGCTGATTAAAAACCCGGTGAATCCTGACATGGAGTTATGGGCAGGCGCTGTGGAAAGGGTGGCCCGTGCAGGCATCAAACAATTAGGGTTGATACACCGCGGCTTTTCTTCTTATGGCAATACGGAATACCGGAATGCGCCGATGTGGCATCTGGCCATTGATATGAAGCTGAAATTTCCGGAACTGGTGTTTATCAACGACCCTTCGCATATATGCGGCCGCCGGGACATTTTACTTGATACAATGCAAAAGGCGATTGACCTGGATTATGACGGATTGATAGTAGAAAGCCATATTGATCCGGACAATGCCTGGAGCGATGCCAAACAGCAGGTAACACCTGAACGGTTAGCTGAAATACTTGATGCAATTATTTGGCGTAAGGAAGATACCAATTCGGAGGCCTTTCATAAGGCGTTGGAAAAGTTGAGGCAGCAGATTAACCACCTCGATGATGAACTGATGCAGATCTTGGGCCGGCGTATGAAAATTGCAGAGCAGATAGGAGAGTATAAAAAAGATAACAATATTACCATCCTGCAAACCAACCGGTGGAATGAGATTATTGATAAAGCATTCGCCAAAGGCGAAAAGATGGGTTTAAGTAAAGAATTTATCACCAAGTATTTTGATGCAGTACACATGGAGAGTATCAATCATCAGAAGAAGGTGATGGATGATAAGTAAGTTTGCAGTTTATAGTTATTAGTTAGTCAAATGAGAAAAGCTGGTTTGATTATAGTGCCGGGTTTGTGTTTGCTATGTTTTGTATGGCAAGGGAATAGATTATACAAGGGCAAATATTTTGTACAAACAAACAGCCTTGTTACGCTGGGGTTTCATTATATGCAGTATGGCTGTGGGTGCTATCCGCAATGGAATGCTGATAGTGTGATAAGTGGAGATAATGCTGATAAATTTATTGGTAAGGACATGGAAGTGCTTTATAAGAACGATGAACTTGACCGACAACTTGGCGAAGGAGATAGTCTTTGGAATTGTTATATATGTTCAGATTTCTATATCACAGGTACAATAAGAAAAACGTTGAGTGGAAAGTATAGGATGATAGCCGATAGGTATAGCTTTATAGCAGATACAACGTGTTGTAATAAATATAGGCATGAAGAAAGTAATTTATAAATTTTCCAATTCATCAACTGAATTCCACTTTGCTTCGGGCATCAGCCATTTAAAGAAAATGGTTGATGCTAAGGCGGCAGTATTAATTACTGATGAAAATATTTTTAAGGCACATGCCAAACGCTTCAAGGGATGGAATACGATTGTATTGAAACCGGGAGAAGAGTATAAAGTGCAGGCAACGGTGGATGCAGTGATTGAACAGTTGATTGCTTTTGAAGCCGACAGGAAAACAATATTGGTGGGAGTGGGCGGCGGCGTGGTAACGGATATGACCGGTTATGTGGCTTCGGTATATATGCGTGGTTTGCAATTTGGATTTGTCCCCACTTCTTTATTGGCGCTGGTGGATGCATCAATCGGCGGCAAAAATGGAATTGATGTAGGAGTGTATAAGAATATGGTCGGCACTATCAGGCAGCCTTCTTTCATTTTGCATGATATGGTTTTCCTGAATTCATTGCCGCAGGCGGAATGGGAAAACGGGTTTGCAGAAATAATCAAACATGCTGCTATAAAAGATGCGGTGATGTTTAGGGAACTGGAAACTAAAACATTGGCGTTTTATCAAAGCAGGCAAAAATCCATTTGCGAATTAGTACAACACAATGCAATATTGAAAGCAAAAGTGGTGCAGAAAGATGAATTTGAAAAAGGCGAAAGGCGTTTGCTGAACTTTGGACACACACTGGGACATGCCTTGGAAAACCAGTATGAATTATCGCACGGGCAGGCCATTTCTATTGGCATGACGTATGCCTGTCATATTTCAGAACGGATAACCGGCTTTAGACAAACAGAAAGGGTAGTAAACCTTTTAGAGAAGTACAACCTGCCTACGTATGCCTCATTCGACAAACAAAAAGTGTTTGAAGTGCTGAAGATGGACAAAAAAAGAGAAAGAAAAGAGATGAATTATGTGTTGCTGGAAAAAGTGGGGAAAGGAGTGGTAAAGAGTATTTCGCTTGTTCAATTGGAAAAAATTATAGGAGGTCTGTAAGTGAAAGTTACAATACATCCCTCGCAACTGAAAGGGGCGATACAGGCGCCGGCATCCAAAAGCTCTATGCAAAGGGCTTGTGCAGCGGCATTGTTGAGGAAAGGGGAAGCGGTTATTCATAATCCCGGTCATAGCAATGATGATAAGGTGGCGATAGAAATTATTAAAGCATTAGGTGCGGAGGTGTCAGATGATAATGAAAAATTGATAGTTAACAGTTCGGGTGTTAATCCTATCGCCAATGAAATTAATTGTGGTGAAAGCGGGTTAAGTATCAGGATGTTTACCCCTATTGCAGCATTGAGTGATAAAGAAATTACCATAACCGGTTCGGGAAGTTTATTAAACCGCCCGATGGATTTTTTTGATGAGATATTGCCGCAACTCGGTGTGAAAGTGAAAAGCAATAATGGTAAACTTTCTTTGATAATACAAGGCCCGTTGGTTCCAAAAAATATTGAAGTGGATGGTTCGTTGAGTTCACAGTTTTTGACCGGGTTGTTGATGGCAGCCTCCCTAAATCCCCCCGAAGGGGAGACTTTAGATTCTCAAAATCCAATGTTTACGATTAAGGTCAGGAACCTGAAAAGCAAACCCTATATTGATTTGACGTTGGATGTAATGAAGCAATTTGGTTTGAACGTTCCGGAAAATAAGAATTACGAAGAGTTTATTTTTTATAAAGGCTCTTCTCTCCACTCCCCACTTACCACTTGCCACTATACCGTTGAGGGCGACTGGAGTGGCGGTGCATTTCTCCTTGTTGCCGGTGCTATTGCAGGGCCGGTAACAGTGAAAGGCTTGGATTTAACTTCCACGCAGGCTGACAAAGCCATTGCAGATGCGTTGATGGCGGCCAATGCGGGTATTGCCATGGATGCAAAAGGAATCACTGTCCATCCCTCGGAAATGGATGCTTTTTATTTTGATGCTACGGATTGTCCTGACCTGTTTCCGCCCCTGGTAGCGTTGGCGGCCTATTGCAAAGGAAAAACAACTATAAAAGGAGTAAGCAGGTTAACGCATAAAGAAAGCAACCGGGCCTTGACATTGCAGGATGAATTTGACAAAATGGGGGTGCAGATAGATTTGCTTGGCGATGAAATGGCGGTTCATGGCGGCGGTAAAGTAAAAGGGGCGGATGTACATTCCCATCATGACCATCGTATTGCGATGGCTTGTGCCGTAGCGGCGTTAAAAGCAGATAGTGAGATGGAAATAGAAGAAGCGGAGGCTGTGAAGAAATCCTATCCTGATTTTTATAATGATTTGAAAAGCCTTGGCGCTGCTGTATCTTTACCTTTTAACATTGTTAACGAATAAACATTGAATTCATTCGGCCGCATATTCCGCATTTCCGTTTTTGGTGAGTCGCATGGCGAATCAGTCGGGATTGTCATTGATGGCTGTCCGGCAGGGTTATCATTGGCTGTTGAAGATTTTATGCCCGACCTTGAAAGGAGAAAGGGCGGCATACAAAAAGGCACCACGCCAAGGCAGGAGGACGACATTCCCATTTTTAAAAGTGGTTTGTTTAATGGGAAAACAACCGGGTTTCCCATCACTATCTTTTTTGAAAATAAAAACATCCGTAGCGAAGACTACCAAAAACAAAGAAGTATTCCCCGACCCGGCCATGCGGATTGGGTGGCGCATCAGAAATTTGGTGGCAATGAGGATTACCGGGGCGGCGGCCATTTCAGTGCAAGGTTGACAGTTGGAATAGTAGCGGCAGGGGTTATTGCAAAAAAGTTGATGAGTGATTTAGATATTCATGCCAGGGTAACAGAAGTAGCAGGAGAAAGCGATATTGAAAGAGGTTTGCAGAAAGCCATTGATGCCAAAGACTCGGTAGGCGGCATTATTGAATGTCGTGTATCCGGTATGACGGTTGGTTTGGGCGAGCCCTGGTTTGATTCCGTTGAATCTGTTTTATCACATATTCTTTTTGCCATTCCTGCCGTGAAAGGAGTGGAGTTCGGGGCAGGTTTTGCCGCTGCAAAAATGTTTGGCAGCGAACATAATGATGCCATCGAAAATATGGATGGCAAAACAAGAACCAATCATGCCGGCGGAGTGGTAGGCGGTATCAGTAATGGCAATGAACTGGTTTTTCGCTTAGCGGTAAAGCCGACATCCTCTACGCCAAAACAGCAGAATAGTTTGAACTGGGACACAGGCAAAACAGAGGATTTCAGTATCAAAGGCCGCCACGATCTATGCGTGGCATTAAGGGCGCCGGTAATTGTGGAAGCTGTAACAGCCATTGTGCTGGCTGACTTCATGTTGCTGGAACAAAAAATCAGAAGAGTATTACCTCAAACCCCTTAAAGGGACTTAATAATTATGCCTATCATTTACCACATAGCAATACCAGAAGACTGGAGCAAAGCAAAAGAACAGGGTTATTATGTGCATCCTTCTCTGAAAGAAGAAGGCTTTATTCATTGTTCGCAGGAGAGTCAGGTAGCCGGGGTACTGGAAAGATATTTTGCAGGAAAGACAGGTTTGCTAAAGCTGGTTATTGACACAGATAAGCTTACCAGCAAATTTGTTTTTGACTGGTCGCCTTCAATTGCAGATACATTCCCTCATGTGTACGGGCCGATAAACCTTGATGCCATTGTAGAAACGGTTCCTTTATAGATTTTTTTTTAAAATTGTTAAAGGGGATATCAAGCACTTCAAATTTGTTACTTCCGGGCCACGAATAGTGCCGCTATTCTTCCTCATAGGGTCTGAAGCCATGTTTTCCCATTGTTGATTTCAATAGTAACCTGTTTTATACTCATTCCATTTATTGGTTACAGCCGGGCGGGTGTAAACCATATCCTGGGCTGATGTTAAGAATGAAATAAAGATTACAATAATGAACAGGGAAGGTGTCCTATATTTGAAACAATTTATTAAATTGTACTTCATATCTGTGGGAAACTAACCGAAATAAACTTAGCAAAAAAACAGGTATGATTACATGTCGCCACTTACCACCTATGGTTAGAAAAATGTTGTTGCGCCCTTTTTTTACCGCACTCACAGCGGCGTTTGCCTTATTACCTGCATGTAAGAATAGCAATGAAAAAGAAAAAGCCGCTTCGCCTGAAGAGTTGAAGCAGAAAGCCACCGAAATGATCGGCAGTCAGGTAAATGCTGCAATGGCAAACGGCGGCCTCATCATAGATTCTTTACGATTGAAGCAGCCTGAATTAGCCGGGATGCTTTATCAGGATGTATCGTTTGCGCCGTTGTGGTTTGATCAGCAGCAATGGAAACCTATCGCTGACAGCTTATTTGATTTTATCGGTAATTCAAGATTTTTTGGTTTGTTTCCGGAAGATTACCATGCAGGCGAATTAAATAGGATAAGACAGAAGTTTGCAGCCGATACGCTTGGAAAAGGAGATAGGCAGGATGTGGCCTTATGGTCAAAAGCTGATTTGTTGTTTACCGATGCTTTTGCCGGAATAGTAAGGGATATTAAACTGGGCCGGTTGCCAAATGACAGCATTACGCTTCGCAAAGATTCTGTCTTACTGCCTGATTTTTATAAAGAACAATTGAATGAACTCAATGCGGGCAAAAATCTTGCAGCAATTGTTGCTTCGCTGGAGCCGGATCAGCGAGGGTATCATTTAATCAAACAGGGAATCAGGAAGTTTCTTGACGGAGCAGATTACAGGGAATATACCATTGTGCCTTCTCCAAAAGCTGCGCCGGGGCAGTTTCAGCAGTTGTTGCAGAAAAGGTTATTTGAAGGCGGGTATATAGCTTTTGATAGCGTTAAGGCAGATTCATCCCAATTGGCAGGTGCTGTTAAGAAATTTCAGAAGGAAAAAGGGCTTGCTGTGGATGGGGTAGCCGGGGAAACAACCCTTCGGGTGCTGAACTCCAGCGATAAAGAAAAATTTGTTCGTATTGCTATCAGCCTGGATAAATACAAACTGCTGCCGGAGAAGATGCCTTCCAGATACATTTGGGTAAATATCCCTTCTTATTACCTGGATGTAATAGAAAACGATAGCGTGAAGCTGACTTCAAGAACAATAGTCGGCAAAGCCAAAACCAGTACGCCAGTGCTTACAAGCGCCGTTTCGGTTTTAATTACTTATCCGCAATGGGTGCCCCCGCCCAGCATTGTCCGGAAGGAAATACTCCCTGCTGTTAAAAAGAACCCCGGCTACCTGCAGAAAAAAGGGTTTAGCCTGGTCAATAGCAAGGGGGAGGAAGTAGACCCGTATAGTGTAGATTGGTCAAAATACAGTAATGGTATCCCGTACAGGGTAGTGCAGGGCAGCGGCGATGCCAATGCATTGGGAATTATGAAGTTCCATTTTGACAACAAGTATTCCGTTTACCTCCATGATACGAACCAGCGGTACCTTTTTTCCGGGGCTAACAGGTCGCTCAGCCATGGGTGTGTAAGGGTGCAGGAATGGGAAAAGCTGGCCTGGTATATCCTCAGAAATGACAGTTTGCAAAGTGGCCCCCGTACCGCCACCCGTATTGATTCTGTTCAATCCTGGCTAAATGCCAAAAAGAAGAGAAATGTAGTGGTACGAAACAAAATGCCCGTTTATATCCGGTATATAACCTGCGAAGGGAAGGATAATGGCATTGTCTTTTTTGATGATCCTTATCGTGAAGACGAATTGCTGAGATCCAAATATTTTGCGGGTAAATAATCTGGTTTTTCTGCGAAAAAAGGGAGATGGGAATAATTTATTTCAGCATGTTCGGCTTACCTGTTATTTTTGTTAAAACTAAATCAAACAACCTCTTATGAATAAAATAGTTTTGCTAACGGTTAGCCTGTTTGCTTCCATTTTTGTTTATGCCCAGGATGATGAAATCAGCCCTAAATCCATCGGCGTAAGTTTTTTCCTGAATGATTTTGAAACAGCCGGGAAAATACGGAGTACTTCGCTTAACCGTGTTCTTGGCGATAAAGAATGGGCTAAGTTTAAGGATATGTCGCCGGGTGTAGCTGTCCACTATTTCCAGGGACTTGGAAAGTATGCAGACTTTGCTTTAAGCCTTGGGGGCAGTTCGGTAAAATATCCTATGCCAGATAAGAATTTTACAACCAAAAGCCTTCTTTTGGAAGCAAATGCCGCATTGAACCTGTTTCTCACATCAAACAGGTTTTGGGTTCAGCCGTATGCTACAATCGGCGCCGGGGCGCATAAATATAAAGGGTACTATGGCGCCTTTCTTCCATTGGGGGTTGGGTTGAAAGTGAATGCATTTAAGAATGCGAATTTATTTGTTAACTCTACTTATAGAGTGCCTGTTACTATGCAAACAGCCAATTACCACTTTCAATATGCTTTGGGTTTTGCCGTTAATTTGAAGAAGAAAAAAGTCAAAGAGGTTATTCCTCCACCACCGCCGCCGGCTGATACAGACGGAGATGGCATTATAGATGACCTTGATAAATGTCCTACTGTTTTTGGGCTTGAGAAATACGAGGGATGCCCTGTTCCGGATACAGATAAAGATGGTATCAATGATGAAGAAGACAAGTGCCCGACAGTTCCGGGAGTGG
>CAZLLT010000027.1:0-36546 GCA_964560445.1 uncultured Chitinophaga sp. | reverse complement strand
GTGGATAAAGCGGCCAAAAACGAAAAGAATGTTACATTTGAAAACTCTAACTGATGCTGGCACTAAAATAGGGGGAGCTTACAGCCCACCTGTACAAAACCGCTGCTGCTGCTTACCAGCTTAAACTGCTCGTCAAACAATATCCAATTTAAATAAGCTTTGGGTTTGCTGCTGTTATAAGTCTGTGAATTTAAAAAATTGGTTGCCCCGGGTGTTAGCACACCCCCCGTTCTCCTTAGTCTTCCCTTCCTGTCAACGCTTCACAAATTTAGTGTTGTTATGCTTCGTTTGCAACGAAGCATCGGCTGATAAGCCGTAAAAAAATGCTACAAGAAAACTACATCCAGCAAGCCGCACTTTTTTGTATTAACATAATCTTTAGCGCTGCTATACAGGTAATGTTCAGGTCTTTCAACAATACCTGCTTCCACCGGGTTATTATGAATATAGTTCATCTTCTGAAAAATAAATTGCCCGCTGTACAGCTCCATTGGCCGGTTATCCTGCCTCCAGAACTGAAATTCACTGTTCCGGCTGTTCTTCATTCCTTCCTGCCGAAAAATTGAAAGCATCCAATCTTTTCGGCTTTCCTGTTTGTTTTCAGCAATAGCCTGTAGTATTTGCTTGCTGGTAAATTTTTTGAAATCCCTTAACACATCGCTCAAATTTTCATTTCTGGCAGATACTACCAGGTGCAAATGATTGCTCATAATGCACCAGTTGTGTAACAACAAGCCTTTTTCTTCCTGGCAAAACCGTATGCTGTCCAGAAGAATATCCCGATAGTCCTTTCTTGTAAACACATCTATCCATTCCACGACAGCAAATGTTATGAAATGAATGGCAGATTGGTTACGGATTTTATAGCCGCCATCACTCATCTTTTTTGATTAAAATTAATGATTTGGCAACTTTTGCAAAGATGAAAATGAAATCAGAAGACAAACTCTATCGAGTTTGATGCTTCGTTGCAAACGAAGCATAACAACCCTATAATTTTATTATTTCTCAAAGAGCTGAAGACTACGAAGAACCGGGAACATTACCCCGAAATTACCACACCAGAAAAGTCTAAAAAATAATAGCTGCCCATAGCAATAAGATAGGGAGCATCATAGATATTACAAAATAAATAAGAAAAAGCCTCCCATTGTAATAAGGGTATTTTTTTATTAAATCCTCATATCTTCTATTTCTAAATACAAGTAAATAGTTTACAACAAAACATGGCATAATAAATAATACTAAATAAGTCAATACATTATTCAGATATGTTGGAAAAAAAAGAAGATTAATCCTATAAAAATAAATCTTAAAGACATATTTTTCCAATACTGTTATAATCAAAACAAAGTTGAAAGCCATAGCCATTGTCATAAAAATCATACTTCCTACCTGCCAATTCTGACTATTAGCGGATTGAAGTTTCCCTCTCTTTATACAGTCCACCCAAATTCGATAATATAATTCCATCATTTAATTTAAAAAAAATTTCGAAGACCAAGTACTTCCCAGCCTCACTGCGTGGCTCTTTGTGCGGTAGGGTGGACTCGGCGTTCTTGAAATGTACGGCGAGTGCCGCAAAGCCTGCTCATCCCGATAGTTATCGGGGCCCTCTGACACTCACCTATAAAAGGGTAGAGCTAAAACTGCTATCAAAATAATAAAAAGCCGCCATAAGCATTTAGCTTACCACGGCTTACCCAAAAATAAAAATTACTTCCCCGGCTTTATCGCTTAAAAACCTTTAGGTTTTTCCAGTTCCAGGTTACGTTTCAGCATATCATTCCTGTTTGCCATTTCCCATGCTGTGTAAAATACCAGTTGTGTCCTTTTTGCCATCAGCGGATAGTTTATTTTATCCGGCGTATCGGTTGGCTTATGGTAATCGGCATGTACCCCGTTGAAATAAAATATTACAGGAACGCCTTTTTCTGCAAAATTGTAATGGTCGCTGCGGTAGTAGAAGCGTTGCGGGTCATCGCCATTGTATTTGCGGTCGAGTTTTATTTTCGTATAGGTCTTGTTTACCCAATCAGTAATAGGGGCAAGGTCTGTGCTTAGTTTATCATCGCCGATGATGTAAACATAGTTGAGAGAGTCCTTATCTTTCAGGTATTCTTCGCCGATACGGCCAATCATATCAATATTGAGGTCAACCGTTGTTTTCTCCAACGGGAAAACCGGGTTTTCAGAATAATACCTGCTGCCCCATAACCCTTTTTCTTCGCCGCTTACCGTCATAAAAACAATGCTGCGGCGAGGCCCTTTACCTTCTTTTTTTGCAGCGGCAAAGGCTTCCGCCATTTCAAGGATGGCCGTAGTGCCGCTTCCGTCATCATCAGCGCCGTAATAAATCGTAGTATCATTTCTTTTGCCCACATGGTCATAATGTGCTGTGATAATAACATATTCATCCTTAAGGTCTGTGCCTTCCAGCAAACCAATTACATTGGAAACCTGCGCTGTTTTGGATTCTTTGGTATAACCCAGCTCAATATTTGCTTTGTATGTTCCGGCCTGAAGCGAACCGTTCTTTCCTTTATCAAAAATATTTTTCCCGGCTTCGCCCAAAATGCTTTCTGCAATAGCAGGCGATATGCTGAAGGTAAACGGCATCTGGCTGGCTTTGTATCCTGACAAGCTCCAGTTGCTTACCCCGTTAAATGTTTTTCTCGGATAATTATCAGTAACAATAAGTACGGCTGCGGCCCCTTTGGCTGAAGCCGCCATTATTTTCCCATACGAACTCCCGGGAGAACGAAATCCTTGCTGGGCAGATTTATAATCAGCCGGCACACCATCAAGAATGATAACGAGGCGACCTTCCACCTTCAGTTCTTTGTAATCATCTCTTTTATCGCCATCGCTGATGCCATACCCAGCAAAAACCGCTTCGGAAAACCGCATTTCCGCCATATAGTTAGAAACCTGCGGCTGAAAATCCCTGTTCAACTCAAAGCGTTGCCCGTTTACAACAAGGCTGCTTGATGCCATCGAATCTTTGTATAAGGGATAATACTGCCGGTAGCTGTCCTTATTGCCCGGAAGAAGGCCAACCGATTTAAAGTGGTCTTCGATATAGTTGGCGGCTTTTTCCAACCCGGGAGAAGGAGTGTCCCTTCCTTCCATTTCTTTTCCGGCAATAATGTATAAATGCTTTTTCATGTCAGCAGCCGTAATGGTATTAGCTGCTTTTATGGCCCCTTTATCTTTTTTCTGGGATAAAGCGCAAAAAGAAACAGACAAAAAGGCGAGGGAAAGAAAATACTTGTTCATGTATAATATAGTTTAAACGCAATAAAAATACCTTCTTCAGGTAATAGAAAATTAAAAATAGGGATGGTTGGTAACCCCGTATCAGTTGCAGGCTATTTTATCTACACGACGGGTATGGCGTCCGCCTTCAAAAGGAGTGCTCATAAATAACGCAACCATTTTTTCCGCATCCGCCTCCCTTACAAAGCGGGCCGGAATGCAAATGATATTGGCATTATTATGTTCACGGGCCAGCTTGGCCAGTTCTTCGCCCCAGCAAATAGCAGCCCGGATGCCCTGGTGCTTATTGGCGGTAATAGCCACCCCGTTTGCGCTGCCGCAGAGCAGGATGCCAAAAGCCGCCTCCCCCTTTTCTACTGCGGAAGCAACAGGATGGGCAAAATCGGGGTAATCCACCGAGTCAGCGCTATGCGTACCAAAGTCTTTAAAAGGCAGTCCTTTCCCTTCGAGGAAAGAAATAAGGTATTCCTTGTACTCAAACCCTGCATGGTCGCTTCCTATGGCAATGGGTTTATCAAGATCAAAAGGAGAAGTCATGTTGAATCTTTAATTAATAGGCAATCAGGTTGCGAAGTTACGAAACAATCAACTCCTCGCTACCGGCTCCCGACTTTCTTCCCTCAACTCCATTCTTCCGTCTTTTTTTCCTGTTCCCGGTTGATGCGGGAGGCAATTATAATACTTGTTTCAAAAAGAAGATAAAGGGGAATGGTTACAATCGTAAGGCTGAACGGATCGGTGGACGGGGTGATGATGGCCGCCGCAATAAGGATAATAACAAAAGCATGACGGCGGTATTTTCTTAAAAAACGGGCGGTGATGATGCCGATGCGGGTAAGCACCATTACCAGTAATGGCATTTGAAACAAAATACCGATGCCAACAGTTGTATAAATGAGGTTTTCCAGGTAATCGGCAAAAGACGGCATAATAGTAATCTGGTCGCTAAGGGTATAGCCAAAATAAAAATTGACCATGAATGGCGTAAGAATAAAGTAACCGAAAGCCACCCCGAGAAAAAACAGGAACGATACCCAGAAAATAACGCCTCTTGTTTTCTTTAGCTCTTTTGGAGATAATGCCGGTTTTATAAAACGCCAGAACTCCCAGAATATATACGGAAATGCAACAATGAACCCTCCTATAAAGGATACGGTGAAGTGAGAGATAAACTGCTCCGTCATCCGGGTAGAAAGAAACTTTGCCTGTATATCCTGAAAGCACAATGCTTCTTCAATATTCAGTTTTTTCCCCAATGAACAAAACCACCTGGAGCTGATAAAATCAGACCGGGTTGGGGCAAAAATGATGTTGTTGACAATTGGTTTTATATAAACAAATACCGCAATAGCCCCGACTGCCACAGCAATTACCGACCGGATCAAATGCCAGCGCAGCTCTTCGAGGTGGTCAATGAAAGACATTTCGCCATCGGAAGCATCTTTATTTCTTTTATCAAAAAAATCGAGAAGGGCCATTGTATAGATCAGACTGGGGGCAAAGATAAGAGCAGGGCCGGGAATAAAGGATAGCCGCTGCCTGTACCGCCTTTATTTCAGCTTTTTCATTTTTACGGTTTCAATCCTTGTATCGCTTACATGAATAATATCAAATTCATAATCCCTGATAATAATTCTTTCCTTTTGACGTGGAATGGTTTCACTATAATTGATAATATAACCGGAAAGTGTTTCTGAATCATCGTCTCCAAAATCAAACCGGTACTTTTCTTCAAGATAATCCAGTTCCAGCCGCCCGGAAAACATATATTCATTTTCCGAAAGGCGTTTTTCCACAAACTGCTCCTTATCGTACTCATCTTTAATATCGCCAAACAGTTCTTCCAGCACATCTTCCATCGTAATAATGCCGGCCGTACCCCCGAATTCGTCCACTACCCAGGCAATGCTTTTACGTTCTTTATTAAACTTGGTAATCAGGTCGGAGGCGCTCATACTTTCAGGAACCGCAGGGATTGGCAGCAAAACTGACTGGATGCTTTCCGGTTTACGGAAGAGGCTCAACTGGTGTACATACCCGGTAATATGATCAATGTCGTTTTCAAAAACCACCAGCTTGCTGAGTTGGGTATCAATGAATTTTTTTCTCAGTTCATCAATACCGGCGCTGCTTTCAATACCTACAATTTCCTTTCTTGGCACCAGGCACTGGCGGATTTTAATTTTAGGAAGTTCCTGGGCATTTTCCAGCAGTTGGGTATTATGCTCCATCATTTCCTGGTCGCTTTGCGTCTGGAAAAGGTTTTTCAGGTCGCTACGGTTAAATGCTTCCTTGCTTTTATCCAGCTTGATATTAAATAAATATTTCAATATCCATTCCGCCATTTTGATACTCCCGGTGGCCAAAGGATATAAAAGTTCATAAAAGAAATTGGTAACCGGTGCAAAACGGTTGAGCCATTTATTACTGTTGGCCCTGAACCAGGCCCTTGGCAAAAACTCCACAAACACCAATACGAGAAAAGTGGTAATGGCAATCTCTACAAGAATATGCACCAACCCTGACTTGATATGCAGGTATTTCCAGATGGGCGACATTACAGAACTGAATTGCAACCCCATAAAAACAAGGAAAAAAGAGTACCCGATCAGCGTAACGCCTAAAAACCGGGCCGGCGATTCCATAAACTTGGAAAGCATTTCCGAAACGGCCCCTCCCTGCTTTTTTTTAATTTCAATGCTCAGGCGGTTGGCGCTGTAAAAAGCCATTTCAACCCCTGCAAAAAAACCCATCAAAATCAGCGTGAGGACAAACAGGACTATCAGTTTCCATTCAATCATAAAGTAAAGATAAAAACCAGGCCGGATAATCAATAACAGCAAGGGTAAATAATAGCGCTATGAGGGTTTACCTGTCAGGAAATGAGAAATTTACGAACAATGGCCTCTGCTTCGGCACAGGCCTTTTCAAGCCTGTTATTGACGATAACAACATCAAACCGGTCTTTAAAAGAAAGTTCATACGAAGCCTTGCTTACCCTGGCCTTTAATGTTTCCTTCGTTTCTGTGCCGCGGGCTTTTAACCGGCGTTCCAGCTCTGCGATGGAAGGCGGTTCGATAAAAAGTGATAAAGAAGTGCCCGGGAACTGCTCCTGTACATGCAAACCTCCTTTTACATCCACATCCAGCAAGGGGGTTTGGCCGTTGTCCCAGATACGCTGCAACTCTGATTTCAGTGTGCCGTAATACCTTCCTTCATACACCATTTCCCACTCCACAAATTCATCTTCCGCTATCTTTTCTGTAAATTCCTCCGCTGTAATGAAATAGTAGTCCACTTTATCCTGCTCATTGCCGCGGGGCGGGCGGGTAGCTGCCGAAATGGAAAAACTCAGTTCATCAGGCAACACTTTTAACAGGTGGCGGACTACGGAAGTTTTTCCCGAACCGGAAGGGGCTGCAATGATGATAATTTTTCCTGGCGCTGAAGGCATGTGCAAAGAAAAGGAAAGAAATGAGATTCCGGGTAAAAATGGACGATAGATAGACTTTTCTTATTTCATTTTTGGGTCAATTGCCGCTGAGTTGAAACGAACTAATTTTTCCCAATCTATTTCTCCGTTTTCTTTACAAAAGTCATTTGAGAATTCTCTTGTAAACTTGTTTATCATTTGAGAATACGATTTTACAAAGTCGTCATTTTTTTCTTTTGCTTTGTGTCCGAGTGGCTCAATGATTTCCGTGTACAATTCAGCATCCCCCGAAATGAACTCCCAAAATTTCTGCCCGCAATACTTGAAGTAATCTCCTTTATCCGAATTGTTATCCCTACCATAACAGCAACCATTTACCGCAATTATATTTAGTTGCGAATTACTAGTCCTTAAGGTCTTTTTAGCTGTTTTGAAGTCCGCTACCATTTTGGCGAGTTGAGAACTATTACCCCAATTCGGACCTGATTTAATTGTTACAATGTTTCTCGCTCCATTATTGTCAAATTCCAAGTCAATACCTGTAATACCTGACTTGTAACCACCATAAACTTTGCCATTGATGAAAATTGCAAGTCCTTCAAGCCAATCGCCAAAAATGGTTTCTTCATTTGATGAAATGTGTGCATCAACAATTCCCCGAATGATTTGCTCGGCTGTTAATACATATTTTGCTTTGAATAAGTAAGGGTTCTTGCGTTTTAGAACTTGTGAAAGTTTTAATCCGTCAAGACTTTGAATACGTTTTTGGTGGAATGTTCCTATGTTTTGCTCAACGTATTGCGATACGTCTTTCAGGTTTAACTTTTTCATATTTTACTTTCGGGTCTAATAAATACAGTTCAACGGGCTTTAACTGTCGTTTTACCATTTCATAGTATTCGGGAACAATATCAATGCCGATTGAATTTCTTTTCATTCTGTTCGCTACTGTCAAGGTTGTTCCCGAACCCATAAATGGGTCAAGAACCGTGTCGTTTTCTTTTGTGAAAAGTTTGATAAACCATTCAGGCAATTCTTCGGGAAATGCGGCACTGTGGTTTTTGTTGTTGCACTCTGTCGCCAAGTGTAATACATTGGTAGGGTAGGCTTTATCCCTGTCTAACCAATTGGAAATGTTTTTACCAAATCCGCTGCCAACTTTTGAGTTATCACGGATTTTATCGGTGTCAGAAAGTTTTTTAAGTCTTGATTTTGCCCAATCGCCCATTGGAACCATAACTTCTTCCTGATACATATTGAATTTGCGGTTTTTATTGAATTGAAGAAGTCGTTCCCAAGCATCCCGGAAACGATTTGGCCATTTTCCCGGATAACAGTTTTTCTTGTGCCAAATAAATTCTTCTGTCCAAAGCCAACCTTGTTTTCGCATTTCGAGAATGAGTTCCATAACGTAAGTGCTGCGTTCTCCTTCAGCTACTTTTTCTTTTATGTTCAGCACAAAAGTCCCTGTCGGTTTTAGAACCCTCAAAAGCTGCTCGGAAATGGGTAAAAACCATTCAACATATTTGTCGGGGTGAATGCCGCCGTATGTGTTTTTTCGCTGGTCGGCATAGGGTGGTGAAGTAACAATCAAGTCCACCGAATTGTCGGGCAGTAACTTTAATTGCTTCTTGCTGTCTCCTAAGTATAAGTCTGTTTTTATTTTCATTTTTAGCCTCCCAATTTATTTAGCAAATTAGGCTTTTTTACTCATTTTAACCGTTTAAAATTGTCCCGAAGTTATTAACGCTCAACTTATAGAGGGCTGGTTTTCAGATTTGCCAATGCCTGATTCATTTCTGTACCTTGCAGCCATTGCCGCTATGCGAAAGATCATCTATATCATCAACCCCATTTCCGGTACAAAGAAAAAGGAAAGCCTGCACCGGCTGATTGAAAAAAAAACAACTGAAAAAAATATCCCGTACAGGATATTGCCTTCCGTAGCCAATGGCGATTACAGCTTTCTGCTGGCAACAATCAAAGAAGAAAAAATAACAGATATTGTTATTGCCGGCGGTGATGGCACCGTAAGCCAGGTGGTGAGCAGCCTGATGGGCCTGAACCTGAACTTCGGCATCATTCCCTGCGGGTCGGGCAACGGGTTGGCCTATGCAGCAGGTATTCCCAGGCAGCCTTCAAAAGCTTTGGATATTGTTTTCAACGGTAACCCCGTAGCCATTGACGGATTTTATATCAACAAACAGTTTTCCTGTATGCTCTGCGGCCTTGGCTTTGATGCCAAAGTAGCCCATGAATTTGCTGCACAACCCCGCCGGGGCCTGAGTACCTATGCCCGCCTGGTAACCAAAAATTTCCTGAATGCCAGGACATATCCTTTTGTAATTAAGAATGGCAGCGCCTCTTTTTCCTGCGAAGCTTATTTTATCAGCATTGCCAACAGCAACCAGTTTGGCAATCATGTTACCATTGCACCTAAAGCAGTTTTATCAGACGGGTTGCTGGATATAGTGATCGTCAAAAAAACCAATAAGCCTTTACTGCTTTTTAACCTTATCAGGCAGGTGCTTTCCGGTAAACCTGCAAAAACAGAAAAATCTTTTTCCCGCCCTGTTGTTTACTTTCAGGCAAAAGAGATAACAATCGAAAACAAAGAAAAAGCGCCATTACATATTGACGGCGACCCGGTAGAAACTTTATCAAAACTGCATATCGAAGTAATTAAAAGCTGTTTCCGGCTGTACCAGCCTTAATTTAAGGAAGTCCTTTTTCAAATAATGTAAGCACTTTTTGAAAATGAGCCTGGTTTTCTGCCGAATGAACAGATTCGGCAATATCTTTTTCCTCCCGCCGGGTAAGATGAAAATTTAAAGCCGCTTTACCCTCCTTGTTATTGGGAACATACTGAAACGGCAGTTTCAATATTTTAACCCCGTTGTTGGTTGTGTAATAGGTCAGCATATCATTCTGGAAATACTCCATCATCTTAAACCAGTTATGCTGAAGCAACAAGAACGGTTTGGTAGCATGATCCGAAATATCATCCGACACAAAAGGGTTTTCCCATGCGCCACCCGCCCTGTCCCTTATCTGCAATAAGAGCACCCCGCTTGTATTTTCTTTTATCCATTCGTCAAAACAGGATAAAAAACGAAGAGTGGTTTCCAGGCCGTAATTATCCCTTATCCCTGCATCCATTACATCAATAACAGGATTGGATGGCAGCCAGACATTAGGCAAAACGATCGGGAAAGTGGCATTCATGCGTAAAGCGGAAAGAATACGGAGATTATAGGGGTCCTGCTTCTCAAAAAAACTAACAAAGTCAACCCCGTCCGGATTGATATCCGGGTTTACAATCGAATCTCCGGGGCTTTGCATCATAAACCGAACGGGTTGTGTACTGATTGTGATTTTGCGGCTATCCCTTGTAATAACGGAATTAAAAAACATTAAAGGAATGGAAGCTGCTTTTTCATCTTCAACATAATCTTTCAGTCGCTTATCCAGGAAGCGGCGGGTATTGGTATTCAGCTTTTGTTCAAAAGCATAGCCCCTGTCTTTTACATAACTGTACGGCCCCACCGAAAATTTCTGCGCCGGGGCAATCAGGTCCCTTGCAAAAAAAGAAGTAAATACAGGATTCAGCAAATCTTCTGCTATATCTTCCACATATTTCTCATCCTGCAACTGTATGTTTTCCCCCTTTTGTTTTCTTAAATATAATTCCCTGAAATAAGTGGCGCCGATCATCCCTCCCGAAGCGCCATTGATGAGAAATGTTTTTTTCATAACAGCGCCATGGGTAATGCTGTCAAGATATTGCAGCACCCGCATCGTAAACGTGGCGCTGCGATGCCCGCCACCGCTTGTGTTCATCAGCACCATCAATGGTTTGTCGGCATCCTGTTTGTTTTTCCATTTATTTAATATGCCAATCATGTTTTGCCTGTCAGCCTCCACGTTGGCGGGAGTGTACAACTGCTGCAAGCCTTCTTTACTGTAAGAGGGCCGGGCTTCCTTATTCAGGTAATTCAGGCCATAGGCTTTATTGCTTGGGTCAATCCAGTTTATTTTATACAAAAAATTGAGCAGGAGCAGAAGGCCAATCATGTACGGTATGCTCCAGCTTTGTAAAAAATAAGTAATAGCGCCGGCCACGCCAATCAGAATGGAAAAGAAAATGGTAATGCTGGCAGCAGCAGGCAACTGGAAAAACGGGCTGTCAAGCATGAACCCGATAAATACGAGGAACAAAAAGGCGGCAAATACGGAAAGAATGGCTGCAAAATGGTGCCTTCGGAAAATTGATTCCAGGAACTGGCTGGTGTAATGGGAAACATCCCTTGTTTTTCTTAAGCGTACCGGCGTTTCAAAATACCATTCTACCCGGATCAATGAAAGGCCCCGGTCCACTTCCCTGATTGTGCCCAGGTGCGTAATATAAGAAGAAGGGCTGCTGATAATTGGCATCATCCTTCGTAAAATAGACCTGTCTGCCCGGAAAAAATATATCATGGAAGAGGCAAGGATGAAAATAAACCCGGCCGCAAACCCGCCGAAAAGAAAAACGATTTCCGTATTGCTGATGAGTGATTTATAATGCGTAAACTGGTAGGCTTTATAAAAATAAAAAACAAGAAAAAGAATGGGGATAATAGCATTATTAATGCAATATTTTAAAAAAGGGTTGGTTGTTGCGGCTAAAAACCGGAAATGACGACTGAACAGGATAAACGTAGTAATGTTCCAGCTCATGATGAACATGCTTATCGAAGCCCCGACAAAAGCAGAACTTAGCGAATTTACATTGCCCAGGTATTCCGGGGCCAGGTATAGCGAGTCAGCCCCGAATGTCTTCATGAATGTTCCGTTCACGGTGCTGAACAGAATGAGCCAGAAGAGCAGCAGCACCTGGTATTTCCTGAAATGAAGAAAGAGCAATTGAACAGGAAAAGAATAAAAAAAGCCCTTCAGCCAGGTTTTCATGAATAAACGTTATTGTTTAAAAGTAACAATAAATCGTTGCAGGTGCAAACAGAAACCGGTTTAATGATTTTCTATACGGCCTTTGTCCCTCAGCAGGTATAACAGCATTACCAAAGACAATAATAAAAGCATGGCCCCTAACTGGTGCAGTTGCGCCATCCATTCAAACAGACCCCAATAATTGGGAATAATGCTTACACTTTTTAAAACAGCAACAATACCCAATACCAGTTGCACTATGGTCAATGCCAAAGGCCAGGTACGGCTTTTTCTATAAACTGAAGACCCCTGAACCTTGTATAAACGGATTGTAAAAACTATAACCAGCACAAAAAGGATATAGGCCAGGCCCCGGTGGATGAAATGAACGGTTATTTTATTTTCCGCCAGGTTTAATAAACCATGTTCCCCGGCAAATAGCCCCGGTGGAATGATATGGCCATTAATATCAGGCCATGTTGGCGCCGCTGTGGCTGCTTTATGCCCTGCCATAAAAGCGCCGTATGTCAGTTGGGCAACCAATATCACCAGTATTGCAATAAGCAGCTTCTTGGCAGCCGGGTTAAAAACATATTTCTCTTTTGGCACCAGCAACTGCAAGGCAAACCAGAATGTATAAGATAGCAGCCCCAATGCAAATACAAAATGAAGCGCCAGCCTGGCTGGTTTTACATAAATAGCATCGCCGGTAAGGCCGCTGGCCACCATGATCCAGCCGATGGTGCCCTGCAATGCACCCAGCAAAAACAATATCAGCAATGGCTTTATCATTTCCGGCTTAAACCGGCGCTGCACCAGGAAGACGATAAAAGGAACGGCAAATACCACCCCGATAAGGCGGGCCCAGAAACGGTGAAACCATTCCCAGAAAAAAATAAACTTGAAATCTTTTAATGTAAAATCAAAATTCAGCAGGTTGTACTGCGGCGTTTGCCTGTACTTATCAAACTCTGCCAGCCATTGCTGCTCATTCAGCGGGGGCAATGTGCCGGTTATCACATTCCATTCCGTAATGGAAAGCCCTGACCCGGTAAGACGTGTAATACCTCCTAACAGTATCTGTAGTATCAGCATTCCCGTACCCACCAGCAACCAGATGGCTACCGGCCTTGAAGACCTATTCCCTGTAAGCGTACCGGACATTACGGGTGCAAAGGTAGCCTGTTGAAAGCGCTAAATAATTTTTGTTCCGCAATATTTATGAACTTGCAGTCCATGCTGCCAACCTTTTACCAGGAAGAACTGATAGAAGCCGGATGTGATGAAGCCGGAAGAGGCTGCTATGCAGGGCCGGTATTTGCAGCGGCGGTCATATTACCCAAAACATTTCATCATCCCCTGCTGAACGATTCCAAACAGCTTTCAGAAAAGCAACGGGACATTCTTCGCCCTGTTATTGAAAAAGAAGCTATCAGTTTCGCCGTAGCCTCGGTAAGCCATGAAGAAATTGATGTTATCAATATCCTGAAAGCTTCTTTTAAAGCCATGCATTTGGCGATAGACCGGCTTTCTGTAAGTCCCTGCCTGTTATTGATTGACGGCAATCGTTTTGTTCCGTATAAAAAAATACGGCACCAGTGCTTTGTAAAAGGCGATGGCCGTTTTGCATCCATTGCAGCGGCAAGTATTTTAGCCAAAACCTACCGGGATGAATATATGCAGCAATTGCACCGTAAATACCCGGAATACGGATGGGACAAGAACAAAGGGTATGGAACGGCCCTGCACCGAAAAGCCATCGGGCAGTTCGGGCTTTGTGAGTATCACCGTAAAAGTTTCCGGCTGCTGCCTGAGCAAACGGAGTTGTTTTAGGGGGTTGGCCACGAATGACACCAATAACACAAAAGAATTTCCTGCGGAAATAAATAGTTTAGTTGCCACAGATTGCACGGATTAACACAGATATAAACCATGTATAATCCGTGGCTAACTCCAAATGTCGCCGAAGGCAATGCTTTACTGCTCCCATTCGCCCAAACCCTGGCGTATTAAAACCGGCTCTTCGCCTGTACAATCTATTACGGTAGAGGGTTCCGTTCCGCCGATGCCGCCGTCAATTACGTAATCCACTTCCTTCATAAAGTTTTCATACATGATTTCCGGGTCGGTGTAATCTTCCACATCATCGCCGGGCAGCGAGGCGCTTAAAACAGGCCGCCCCAGTTCCCGGATAATGGCCATGGAAATTGCATTGTCGGGTATGCGGAGACCAATCGTATCTTTTTTGCTTTGCAATATTTTTGGCACCATTTTACTGGCGGGCAAAATAAAAGTATAAGGGCCGGGAAGAAATTCTTTTAAGATACGGTAGGTAGCGTTGCTTATCGGCCTGGCAAAATCGCTGAGATGAGACAGGTCGCTGCAAACAAAGGAAAGCTGTGCTTTACGGGGATCCACTTTTTTTATCCTGCAAATTTTTTCAATGGCTTTTTGCTGCAATATATCGCAGCCCAGCCCATAAACCGTATCGGTGGGATAAATGATGGTGGCTCCTTTTTGCAGGCTTTCCACCACCTGTTTTATCAGGCGGGGTTGTGGATTGTCCGGATGGATGTGGAGCAGCATTTATTGTTTTTCTTTTTTATAAGCGGTTATTAAACCAGGTTGCCAAAAACCGGATTTGCATTACAAGTCGTAATTTGGCGGCAAATTAAGCTTGCATAGTTTATGCGGTTACAACCGATCGACAGCTTTGACAGCATTGATGCCAAAGTTTTCAAGACCAGCTATTACCTGCCCGGCAAGCCGGTAGTCATCAAAAACCTTGCTAAAGAATGGCCCGCTTCTTCCAAATGGAACTGGGACTATTTCAAAAACCTGGTTGGCGACAAGAAAGTTCCCCTTTACAATAATGTAAAAAGCGATGCCTACACCCCCATCAACAAGGCTGATGATTACAAGACCTTTGGCGAATATATTGACATGATAAGTAAGGGACCCGCTGCATGGCGCATCTTTCTTTTCAATATTTTTGACCATGCCCCCGAGTTGACGAAAGATTTTACCTGGCCCGAACATCTGATGAAAGGGTTTGTGAAAAGATTCCCGATGCTGTTTGTGGGCGGCGCCACCTCCATTACCCACATGCACTTTGATATTGACCTGTCGCATATACTGCATACCCAATTTGCCGGCCGCAAACAGGTGCTGATGTTCCCGTTCAAAGAGCAGCACAAGCTTTACCGCAAACCTTTTGAGGTGCTGAGCCTTGCCGATTTTTCGCATTATTACCGGCAAAACGGCACGCCTGATTACGAAAACTTCCCGGCTTTGAGGCTGGCCGAGGGCTTTGATACCATTCTTGAACCCGGCGATACTTTATTTATGCCTTCCGGCTACTGGCACCACATGGAATACCTGGACAGCGGCTTTGCCATGAGCCTGCGGGCCATGCACCCTTCTTTGGGCACCAAGCTGAAAGGGGTGTGGAACCTGTTCGGTATGCGCAGCATTGATACCGTAATGAAAAAAACCGCCCCGAAGTGGTGGTATAAGAACAAGGAGAAAAGGATTTTCGTTAATGCGGATAGGGAGATGGCGGGGGCTATGTAATTTTTTTGACATTTCTCGTTACTAAAGAAAAAATGAAACCGCTCCCCGTTACTTCACTTTTCTAAGCAATTTTCGTTTTCATAATAACCTGTACAAAAACTTATATCTCCCAATCGCTTCTCTACTATTACACTCATAGACATCGTATCTTTCAATAATTCTGGATACAAAACAATATCCCTATCGAAGTCAAAAAAGAAAGGGTACATTGTTAGTTCACCATTTTCATATTCCCATTCACCTTTAAATTGTAGCGCCAGATCATTGCTTTTTTTGTCATACACTCGCTGCTCAAACACTCCTTTTGGAAAAATTATTATTGTGTCATACGTATTTACATATCCTACAGCTGCATACTTGCCTATTATTTCATTCTTGTTAGGATAACATGAATGAAGTATAACACACAACATACATAATCCTTTAAAAAAGGTATTATATGTAAACTGTCGTTTCATTTTCATTTTTAGATTTTTTATCAAGACTAAAAACACTTAATAAATGTACCAGCCTCTTCCACTTCTATACGAAGTTTCTGCATTGGCCTTTGATCTATTGGCTTGTTTTTGCCATAGAAATCAACGGCGGGTTTCTTTCTTGGTAAAATCATAAAGTTCAAAGGTTAGAAAGACTTGAATCACCCTATCGTCCACACTTCTCTGCCTCTGAGCAGGGCATCCAGGTCGGCGGGTCTTTTAATAGCGGCTTCTTCTAATTGCAGGGCCATCACGTCTTCATAGCAGGGCCTTTCTGTTTGATAGAAAACGCCGAATGGCCGGGGCAGGTGGCCTTCTTTGGCAGGGTCATCGAATATGCGGGTCAGTATCTGAGCTTTATAAATATCGGCCTCGTCATGCACCCAAAGGTCGTCAGCGCTGTAGCCTTCTTCGAGGCTCACCGCAACCGGCTTAAAACCATCGAGCTTTATTCCTTTTTCCTTATTGGGGCCATATAGGAGCGGCTGGCCCTGTTCCAAAAAGATCGTTTCCTGCGGCTTGCTTCCTTTTTCCGTAAATATTTCAAAAGCGCCATCGTTAAAAATGTTGCAGTTCTGGTATATCTCCAGGAAGGAGCTGCCTTTATGCTGATTAGCACGGAGCAACAGGGCCTGCAAATGTTTGGGGTCACGGTCCATACTGCGGGCCACGAAAGTAGCATCGGCGCCCATAGCCAGCGCCAGCGGATTGAACGGATGGTCAATGCTGCCCATCGGGGTACTCTTGGTTATTTTAGTTTCTTCCGAAGTGGGGGAGTACTGGCCCTTGGTCAATCCGTATATCTGGTTATTAAAAAGCAGCACATTTACATCAAAATTGCGGCGCAGCAGGTGAATGGTATGATTGCCGCCGATACTTAAGCTGTCGCCATCGCCGGTTACAATCCATACACTCAGTTCCGGACGGCTGGCTTTTAAGCCGGAAGCGATGGCCGTTGCCCTTCCGTGAATGGAATGCATGCCATAGGTATTCATATAATATGGAAACCGGCTGCTGCACCCGATGCCTGATATAATAACGATATTCTCCCTTGCAATGCCCAGCGTAGGCATTACCTTCTGCACCTGTGCCAGAATGGAATAATCCCCGCAACCGGGGCACCAGCGAACTTCCTGGTCGGTGGCAAAGTCTTTGGCTGTTAAAACGGGAGTTGTCGAATCGCTCATGGTGTGTTCAGAAACTGCCTGCAAATGTAATCTATAAAGAAATGGTTTTCGCAAAAACTATTGAGAAAGAAAGATAACCCCGCCGCTATCCTGGCCGTATAAGTTGTATTTTTAATGCCCGGTTTCCAACATCGGTTAATCTGCTATAATATGTTTCATAACTCTAAAAAAGCGGTTGTTATTGCTGGCATTATGCTATTGACCGGAAGCCTGGCGGCCATTAAGCCCCCCTATCAAAAGGAAAGAAACCTGCAGGTGCTGCCCAAAGACATCAGCGATGAAAAGCTGGACAGTATTATGCAAACCTATAATACCGCCCTGGGCGTAAAATGCGGCTTTTGCCATGTGCCGGTGAAAGACTTTCCCGACAGCCTCGATTACGTTTCTGATGCGGAGCCTATGAAAGAAAATGCACGGGACATGATGCGGATGACAATCCTTATCAACAAAACCTATTTTCATTATAATAAGAACACCCCTCCGGAATACCTGCATGTGGTTACCTGCAATACCTGCCACCGCGGCGAACCTTTTCCGCCGGAAGATTAATCAGGGTTTCGCCTTACCGACTTCAGCCAGTTCTTAACCCCCTCCGTTATTTTTTTACCCACTTCTTCATGAAACGAAGGCTGCCGGATCAGGGCTTCATCTTCCCTATTGCTGAGAAAAGCCACTTCCACCAGGCAGTTGGGATAATCCGTTGGGCCATTCAACGCAAAATTGAAACTGCCGATATTGCCAAACTCATACAACCCAAGGTCCAGCATACTTTCCAGTATATATTGCGACAATGGCCTGAATCCGATATAGCGATAATAAGTGCTTACCCCTTTTACGCTATCCCTTACCGAAGAGTTAAGATGAATACTGATGAGAAAATCGGGATTTTCTTTTTCAATTAGTTTTATCCTTTCCGTCATGCCTAATGTGGTATCGTTGGTGCGGGTCATAAAAACAGTGGCGCCTTCTTCTTCCAACGCTTTTTGCAGTTGTTTGGCAATAAGCAGGGTGTATGCCTTTTCCTGTATTCCTGTAGCGGCGCCCCTTGCCCCGACATTGGTTCCGCCATGCCCTGCATCCACCGCCACTTTAAGGTTCTGTAAAAAAAGTATCTCCGGCTGCCTTTTTACTTTTACCACCAGCCTGTTATTGTTATAATAAATGGTATAGCCCCAATGTGCCTGGTGTTTTAATTCAATGATAATGCGGAAAACGTCATCTTCTGTTTGTTCATGGTAAACATTCTTTATTTCCTTTGCTGATGAACGCTGTGTTATCCAATTGGTATTGGTGGTAGCACCGAATACATCTACTACAATCCGGGATGGGTTGATTTGCTGTGTACTTGTATAAGGCAGCCTTGCATCAAGCGATACGCTTACATAATCAGCAAGGCTGTCCCCGAACACCGTCCAGCTATTGGTAAGATAATACGGCTGTGTTTTAATGCTATTATTCCTTACAAAATTCGCCTTTTGCAGGTAGGCAAAATGATTGCGGGATAACTGAACCTTATAGTTAACCGTTGTACTGTCTACTATTTTTACAAGAACGCCGGTATCCAAAAAAGTCATTTTGGCGCCGCCCAGCCTGTCAGTGCCCAGGCCATATTCAAGGTAGGGCAAAGCACCGGTAGTAGTTCCGTAAATCTCCGTAGGAGATGTTCTTGTTTGTGCCTCTGCTGCGGGGTTTATAAAAAAAATTAAAGAACAAAAAACAATAAATCTTATCATGACAATAATGTTACATAAAAACACTTAAAAACAGGTTCAGTAGAATTACGAAACTGCCGATTGCTTTTACTGAATTTTCATATAAAGCATTAAAATTAAGCACTATGAATGGATATAAGACGTTAATATTGCGGACCATTTAACCTGTAAATTAAATTCCTTACCCAGGAAAACTAACGATCCTATGAATTGGCATTTTACAATAGGCACCTTATCCTCAGTTGCAGTTGCTCTTCCTGTTTTCATAATATTGACGTTGAAGCTGGTAAACCACAGAAGTTTTCCGGCCTTAATGGCTTATTGCTTTGTTGCCGTTGGTTACAACCTGCTTACTCTGGGTTATTTTAATGCGCCACAAAAATTTGTATGGAACTGGGGCCTGGCCAATAACCTGCTTGACGCCCCGTTAATGCTTTACTTTCTTTCTTATTTCAGCCCTTCTATGCTATTTAAGAAAAGAATGTATATCCTGATCGGGTGTTTTATCGTTTTCGAAATTATAACTATCGCCTTGATGGGCCTGTCAATGGAAAGTATTACTGTAATATTAGGGCCGGGGCTGCTTAGCGTATTTGGGTTCTGCCTATACTTTTTCGTCTGCCAGGCCAAGCTGGCCATTAAGTACAGAAAAGCAACGGGGAAAGCGCTGATGGTATCGGCTCTCTTGTTTCAATATGGCTGCTTCCTGGTTATTTACCTGATGTATTACATATTTAAGGCGCATTTGGATGAAGCCGGCCGTGTTAATCCACATAACCAGGATGATACCTTCCTGATTTATTTTCTTGTTACCATTTTTGCTTCGCTGTTGTTAAGCGCCGGTATCATTATTGAAAGCAGGCGTATCCACAAGCTGAATGAACTTAAGATAACCCGCAAAGAACTGCTGGCTATTTATAGCGAAAAAAGCATAGCACCTTCTTATAAGAAAGCCGCCATGCTTGATTTTGACAAAGAGTAGGCGGGCTGAAAATCAGAACGGATATTTTCCTTCTTCTATCATCTTATCGGCAATCCTTCTCCTCGCTGCTTTGCTGTTGAACGGCTCTGCTTTGGTAAACCGTTTCAGGCCCATCAGTATCATGCGCTGCTCATCGCCTTCTGCAAAGGCATTGATGGCATCTTTGCCTGATTTATTGACCTTGTCCGCAGCATCATATAAATAGGTTCTTGCAATATCCAGGTAAAGAGATGCTTCCTGTCCCCCCTTTCGCTCTGCTATTTTCATTACACGCAGCAATACACTTTCTGCATTGAAGGTTTCAATCGCCATGTCTGCAATATTCATCAGCACTTCCTGTTCGCTTTCTATCTTCATCATCAGTTTTTGCACAGCGGCGCCGGCCGTCATCAAGATGGCTTTTTTCAGGTTGGCAACCAGTTTTCTTTCTGCTGCGAAAGGCGTTTCGTCTTCAGCGCCAAAATCAGGAATGCTCATCAGCTCTTTCTGTACGTTCATGGCTGGCCCCATCAGGTCAAGACGGCCGCCCATGGCCCTTTTCAATGTCATATCCAGCGTAAGCAACCTGTTGATTTCGTTGGTTCCTTCGTATATCCTGTTAATGCGGCTGTCACGGTAAGCCCTTGAAATGTTATACTCAGCGCTGAACCCGTTTCCGCCGTGTACCTGCACGCCTTCATCCACCACAAAATCCAACATCTCGCTGCCAAACACTTTCAGCATAGCACATTCTATGGCATATTCTTCAGCGCCACCCAGTAATGATTCGTTTTCTGCTTTCCCGGCCAATCTTAATTCCTCTTCTTTTTCATCTATCCATTTCGCTGTGCGGTATAGTGCTGATTCAGTAACAAAAACCTTTATCGCAGATTCGGCAAGCTTGTGTTTGATAGCGCCAAAATTGGATATTGGCTGTTTGAATTGCTCCCTTGTTTTTGCATATTGAACGGTTTCGCTCAAGGCCCTTCTTGCCCCGCCTATGGCGGCAGCGCATAATTTCAGGCGGCCAATATTTAAGATATTAAATGCAATGCGATGGCCTTTTCCTATTTCGCCGAGTACATTTTCAACGGGTACTTTAGCGTCCTGGAAATAAAGCTGTACGGTAGAAGAACCTTTGATTCCCATTTTGTGCTCTTCCGGCCCTTGCGTAAAGCCTTCTGTTCCTCTTTCAACAATAAAGCCGGTGAATTTATCGCCATCTACTTTTGCAAAGACGGTATATACATCGGCAAAGCCGCCGTTGGTAATCCAGCATTTCTGGCCATTCAGCAAATAGTGTTTACCATCAGCGCTCAGTTTGGCTGTTGTTTTAGCGCCTAAAGCATCGCTTCCGCTGTTAGGCTCCGTTAAACCATAAGCTCCCGCCCATTCGCCGCTGATTAATTTGGGAATATATTTCTGCTTTTGCTCCGGCGTGCCGAAGTAAAGAATAGGCAATGTGCCGATACCGGTGTGTGCAGCAATAGCCACCGAAAAAGAATGTCCGGCCCCCAGGTATTCGTTTACAATGGTGGAAGTAACAAAATCTTTTCCCAGGCCGCCGTATTCTTCCGGAAAGGATACGGACAGTAAGCCCTGTTCGCCTGTTTTGGTAAGCAGCGACTTCATTAAGCCCGGTTCGAGGTTGTCAATACGGTCCAGTATCGGAAATACTTCCGTATCCAAAAACTGGTTACACATTTCCCGTATCATCAGTTGTTCTTCCACAAAATCTTCCGGGGTAAAAGTTTCAGACGGCAGGGATTCCCTGATAAGTGTTTCACCTCCCTTAATCGCTGTTTTTTTCATTGTTTCCGCACTCATAAAAAAGAGTTTAATCGTTTATAATTATGTTACCGGTTATTTTAAATTATCATACACCACCTGCAATACTTCTTTACAAACCTCAATCCTGTCTTCCGAAACGGTAATCAGCGCTTCGTTCAATGTTTCTTCTGCCAGTTGCATGGTTTCCTGCTGCAATTGCAGCGCCTGTTTTGTAAGAAATATCTGGTTGATGCGACGGTCGTTTTCTGAAGCCACCCGCTTAACAAGGTTTAGTTTCTCCAGGTTATCAACCAATCTTGTAATGCTGGGCTTATCTCTGAAAGTGGCATTGCATAATTCCTGCTGGCTGATGCCCTCCTGCTTCCATAAATGGTACAACACACTCCATTGCTCTATGGTAAGATTGAGACCGGCCTCGTTAAACTTTTTCTGAAGGCGGCGGGCAATCGCTATGGAGGCTTTTCCTGTTATGAAACTGTAAAGCTCGCCTCTTTTAAATTGGTTGTTTGGCATATCGTTGTTTATGCAACTATCCAAAATTAGTATTATATTTGGTCTGTACAAATATATTTTGGCCCTTTTTAGCCCACTTTTAATGGAACAGCGTCTGCTTTCTTATAAAAACTCAGTTATCAGCTATTTTATTTATGGTAAAGGTGCCGGGAAGGTGGTCTGCTTTCATGGTTATGGGGAAGATGGCAGCAGCTTCGGCTTTCTTTCAAAGCATTTGGGCGATAGGTTTACTTTTTACGTAATAGACCTTCCTTTTCATGGAAAAACGCAATGGAATGAGGGATTACTCTTTACAATTAAAGACCTGCAGCAAATAATTGACAGTGTAGTACTTGACCAAAATCCAAAATTTACTCTTCTCGGTTTCAGTCTGGGCGGCAGAGTGGCATTGAGTTTATTGCAGGAAACTCCTGGCAACATTGAAAAATTGGTTTTACTGGCGCCGGATGGTTTGAAAGTAAACCGCTGGTACTGGCTGGCAACACAAACCTGGGCTGGTAATGCCCTGTTCCGGTTTACCATGAAAAAACCGGGGTGGTTTTTTGGCCTGCTGAAATTCATGAACAGGCTGGGCTTTGTAAACACAAGCATATTCAAATTTGTAAACTTCTATATCGGCGATAAAGAAGCCCGGCGTTTGCTATACCAGCGATGGACAGGCCTGCGAAAATTAAAACCCAACCTGTCGCAAATACAATCATTTATCAACGAAAGGAAAATACCAGTTCGCTTAGTCTATGGCCGCCATGACCGCATCATTTTATCTTCCGTAGGGGAACGGTTTAAGGGCAGTATTAAAGAGGATTGCTTGCTGAAAGTGATTGAATCCGGCCACCAGGTATTGCATGAAAAGTATGTGGGGGAGATTGGGGAGGCGTTGGAAAGGTAACTGGTCTCGTTTTCAACAGAAACAACATTGGCTAATTGTCTTTATTTCCTTCAGTACATAATTCTAAAATAGATACCTTTAACCAATGGGTAATGGTAGGCCCTGCTCCGGCAGTATGAAAATAAACCCGTCCCTGCTGGTCTATTACGGCATGTGTAGGATAAGCCGTAATATTATATTGGGCAGCAATACTTTTCCCGTTATCAATAATAGTATAGTTAAACGGTTCCCTTTTCAAAAACTCTTTTAGCTCATCACGGCCATCTGTTGCTATTGCCAGAAAAACAACGCCGGTACTGTCTTTAAACTCTTCTACCAGCTTATTCAGTTCAAATATTTCTTTCCTGCACGGGGGGCAATTGATATACCAGAAATTCAGCACCACAATTTTTCCTTTCAGGTCCTTCAGTTTTATTTTATTGCCGTCAATATCTGTTGTAGTAAAACTGCTGACCTCTTTATTTGTTTTAAACGATTTTGATTCTTTTGGCTTACCGGCTTTGGCCAGCATGGCCTGTCTTGCTTCGTCTGAAAGCCTTACGAGGATAAAAGCGGATTGTTCATCCAGTGGGTTTTCCGGTTTAACGGTATAATACCCGGTCATTATCAGTTTTTGCCATATTTCTGCGCTATAAACCTGCCCGCTTGAATCCTTGACTATACTGTTTTCGGTAAGTGTTCTTGATTTCCCAGCCTTTTTTGCTTGCTGCGAATAAACCCGATGATTATTCAACAATATAAATGCTAAAAGAAAAAAAGCAGTTTGCAGCCATTTCATATACCTAAGGTTTATCCTAAAATACAGTATTTTCTGAAATAGGCTCCTGTATCCGGCACAGAACTGACAATTTAACCCCACAGTCGCCTTATATTTATACAAACAAGCCGCTATGTTCCGCACTGCTTTCTCCTTTTTGCTGGTTGCTGCCGCCGTTTTTTTATCTTATTATTCCTTAATGCCGCACCGGATGTCTAAGTTGAATACAGCCCCCGGTAAATTTTCTACAGAAAGGGCTTTGGTGCATGTAAAAGCATTATCAGAGCAACCGCATTTTACGGGTTCTCCTGCACATGCCGCTGCAAGGGAATATATTGTTGCCGAACTTAAAAAATTGGGGCTTGATGTACAGGTACAGGAAGGGTTCACCGCCGGGGACTGGGGCAATTTTTCCAAAGCATGGAATATCCTGGCCCGCATTAAGGGAACTGGACCTTCCAATAAAGCCCTCCTGCTGATGTCGCACTATGACAGTTCTCCGCATTCATCCCTCGGCGCCAGCGATGATGCCAGCGGCGTGGCCGCTATTATAGAAAGCACCAGGGCTTTACTTGCTGCAAAACAGCAAACAAAGAACGATATCATCATCCTTTTTACCGATGCGGAAGAACTTGGGCTGAACGGCGCACAGCTTTTTGTGGATTCCCATCCCTGGAGTAAAGAAGTGGGGCTGGCGGTAAATTTTGAAGCAAGGGGAAGCGGCGGCCCATCGTATATGCTGCTGCACACCAATGGAGGCAACAGCGCTCTGATAAAAAAATTTGCACAGGCAAAAACGCCCTATCCACTCTGTAATTCGCTTGCCTACAGCATTTACAAGCTGCTGCCCAATGATATGGATAATACCGTGCTGCGTGAAGACGCCGACATTGATGGTATCAGCTTTGCTTTTATTGACGATCATTTCGATTACCATACTGTCCTTGACAATTATGAACGATTGGACAGGAATACATTGGAACACCAGGGCGGCTACCTGATGTCCATGATAAAATTTTTCGGCAATGAAGACCTGTCCGGTCTTAAAAGCACTAAGGATTATTTATACTTCAACTTCCCGGTTATTGGCATGGTATATTATCCTTTTTCGTGGATATGGCCCATGCTCGGATTGGCGGTATTCATTTTTATTGCGCTGCTTATAGCCGGCATACGAAACGGTACCCTCTCACTTTTACAAATAGGGAAAGGATTTATTCCATTCCTTGGCTCTCTTCTCCTTTCTGCAATTATTGGATATTTTTCATGGCCACTACTCCAGAATATCTACCCGCATTATCGTGATATACAACATGGCTTTACTTACAACGGGTATTTGTACATAACCGCTTTTGCTTTACTTGCTCTTGGTATTTGCTTTTTGGTTTATAGCAGGTTTCGTTCAGTAAAAACCGCCAACCTTGTTGTGGCGCCGCTGTTTTTCTGGCTCATCATCTGCGCCGGGCTTGCTGTTTACCTCGAAGGGGCCGCTTATTTCATTATCCCGGCTTTTTTCTCTTTACTTTCTTTTTTCCTGCTGATAAAAAAAGAAAAGGCCCATTTGCTGTTACTTACTATTCTGGGAATACCAGCCTTATTGTTATTAGCGCCGTTTATCAAACAATTTCCCGTAGCGCTGGGGCTTGGTATGATGGTAGCCGTAACTGCTTTTACAGCCCTTCTTTTTGGGTTGCTGATTCCTGTATTCGGATGGTATGAAAAGAAAAATGTTATCGGGTGGTTCTCTGTTCTGATATCTATAATTTTCCTGGGACTTGCACATAGTAAATCCGGCTTCACTACTGACAGGCCACACCCTACCAGCTTAGTTTACCTGTTGGATGCCGATGCCGGCAAAGCTACCTGGGCCACTTATAATAAAACGCCGGATGGCTGGGTGCAGCAATTTACCGGTAAAGAAAAAAATGATGCCTCTGCAACAACACGGTTCGGCAGTAAATATGGCGCCGGGTTCACCTATACGGCAGCGGCGCCTTTAAAAAACATTCCCGTCCCGGTAATTACCATCCTCAATGATTCCGTACAAGACGGGGAAAGACGGGTACGTTTCGGTGTAGTATCACAACGGACTATTAACCGGCTGGAAATAACGGCAACAAATATAACCGTTCTCGGATGCCGATTGAATGGAACGGATATTGGTAAAAAGTTTCTTGAAGGTAGCAGGAGAGGGGCCCGCCTCCTTACACATTATATAAGCAACAATGATTCTTCGGTGGTGGAGATACGGTTTCCGAAGGAGGAAAAACCGGAATTACAGGTTTTCGAAATGTCGAATGACCTGCTTACCAATACCCTGTTCAGCATTCCGCCGCGACCGGCCAATGCTATCCCCATGCCTTTTGTTCCTAATGATGCCATAATCGTCATGAAAAAACTGAAGCTGTAGGCAACCGTTGTATTCTTCTTAATTTCGGAAATAACTAAACCGCTTTTTTATTTTCCTTTACATTGTCATAGCTGTTTTTATCGTTTACGCCGCAGTGATAATTTATTACTGGCGGGCCTGGAATGCTGCGCCGGTTTTTTCTTCAACCAACCCAAACTCTTCATTAACCATAAGCGTTATCATCCCCGCCCGGAATGAAGAAGAAAATATCGGGTCTCTATTATCTGCCTTAGAGCAACAAAGCTATCCAAAGCGGCTAACAGAAATTATTGTTGTGGATGATGGTTCTACAGATAATACTGCGGGGATTGTAAAGCGATACGACAATATAAAACTGATTAGCCTGCGGGAACAAGGCATCAACTCGTACAAGAAGAAAGCCCTTGAAACGGGCATTGCTTCTGCCAGCGGCGAATGGATTGTAACGACGGATGCCGACTGCATTCCCGGAAAAGATTGGTTGCAAACGATGGCTGCGTTTATCAATATAAAACAACCGGTCTTTGTTGCTGCGCCTGTTTCCATTCATTGCAATTCTTCCGTTTTGCAGGTTTTTCAGGCAATGGACTTCATGGTACTGCAGGGAATAACAGGGGCGGTGGTCCATAAAAAGCAAATGAGCCTGTGCAGCGGGGCGAACCTGGCCTATAAAAAATCCGTATTTGATGAGGTTGGCGGCTTCTCCGGCATTGACCATATCGCTTCCGGAGATGATATGCTGCTGATGTATAAAATATGGAAACAATACCCGGATAGAGTGTGCTATCTGAAAAACAAAGACGCCATTGTAGGCACAGCGCCTATGAAAACATGGAAAACATTTCTCAACCAGCGTTTCCGCTGGGCCAGTAAAGCAAAAGCCTATGATGATAAAAGGATACTGCCGGTAATACTATTGGTGTATTGCATTAATATTTGTTTTTTGTTGCTGATAATTGCAGGCTTCCGGAATGCCGATAACTGGCTTTATGCCGGGTTGCTATGGATAGGCAAAACATTGGTTGAGCTGCCCCTCTTCATCAGTCTGGCCTCCTTCTTCAAAAAGCAATGGATGATAAAACTATTTTTCCCTTTTCAGCCCTTACATATTTTCTATACGATTATTGCCGGATTTTTCAGTCAGTTCGGCCGGTATGAATGGAAAGGGAGAAAAGTAAAATAAGTATCTTCCCTGCATGAGCCCATCTCAATCATTCAGCGCTGCAGCCTGGCGAAGGTTGAAAAAAAATAAAGGCGCTGTTTTAGGACTTGTCGTAATTGTAATCGCTGTTATTGTTGCCGTATTCGCTTATTTTATTGCGCCGGACCCGTCGCCGTTTGCTAACCGCATTATCCTTGAAATTGGAGGGAAAAAGCCTGGCTATACACAAAGCTTTCTTGCCATGAAGAAAGAAAAAGAAGTGCTGTCTCCCGGTTTTTTCAAACGCCTGCTATCGGGGAAAGAAGACGCATACCTCTATATTCCTGTCATGCGGCATGAACAAAAAAAAGATAGCATCATTGTACAAAAACTGGTGGATGACGATGTAAGTGAACGAAGGGCTTACCTGCTTTCAGAAACATCTGTAAAACCTGTAATTGAAAAAAAATTTGTGCTGGGAACGGATAAATACGGAAGAGATATTTTAAGCCGCATCATTCTCGGAACAAGGGTAAGCCTTAGTGTTGGGTTAATAACGGTTATAATTTCTTTAAGCATCGGGCTTGTATTAGGCTCGCTGGCCGGATATTTTCGCGGCCGCACAGATGATATTATCATGTGGTTCATTAATGTAATCTGGAGCATCCCTACATTGCTGCTCGTTTTTGCGATAACACTGGCATTGGGCAAAGGCTTCTGGCAAATATTCGTTGCCGTAGGTCTTACCATGTGGGTAAACGTAGCCCGTCTTGTAAGGGGGCAGGTGCTCGCTGCAAGGGAACTGGAATATGTTGAAGCGGCAAGGGCCTTAGGATTTTCCGGGTTGCGGACTATTATCAGGCATATATGGCCGAATATTATGGGACCTGTAATGGTAATTGCTGCCTCCAATTTTGCATCGGCTATTGTCATAGAAGCAGGATTAAGTTTTCTCGGGGTAGGCGTACAGGCGCCGCAACCAAGCTGGGGGCTGATGATAAAAGAAAACTATAATTTCATTATTACCCAGAACCCGATGCTGGCTTTGGCCCCCGGCTTTGCCATCATGCTTCTGGTTCTTGCTTTTAACCTATTGGGCAATGGATTAAGGGATGCCCTTAATGTGCGGGGAAGAATCTGATCTTTTTCTATAAAAGTATTTCCCATGAAGCACACTAAGGATTTTTAGTTAGCTCTCTTCGCTTTGCGCCTTTAGTGTCTTAGTGGGATATAAAATATCCAACATTATTAATACAGAAAGGCAAAGAAAGAACAAACTGCCTACTTTATCTGTTTCAATCAAATCACTTAATAGATTCAGTGTTATAATCATGCTTAATATAACGCCTGCTGTAAGGACTATTGTTTTATAAAATTTATCCGTGAAGCGGCGATACAATTTTTGTACATACCATAACATAGCGCCAACCAATATCAAAAAAAATAATAGACCCGGCAATCCCATTTCTACCGCCACCAATAAAAAGTAATTGTGCACCGTTGATTTTTCCGGGTTATCACTTACCCATGTTTTATAAGCGGGTATTGTATACTCTTTATAGTTATTATAAAAAGTAGCCGGCCCATAACCTGTAAGCCAATTGTATTTAATCATTCTTACTCCTGCAATCCAGCGGTTGAAACGTTCGGCTGTTGATATATCCTTTAGTTGATACGTGGCGGCAAGGTGTTCGCTGAAATTTTCATGAAAAATGGTTGTGTTAAAATGAGGAGCATACCGGACATATTTGTCCTCCTGCTTTAGCCAGAATAAGGCGGCAACAGCAAATAGAATACCTGCGATAAAAACAGCCGGTAACAGCCTTTTTTTGATAAGCCAACTGCTTATTGCCCCAACCCCCAAAGCAAGCCAGGCGCCACGGGCATAAGAAAAAAACAACGCAACCAATATAAAAACCATGCAGGCAATCAGCAATGCCTTTAGTTTACCATTCTTGCCTAACCGCCAGCAGGCAGCAGCAAGCGGAATACAACAAACCAATAAAGAAGAATAGTTTACATGGTTTCTGAAGAATGGCGCTACGGCATCATTGACAGAAACAAAACTTAGCCCCTTTTGCCAATGCTTAATAAAAATCAATACCGCAACCGTTATCATGGATGCAAGCAAAACCAGGGCAGCCGTTTTCATGTTCTCCGGCTTTTTGAAAATAATCAGCGGCGCCAGTAAAAAAGCGCCGGCATACCAGGTTTTTGCCAGCAAATATTTTATTGATACAAGAATATGCGTAGAGAACGCTGACGAAACAATCATCCACAGCAGCCAGAAAGAAAACAAGATTATCAACGGGTGCTTCCATAAACCAACCGGGAGGCTGTTGCGATGGTATAATATATAACTGAAAAAAAGACCTGATACCAACAGCATCAGCAACTCATCCGGCATATCGGTCCCTATGGTTTCTGTAAGCATGTACTCAAAAGAAAAAGGGATCGATGCCAGCAATAAGAAAAAAATTAATTGCGGTTGTTGCCATCCAAAATAAACCAGCAACCCGGCAAAAGGCATTGCAATAACCCAATAACAGGCAGTGAACGATGCAATACCGGCACAAAGAAGAAAGAGCAGCCCCCAAAAGGCGAACAATCCTTTATGTGTAACTACGGGATTTACCACCATCAGGAATTTTTTCTTTTCTCAAGAAGCAAAGCAACTGCTATTGAAAAAAGGAAAGCGAGGATAGCTGTAGCCACAAGCAATTGTACTCTTCTTGGGCGGTCAGGCCAATCAGCGGGTTTTGCTTTTTCTGTTACGGCCAGCGCTGCCGGTTTATTATCAACCATCCATTGATATTCTGCAATCAGTTTTTCGTATTCATTTACCCTTTCTTTGTAAGATTGTTCCTGTTGCTGTGCTGCCGGTGTTTCCACTCTCAATTTTTGCAGTGCAAGCCCAAGACCTTTCAGCGCAGTTTCATTGCCTGTACCCTGCAGGTCCTGGTGCATAGATTGCAGCTTATCCATAATGGCATTGGCAAAAAGGGCAGCTTTCTCTTTGGCAACATCCCAAACTCTTACTTTCAATTCGCCATACTCACTTTTTACAACACGGGTATTTTTTTTAAGAATGGATGCCGCTTTGTTTCTTGCTGCTGCGCCGGTTTCTTTTATTGCATAATATTCCTGTAACTGATACTGATCTGTAACAGATATAAAAACAGTATCCAGGTTGGCTGTACCTAATATCCTGTCTAACTCATCCGGCGAACCCAATGCAGAATACAAGGCCTCAATGTTCCGGTTAAAAACCCAGGCCTTATCATTTGAAAAAGGGCTTAAAGGAACCGCCGTAGCTACAGAAAGATACTGGTTAGGCTTATTGAACACAATAACCGCCACAATGGCAAGCGATAATAAAACGATGCCGGCAATCTGTTTCCACCATTTTACTATCAACTCAAACAAGTCTGGCATAACAAAATTCTTTACATTATATTTTCCCGGAACAGGCTTATTAACCTATTCCGGTTAAACAGGTTGGTAAACAAAATCACTACAATAGTTATAACCAGGGCCCCGCTTATTTTCCACCAGGGGCCAATGCCCTCCCTGTTTGCCAAATAAAGATAGCCGCAAAGCGCCAAAGCCAGAAAAATATAGATAAACACCGACCTTGCATGCAGCGGTATGCCCAGTTTTCTCTCTACGTACAGCAAAGCGGCTATGCCGCAACAAAACTGGCTTGTAATGGCGGCTATGCAGCAAGCCAGCGCCCCGTAAACAGGAATAAGCAGCAGGTTTATTGCCAGGTTAAATAACAATGCAGTAAGCGTAATAAAACAAAAAGCAGAAACATGACCGGTAGCCGTCATTACCGTTCCATATATACATACAAGAGAGTAACCAATCAACGCCGGGATACACCATTGCAACACTTTTGCTGCATGGTAGCCGGTAAAATCATATAAGAGATCATGCAGCCATGGCGCCATAAAAAAACAGACCGATGCAACACAAACGGAAAAGCACAATAGCAGGTGCCTGGTATTTATAACCACCCCGCCAAACCCTTCTGCTTTTCCATGCCTGCGGGCAATATAGGGCAATATAAATGACGCAAGCAGAATACCCGGCATATTGGCCGCATCCAGCAAACGGTAAGAAGAGGCATAAATGCCCGCCTCATTATCCCCTTCGGGATATATTCTCTCCAATAAAAAGCCATCCAATCTGGCATGGGCCGACATCAGTAACAAAAGCAAGGCATACGGCAGCGCCGAAAGAAATACTTTTTTTGTAAGAACGGTATGTACGCCGGTAAAAGAAAAAGATATGCCCCTGCCATACAGCAATACTAACGCAATGAAAATAGCTGCAACAGTACACAGGATTTGAAATACGATAAATTTCCATATTTCCATTTCCCCCAACGTGCCCGGAAAAAGAAATACAGCGCCGCAAACAACAATCACAAAAATTTTATCAAGCACCGAAAGCCAGGCGCCGGCTTTAAATCGTTGTTCCGCTGTAATAACAGCCCGTAAAAAAAGCAGCCAGGAGCTTGTTATCTGTATCAGTATAACACCCCATAATATATCTGTCCGATCTATTCCGGCAAGCAACCCAAATCCAAAAACAACCATTGCATAGATCAGGGCAAACAGCAGCTTGATAAAAAAGAATGCACCGGCCTTATCAATAAATTCTTTCCGGTCAGCAGCCAGGTGCCGGTTATACCAGTTGGTCAATCCCCAATCAAGCAAAAAACCAAAAACAATGGAAAGGTTATACAATGAAAAATAAGCCCCGTACTCCGATGGGCCGGTACTGTTTTGCACCTGCCGGTCAATCCCCAGCACCCATACCGGCTTTACAATCAGGTTCAATGCAATCAGCCAGCCCAGTGCAGAATAAAAACGGGAAGATGTTTTCATATCTTTTCTTGATTGCTTACATCACTTTTACGTTTCTGTTAAAGCTTTCTTCCAAAGAAATAAATGTTTCCGTACGTTCTATGCCTTTTATCTTTTGCAATTGGTCGTGCAGCACAAAGCGGAGGCCTGAAATATCCTTGCAAACAATTTCGGCAAACATGCTGTAATTGCCGGTAGTATAATTCAATCGTACTATTTCCGGTATTTTCTGAAGTTCTTTGGCCACCACATCATACAAAGAACTTTCTTTGAGATAAATACCGATAAAAGCAATCACATCATAACCTAATTTTCTGAGGTCAGCCGATAGGCGGGTGCCTTTTACCACACCGGCTTCCTGTAGCTTTTTGATACGGACATGAATAGTGCCCCCTGAAACAAATAGTTTTTTTCCCAGATCGGCATAGGAGATTTCTGCATTCTCCATCATATATTGTATGATCTCCAGGTCAAGTTTGTCAAGATTTAATTTGGCCGCCATTTCGATATTTTATTTTAATAAAATTCTATGAAAATGCTAATTTATTAAATATTTTCTATGATTTTATTTTTTTAATTAGAAAATTTGGAAGTGATTTTCAATTCGCCGTATATTTGCCCTGTCAATCGCTGCTGATACAGGGTTGAAAGTTCTTCAAAAATTGTGGGGTGATGAAATGGCGTAAGCCTGGCAGACATGCCCTCTTGTCTCGGGGGTGAGGATCATAGGATAAACATAAGGTAATGGGTTGACCACTAATGCTAGCAGTGCCTTATAGCTAACTACCTCGTGGAGGTTCGACCCCTCCCCCTACAGCCATATTTAAGAAGCCTTCCTGTTTTTCAGGGAGGCTTTTTTATTTTTGCAGCACCTCGGGCAGCATAACCTTTTTTATAACTCAACAAGTACTTATGAAACAATTAATTTCAGTTTGCGCTGGCGCTATTTTTTCCCTTTCGCTTTTTGCCCAGGATGGGGCCGTAAAAAACCTGCAGGACGAAGCTTCCAAGGAGATTAAAAAAGATCCCAATGACACAACTAATAAAGTATGGAAAAAGGGCGGCATCTATAGCATCAACCTTTCGCAAGGCTCTTTGAGCAACTGGGCTGCAGGTGGCGATAATTTTTCTTTCTCGGTAAATTCACTGCTCAGCCTTTATGCTTTTTATAAAAAAGAAAAGCATAGCTGGGATAATACATTTGATTTCAACCTTGGCTATGTAAACACGACCAGCCTCGGCAGCCGCAAAAATGACGACCGGTTTGATTTTTTGTCAAAATATGGTTATGCCCTGAACCCCAAGCTGAGCGTAGCAGGGGTGTTTAACCTGCGTTCCCAGTTTTTCAAAGGTTATACTTTCCCGGACAATGTAAAAACATTTGCCTCCAGCTTCATGGCGCCGGGTTATTTGCTCCTCGGTGCGGGGTTAGACTATAAGCCTGTTCCTGATTTTTCTATTTTTTTCTCCCCGGCTACGGCCCGTTGGGTTATTGTAAGAGACACTGCTCTTTCTAATAAAGGGCTGTACGGCGTAGAGCCCGGTAAAAAAAGCATACTTGAGTTCGGCGCTTTTGCCACACTCAATTACCTGAAAGAGATAAGCAAGAACATTACTTATAAAGGAAGATTGGACCTCTTTTCCAACTATCGCCACAATCCGCAAAACATTGACCTCTTCATGTCGAATACGCTTAATGTAAAGCTGTCAAAGGTTTTGTCGGCCACCTGGGGCCTTGACCTGATTTACGATGACGATGTAAAACTTTTTGGGCCCAACCAGACATCTCCTGCATTGCAGGTAAAATCATTAGTAGGCCTGGGCTTGCTGGTGAAGTTTTAAAACAACCTTACTTATACAAATGTTTTAATTTGAATGGTTGCCCGGGTATGCGGGCAGCCATTTTTTCTAACACTCATTAGTTTTATACGACGTTTTAACATTTTTTATAAAATAAATCGGCCTTATTTTATTTTATATAGAAGCTATCTTTGCACACAACAAATGCTTGCCCATTCCGGCTTCAACCGGAATAATCCGCCCCCGTTTGAAAGACTGATTATGTCACTTTCAAAAGAATTTTTAGTAATGACAAAAAAGGCTGCCCCGTTCTTTCTATTATTGCTTCTTGCAACAGGTTTGTATGCACAGGATGCAAGTATTAAAAAATTACAATCCGAATCGTTACGTTCTGTCCCGAAAAATAATGCCGATACTTCAAAAAAAGCATGGAAAGCCGGGGGTATTTACAATATCAGCGTAGGCCAGGGTTCCCTTAGCAACTGGGCCGCCGGCGGCGACGATTTTTCTTTTTCTGCCGCCACAGCGCTGAATTTATTTGCTTCTTACAAAAAAGAAAAAAGCAGTTGGGACAATGCATTAGCGCTGAATTTAGGTTATATCAAAACCAGTACGCTTGGCGGCAGAAAAAATGATGACAGGATAGACCTGGTTTCCAAGTACGGCCATGCACTTAATAAAAAGCTGAACCTTTCTTCTCTTTTTAATTTTCGCACCCAATTACTAAATGGGTATAGTTTTACAGAAACAGGGAAAGATTCTTTTTCAAAGAGGTTTTCTTCCGCATTCATGTCCCCTGCTTATATATTGATAAGCCAGGGTCTTGATTACAAGCCCGGGAAAGGGTTGTCCATTTTTGCTTCACCAATTACTTCCCGCTGGATCATTGTAACAGACGATTCTTTATCTGCAAGAGGGGAATATGGCGTAAAGCCCGGAGAACACAGCTCAAATGAACTGGGCGCCTTCGCCACAATTAATTATACTACCCACTTTAATAAGTACATCTCTTACAGGGGCCGGGTTGACCTCTTTTCCAATTACAAAAATGAACCCCTGAATACGGATGTGTACATGACTAATTCCATTTCGGCCAAGCTGGGCAAAGTAGTGGTGCTTAGCTGGAACCTCGACATGATCTACGATGATGATGTAGAAATGTTTGGCGACGAAGGAACCTCTCCGGCATTGCAGTTAAAATCCGTTTTCGGAATTGGGCTACAGGTTAAGATATAAGCAGACGGCAGTTTTATATTTCTTCCCTGCCAGAAAAGTTACCTTTGTCCTGTATGGGACAAAAAAAACTAATCCGCTTCGCCGAGCTGGATACTTTTCCGAATGTATTGCAGTTTCCGAAAGATAGTAAAGGGAAGTGGGCTGATTTTTTTTCCAATAGAAATCCTGTTACTCTTGAGTTGGCTTGTGGTAAAGGGGAATATGCCGTAGGGCTGGGGGCAATGTACCCATCCAGGAATTTCATCGGCGTTGACCTGAAAGGCAACCGCATCTGGGTAGGGGCCAAAAAAGCGTTACAAAATGGCTTGAAGAATGTAGCTTTTCTCCGCACACAAATAGACCAGGTTGCAGATTATTTTGAAAAAAATGAAGTGGCTCAAATATGGATTACTTTTCCCGACCCGCAGCTACGGTTTTCAAAAGCAAAAAAAAGGCTGACACATCCTAAGTTTCTGCGGTTATATCAACAATTCCTGGTTCCTGGCGGCGTCATTCACCTGAAAACAGACAGCCCTTCTCTTTACAGGTTCACCAAAACGGTAATAGAATTATACAACTGCCCTGTACATACGGATATGGATGATATATACAAAGACCCGTCCATTCCCCCTGACCTTAAAATCAAGACGCACTATGAATCGCTTGATATTGCCGGCAGCCACCGCATTCATTATCTTGCTTTTTCTTTACCGGCCAAACTGGCCGATAAAGAAAAGGATGAAGAACTGAAAGAAAAGATAAGGGAATATGAAAGAGCTGATTGAGGGTGTGGATTATTACATCAATGAAGAGGGCAATTGGGTGTTTACCGAAAAATATCACCTGGAAAAAGGATATTGTTGTGGTAGCGGGTGCAGGCATTGCCCCTTTGAGTATGAAAATGTACCCGAACCCCGGAAAACCTTTTTACTGAAAGAAAAAGAAAAGTATAAATAGTTGTATTGTGGCAATCAATAAGAAACCGGCAGGCAAATTAAAATCCATTACGCCATCCGGCAGAAAGGATGAAAGTTTTTTTGACCTGGTGTATGAAGTGGCCAGGCAGATACCCAAAGGAAGGGTTACTTCTTACGGCGCTATCGCCGCCTGTCTTGGCACCAAACTTTCCGCAAGAATGGTGGGCTGGGCCATGAACGGCGCCGGCAGGGTAAAACCCAAAGTGCCGGCACATCGTGTGGTTAACAGGCTTGGCATACTCTCCGGCAAGCATCATTTTTCCCCTCCCGGCAGTATGGAAAAGCTGTTGAAGAAAGAAGGGGTAAAAATTAAGAACGACCAGGTGGTGAATTTTGAGAAGTTGTTTTGGGACCCGGTGAAAGAGCTGGGATTATAACCCCCGCAATCATTTCTTCCGGGGAGCCTGGGGTCCAGGCCGCCAAACAGCCGCAGGTGCAGGAGGTGGTTTGCAGCTACCGACATCCTACAAAAAATACCAACAATACAACCAAACAAAAAGACAAACTCTTCGAGTTTGGTACTGAGTCGCAGACTCAGTACAACAACCCTATAATTTTTAAATTTATAAAAGAACTGAAGACTACGGCCAACAAGGGTCAATGTTGCACAACCCTATTAAAAATTGATACATAAGTGAACTCCTGCTTCA
>CAZLLT010000026.1:0-37212 GCA_964560445.1 uncultured Chitinophaga sp. | reverse complement strand
AAAGGAAAAAACAAATATCTTTATAAACAGTATGTGAGTTGTGCAACAGACACAAGGGTCAGCAGTCATTATTCTAGGTATCTTCCTCCATTTTTTATTATTCTGATTCTGAGTAAAAATATAAAGCTTGTCCTTTTTCAGCTTAATCTTTTCATTAGAAAATGCCTTATAATGAATAAGGGAATCATCAATTTCAACAAAGAAAGACAGCTCTCCTAAGTTTGGAAATATTTTATCAGTAGTTAACGCAATAGGAGAAAAATATGTTGACGTAACTTCTTTTGGATTTTTCATAATTATAAAATAAATACTCTTAATCCTTGTTTTTACCTTTACTGACAAAAGAGAATCGCACCTAACATACCTGAACCATGGATTAGCAATATTAAACTCTTTATTTACATTCCCAATATCTAAACCACTAGATAATAAATACCCATTTTTTAATTCGCTATAAAGAGTATCATTTATAAATACCTCACATCGATAATCTGCAACATCAATCGCTTGTTTCGAAATAAATTTAACCGATAATGAACAATCGATATTGCATTCTTCATTATTCCCTTCCTCTATCACCCGAGGAATTACAACTCTTTCTTTATCGCTATTAAGCAGGATTGAACTACCTTTACCCATCCTCCATTTTCCAGTTGAATACAAATATGCATGATAAGCCTTATACTCATATTTAAAAGTTGAATCTGCATTTAGTTGAAAAGCATCAGGAATATTTTCTCCTCCATATTTACCTATCACCTTATGCTGTACTGAACAACTAAAAGTTAACCCGGCTATTAGTATAAAAAAAAGGCGCTGCATAGTCGCTGTCTTTTTTTATTTCCGCCCTGTGCGCCAGCAAGAACTCCGGGCAGTTATGGAATAAGATATTATTTTCATCAGCAAAATCTAAAGATACAAAGCATTTCATTCCCTGACCTCACTCCTGATAGCTATCGGGTGTGGACTGAGCCAGGCAGGTGCAGAAAAAAACACCGTTTCCCCTTCGGAGTTAAACCAACATAGCTTTTTAATAATTGAGCAGCTTTTCTACCGTTTCATCCAGCCTTGCTTTGGCCAGAAAGGTTTGTTCCAGTTCAATGCTGAAGGGAACAGGAGTGTCCAATGATGCACAACGTATTACCGGCGCATCCAATAAAGAAAAACAATGCTCTGCTATCCAGGCCGCTATTTCTCCTCCGATACCTCCCGTTAAAGTATCTTCATGTAATAACAAAACCCTTCCGGTGCGCTGCACGGCATTGCGGATGGCCATATAATCCAAAGGCGATAAGGTGCGAAGGTCAAGTATGTCAATGGAAATTTCCGGGTGTTCGGCTGCATAGTCTTCGGCCCAATGCACCCCGCTGCCGTAAGTGATGATGGAAAGCTCATCGCCTTCTCTTACATGCCGGGCTTTGCCAATTTCAATTTCATAATACTCTTCAGGAACCGGGCCGCTTACAGAACGGTACAATGCCTTATGCTCAAAAAACAAGACCGGGTTAGGGTCATTAATGGCGGCAATCAATAATCCTTTTGCATCCATCGGCGTAGAAGGATATACCACTTTCAACCCGGGTGTATGCACAAACCAGGCTTCATTGCTTTGCGAATGAAAAGGCCCTGCGCCAACCCCGCCGCCTGTTGGCATCCGGATAACCACATCTGCATTTTGCCCCCAGCGGTAATGTATTTTGGCAAGGTTATTTACAATCTGGTTGAACCCAACCGTTACAAAATCGGCAAACTGCATTTCCACCATGCTTTTGTAACCTTCTAATGATAATCCCAGCGCTGTGCCAACAATAGCACTCTCACAAATCGGTGTGTTTCTAACCCTTGCTTTGCCAAACTCCTGCACAAAGCCTTCTGTTATTTTAAATGCTCCGCCATACTCAGCAATATCCTGCCCCATCAATATAAGGTTGGGATGCTGCTGCATAGACTGCTTAAGTCCTTCTTTGATGGCGTCAATGAGTCGTGAGTCGTGAGTTGTGAGTAGCGAACTGTAATTGCTTTCCGAGTTATCAACCACTATCGCTGACGGTTCACGGCTCACGACTGACGATGCGTACACATCAGTCAGTTCTTCTTCCGCATCTGCAACAACAGGTTTTGCGGCAAATCCAATGGCCAACTCATTTTCAATTTTTTCTTTGAACTCATTACGAATGGCTGTTACTTCATCAGAAGAAAGGATATTATTAGCGAGCAGGAATTGTTCGTAATTGTTTACCGGGTCTTTTTGCTCCCAAAGCCGGAATAAATCCTGCGGTACATATTTGGTGCCGCTTGCCTCTTCGTGCCCACGCATACGAAAAGTGAGGCATTCAACAAGATAAGGTTTCTGGTTTCTGGTGCAATATTCCCTCACACCTTTTATTGTATCGTAAACTGTGAGAAGGTTATTGCCGTCAATCTGCACACCTTCCATGCCGTAGCCTTTGGCTTTATCCACAAGGCTGATGCAGCGGTATTGTTCATTGGTTGGCGTACTTAAACCGTAACCATTGTTTTCAATGAGAAAAATAACAGGCAGGTCCCACACAGCGGCAACATTCAGCGCTTCATGAAAATCGCCTTCACTTGTTCCTCCTTCGCCGGTAAAGGCCAATGAAACCTTGTTCTCCTTGCGGAGCCTATAGGCCAATGCCACGCCGTCAGCAATGGCCAACTGCGGGCCAAGGTGGGAAATCATACCGCAGATATGATGCTCTTTATTGCCAAAATGAAAGCTTCGTTCCCGCCCTTTGCTATACCCCTCCTGCGAACCTTGCCACTGTTTAATAAGGTTGCTTAAAGGCATATTACGTGTAGTAAATACGCCAAGATTGCGGTGCAGCGGCATTATCCATTCGTCTTCCTGCAAGGCAAGCGTGGCGCCAACGGCTATGGCCTCCTGGCCGATACCACTGAACCATTTGGATATTCTTCCCTGCCGCAGCAGCACCAGCATCTTCTCCTCAATCATGCGGGGCCAGAGAAGCGAACGGTAAAAATGAACAAGCTGTCCGTCAGATAAACTTTTCCTGTCAAACTCCATCTGCATTTAGGTTTCAGGGTCAAAGTTATGCCTTCACAGATGAACCGATATTAAACAACTACCAATTCATAAAAATCATCAGGCTGCAGATATTTTTGTGCAAGAAACTGCAGCTCTTCTGCGGAAACGGTTTTGATGGTATTGATGGAATCGTAAAAATATTGCTCTGAAAGGTTGTTAAGGATAATATTCTTCCATCGTGCAATGATGTGAAACGGCCCGTCAAGATCGCCAAGAATACTGCCCATCATGTAATTTCTCACCAGTAGCAGTTCTTCGTTGGTAACAGGGTTTTCCCCAAGCCCCTTCATTTCTTTATACACTTCTTCAACGGTGGCTTCGCATACATCTTTCCCCGCTTCGGTGCTTACCATCCAGGCAGATTGTTGAATATGGTTTTGCAGGTAGCTGTGTATGCCATAGGTATAGCCTTTGTTTTCCCTGATATTGGTCATGAGCCTTGATCCGAAAAACCCGCCAAACAAGGCGTTAAGCACCTGTACTTTTAAAAAATCGGGGTGATGGCGGTTGGGGAAGGCCCTTGCTATCCGGATAGAGCCCTGCACCGAATCTTCGCTATTGGCAATCCGTTGTTTTTTTTCAGCACCCGGCTGAATGATTGTTTCTTTTACTTCTCCAAAATTGTCCGGGAGATCGCCAAAATTTTTATTAAGCAGTTCAATTATATCAGCAGGCAATTTCCCTGCAATAAATACAATAAACTTTCCCTGCTGGTAATGCTTTTTATAAAACGAAAGAAGTTGGTCCCTTTGCAGGGCGTCAAAATCTTCCGCACTGCTGTATTTGCCGTAAGGATGTTGTGCGCCATACAAACAGGCATCAATAAGCCGCCCGGCCACAAAATCATTTTTTTTCAGGCTCACTCTCAGCTTTTGCTTCATGTTTTGCTGATAAATGGCCAGTTCGTTTTCCGGTATAACGGATTCAGTCAGCAACTCTCTTACCACCGGCAACAATTCTTTTACATGCCTGCTAAGGGTGTGCAGGGAAACGGTAGAGGTTTCGTTATAACAGGCCCTGTTCAGGTAAGCCCCGTAATATTCAAAATGTTCATTAATCTGGAAGGCGTTCCGCTTAGCGGTACCGTTGCGTAATAAGAAATTAACGGTTGCCGCCACAAGATTCTGCTCTTCCTGCGAGTTGCCTGCAAAAAATACCCATTCTATTGACAGCACTTCTTCGGTTCCTGCATCAATGGCATACACTTCAACGCCATTGTCCAAAATAAATTTGCTATAGGGCTTTAAGTTGAGTGTAAAATCAACGGCATCTACTATGGCTGGCGCTTTTTTTCGATCAAGCCCTTCTTTCTCTTGTTCTGTTACGGTCATTCTTTGGATGATAAATAGTAAATGGTATTGCTGTTTTCTTTCCTGAAAATGCGCCTGCTTTCCTGTAAAATATCTTCCGGGGTTACCGTAGCATATTTTTCCAGCTCAAAATTGATCCAGGCGGCATCGCCCAGCAATTCATAATATGCCAGGCTGTTGGCCCGGTTCATCAGGCTCATATCCTCGAAAGCCATTATGCTTTCGGTTTTGTTTTTTACTTTTTGCAATTCCGCTTCCGGCACCAGTTCTGATTTTATCCGGTCGAGTACTTCTTCCACCGCTTTTTCAGCCTCTTCAATATTTACGTCTTTTACAATTTTACCTTCCAGCGCAAGAAGGCCGTTGTCCGTACTCCCGAAATGATAACATTCGATATTGCTGAATAATTTTTTTTCTTTTACCAGGGCCTGGTACAGGCGGGAAGAGCCGCCGCCGCTTAAAATATCGGTAAGCAAGTCAATGATATAGTATCTTCTGTCCAATCGCCCGGGCATGTGCCACGTTTTGTACAATGCGTTTACCGGCACCGGCGCTTTTATTTCCAGGCGCCTTTCTTCGTCTTGTTCCGGTTCGGGCAGAAGGTTTCTTTTGTATTTTTCTCCTGAAGGAATACCGGCAAACCATTTTTCTGCCAACTCTTTTACCTGCGAAACGGTAATATTGCCTGCCACTACCAGTATGGCATTTGCAGGGCGGTAATGCTTAAAAAAGAATTTTTTTACATCTTCCAGCTCCGCCTGTTCAATATGCGATAGTTCCTTTCCTATCGTCATCCAGCGGTACGGGTGTTTTTTATAGGCCAGTTCCCTCATTTTATGCCAGGCATTTCCATAGGGCTTTGCGAGATAATGCTCCCTGAACTCCTCGCAAACAACTTTTCGCTGTACATCAAGGCTTTTTTCGCCGAAAGCAAGCGAAAGCAGCCGGTCGCTTTCTAACCAGAAAGCAGTTTCCAGGTTTTGTGCCGGTAGCTGTATGTAATAATTGGTGAGGTCGTTGGTGGTATAGGCATTGTTTTCACCGCCTGCCATTTGTAAGGGTTCGTCGTAGTTCGGGATATTGACAGAGCCGCCAAACATCAGGTGCTCGAACAGGTGCGCAAACCCTGTTCTTTCCGGGTCTTCATCCCTGGCGCCTACATCATACATAATGTTCATTACCGCCATAGGAGTAGATAGGTCCTGGTGAACAATTACCCGCAAGCCATTGGCCAGTGTAAATTTTTCAAACTGGATCATGTTCCGATAACAATTTTTGAAAGAGATTGGTTGTAAAAGTATCAAAAAAGGAGGTTTAAAGCGGGCCGATGTTGTTTTGCCTGCTACAAAATGCTTTTAACCTTAAACTCTACTTCAATAAGCGAATCGTCTCTTTTCACAATTACCCGCACTTTTTCGTTCGGTGTTTGCAGGGCAATTTTATACTGGTTCAGATTCTGGGAAAAATTTTTGTTCACAGAGATAATTTCATCCCCTTCCAGGATGCCGGCTTTCTCTGCCGGGGAGCCTTTGGCCACATCCCCGGCTATTATTTTTCCATGTATATAATACAGTTCAAGCCCGGAATAAGAATAATCGAATGGCTCATTAAAATGGCTGTTAGGAAGCAGGAAAAAATCATTTTCGGCATAGTTAAGGATTATATTGAACCGCCTGAGAATATCGTTTCCCAACAATCCGCCCATGACCGGGTAAGAAGTAACATTAAAGGGGTCTTCAAATACAAACACCGGTACTTTGGTAAAGCGGTAAGGTCCGATTTTAACATCCCGGATCACCCGAAGTTCCATATCTATCTTTCCGCCCAAACCTTCCCCTTGCTTAGTAAGCGACTTTTTCTTGGGGTTCAGAAAATTACTGTCTTCTGTAAATTCTTTTGAAAACAGCATACAAAGCCCGGCCCCCATATCATATAAAAACTTTGTATTGATGGCTTTTTTATCTTTTACCCGCATAGATATAGATGGCAACGGGTTGATAACAGGGTTTAACATGTAACCCCCTTTGGGATAACGAATGGGGCCTTTTGTAGCAAAGGTAAGTCGCAGGCTGTCGTAATTTATTTTGATTATATAACGGCTCAAAACGGAATAGCCAATGATGCCATCAATTTGCAAACCGTACACCGCTGTAAGAATGGTATAATCATTTACATGAAAATCCAGGCCATCAACAGTAATGCCGGGAAAATGCAATTTTTTATTATAAACAAAATCTACCTGCCGTATTCCTGCAATGCCGCGGATGAGCCGGTTGGTAGGCGTAGGCGTTATGCCGAGGTATTGAACGGTAGATGAATCAAGCGATATGCCGCTGCTGCCTGTATCCAATATGAAATTCAGGGTGTCGGTATAATCTTCCAGCCGGGCTTGTATTATCAGAATACCCCCGGTTAGCTGTATAAACGGGATAGTGGCAATGTCGCGGGAGGGAGACACAACAAACTCCTCCTGGGCCAATGCCCGGCTTATTGCAGTAAATAACAGAAAAATATAAACAGCAACCTTTTTCATGCAGCCTGTATTTTAGAGATCTTCCTGATAAGAAGACATATAAAATGTGTAAAAAGATGCGGCACAACCGGCTGGCCATATAAATATATATTAATATCGGCAGCCTTCAGCGCCGTTTATCCTTTTTCTCGTTCGCCGCTGTACCTTTGTGCATATGCAGTTAAATGATTTGTTTGATAAAGCGGCCTCGCTTGGTTTTTTATCTGTAGAAGAAGGTGTTTATTTATATCACCATGCCCCCCTCAGCAGCCTTATGCTTATTGCAGATGAGCTGAGAAAAAAGCAGGTGCCTCACGGAAAAGTAACGTGGCAGATAGACCGGAATGTGAATACGACCAATGTGTGCATTGCCAATTGCAAGTTTTGCAATTTCTTCCGAATACCCGGCCATCCCGAAGCCTATATAACCGATATGCCCACATATCGCCGTAAGATTGAAGAGACCCAGAAATATGGAGGCGACCAGCTATTGCTGCAAGGAGGCCATCATCCCGAACTGGGGTTGCAATTTTATGTTGATACGTTCCGCAGGATAAAAGAAGAATTTCCCACGATTAAACTCCATGCGCTGGGCCCGCCGGAAGTGGCGCATATTACCAAACTGGAAAAAAGCACACATAGAGAAGTTTTAACGGCATTAAAAGAGGCCGGCCTGGATTCATTGCCTGGCGCCGGCGCAGAAATTTTAATTGACCGGGTGAGGAGACTTATTTCAAAAGGAAAATGCGGCGCACAGGAGTGGCTGGATATTATGCATGAGGCGCATAAACTGAATATAACGACATCAGCTACCATGATGTTTGGCCATGTGGAAACCATTGAAGAACGGTTTGAGCACCTGGTGAAGCTGCGTGGAGTGCAAAGCCGCAAACCGGAGCAGGCCAAAGGGTTTCTTGCATTTATTCCCTGGACATTCCAGGATGTGGATACCTTATTAACCAAAATCAGGGGAGTGCATAACCTTACCACGGCTGAAGAGTATATCCGTATGATTGCCTTAAGCCGCATCATGCTTCCGAATGTAAAAAACATACAGGCCAGTTGGCTGACGGTAGGCAGGCAAACGGCTTCTATCTGCTTATATGCAGGGGCCAACGATTTCGGTTCTATTATGATAGAAGAAAATGTGGTAAGCGCTGCAGGCGCCCCGCACCGGTTTACTTACAAAACCATCCAGCAGGCTATTGCAGAAGCCGGGTTTGAGCCCCAGTTGCGTAACCAGCAATATGAATGGCGGGAAATACCACAAGCCATAGAAGAGCAGGTAATTAATTATTAGAATTAGTAAGACAAGAGAAAACGGTCTTTAATGCCACAAAATGCTATGAGTAAATTATACAGCCAGTTTCGCAAGATTGCATTTACCGAAGGGGTTTCTTTTCTTATTCTTCTGTTTATTGCCATGCCTTTAAAATATTTTGCAGCCACCCCAATCGCCGTTACCATTGTTGGCGGGGCGCATGGCATTCTTTTCGTTGCTTTTATTATATGGGCTTACCTTGTAAAGGATAAATACAACCGGGACCTTCGCTGGATGGCATTGGCCTTTATTGCTTCCATCATTCCTTTTGGTACTTTTGTAATGGACAAGCAATGGAAAAAAGAGGAAGAGGGCCTAACGGAATAACTACAGGCCAACTTACATTATTTAACTGCAAACTTTCCGGGTTGTCCATACGGGTATAGAAAGATTCACCTTTTTTGCTTTTAACAAGGAGATCGGCTATTCTTACGCAAGGAAGGATGTATTTTTTTGTTAAAATCGGGTATAGCATAACGCCGGAACACACAAGAAAACATTAACAGGAACACAACAAGAAAGCCCTTGATGCGTTGCGCCAGGTTTATTTATTTTGTTTCTACATTTACGGCATTATTTTTGAGGAAAGGGCGGATTTTTAAAAATCCCCCTGAAAATAAAATGGAGAGGTATGGCGCTTTCACAAGGACTACATCAGAAATTATTACAGAAGCTTTCGCCCCAGCAGATACAGTTGATGAAGCTGCTGCAGGTGCCTACTGCCAGCCTTGAAGTACGCATAAAAGAGGAACTGGAAGAAAACCCCGCATTGGAGCTGGATGAAGATAAGCATGAAGACGGCGCCGAAGAATTGCAGGATGAATTTTCGGAACCCGGTGCGGATGAATACGAAGAAAGGGACGGTAGCGAAGAAGATTATGATACCGTAGATGTAAGCGAATATGTCCAGGAAGGAGATGATGAGGTAGCGGATTATAAACTGAGGGATGATAACTATCCGGAGGAAGAAGAGGGAAGGCAGGTGCCTTATAAAACAGAATCCAGTTTTTTTGAAATGCTGATAGACCAGTTGGGGTTATTGAAGTTAGATGAAAGAGAGCAGGCGATAGCCGAACAGATTATAGGCAGCATTGATGGAGATGGCTACCTGCGCCGCGAAACGGCTGCCATTGTTGACGACCTTGCCTTCAGGCAGAATATTATAGCAACCGAAGAGGAGGTAGAGGGCTTGATACAGCGCATCCAGCAATTTGACCCCCCGGGTGTTGCAGCCAGGGATTTGCAGGAATGTTTGCTGATTCAGTTAAAGCGGCAGAAGGATGAGGGCAAACCGGTTGACCTTGCCATTAAAGCCATCCTGAAGTATTTTGACGAGTTTACCAAAAAGCATTACGAAAAAATACAGCGGGGCCTTGATCTTACCGAAGAGGAGTTGAAGGAACTGATGCAACAGATTATCCGGCTAAGCCCCAAGCCCGGCGGCAATGTGGGAGAAATCAATAAAGCGGAAAGCTATGTAGTGCCTGATTTTTTTATCATCAACAATGGCGGCAAGCTGGAGCTTACCCTTAACAGCCGCAATGCGCCGGAACTACGCATCAGCGAGGGGTACCGGGATATGCTGAAAGAATATGACCGGGGCGCTAAAAAAGACAAAAGGCAAAAAGAGGCGGTATTGTTTATCAAGCAGAAAATAGATGCTGCCAAATGGTTTATTGATGCCATCAAACAGCGGCAGCATACCCTGCTAAGTACTATGGATGCCATTATGAACCATCAATATTCTTTTTTTACCAGTGGCGACGAAACCGAGCTGAGACCGATGATATTAAAAGACATTGCGGAAAAAACCGACCTGGATATATCTACGGTGAGCCGTGTGGCCAACAGTAAGTTTGTTCAAACCGAGTACGGCACTTACCGGCTGAAATTCTTCTTCAGTGAATCGTTAAGTACAGATAGCGGAGAGGAAGTATCTACAAGGGAAGTAAAAAAGATATTAGGCGACCTGATAGAAGCGGAAGATAAAAGACGCCCCCTGAGCGATGAAAGGCTGACCGAGCTGTTGCAGGAAAAAGGCTATAATATTGCCCGCCGCACCGTGGCCAAGTACAGGGAGCAGTTGAATATACCTGTGGCCAGGTTGAGGAAGGAACTGTAATCCCGCAAAACATACCCAATAAAGGGTATTGTAACCTGTTCCGGAATTTTTTATTTCTGTGCATTATAAAAGTTTAAATCCAAATCGTATTTTACACAGTTAAAACCAACCGACCCGTTCCATATGGTATTTGCAAGCCTGGTCTTTCTTTTTATTTTTCTTCCGCTGAACCTGCTGTTTTATTACAGCAGTAAAGATCCCAAATGGAGAAACTGGGTTCTTATTGTTTTTTCGCTGGCCTTTTACAGTTGGGGCGAGCCTATATGGGTAGTGTTGCTCATCCTATCCTCTTTGATTGACTGGGCTAACTCCATTTTTATAGAAAAGCACCGCGGCACCAAATGGGCCAGGATCGGGGTGATATTTACACTGGCATTTAATATTTGCCTGCTCGGTACGTTTAAATACGATGTATTTATTGTAGATACGGTCAACTCCCTGCTGGGCACATCATTCTCTGCCCCGGGGTATGCACTGCCTATTGGTATTTCCTTTTACACCTTTCATACCATCTCTTACGTGGTGGATGTGTACAGGGGAGATATTAAAGCGCAGAAAAACTTTCCTAATTTCTTAATGTATGTTTCTCTTTATTCTTCCCTCGTGGCCGGCCCCATTATCCGCTATGCCCATGTGGAGCATGAAATTGATAAAAGAAAGGAGAACCTTAAGGACTTCAGCGTTGGCCTTTCCCGTTTCTGCATCGGGTTGTTTAAAAAAGTCATTATTGCCAATGTTGCTGCTGAACTTGTAAGAAAATATATGGGTGATAACGGCGACCCGTTAACCATGGCGGAACTGGCCTCCCTGTCCAGTATTGAAGCGTGGGTGGGGCTGATCATGTTTGCCATACAGATATATTTCGATTTTTCCGGCTATTCCGATATGGCGATAGGGCTGGGAAGAATGTTTGGCTTCCATTTCCGGGAGAATTTTAATTACCCATATATATCCAAATCCATCAGCGAGTTCTGGAGAAGATGGCATATTTCCCTGGGCAGCATTTTCAGGGATTATGTATATATACCGTTGGGCGGCAACCGCAAGCATGTGTATTTTAACCTGTTTGTGGTCTGGTTTCTTACCGGCATGTGGCATGGGGCCAGTTGGAATTTTATTTTCTGGGGCCTGTACTTTTTTATTTTTATTGCCCTTGAAAAAGCGTTTTTACAAAAGATACTTGATCGTATCCCGGCTTTCTTTGCCCATCTGTATGCCCTGGCCATCATCATCCCCGGCTGGGTTATTTTTTATTTTACCGATACGGAGTTGTTGATTGGCTATGCACAGAAGCTTTTCTCGTTGTCTCCCGGCGACCATGGCAATATAGAAGTGATGAACACATTGACAACACATTTATTCTGGCTGATACTTGCCATCGTATTGTGTATGCCGGTGTATCATAAGGTAAAGACCTTTATTGATAAGAAAGCGGTTCGGGTTACTTACTTTGATGCCGTTACCGTAGGCTTTAATGTGTTTTTGCTTTTTATCTGCGTGGCACAACTGGTAGGTAAAAGCTATAATCCGTTTATTTATTTCCGGTTTTGACCGGCGCAAAATGAAAGCGACGTATGAGCGAAACAACTGATAGAAAGATTCACCTGGTAAACGTAATTGTTTTTTGCGGTCTTCTTCTTTTGGGGGGCATTGCTTCGCTGGCAATGAAAAAACAATCGGTATCCGTAATGGAAAACCGGAAACTGGCCGATTTCCCCGAATTTTCTGACAGCGCCTTATGGAGCGGAAAATATTTTAAAGGGATTGAGGAATATTATGCAGATAATTTCCCCTTGCGGGACCAATGGATGACTATATCAAACGGAGTACGCAGCCGGTTCGGCTATGAATCCGGGGAGATTAAAATATACAACCCAGCCAATGATGCCGAAGCAAATGAAGAACCGGCGGACACAACCGGCAATGAAATTGTAAACAGCGGCCCCCTTCCGGATGACGGGGCTACGGGAGAGAAAAAAAGAGGTGTGTTTGTTTTCAAGAAACGGGCTTTTGAAATGTTTGGCGGCGGTGCAGGCATGGGAAAAGCGTACGCCGATGTAATCAATTCCTATAACAGGCTGTTAAGCCCGGGCATACAGGTATATAACCTGATTATTCCTGTTGCATTGGAATTTGAGATAACCGAGAAATACGCTAACCTTCAAAAGCCCAACCGCCCTGCCATTGAGAATATCTATAACAGCGAGGATTCAAATATCAAAAAAGTATGGGCCATTGATGAAATAAGGAAGCACAGGTCGGAATACATTTATTTTAATACAGACCATCACTGGACAAGCCTCGGCGCTTACTATGCGTACAGGGCTTTTTGTAAAGAAGCGGGATTGACGCCGGTATCCCTTGACACAATAGCATCTAAAGTAAAACCTGCTTTTCTCGGCTCTTTGTACCGGCTTACCCGTGATCCAAAACTGAAAGAAAACCCGGATTCCGTTCGTTATTATCTTTTCAAAGATTCTGTACGTTTTTACATTGGCAGCGCCACAATCGGGTATTGGGCCAAATCAAAAATGTATGGTGAAGGGGTAACCGGCACCAACAGCTACTCTGTTTTTTTGCAGGGCGACCTCCCCATTGTAAAAATGGAAACACAACAGAATAACGGGAGAAAAATTGCTATCGTCAAAGAATCCTACGGCAATGCATTTGCCCCGTTCCTTATCAATAATTATGAGAAAGTGATTGTAGTTGATCAGCGTTATTATACCGGGGATTTTATTGCCATGCTGAAAGCAGAAGGCATTAATGAACTGTTATTTATCAACAACATTTTTGCGGCACATACCCCTTTCCACATTGATAAAATAAAGGGGCTGAAGAAAAAATAGGTCAGAGTTTCAGGTTTTTTCTTACCCAGGCAACTTTGGGTCTTACTTCATTATTGTATTTATCGCCGGTAGCATACTTCACATACTTCAGGAAGTGATAGTAATCCCCTTTGGGGTATTTTTTTCTCCATTTATCATACCGCTTATCCTGCCATGTTTTGTAATAAGCAATACAGGCTGAGTCAGACTCAAACTTTTTGCACTTATTTCCATTTATATAGAATCCGAAGAGATTGTGATAACGAAGACAGCATTTTTTACAACTCAACCAGCCGGTTTCCTGGATGCACTGGGCCATAACAATATCAGGATGGCGTATGCCTGCCTCTTTAATAGCATCATACATATCCTGTAATTTCTGCTTGTTTTTTTGTTGGGCAAAGCCCTGCTCAAAGCAACCGAGAAAAATAAGGGCAAGCAACAGTTTTTTCATATCATCCTGATTGGTAAAAGATAAAGACGATTAAGACAACTCAATCGTTGGCATGGATTATTCGGATACAATATACAAAACATATTTTTTTATATTCGCTCCTTATATATTGTAAAAATAGCTATATGGGCGAAAGACTTGTAATTGACAATAGTAATCAAATACATGCAGTAAGAGAACGTAGTTTTCCTGAACAACCATTGTTGTTTCGCCGTATAGCTGCCGTGATTTCTTTGATATTTCATCCTGTTTTTATTCCTGTATATGTTTGTTTTTTTCTTGTTTACAGGCATCCTTATCTTTTTGCAGGTGTTGGCGAGGCCAATAAGATGAGGATAATGATGATGGCCTTTCTTATGTTTACTTTTTTCCCGGTTATTACTGTATTACTATTAAAAGCGCTGGGGTTCATTCAATCCATTTACCTGCGTTCGCAAAAAGACAGGATTATTCCTTTGATAGCCTGCGGCGTCTGGTATTTCTGGATTACCTATATATGGTGGAACAGCAATAAGATGCAGGATGTGCTTCCAGTGCCGAAAGAAGCTGTTTTTTTTGCATTTGCCACTTTCATCAGCTCCTGGCTGGCATTGATGCTGAATATAAAAATGAAAATAAGCCTTCATGCTATCAGCGTTGGGGTGCTGCTGGCTTTCCTGCTGCTGCTGGCATTTAACCAGCAACTGAATTTTGGCGTTTGGGTCTCCATCGCCATTCTTGTAACAGGATTAGTTTGCACTGCAAGGCTTATCGTTTCGGACCATACTGCTACAGAAGTGTACGGAGGTTTGATTACGGGCATTGTTTCCATGCTTATTGCGCAGGGTATTGGGAATTTTCTTTTTTAGGTAATTTAAAAGCTTCATTTATTTTTTAGCCGTTACCCACTCTTCCGCTTTCTTTACAATCTGCCCTGCTATTTCTTCAAGACCGGCTGTCGTGCCTTTTAATTCAAACCGGACTTCAATTTTCTTGTTACGGATCAGGTTGACCCGTACGGTTATGGAGTTGCCCGATGCGTCATATCTTCCTCCAAGAGTAAAGGCTTCGGGAGAATTAGTGCCGGTCATATAAACAATAGGATTATCAGAACCCCTTGAAGAAACTGCATTGAGCCGGGAATTCACCAGTTTGCTTAATTCCAGGTCGTCATAAGCAATGGCTTCATCGCTGTTTTGAAAATTACTGCCGGTAAAAAGAGGTTTTTCCTGCGGCAAAATGATCTTTGCCATTACTTCTTCATCCACCAGCCCGATATTGAAATTGGTGTTGGTTATGATCTGCGGCTCCTGCCTGGCGCCTGTTTCCCTGGATAGCTGACTGACGGTTTGCTCTGCTGCATTGAACCAGCGGGTAATGTTCAGCAACTTTCCTTCTTCCAGTATGTCCGGTTGTTCTTTAATGGCTTTCAGCAGTGAATAAGTAAGCAGTCCCTGTGAATAGCGCCCCATTTCATAAGCACTCTGGTTGCTGGCAGAAGCGGAAAGAATGTATAAGCCCGACTTTTCATTGAGCTTATCAATCGCTTTTATCTGCCTTGCCTTATCATCATTTCTTGCAGCGAGGTAAGATTGTTCATCGCCCCCGATTTTTACAAGGTCTTTAATGGCCTGCCCGCTGTTGCAGGCATCGAATATCAATATTCTTTTTTGCGCCTTGATAAATTGCGGCTGAATCCATTCTGTTAATTCGGTTGTACTGATACCTGCATCAGCAATGGCAGAACCGGAAGTGAGCGAAGAAGCATCCGCGGTTAAAAAATAAAATTGCTTTTTCTCTTCGTCATTTCCTGCAGCAGCCATGACGCCGTGGCCTGCAAAAAAGATCAGCAGTATATCGTTGGCGGTTGCTTTTTTACCGATTTCTTCCAGTGTTTTTTTAATTGCATTCTTTTCCGGAAGCTGGTCCCTTTCCCGGGATGTGGTGAGATTATAAATATATACATGTTCTTTTCCGTCTGTATTCAATAATTTTCTTGCTGAATGGCCTAAAGCGGTGGCAATATCTTTGGCGTCTTTGGCGGCATATTTCAGGTCTAACTCTTCGCCTTTATAATCACTTACGCCAATCATTACTGCGTAAAGGTTGGGTGGCGCCGCCTTATCTTTTGATTTATCATCTTTAATAATTAATCCGCGGGATGTAACGGCATTGTCTGCTGTTAATGCTTTAAGGGTTATTGTATTTTCCTGGCCGGCTACAAGAAATTCATTCAGTTCCTCTTTTGATATTATCAACTCGTAAGCGTTGTCCTTCTTTTTTAGTTGCGAAGCGGCGAATGTTTTGACTTCAATTCCGTTTACCAGCAATTGAACATTACCCAGGCCGCCTTTACCCGGTGTAATGGTAAAATGCCGGGTACCGGCGGTAGCTGTTTTTTCTTCTGTAACGGGGCTGAAGCCGCAGATATCAAGCTCGGCGATTTTTTTTGCATGAACCGTTTCCCCCTTCATCAATCTTTCGGCAAGGCCGGGAACCCATAGCTGGTCTTTTACCTGCTCCAGTTCTATAATTTCATTGCTGCATGTAAAGTACAGTAGCTTTCGGGCGGCTTCGCTTCCATCATACCGGCTGAACAGGTCATTAACAATCCAGTCATCATCATTTACAAGGGCCATCCTGTACATATCGGTTTTCTTTTCAAGATTATGTACAAGCAATGTTTCATTATCAGCCATAACCAGCAGGTTGCCTGACGGGCTGATTTCAGCGGTAGAAATAGTTTTGTTGCTGCCTGTAATCATCTTTCCGTTATCACTTGCCATATCCCATTCCCGGATGCTGAACGGCTGCTCCAATGCAATAATGTGCTGCCCGCTATTTGTAAACCATGCTTTTTCTGTTTTGGCGCCGTAAAATTCTTTTTCCTTTTTACCGGTTTGTACATCAAATACACGGACAATGCCTCCTCTTGGGGCTTTTTCTGAAAATTCAATAAAACTGCAAACGATTTTTTGCCCGCTTTTGCTGAACCGGGCAGATGTAATCGTAGGGTCATTATCACTTAGCTGAAACTTACTGATCGGTTTGCCCGTAGTAATATCCCATATTATTCCCTCTGAATTGGATAAAGCGGCAACACTTTTTCCATCAGGGCTGAAACGTAAGTATTCAATAGTGTTAGCAATGCCGGGAAGTGTTTTTATCAGTTTTCCGGTCTGCGGGTCCCTGTATTCAAGCTTGCCGTTGTTGTTCAGCAGAAGGAACTTTCCGTCAGGGCTATAATTTACTACGTTGGCAATATTGCTTTCGTTGGCCAACGTAATAGTGGATTGAATGTTGCCGGTTTCCAGCTCTCTTATTTTCAGCTTTGAACCGATGGACTCCCATGTAAAGAAACTGTTCCCGTCAGGATGAATGCCTGCATTGTAGAAATTGTATTCTTCCCCACGGAGCTCATATAACTGTTTTCCCGTTAAAACATTCCATACCCGGAGGGTGCTGTCATAATCATAGGAAACAAGCCTGCTGCCGTCTGCTGATATGCTGAAATTGTTCAATAAGGAGGAATGTCCTTTTAACGTCCGCACCTGCTGGCCGGTATGAAAGTTGATGATTTTAATCGTTCCTTTTTCATCTGCAACGGCTGCATGGAGGCTGTCGGGAAAAAAACGGATGAGATTAACGGACCTGTTTACACCCGTAAGGGCTGATACCTGTTTCAGGTTTTTGCTATTCCATACACTGACTGCATTATTCCAGTCTGCTATTGCAAATACGGCCGTATCGGGGGCTGTAACGACCGCATTAAGGCCCGCAGCATGTGCCTTTATTTGCTTGATTATTTCTCCGGAGCCGATATCCCATACGATAAAAGTGCTGTCAAAAGAGGAGCTTATAATTTGTTCATTTTTTAAAAAGGCAGCGCCGGATATATAACCTTCGTGCCTTTCAAAGGTTTTTATCCATTGGGAAGTTGAAATGTCGTATAGATGCAGTTCGTACCCGGAAGCGCAAAGCAGCCTGTTGTCATCGCTGCTGAAAGAAAGAGGCTTTATTCTTCCGATTGCTGACTCATTCATATCTCCTGTTTCCTCACCTGAAATAACTTCCCATAAATGGACTTCCGTATCGTTGGCGGCAATCAAAAAATTGCTGCTGTGGCTGAACAGCATATCGTTTAATAGCTGCCTTGCAACTGTTTTTTCCCACCTGGACTGCCCGGTTGCCACATCCCACATAATAATTTTTGAAACTTCTTCCTCTTCCGTTTCACTATCACCAGGAATAAAAGTGAAGGTGGCGATGCTTTTACCGTCGGGGCTGAAGCGGATTTCATCAACCTCGTCTTTTCCGATAAAAAACCGGCTGGTTTCTTTTCCGGTATTGGACTGGTAAATGAAAATAGAATCAATCTGCTCAAATCCGATCCGCGGCTGAAAAGCAATAAGCTGCTGTTCCGGGCACAGGCTTACATATTTCGCCGGAAGATTGTCGAAGGTGCTGATTGTTTTCCAGGTTTTCTTATCAAGCAGGTGAATGAAAACGCTGTGCACCAGCAGACCCTCGCCTTTTTTTGTGAAAGAAAGGCCCTGAACAGCATTTGCGAAAGGGATGGTTTGAATTATTTTTCCGCTGGCTGTCTCCCAGATGCGTACGCTTTTGTCGTCATTATTGCCGGATGCGGTGGCCATGTATTTCCCATCGGGGCTGTAGGCTATGTGTTCAATTCCTCCTGTGTGGCCGGTAGGAATGGTGAGGACAGGTTCCTGGCAGTATAGGCCCTTTACGAACAACAGCAGTACAAAGCAAAAAGAGGTTTTTTGTAGCATCATATCAATTTCCCGAATATATTGTTATTAGTGCAAGCCTGCAATACCGTGATAAGGGTAGGGTTTGCTTTTATTATAATTCCCAATCTACAGCAATCGTTTCATTTCTTGAAGTCGGTTTTTGCAGCCCTTTGGTAAGCTGTTCCACTCTTTCGCCTACGATTTTCTTTAGTTCGCTGATCTTTATGTTTGGATATTTGTTCATGACTTCAAGAATGCTGTACGTAAATACACCGTTCTTTAAATCATTTCTTTCTAAGGCAAATTGGGTGCCTGCAGCAGCAGAGATAATAGTGGCGCCGGTGCTTTTGCCCACATTCACAAAAAGACTTTGCATCAGTTCAAAACTGTTTTTCATACCGAGATGCCCTTCTTTTTTATAGGCTACAGGTTTCAATCCCTTTATCTCATTGATTTTGGAAATGCTGTCAATCCGGACTAATTCATCTTTGTCCACTTCACCGCTGTGGCAGGCATCGATCAGCATCAGCTTCTTTCTTGCGGGAATATTGTCCAACAAGTTTTCCAGTTCATCATAAGGCAACCCGTTTTGTTCCGGGTTATCAAAATTGATATTGTAGGTAGAAAGATAATAATCATAATCCTTGCTCAGCAACCCGTGACCGGAAAAAGAAATAATTACTTTATCATTCACTGATGCCTGTTGCAATCTTTGTTTCAGCGCTTTTGTATTACCAATAGTTACGTTTTCATTGAATAAAGTATCAATAGTAATAGCGCTACCGTACTTCTGTTCTAATTTAACAGCAAGATCCCGGATGTCTTTAACACTGTATTGCAGGTTATACCTGCTGTCTGCAAATTGGTCAATGCCGATGCCGATAAAATATATTTTTTCATCAACAGGTTGACGGGGAGTATATCTTACTGTAAGAGGGACCCTGTAGTTCCCTATGCCATTACTATTGGTAACGGATACTTCTATCCGGTTTTGCCCGGCAGAGAGTGTTACGGAAAGGGTAGTATCAAGCGTTTTTCTATTCAGGGAACGAAGGTTCAGCCCGTTGGAGCCGTACACCGGCGCTTCATTTACCCAGATATTAATATCTGCAATGCCTGTATTTCCTCCTGTAAATTTCAGCGCCAGTGATAAGGTTTCGGAAAGCTGCGTGTATTCTATGCCGGACCGGTTGGCAATCACCGCTTCAGGCAAAATGCCGCCGTCGCTTCCGGTTTTCTGGAAACCACTTTTCTGTATTCTTTTTTGCCAGGCGGTCCGGTATGCTTTGATAAGCGCAGAGTCAGCCGCCCCTATCTTTTCTATTACGAGATCAGGACGGTTAAATTGAAAATCGAAGGAGGAAAAAGATAAGGGTTGTTTATTGATGGAAAGATTGATCCGTTTGGAACGGCTGGTTGTTTTAAAATAGCCTTCAGGAAAATATACGAGATACTCTTCTTCACCAAAGGAAATCCACCTGCTTGCTTCCGCCACCCTGTTTTTTATATTATATACGCTGATTGTATTGTTCTTGTCTTCAGCAATGGCAATGTATTCGTCATTATAATCGTAATAAAAACCCATTGCATCAGTCTTGAAAGGAATGGTGGTTGAAGTATTGGCCTTCCTGTTCCATACAATAAGACTGTCTTCCAGGAATATAGTAGCGGCTTCGGGCAACTCTGTCGCATCAACATAGGCCGGCACTTCTTTAAATGAAAAGGATTTGATGATTTGCTGTGTATTGAGGTCGCTTATATAAAAGAAAGGAGCGGTTTTTTCTTTTCCTTTTACAATGTTGTAAAAAAGGGTTGCTTTATCCTTTGGGATACCGCCGCTTTTTGTTCGTTCAAGGAATTGCTCCAGGGAGTCGGAAGAACAGGCTCGCATATAAAACAGGTCGCTGTCCATGATATCCCATTGCTTTGTTTCTTCCTGTAAACCGGCAGCAAGCAGGCAGGCAATGGGTATCCGGTAATTATCAGTCAGCTTGTTGCTGTTACATTCTTCAAGCGACTTGACAAAAGTAACTTCAGCAGAACCTTCCCGCCCGGCGATAAAACTGCTTAGCCCCGGAGTGGTAAATATTGCCTGAAAGTTTTTGGCATCTTTTTGCCGCTGGCTTTTTTTATCTTTTGTAATGTCAATAAAAAAAGAGCCGTACATAAATTCCATAGACGGGGGTTCAAGGGTATCAATTTTATAGGTGTCGCCCTGGCGATGGCAGAGGTAAACGGCATCATCCGTATGAAATGAAATGATGCTGTCCCCCTGCGGGCTTATGTACACATGGTAAGCCACATTTCCTTTTATGTTGAACGATTGCTCCAGCGATGCAGAAGGAATGTCCCATATTTTGATAGCTACGCCCCGTACCCCGAAGTGAGTACTTACCATTTTGTTTTTATGAAGATAAATGCCATTGAGGGCCGGGGTGGCATCTTCGTTCAGTTGAACTATCTTTTCACCGGCGTCTGGGTCCAGTACAATGGCGTTGCCAAAAAAATCACCTGCCATCAAAAAATTTTCATAAAGGAAAAGAGATGTAAAGGAGCTGTTTTCCTGTTTATATAATTCAGCAATCGTTTTTTCGTAACTGTTGTAGCGAAATATCCTGTCATGGTTTGTGCCGATAAAAACATTACCTGCTGTATCGGCGGCCATACCCAGCATCAATGCTTCGTCAGGCAGCGCTTTTATCAGGACGGTTTCAGCCGTTATCTGAGAGCGGGTATATTTAATTTTTAGCAGAGAATTATTAGAGGGAGCATAAAGGACATCCTCTTTATCGGAGAAAACATGGCCAGTAGAGCCGTTGCAGGTAAAAGAAGATTGGGAAAGAAGTGTTCCTTTGCCCGGATCAAAGCAGGCCTGCTGCCGGAGGCCCGCCACCAATAACTTGTCGGAGGTTTCCCGGAGGCCGAATGCATAGCGAACACCTGTTTTAAATGTTTGAGAAGGTTCGCCTGTTTGTAATGTTGAGATGGGGTTGAATGATAAAAGGCTCCCGTCGTTATCAATAACCCTGAGCGTTTTTTTTACATCATTCCAGGATAGGGCCGCAATTTCGGTCCGGGTATAGGTAAAAAGCAGGGTAACGGCCTGTTCGGTCAGTAATTTGGATGCTTCATATACTTCAATTCCTTTGTCGCCGGCAACCAACAGCCATTTCGTTTCAGGAATAAATAATATATCGCTGAGGGCGGTGTGCCGGGTTTCTATCTTAAAAAGGATTTTATTTAAAGTAACATCCCAGGCGATAAACTGGCCATTCTGTGTTGCGACTATGCAGGTAGAAGATCCGGGAACAGACCGGATGATTTTTATAGGTGAAGCCAGGCCGGATTGGTAGGTAAATTCAACGGTTTGAGCCAACAGGCCGGAAAAGCCCAGGAGAAGAAGGGGCAGTAAAAATAATTTTCTCATGCTTCTGTTTATTACAGCGTCCAATCTACGGCAATCGCTTCATTTCTGGAAGTGGGTTTTTGCAGCCCTTTTGTCAACTGTTCCACTCTTTCTCCTACAATTTTTTTCAGTTCGCTGATTTTTATACTCGGATATTTGTTCATGGCTTCAAGAATGCTGTACGTAAATACGCCATTCTTTAAATCATTCCTTTCTAAGGCAAACTGGGTGCCTGCGGCGGCGGAAATAATAGTGGCGCCGGTGCTTTTGCCTACGTTTACAAACAAAGACTGCATGAGTTCAAAACTGTTCTTCATACCCAACTGCCCTTCTTTTTTATAGGCTACCGGTTTCAACCCTTTTACTTCATTGGTTTTGGAGATGCTGTCAATGCGGACCAACTCGTCTTTGTCCACTTCGCCACTATGACAGGCATCAATCAGCATCAGCTTTTTACGGGCCGGAATGCTGTCCAATAAATTTTCCAGTTCATCATACGACAACCCGTTTTCTTCGGGTTTATTGAAATTGACAGCATAAGTAGAAAGGTAATAATCATAATCCTTGCTCAATAACCCATGACCGGAATAAGAAACAACAACTTTATCATTAACGGAGGTTTGCAACAGTTTTTGTTTCAGGGCCTTTACATTACTTACCGTTACGTTCTCATTGAACAGGGTGTCAATAATGATATCATTACCGTATTTTTCTTTTAGTTTTTTAGATAAATCCCTGATGTCTTTAGCACTATATTGAAGGTTGTATTGGGCGTTGGAAAATTTATCAATACCGATGCCGATAAAATGCAGGGTTTCTTTTTGTTTTACAGCCGGTGTATAATTGACGAACAATGGCATACGGTAGCTTTCCGTTCCGTTTACATTCGTAATAGAAGCTTCGATACGGTTTTCTCCCTGTGATAAGACAATACTGATAGTAGTATCAAGGATATTGCTTTTTTTTCCGCGGATGCTGATGCCTCTTTGCCCGAACAGTGGTGCTTCATTCACCCATACATTAAAGCGGTCTAATTGATAAGCACTGTCAACTCCTTTTATGTGCAGGCGCAATGTTCCGTTTTTCTGCTCGTATTCAATATCGGCTCTGTTTACAAAATCACATTCGGGTACGCTGTAACCATCCCGGAATGCAGTCGTATCAATACCCAGTTTGTTAATTCTTTTTTCCCAGGCTTTGCGATAACTCCTGATCAATGCAGTGTCGGTGTTGCCTAATGCTTCGAGCACTTTATCGGGGCGGTTGTATTTGACATCGAGTTGTTCGAAGGTGATGACTTTTAAATCTTTGGTGACGTAGTGGAAGAGTTTTGCTACATTTTGTGCAGCATGATAGTAGCCGGAAGGAAGTACAGAAATCTGGTCTATGCTATCTATGGCTATAAAACTATATAGTAACTCGCCGGTGGAAAACCTAAACACATTAGTCTCGCTGTTATTTACTGCAACCAACCTGTCGTTTACAAAATCTATATCGTTGGCAATATTATTTAGCCCAAGTTCAAAAGTCTTTTCCGGTTTTCCGGAAGCAGCATTCCATATTTTTATCGTTTTATCTGCTGAAGCTGTTACGATATATTTACCATCGGGGCTGTATTTTGCATAGCGAACCCAATCGGTGTGCCCTTGCAAATTGTGCAATAACTCCCCGGAAGCGGCGTTCCATATCTTTACTGTTTTATCGGTCAATGCTGCTGCAATATATCTTCCATCAGGACTGTATCTTGCTGAAAGAACAGAAGCCTGCATTTCCAGGTTAAACAGCATTTTGCCCGAAACCGGTTCCCAGATTTTTACCGTTTTATCTGTCGAAGCGGTTACAACATATTTCCCGTTGGGGCTGTATTGCGCTGAGTTTACCCAATCCGTATGCCCTTTCAGGGTATTTAATAGCTTCCCGGAAACGGCATTCCAGATTTTTACCGGTTCATCTACTGAAGAAGCCGTTACGATATATTTTCCATCGGGGCTGTATTGTACTGAATTAACCCGGTCAAAATGTTCCAGGTTCTTTAATAGCTTCCCGGAAACGGCATCCCAGATTTTTAATGATCCTCCTACAGAGCCGGTTACGATATGCTTTCCATCGGGGCTGTATTGTGCTGATTCAACCCAGTACAGATGTCCTCCAAGGCTATGCAATAAATTTCCGGTTGCCACTTCCCAGACTTTTGCCGTTTCGTCTGCCGAGCTTGTAATAATATGTTTCCCATCGAGACTATATTGAGCCAAAAAGACCTGGTCGGTATGCCCTTCCAGGCTATGTAATAATTTTCCGGAAGCGGCATCCCAGATTTTCGCTGTTTTATCCCGGGCAGCCGTTACAATATATTTTCCGTTGGAACTGTATTGTGCTGAGTTAACCAAGCCGGTATGCCCTTTCAGGGTATATAATAGTTTTCCGGAGACACCGTCCTGGATTTGCGTTGTATTGTCCCAGGAAGTTGTTATAATATATTCCCCGTTGCTGTATCGGGCTGAATAAACCCAGCCGGCACGTTCCAAATCCTGTAATAATTTTCCGGAAATCGCATCCCAGATTTTTAGTGTGCCTGTCATGGAGCCGGTAACGATGTATTTTCCGTCCGGACTATATTGTACTGAGTTAACAGGAAAAGCATCTCCTTCAAGGATATGTAATAAATCTCCAGAAACGGCATCCCAGATTTTCGCTGTTGCATCCCAGGAAGCGGTTACAATATATTTTCCATCGGGACTATATTGCACTGAATTAACCCGGTCAAAATGTTCCAGGTTCTTTAAAAGCTTTCCGGAAGCGGCATCCCAGATTTTCGCCGTATAATCATTTGAGGCTGTAATGATATGTTTTCCGTCAGGGCTGTAGAGTACTGAATTAATCAAGCCGGTATGCCCTTCCAGGCTATGTAATAATTTTCCGGAAGCGGCATCCCAGGTTTTTGCTGTATAATCATTCGAACTTGTAAGAATAAGTTTTCCATCAGGGCTGTAGAGTGCCGAACTAATCAAATCGGTATGCCCTTCCAGGCTATGTAATAATTTTCCGGAAGCGGCATCCCAGATTTTCGCTGTTTTGTCCCAGGAAGCTGTTACAATATTTTTTTTGTCAGGACTGAATTGGGCTGACTCCACGGAAGACGTGTGCCCGATTGGCAATATCAACCTTGGTTGTTGCCCCCGGGCGGGAACAAGAATAATAAAGCCTGCCAATAAACAGGAGACAATCCAGCCAGCTATTTTCATTTTTCGGGAATTTATATTAAGGTACCGGATTTCAGGCCTCTTTCACCTGCCATTTTCCGGGTATTTTTAATATAGGCTATAAATAGTAATTGCTTCTTTTTACTCAACAATTTCTTATGCACAGCAAGGTCATTGTTATAGGCTCCAATCTACAGCAATCGTTTCATTTCTTGAAGTGGGTTTTTGCAGCCCTTTTGTAAGTTGCTCCACCCTTTCCCCCACAATCCTTTTCAGTTCGCTGATCTTTATACTTGGATATTTGTTCATGGCTTCAAGAATGCTATAGGTAAACACCCCGTTCTTTAAATCATTCCTTTCTAAAGCAAACTGTGTTCCGGCTGCTGCTGATATGATGGTGGCGCCGGTGCTTTTGCCCACATTCACAAACAAAGACTGCATGAGTTCAAAACTGTTCTTCATTCCCTTAAAATACTGGATTATTAATTTTTACCGGCTACCGGGCACCGGGTATTTTTAGGAAACTGAGTAATTACAGGTTGCCGGCCAAAAAATAATCCCCAAAAAATTAGTTTTTAATTGCTAAATGATTTAGTTTTGTTCCGGTGCATAAAAAATCAGCACTTACAATACGCAAATCAATAATTTTAACGCATGGCAAAGACAGAAAAAAACACCGAAATGGCTGCAAATAATAACAGCGAAAAATTAAAAGCCCTCAAGCTTACCATGGATAAGCTGGAGAAGGATTACGGCAAAGGGAGTGTGATGATGCTCGGCGATAAGGCCGAAACAATGCAGGAAGTAATCTCCACCGGCTCCATTGGGCTGGATGCCGCCCTCGGCATCGGCGGCCTGCCCCGCGGCAGGGTGGTTGAAATATACGGACCGGAATCATCCGGGAAAACCACCATCGCCACCCATGTAATAGCCGAGGCGCAAAAGAAAGGCGGTATGTGCGCCTTTATTGATGCTGAACATGCTTTCGACAGCAGCTACGCCAAAAAATTGGGTGTGGATGTGGACAATCTTTTAATATCACAGCCTGACTATGGCGAACAGGCCCTCGAAATTGCCGACCGCCTCATTCTTTCCGGTGCGCTGGATGTAGTGGTGATTGACTCCGTGGCAGCCCTTGTTCCCAAAAGCGAATTAGAAGGAGAAATGGGCGACAGCAAAATGGGCCTTCACGCAAGGCTCATGAGCCAGGCATTGCGAAAACTCACGGCTACCATTTCAAAAACAAACACTATTTGCATCTTCATCAACCAGTTGCGGGAAAAAATAGGCGTGATGTTCGGCAACCCCGAAACCACTACCGGCGGTAATGCACTGAAATTTTATGCTTCCGTGCGCCTTGACATCCGCCGCCAGACACAAATAAAAGACGGCGATGAAGCCATCGGCAACCATGTGAAGGTGAAAGTGGTGAAGAACAAAGTGGCCCCTCCGTTCCGGGCCGCTGAATTTGACATCATCTTCGGCGAAGGCATTTCCAAAACAGGGGAGATCATTGACCTGGGAACCGACCTGGGCATTGTGCAAAAAAGCGGAAGCTGGTACAGCTATAACGGAGATAAGCTAGGGCAGGGCAGGGATGCGGTACGGCAATTGCTGACAGATAATCCCGAACTGGCTGGAGAAATTGAGGGCAAGATCCGTGAAAAGATTAAGGAATTGCAGGCTGTTTAATTTTAAGTATATCAGACAGATAAATGGGTTAGCTAAGACCCCCGCCATTCCGGCGGGGGCAATTTTTTATCAGGCTGAAAACAGCAGGGGCAATAAGGTTCTTTTAACAAAGTTCAATGGTTAAACATTTATATTTGCCTTTATCCGGCAACCATTTTACCGGGTTGATCGTTATGTACAGTCTATTATGAATCAACCGACAAAGAAATTACCGATTGTTTTTCTTTTTGCAGGGGCATTGCTCATCCTGAGCTTTTTTATCCCCTGGGTAAAATGGGAAGGCAGTACGGTGGCGGGTTACCAGCTTCCTGCCGGCAGCTTTTTTGGCCTTGCCGAATCTAAATACAAACTGGGCAATCCTTTTCCCCAACTCGATTTTACTTTTTTGCTCTTTTGGCTTGTGCCGGTCCTGGCGGCAATAGCCTTATTACTGACTTTGTTAAAGAAGAAGGCGGGGCTGTGGGCCGGTATTGCTGCAACACTATCGCTGGCGGCCGTAGTTATATTCGTTTTATTTTCTAATGTACTTGTAACACTTGGTGTGGGAGAGAATCTGCAAAGCCTGTTAGTGCATGGCATTTACATACAGGCCGCTGCGGCTGTTATTTTTCTTTTTGCAGCATCGTTATCATTCGGAAACAAGATACTATGGCTGCTTATCGGACCGGTTTTTGCAGTGGCAGGGTTTATGCTGGTTAAAAATCACCTCGAAACACAAACCTTTGACAGTACGGCCAACCTGAAGCCGGATTATACGTTGCAATCAGATGTTTTAATCAGCGAGTTTTTGACCGGCGACAGCGCAGCCAATAAAAAATACATGGATAAAATAATTCTTGTTGACGGGAAAGCCTCTTCGGTCAATATACTACCCGATTCTACGGCCGTTATTCAATTTGCCGACAGCACAGGTTCTTATGCTGTTTTTTCATTGGAGAAAACGGAGTATGAAACGGTAAAAAACATTAAACCGGGCGATGCTGTAGCGGTGAAAGGGGTTTGCAGCGGCAGCATCTTCAGCGAGATATTGCAAACCACATCTGTCAATTTCAAAAGATCAACTTTAATCAATAAAAATTAAACAGCAATCAATGAAAAAATCAATCTTGTTTTTAACTTTTGCATTTACAGCCGGTGTTTTAACGGCACAACAACTGACAACCACGTCTGCTTCGGTAGCTTTTGACGCTACCACTCCTGCCGATGCTTTTCCCAAGGCAGAAAACAAAACGGTAATCGCCGCTTTCAATAAAGCAACCGGCGTAGTGGCATTTGAAGCTGCTGTGGCCAATTTTGCTTTTCCCAATCCAAGAATACAGGAACATTTTAACGGAGAAAGATGGTTGAATTCAGCAACGCATTCCAAGTTTACTTTTTCCGGTAAAGTGGATAAGTTAAGCGCCATTAACTTTGATAAAGACGGCTCTTACACGGTGAATGTTTCTGGCGACCTGACAGTAAAAGGAATAAGCAAACCGGTTACAGCCCCTGCTACGGTTGTAATAAAAGACGGAAAAGTAAACGCCACCTCTGCATTTACGATAACATTGGCCGATTATGGCATTACCGGCGCTCCCATCGAAAGCGGTAAAGTAGATCCTAAACCCAAAATCAGTGTGTCGGCAAGCTTTTAAATAAGTACAGCGTATTTTTTTCAGAAACCCTTTCTTTCCGGAAAGGGTTTTATTTTTCTCTGCTCTATGTGTTTAGTAAATTGCGTACCCGCTATGCCATTCAATATACATGCACCGTTTTCCCCGGCCGGCGACCAGCCGGAAGCTATCCGTCAGCTTACAGAAGGAGTGCTGAACGGTGAGCAATACCAGACCTTGTTAGGCGTAACGGGAAGCGGTAAAACTTTTACCATTGCCAATCTCATCCAAAATACACAGCGGCCAACATTGGTGCTTACACATAACAAGACACTGGTGGCACAACTGTACGGAGAATTCCGGCAGTTTTTTCCTGAAAATGCTGTGGAGTATTTTGTTTCTTATTACGACTACTACCAGCCGGAAGCCTATCTGCCCGTAAGCGATGTGTATATTGAGAAAGACCTTAGCATCAATGATGAACTGGATAAACTGCGTTTGCGGGCTACATCCAGCTTATTAAGTGGCAGAAGGGATATTATTGTAGTGGCTTCGGTAAGCTGTATTTATGGTATGGGTAATCCTACCGATTACGAGAATGGCATTATCCGTATTGATAAAGGGCAAACCATTTCAAGACAGGGCTTTTTACATGCATTGGTCAATTCATTGTACAACCGTACAACACTCGATTTCAACCGCGGCACTTTCCGGGTAAAAGGCGATACGGTGGATATTAACCTGCCGTATGTGGATTATGGTTACCGCATTACTTTTTTCGGGGACGAGATAGAAGAAATAGAAAGTATAGAAGTGCTTACCGGCAAACGTATCGGTACGATGGAGAATGCCGCTATTTTTCCCGCCAACCTTTATGTGGCGCCGAAAGATATGCTGCAGCAGGTAATTTATGAGATACAGGATGAAGTGAATGCACAGGCTGATTATTTTAAATTGCAGGGAAAATATATTGAAGCGCAGCGGCTGAGCGAAAGGGTGAACTATGATGTGGAGATGATACGGGAGCTGGGTTATTGCAATGGCATTGAAAACTATTCCCGTTTCTTTGACCGCCGCCTGCCCGGTACCAGGCCCTTCTGCCTGCTGGATTATTTTCCCAAAGATTTTTTATTAGTGGTAGATGAAAGCCACCAGACCATTCCGCAGGTAAGCGGTATGTATGGCGGCGACAGGAGCCGGAAATTAATCCTTGTTGATTATGGTTTTCGTTTGCCCAGCGCACTGGACAACCGGCCCTTGAATTTTCATGAATTTGAATCGCTGACCGGGCAAACCATTTTTGTATCCGCCACGCCGGATGATTATGAACTGGAAAAATGCGATGGCATAGTGGTGGAGCAGGTGGTAAGGCCCACAGGCTTACTCGATCCTCCCATTGAAGTTCGTCCTTCGGTGAACCAGATTGATGACCTGTTAGATGAAATTGATAAAAGAGTTACGAAAGGCGACCGTGTATTGGTAACCACGCTTACCAAGCGGATGGCCGAAGAAATGGACAAATACCTGCATAAAATAAATATCAAGTCGAAGTACATACACAGCGAAGTGGATACGCTGGAACGGGTGGAAATTCTTCGTGAGTTGCGCCTCGGTAAAATTGATGTGCTGGTAGGCGTGAACTTATTAAGAGAAGGGTTGGATTTGCCTGAAGTTTCATTGGTTGCCATTTTAGATGCCGACAAAGAGGGCTTTCTGAGAAATGAAAAATCCCTGACGCAAACAGCAGGCCGTGCCGCAAGAAATGTAGATGGCCTTGTTATCTTTTATGCCGATAAGATGACGGATAGCATGCAAAAAACCATTGATGAAACCAATCGCCGCAGGGAAAAACAGGTCGCTTATAATATTGAACATAACATAACGCCGAGGACGATATCTAAAACAATGAAGGATGTTTTTGCCCAAACATCTGTGCTGGATATTAAAGGGTATGACCCCAAAAACCCTTATGCCCTGGCGCCGGATGAAGAACTGGTAACCATTGCTGCGGAAGAAGAACAGGTTGTTTATAAAACCATCCCTCAAATGGAAAAAGCCATTTCAAAAATTAAAAAAGGAATGGAGAAAGCCGCAAAGGATCTGGATTTTATGGAGGCGGCGAGGCTGCGTGACGAGATGTTCAGGCTGCAGAAAGAATTGGAAGAGATGAAAAAGTAATACAGACCTGCCAATTATTTTCACCTTCGTGAAACGATTTTAGTTTAGCCACAGATTCATACGGATTGCACAGATGAAAAGACACTCAATCCGTGTTAATCTGTGTAATCCGTGGCAACCAGGTTTTGTTATTGCCGCAGGCGCTAAATTTTAGTGTTTATTTAGTGTGCTTTCGTGGCCCGGCCTATCTTTCTTATCTGTGTTCATTTGTGCTTATCTGTGACTAACAACCTGTTAAAAGTATTGCCGCAGGCAATAAACAGTAGTGTTCTTGCTGTTATTCGTGGCCACAAAATAAAAAAGGGCGCAACTATTGCGCCCTTGTAAATACAATGACCTGTAGTATTAACTCAGGTTCTTGTTAAGATATTTGGCAAGGTCAAACATAGTAACCTGGCTCTTACCACCAAACAAAGGTTTCAGCTTAGCGTCTGCATTGATATTGCGTTTGTTTTTGCTGTCCTGCAGTTTATTTGCTTTGATATACACCCAGATTTTCTTAACGGCTTCTGTGCGGGGAACGGCTTTAGAACCGATGACTGCTGCCAGGGTAGCGCTTGGTGTAAGGGGTTTCATAAAGGCTGCTGACGGTTTGCGTTTTGCTTTCTTTTTAGGAGCAGCTTTCTTCACAGCCTTTTTAGCTGCTTTTTTTGCGGGTTTCTTAGCGGCAGGTTTCTTGGCTGCTTTCTTCACAGCCTTTTTAGCTGCTTTTTTCTTTGTTGCCATGTTGTTGATTTTAGAATGTTAATGGGTATTAATTTTTACCGTTGTCAAATATAGATTATTTCCTTTCCCAACAAATTTCTATTGGGAAAAAAGATATTCCCAATGCCTTTTTCGAAGGAGAAAAGCCGTTTTTTTAACCTTTTCCGGGGAGAAAGAGCCTTTTTTCCCGGGGCGGGGTAGCCATACCGGCAGCGGCTACCGGGAGAAATACCGCTTTTCTACTGTGCCGGCCGGCCCTGAAAATCTTTTGATATTACTTTTCCCGGTGGCTGATAATCCCTATTTTTGCGTCCCCGAAAAGGGAAAAGGTATTCCTCCTTAGCTCAGTTGGTTAGAGCATCTGACTGTTAATCAGAGGGTCGCTGGTTCAAGTCCAGCAGGGGGAGCGGGAAAGCCCCGGTAATTACCGGGGCTTTTATTTTTGATCTACTCTACAAACAACAAAACATCTGTATTTTTCCACTCAATATGTCAGTTGTTAACGAACCCCAGGTGGAATACGGTTTTATCGGCAAACTAACCGACTTAAAATACAGCTATCGTTCCGATATAAAGGACCGCTATGCCCTTGAACAAAACTTCCGCAACAAATTTGAAACACTCAACAGGGTAAAACTTTCGGATACCGAATTTGCCCGCCTGCGGGAAGAAATCATTACCCCCGATGTGTTCCAGGCCGCTAAGACATTGCGCCAGCGAAATACATTCACAAGAGAAGACGGAACACCACTGCATTATTCCCTGGTAAATATTTCCGACTGGTGCAAGAACGATTATGAGGTTATCAACCAATTGCGGATGAATACACAGGACAGCAGCCACCGGTATGATGTTATTCTTTTAATTAATGGGGTGCCTGTTGTACAGATTGAGTTGAAGAACTTACAGATAAGCCCCCGCCGGGCCATGCAGCAGATTGTGGATTATAAAAATGATCCCGGCAATGGTTATACCAACTCACTGCTTTGCTTTATGCAGTTGTTTATTGTAAGTAATCAAAAGCAAACGTACTATTTCACCAACAACCGCAACCAGCATTTTGCTTTCAATGCAGATGAGCAATTTTTGCCGGTGTATAAATGGGCGAAGCCGGATAATTCAAAAGTTGACAACCTCTACAATTTTGCAGATGATTTTTTAGCCAAATGTGCTTTAGGTGAAATGATCAGCCGCTATATGGTGCTGGTGGAAAGCGAACAGAAATTACTGGTGATGCGGCCTTACCAGATATATGCCGTGAAAGCTATTGTAGATTGCATTCAACAGAGCCGTGGCAATGGTTATATATGGCATACAACAGGCAGCGGCAAAACACTAACTTCCTTCAAAGCATCTACGTTATTAAAAGATAATCCGGATATAGAAAAATGTTTGTTCGTGGTGGACCGTAAAGACCTTGACCGGCAAACAAGGGAGGAGTTTAACAAATTCCAGGATGGCTGCGTAGAAGAAAACACCAATACTGAAACATTAGTGCGGCGTATGCTGAGCGAAGACTATGCAGATAAAGTAATTGTAACCACCATTCAAAAACTGGGGCTGGCTTTGGACGGGGAACACAAAAAAAACTTTAAAGGACGGCTGGAACCTTTACGCAACAAAAGAATGGTTTTTATTTTCGATGAGTGCCACCGTTCGCAGTTTGGCGAAAACCATAAAGCCATTAAAGAATTTTTTCCCCAGTCACAACTATTTGGCTTTACCGGCACACCTATTTTTGAAACCAATGCCAGTTACCAGAAAATAGAAGGCGATGTGGCCAGCTTTCAAACCACGCAGGATATTTTTCAAAAGCAACTACATGCTTACACCATTACCCATGCCATTGACGATAAAAATGTACTGAAGTTTCATATTGATTATTTTAAACCGGAGGGAGAGAAAAAAGTAAAACCCGGTGAAGCCATTGCACAGCAGGCAGTGGCTGAAGCCATACTGGCCAAGCATGATGCAGCCACCAATGGTCGTAAGTTTAATGCAGTGCTGGCCACCGGCTCTATCAATGAAGCCATAGCTTTTTATAACCTGTTTAAAGAAATTCAAAAACAAAAAGCGGCCACAGAAGAAGAATTCAGGCCGCTGAACATTGCCTGTGTGTTTTCGCCGCCGGTGCAGGTAAAAGATGATAAAGATGCTGGTGCAAAAAATGCAGCCGACATCAAACAATTGCAGGAAGACCTGCCGCAGGAAATGGCCGATAACAAAGTAAATCCCGAAGAAAAAAAGCTGGCGCTAAAAACCATTATCAACGATTACAACGGGCAATTCGGCACCAATCACAACATCAATGAGTTTGACCAGTATTACCAGGATGTGCAGCAGCGCATCAAATTTCATAAATACAGCAATACCGATTACCCGGCAAAGAACAAGATTGATATTATTATTGTAGTGGATATGCTGCTTACCGGGTTCGACAGTAAATACCTGAATACGTTATACGTTGATAAAAACCTGAAATACCACGGACTGATACAAGCTTTCAGCCGCACCAACCGTATATTGAACGACAGCAAACCTTATGGCAACATACTCGACTTTCGCCGGCAAAAGGATGCCGTGGATGAAGCCATCGGTTTGTTCAGTGGCGAACAGAAAGACCATGCAAGAGAAATATGGTTGGTGGAGCCGGCCCCGGTGGTAATTGATAAATATGAAAAAGCCATTGCCGCACTCGGCGCCTTTATGCAGTTGCAGGGGTTGGAAAACAAACCCGAACAGGTAAGCAACCTGAAAGGTGATAATGCCAAAGCAGAGTTCATCAATCATTTTAAAGAAGTGCAGCGGCTGAAAACGCAGTTGGACCAATATACCGACCTGGCAACTGAACAGCAGCAGCAGATAGATGCCGTGCTGCCGCCGGACGATCTGCGTTCGTTTAAAAGTGCTTATTTGGAAACAGCGAAAGGCTTAAAAGAAACGCAACAGCAGAAAGGCAACGGGGCCGACCCCCAGGTGCAGCAATTGGATTTTGAATTTGTGCTCTTTGCTTCTGCGGTGGTAGACTACGATTATATTATGGCATTGATAGCAAGGTATACACAAAGTAAACCTGCTAAGCAAAAAATGACGAAGGAGCAGATTATTAACATGCTTAGTTCTGACGCTAAGTTGATGGAAGATCGGGACGATATCTCCGCATACATTGAAAGTTTGGATGTTTCCGTAGGGCGTACAGTACCCGAAATAGAAGAAGGTCTCTTAGCATTTAAAAAAGAAAAACTGGCAAAAGAACTGGCTGCCATTGCCTATAAACACGGCTTGCAGGCTGCCGTGCTGAAAAATTTTGTAGATGGCATTATAGGCAGGATGATATTTGATGGTGAGAAATTAAGCGAGCTATTAGAGCCGCTGCAATTAGGCTGGAAAGACCGAAGCAAAAAAGAACTGGCCTTGATGGAAGACCTGATACCGCAATTAAAAAAATTAGCACAGGGGCGGGAAATATCGGGGTTGAAAGTATACGATGTCTGATGATTTTGTTACACTAATAGAATCAACGTAATCCTACAATCAAATAAATCACAGTTCAGATAATGACAGCAATAGAACAACAACAACTCGGTAAAACGCTTTGGGCAATAGCAGATGATTTGCGTGGAGCGATGAATGCAGATGATTTTCGGGATTATATGTTATCCTTTCTCTTTCTGCGATACCTGAGCGATAACTATGAAGCAGCGGCCAAAAAAGAACTGGGTGCAGATTATCCTATTGTAAAACAGGATGACAGACGTCCGCCTTTATCAACATGGTACAAGGCAAATAAATCTGATATAGCAGATTTTGAAAAGCAGATGCGTCGCAAAGTGCATTATGTAATAAAACCGGAATACCTGTGGAGCAATATTGCCGAGTTGGCAAGGAGTCAAAATGATGACTTATTAGTGATACTTGAAAAAGGGTTTAAGTATATAGAAAACGAATCGTTTGAAAGTACTTTTCAGGGGCTGTTTTCCGAAATCAACCTCAATTCTGATAAATTAGGTAAAAACTATAAAGAAAGAAATAGCAAACTTTGCACCATCATTCAAAAAATAGCCGAAGGCATTGCGAAGTTTTCCACCAATACAGACATATTAGGCGATGCTTACGAATACCTGATAGGACAGTTTGCCGCAGGCTCAGGTAAAAAGGCCGGAGAATTCTATACGCCTCAGCAGATATCTACCATTCTTTCAGAAATCGTAACATTAGACAGCCAGGACCCTTCTTTGGGTAAAAAGAAAAAGCTGGATAAAGTATTGGACTTTGCCTGCGGCTCCGGCTCACTTTTATTGAATGTACGCAGGCAAATGGGTGCACATGGAATAGGAAAGATATACGGGCAGGAAAAAAACATTACCACTTACAACCTTTCCCGGATGAACATGCTGCTGCATGGCGTAAAAGATACCGAGTTTGACATTCACCACGGCGATTCATTGCTGAATGACTGGGGTATACTCAACGAAATGAACCCGGCTAAAAAAATGGAGTTCGATGCTATTGTTGCCAATCCGCCATTCAGCTATCGCTGGGAGCCGTCGGAATCTCTGGGAGAAGACTTTCGGTTTAAAAGCCATGGACTAGCCCCTAAATCGGCGGCAGACTTTGCCTTTCTTTTGCATGGCCTTCATTTCTTAGGCAAAGAAGGAACCATGGCAATTATTTTACCACATGGCGTTTTGTTTCGCGGCGGGGCAGAGCAACGCATCCGTACCAAGCTGTTAAAAGACAACCATATTGATACGATAATAGGCTTGCCAGCCAACCTGTTTTTTTCTACCGGCATTCCTGTCTGTATTTTAGTGTTGAAAAAATGCAAAAAGTTTGACGATGTACTCTTCATCAATGCCAGTGAGCATTTTGAAAAAGACAAGCGGCAAAACAGGCTGAATGAAGAGCATATTAAAAAAATCATTGACACCTACTGCAACCGGAAAGAAATCGAAAAATACAGCCACCGTGCCAGTTTGCAGGAAATTGCCGGCAACGATTACAATCTTAATATTCCCCGCTATGTCAACAATTTTAAGGAAGAAGAAGAAATAGACATACAGGCGGTAATGGAAGAAATAAAAACATTGGAAGCCAAACGAAGTGATTTGGATAAACAGATTGAAGTGTATTTAAAGGAATTGGGGTTGGTGAAGTAGTATCGTTTTCCTGACATCGGGAAGATGATAAAAATCATCTCGCTGGAATCAACGAGATGGTTTAAAACTTACGAGGCCTGTAAAAACAGTTCGGCAGGCAACTGAAAATAATCTTTTAACCGCTTTGCCATTTTCAGCGTTATTTCCCTGCGCCCGGAGAGAATAGATGACACATAAGCTTTGCTGCCAATAATAGGTTCAAGGTCCTTGTTTTTTAACCCCCGTTCCTGCATTTTTTCTTTGATAACTTCCAGCACATCTATTTCAGGCATTTTTATCGTTCTGTCTTCATAGTCTTTTATCAAAAGAATCAGTACGCCGAGTTCATCATCTTCGGGTGTGCCGGGTTCTGCATGGAAAATTTCCATTGCACGTTTAACGGCTCTTTTATGCTCCTTTTCCGTTTTTATTACTTTCCAGTTCATTGTTATTTCTTTTTATAATTATTAATATTAGTATCGTAGGAAACAGTTGCCACATCTATTTTGTCATACTCTTTGTGAGTGCCAAACCAAATAGTATAGCAGGCCTTTCTCCGGAAATTGACTGAAACCACTAACCTGTATTCGTTTCCTTTGATGTTAAATACCACTCTTTGATTATTCACTATGCTGGCATTTCCATAAACCGCTTTCAGTTCATTAAAGTTTTCAAATTCCTGTTCCAGCATTTCATTGTACCATGCTAGCAACTGGTTTTTTGCTTTGGGGTATTTTTCACCATAGTAAACAACCGTTTTCCGGTTAATGATATTCATTATGCAAATGTATTAAAAAGTTTACAAAATGTAAACAAACATCCTTAATGTAAAAACTTTGGGATTTCGATGATAATTGAAGATTTTCGCTGAATGGCGAAAATGTCAAAAAAAAACATTAAGGTTCCAAATTTGAGATTCCCGGGGTTTGAGGGTGAGTGGGAGGAATTTCCCTT
>CAZLLT010000025.1:37819-39670 GCA_964560445.1 uncultured Chitinophaga sp. | reverse complement strand
GGCTTTCTGTAAATCGCTTTTTCATGTGTATTTAAAGTTTAAAATTAACAACTCTCTCGATTTTAAACTCTAACTTCTTCTGGCCGAACTTTGGGGGAGCCTACAATAGATTTTAGAAGTGCATTTTGCTGAAAATCAATTAAAATAATAAATTAGAAAATAGTTTTCCGGGTAAGCCTGTTGGCTGCCCGGTTTCTTTTTATCCCTTTAAAAGCCTTCTGATGCGGCAAAGCCCTCTTAAGTGTTCCAAAATAGTTGGTAGTAATTTTCAAAGCCGGTATTTCGGACCTTAAATTACAGGCCGTGTCCACTACCACCCCAGCAGCCACGCAAATATCAACGGGGCCACGATGGTAGCATCGCTTTCCACAATAAACTTTGGCGTATTTATATCCAGCTTGCCCCAGGTAATTTTTTCATTCGGCACAGCGCCGGAATAAGAGCCGTACGAAGTGGTGGAATCGCTTACCTGGCAGAAATAACTCCAGAAAGGCACATCATGCCACTCCAGGTCCTGGTACATCATCGGCACCACGCAGATAGGAAAATCACCGGCAATGCCGCCGCCTATCTGGAAAAAGCCAACGCCTTTGCCGGAAGAATTGTTGCGGTACCAATCAGTGAGCCATACCATGTATTCAATCCCGCTTTTTACGGTGCTTGCTTTCAGTTCGCCTTTCACTACATAGCTGGCAAAAATGTTCCCGGTAGTACTGTCTTCCCATCCGGGAACTACGATAGGAATATTTTTTTCGGCCGCTGCTACAATCCAACTGTCTTTCGGGTCTATCTCATAATATTGTTTCAGTTCGCCGCTCAGCACAACCTTGTACAGGAATTCATGCGGGAAGTAACGTTCTCCATTGGCTTCTGCATCCTTCCATTGTTTTACCAGGTGCTTTTGCAAACGGCGGAATGCTTCTTCTTCAGGTATGCAGGTGTCCGTAACACGGTTGTAATGATTTTCCAGCAGGTCCCATTCTTCCTGCGGGGTAAGGTCGCGGTAGTTCGGCACTCTTTTATAGTGAGAGTGTGCCACTAAGTTCATTACATCTTCTTCTAAGTTAGCGCCGGTGCAACTGATAATATGAATTTTATCCTGGCGGATCATTTCGGCAAGGGAAATGCCCAGCTCTGCAGTGCTCATAGCGCCGGCAAGCGACACCAGCATTTTACCCCCTTCCAGTAAATGCGTTTCATAACCTTTGGCCGCATCCATTAAAGCGGCTGCATTGAAATGACGGTAGTGATGTTGGATAAATTGGGAAACAGGTCCTTTAGCTTTGCTCATAGAACAACATTTAAGGCCGCCTTCAGATCATAATAGCATGAGACAATGCGGTGTAGAGCTGCAAAAATAAAAAGTTCTGCCGTAAACAGCAGAACTTTAACAGAAATAATATAGGGTTATTATTTCAATTTTTCCTTACTAAGGATCATTCCTTCCGCATTGGTTTTTACCTGGTACTTTTTACCGCCTGATTCAAGCAGTACCTTGTACGAAGTGCCGTTTTCGTTGCTGATTTCATTGGCTTCAATGATAACCGGGGAAGAAAACTGTTTGTTAACCGCCGAGGAAACCGTAAGGGGCAGTTGATTGAAGAACAGGCCACGGATGCTTCCGAGGAATGTTCCGTTTTCACTGAAAAAAGCGGCAACCCTTTTTTCTCCGTAGAGAAAAATGGCTTTAAAAACGGCATCCTCTTTTTCCCATTTCAATACTTCCACTCCTTTAAACTCTTTCTGAAATGATTGAATGACGGCTTCGTTTACTTCGGCCTCTTCATTGGCGAAGGCCGGAACAATGGCTGTAAACACCATTGCGAAGATGATTAAAAATTGTTTTTTCAT
>CAZLLT010000025.1:0-37719 GCA_964560445.1 uncultured Chitinophaga sp. | reverse complement strand
TTTCATGGCTGTTGATTTAATAAATGAAAATTGAGATTATTACTGATTCAAAAGTATACCCGCAACAAAGGCATGACAAGCCAATTGTGATTTGCGGAATGTGTTGTTAACAGGATTAACGTTAACTAACCGCATATAACGTATAAATTAAACTACCACCTGCAAAGCAGGTGGATTTAAGACCGAGTCCAAAGGGCTAATTTCTTCTTCTGGTTTGGCTTACTATTTTGAGCCTGCATTCAACTGTCAAAATGTTTGCCACGAAATCACACTAATTTTCACTTTCGTGCAAATTCTTTAGTGTTCTTTTGTGTGTTTTCGTGGCAAAAAACAATTCTTGCTTGCTCTGATTTTTCTTACCCGGCATAGCCACAGCCTCATTACCACGGCCAAAGGCGATGGATTTCCAAGTCGTATTAAAAAGCCCCGTCTCCTGAGCAGAAGAACGGGGCTGTTGTACCACACACCAAAACTAACTTCGTTTCAGGCTTTCTTTTCTTTGCTATACACTGACCATCCGTAGCTGTCAACTGCATGTAAAACAATACGGGTGTCAGCGTTTTCAAGGGTTATATAATATCCGCCGTTTTCATTCCTTGCCACTTCAAACAAACCGGTTATCCAGTAGGCGCCGTATTTTTCTTTCAATGTTTTTTGCAGGCCGAAAGGCAGGGTAAGAGGGCTGACATTGCGTGTAATTCCGAAAAGGGTCCCGTTAAGGTCGTAATAGGCCACGACATGGCTGTCGTTATATTCAAACGAAGCTTTGTAATACCCGTTTCTTTCTTCCCAGGTAACATTTAAAGCCGTGTTAAATTCAGTTTGAAAAGCATTGAGAACTTTTTCGTTTACATTTCCTTCTGAGGCGGAGGCGGTTAAAGCGCTGATTGCAATGGCCGCCGATAAGATCAACTGTTTCATAAAAAATCTGCTTGTTAAGGTTATTTTATCTGGTTGGTTTTTAAAATTCAGTAGTATAACGCTGCAAAGCTAAAATAGGTTACAGGCCGGCACAAGCTAATTGTGATTAATGGAAGCCGATGTTAAGGAGAGTTAACAGTCCTGCTTTTTTGTTAGCAGGAAAAAAGAGGTTCGGAAATTTGGCAAATCAAAATAATATTTAGACATTTGTCTAAATATATAACTAAATCAGGAATGAACACTGTGTTCAAAGCTTTAAATGATCCTACCCGGCGGGAGATACTTCAGTTGCTACAGGGAAAAGATATGACGGCAGGTGAAATTGCCGAACAGTTTAATATTTCTTTTCCAAGTATTTCCCATCACCTTGACCTCCTGAAACGGGCAGACATGGTGAAAGCGGAAAAAGAAGGGCAATATGTTGTATATTCTTTAAACACGACCGTAGTGGATGAAATTATAAAATGGTTTATACAATTCAAATCCAAAAAAAAGTGATTATGAAAAAAGCGATAAACTACATTATCTGGCCGATTCTTGTGGCCCCGCTTGCCTACCTGGCGGCTGTTTGGCAAAAATTGCCGGAAAAAGTTCCCATGCATTATAATATTCGCGGGGAAGTGGACCGGTATGGCAACAGGAAAGAACTGTTGTTTCTTTTGATTGGCATGTTTGCCCTCAATATCGGCCTGTATTTTTTGCTTACCAATCTTGACCGTATTGATCCGAAAAGAAAATACAATGCTAATAATAAGCAGAAGTTGCAAAGAATGGCCATAGCGGTATGCTTGTTCATGAGTGCCATTACCTGCTATATCCTGTACACCAGTAGTGCGGGGCATACCTCGTTGAAGCCAAATTTTATTGTAATTATTGTAGGTATCCTGCTTGCCGTATTGGGTAATTACATGTATAACATTAAGCCGAATTATTTTGCCGGCCTCCGGCTGCCGTGGACATTGCAAAGTGACAGCAACTGGAAGAAAACACACCTGCTGGCCGGCAAGCTATGGTTTACAGGCGGGTTGCTGATTGCAATAGCAGGATTGCTGCTGCCTTCAAAAGCGTTGTTTATCTTTTTAATAATTGCTGTGGCGCTGCTGGTAATTGTACCTGTTGTTTATTCTTACAGGGAATACAAGAAAGAATCTGCCGGGCTATAAGGAACAAGGGCTTATTATATAGGGGATTCTCTTGTGTTTCTGATAGCCGATAAAAGCAATTTCTAATACAAAAAAAGTTCGTTCTATCTTTAAGGATGAACTTTCTTGCCCATGCCTTTTTATCTTTTGGAAACAAGGAGATACTTCTTGGCAACATGATCAGCGACTTTGTAAAAGGGAAGAAAAAAAATGATTACCCTGAAAGGATAAGCCGGGGCATTTCCCTGCACAGAAGTATAGACCGGTTTACAGATGACCATGCCGCCACGAAACGGGCCAAAGAAGTGTTCAGGCCCCATTACCGCTTGTATAGCGGCGCTTTTATAGATGTGGTGTACGACCATTTCCTTGCCCTGGATGCCGGAGAATTTACAGAATCGTCCCTTTATTCTTTTTCGCAGCAGGTATATCTGGACCTGGAAGGTTACAGCCCTTTGTGGCCGGGGCAATTCTCGCAGCTATTTCCATATATGAAGCAACAAAACTGGCTTTTTAACTATCGTACAAAAGAAGGTACCCGGAAAAGCATAGCCGGTTTGGTAAGAAGGGCGGCTTATATGAACGATAGCGAAACCGCTTATCAATTATTTCTGGAGCATTACCAACTTTTAGAGGAATGTTACCGTCATTTCTGGGCCGATATAAAGCCGTTTGCCCTGAAAGAGCTGGATAAATTGAACGGGGATAGCTAATATCAACGTAACAAATTAAAAAATAATCCGTTTTAATAAATCAAGTGTTATGAAAAAAAGTACTGTACTACTACTGGTTTTGGTCCAATTTTGTTTTCTTTCTCTTATGGCCCAGGCAGACAGATTGCCCTCGGTTGACAAGTCGCCTATGGACATGAGTTATTATCCTTCGGGCTACCCGGTGCTGAAAATACAGGATAAAGCTTCTGAATCGCCTGTAGCCAGGGTTGTTTACAGCCGTCCGCAAAAAGCAGGCAGGGTGGTTTTTGGCGAATTGGTAAAATACGGGGAGGTTTGGCGGTTAGGCGCCAATGAGGCCACGGAAATTGAGTTTTTTAAAAGCGTTACAATTGCAGGAAAGAAAATTGATAACGACAGGTATACACTTTATGCCATAGCCAACCCGGATGAATGGACAATTATACTTAACAGAGAAACGGATACCTGGGGCTCCTTTAAGTATGATGCTAAAAAGGATGTGGTAAGGACAACGGTAAAAGTTCAGCAGACGGCTACGGTAACCGAACATCTTACTATGGCATTTGAAAAAGCAACTTCAGGATTTAACCTTATTATTGCGTGGGATAATGTCAAAGTGATGTTGCCCATTACTCAATAATGACCGATATATGAAACAACCGATGTTAGCATTGTTGCTGGGGATTGCTTTATTTTCCTGTAAAGGGCCGCATAACCCGGAGAAAGATAATGCCAATACTGTAGTCAGGCTTGACTCATCTGTATTTGCCCGCCCGGATAAAGCGGTTAACCCTTATGTTTCTATTGATATTTCGCCAATGGACATGAGCTATTTCCCTGTTGATTACCCTAAAATAAAAGCATCAGGCGCTGCTTCTGCACCTCCGCTGGCCAGGGTAATTTACAGCCGGCCTCATTTGCAGGGCCGCACACTTTTTAAAGACATCCTGAAATACGGCGAGCCCTGGCGCTTAGGCGCCAACGAGTCAACAGAGATTGAGCTATACAGCGATGCGGTAATTGAAGGAAAAAAAGTGAAAGCGGGTCGCTATATACTTTATTGCATCCCGGAGAATGACAAATGGACACTGGTGCTGAACAGCAACCTCGATACCTGGGGGCTGCATCCGGATGCGTCAAAAGATGTTATCCGGGTTTCTGTGCCCATTCATCAAACCGATCATTTCCTTGAATATTTTACCATAGTGTTCCAGGGCAAAGACAAAATAGCGCAATTAATTATGGGCTGGGAAAAAACAGAGGCGAAGCTTTCGCTTCAATTCTGAGCCGCACCGGAAATTATTACTGATATTTACAGTATGTGCGGAATTTGCGGCATTATCCAGACCAATGCTTCTCGTTATAGCAGGGCAGACCTCAAAAAAATGACCGATGCCCTTTCTCACCGGGGGCCGGACGGGGAAGGTTTATGGTCGAACGAAACGGAGAATGTCTTGCTGGGCCATCGCCGTCTTTCCATCATTGATCTTACGGATAAGGGTCATCAGCCGATGTATTACAGGCAGCGGTTTACCATTGTCCATAATGGAGAAGTCTATAATTACTTAGAACTGAAAGAAGAGCTTGTTAAGCAGGGGCATACTTTTTTTTCGCAGACAGATACGGAAGTGATTGCCGCCGCCTATGCACATTGGGGCGATGATTGTGTACAGCATTTCGATGGTATGTTTGCTTTTGCCATCTGGGATGAGCAGGAACAAAAATTATTTGCCGCAAGGGATCGCTTTGGGGAAAAACCATTTTTCTATTATTATGATGACGAAATTTTTTTATTTGCATCGGAGATGAAAGCACTTTGGGCTGCAGGTGTGGACCGCAGACCTGAATTGCGGATGCTATTCAACTTCATCACTATTGGCTATACCGATAACCCGGAGCAACCCGGCGAAACTTTTTTTCAGCATATATACAAACTCCCTGCCGCATCCACACTTAGATTTTCATTGGAAAAAGGGGTGCAGCTATCCGGCTATTGGGATATAGACCCGGAGTATATCAATAAAAAAATTACAGAGGAAGAAGCCCTTGACCGTTTTTCAGAGCTATTAAAACTTTCCGTGAAAAGGCGTTTACGAAGTGATGTATCTCTCGGCACTTCGCTTAGCGGTGGCATTGACAGTTCTTCCATTACTGCATTACTACAGGAAATGCGCCCTGCTGCAAACAGCCACAAGGTATTTACTGCGGTGTTTGACGGATTTGAAAAAGACGAATCTGCGTATGCTGCAATGATGGCTGAAAAATTTGGATTGAAGCAATTTACAACAAGCATCACCGCCGGGGATTTGGTACAGGATTGGGAGACGCTTTGCTATCACCAGGAAGAGCCTTTTGGTTCGGCAAGCATTTATGCACAATATAAGGTGTATAAGCTGGCTGCTGAGAATGGCGTAAAGGTTTTACTGGATGGGCAGGGCGCTGATGAAATAGCGGCAGGTTATACAAAGTACTATAAATGGTACTGGCAGGAGCTTTTCCGGAAACGGAAGCTATACAGAAGCGGTGAAATAAAAGCAGCGAGACAGTTGGGAATAAATGAAAAGTTTGACTACCGGAACATGATAGCGGCCTATTTCCCTTCTTTTGCAACTATTGTAATGGAAAAGCAATACCTGGCCAAAGCCATCCGGCAGGAGGATTTGACACAGGAGTTTGTGAAGGAGCAAAGCATGGAAGCTTATTATACCGTTCCGGATCATTTTACGTTGAATGGTATACTTTATTTCAATACCTGTGTGCATGGTTTGGAAGAGCTGTTGCGCTATGCCGACAGGAATTCCATGGCGCATGGGCGGGAAGTACGCTTGCCTTTTCTTTCGCATGAGCTGGTTGAATTTGTTTTTTCCCTGCCCGCAGATTTCAAAATAAGAAAGGGATGGAGCAAATGGATAGTAAGGGAAGCCATGAAAAACAAATTGCCCGATGCCATAACCTGGCGGAAAGATAAAGTAGGTTTTGAACCACCGCAAAAAGAATGGATGAAGGATTCCCGCATTCAGGAGATGATACAGGAGGCCAAAAGAAAAATGGCAGATGAAAAAATACTGAAGCCGGAAACGCTGCAAAAGAAAATAAGACCACATGGCTCCCACGAAGCAGCTGGCTATGACTGGCGCTACCTGGCATCTGCCGGTTGTTTATAAAGCGTAAGTTGCTACTCCGTTTAGCCTCTATGGCATTTTTAGAACCGTAATTACTTTTTGCAGCAACTTATTCTGTAAACGTATAAAGTAAACACCCGATGCAAGCCCGTCATTGTATATATCTATATTATAAGTACCGGCAGCATATTCCCGGTTTGTATGCACTTTAATTACCCTGCCCAGCGCATCTATCTGCTGCACCATGGTATGACCGCCTGTGGTAGAAAACTGAATTGTGCCGCTAACCGTATAGGGATTAGGCCACATTTTCAACAGGAGGTTATTGGAATTATTGTTGGTATCATCCGGCGTATCAGGAATACCGCAAGGCCCTCCTTTTATCAAGGGAAGGGATTGGTAGTTCTGCAATAGTATAGAATCCAGCGCCGGTTGCTTTAAACAAAACCATTGCTCCAGTACGGATGCATAGACGCTTCTGAAATCATATTGGAACGGAATATTATTCACTACCTGTATATCGGCGGGTATTTCAGGGCTATTGCCAAGAATACCTTTCTTCACATGGGTTCCAAACATCAGTAACGGCGCTGCTGCGCCATGATCGGTACCCATGCTTGCGTTCGATTTTATACGTCTGCCAAATTCTGAGTAAGTCATGCCCACTACACGGTCGTCTATCTGCATCAGCTCAAGATCATTCTGAAAAGCCTGGATGCCCTCGGAAATATCTTTCATCAGTTTGGCATGTAAACCTGTTGTGGTATCGCTGGCGTTTACCTGCCGTTTATGTGTATCAAATCCCCCCAGGGTAACCGTATATACCCTTGTTTTTAAACCACCTTTTATCAGGCGGGCAACGATACGCAACTGGTCTGCGAGTGAATTATCAGACGGGTAATCCGCCATCGTTGCAGCCCGCCGGTATGCCGCCCTGATCAGGTCTGAATAGATTTTTGTTTTTTCAGAAATTACCCGGATAAATTTCAATTCCTTGTTTGCATTAACAGAGTCGATTGGATAATCAGAAAACGGGTTGGCAAATGTGTAAACTTTTTCAGGGTTGGTAATAGAAAGCCCCATTGAATAAATTTCCCCCTGCACGGCCAGGGTAGGTACGCTGCTGATCTGGATGGCCAGCGGGTCGGGCATTTCAGCATCAGGATAAGCGTCCGGGTAGCCGGCAAATTCACTTTCGAGGTACCGTCCGACCCAACCGCTTTTTACCCTTTGCCTTCGGTTTTGCGTATTATCTCCTGCATTCCAGATATCTGTGGCCTGAAAGTGTGAAAAGCTCGGATTGTCATATCCTACCGATTGAACCACGTTTACCTTTCCTTCATTATACATATTCTGCAAAGCAGTCATTGCAGGATGAAAACCGGTACGGTCTGTTCCATCCAGCCGCAATACCTGGCTTTGCGGGATGGCCACATTGGTTCTGGCATTATAGTAATTGGCATATACATCCAGCGGTATTACCATATTCAACCCATCATTGCCGCCGGCAAGTTGTACCAGCACAAACACATGGTCGGTATCTGTTACCGGCCCGTCAAACAAGCGGGCAAGGGAACTGCCCGTGGCGCCATGAGCGGTAAATGTAAGGCCATTCAGCAGGGCCGGCATGGTTACCGCCGCCGGTACAGTATTGCGTAAAAATTTTCTTCTGTTCATAATTGTTTTTACATAGGTTAAATAATCTCCAATCAGCACAAATGGAATTCCGGCAGGTTCATCAGGAATTTGAACATATCCCGGAGTGAAGTATCAATCACCGGATTGTTATTACTGTTCCAGGTATTGGTCCACACCGTATTGTCCGAAGTATTGTTCAGCAGGAACTGGTTCTTGACATAATTTTTTGAAGTGCCTGATAAAGGGTACCTCAACAGTAAGCCGGTAATATCTGTTACCAGTTGATCAGGGTCTGCTGGATTGGAAGAATAGTTTGCAAAAGTTCTTACATCAATAACCGAGTCATTCACCAATGCGTCTGTATAGTCAGCCCGCCGCGGAAGTGAATTACTGTTTACCCATAATTCATAAAACATGGGATCCTGGTAATAAGACGGCCAGCCTGATACATCCGGCGGCTGGAATAAATCCATCTGCATCTCTGCAGCCCGGTGGTATATTGAAAAAAACAACGGGTAACCGGCGGTATAATCGGTATAAGCCGGGAACGGGGTATTGAATTCCCGTAATGTTCCCACAATAATATCAAACGGGTTTTTGATGTAACAGGCCTGGTTGGCAATATCAAAAAAGTGTTCGCTTTTGAATAAAGCAGCCAGCGCCGGTTTAATCGCATAGTTATTGGCTTTCAAAATATCCGCCATCGGGATAATTACATCTGACTCGGCAGCATCATCAATCTGGTAATAGACAAACCATTTATACAGTTTGCGGCAGATAAACCGTGCCGCTTCATCAGTCGTAAAGATCATATCCATCAGGGCTTGCAGTTCCTGTTCCCCATCCGTACTGCCGTTAATAACGGTGTTGTTGTAAAATGCAGAAAACGTTTTTGACCCTGTATCGTGTGCAGATGCCTGGAAATACGAACCCAGTGGGTCCGTATTGATACGCCAGCCGGTGAGTACCCTTGCCGCAGCAATCACATCATCTTCGGTATATAAAGAATCCGGGCCAATGCCTACGGTAAACAATTCCTGCATTTCACGGGCATAGTTTTCATCCGGCGCCTGCCTTGAGTTCAGGTAGCCGTTCAGGTGTACCAGCATGGCGGGGTCTATCGTTACTTCTTTTGCCAGTGTTTTAAAATTGCCCAGTGCATGGCTTCTTAAAAGGGCATGGTGCCTGTATAAAGATTGCGAGTTGTCAACTTCAGATTCCTGTACGGAAAAATGATGATGCCAGAATAAAACCATTTTTTCCTGTATGCTTCTTTCCTGGTTGACAATAAGGCCAGACCACCATTTCTTTAACCCGGCGATACGCAGCCGGTTGATTGCCGACCGTATATCAGGCCGGGTTACAACAGTATTCGGGTCATTTACCCAGATTTGCCCCTGCACTACACCGGGGTCATCGTGCATATCACCAAATTCGTCTTCTATCAAACCATAATCCCTTACCGGCGGCGATGGTATGCTTTCGGTATTTAACAATTCATCAATGGATTCATCAGGTGTTAACGAAAGAAAGTAATCTACATCTGATTTTTTTGCACCAAACATGGTCCGCTTCAGCAGGTGCGTTACTTCGTTGACCGTCCATGCGCCGGTATATGGGCTAAGTCCGGCAAACATCCTTTTACCTGATTTTCCTGTACTCCCTGTATTTTGCTTCACTTTTTTAAAAAAATCTCTCCTGTCCATAGTGTGCTTTTTCGGTTATTTATATTACCGGATCAACACAAAAGTTCCCTTTTGCTGATGCGGCTTATTCTGAATGTCTTTATAGTCTATTAAGTAAATGAAAACGCTGGAAGGTTGCGGCACGCCTTTGAAATACCCATCCCATCGCTGACTCATGGATGAGCTTTTGAAAACCACTTCGCCATTCCGGTTAAATATCTGTAACCGGTACCCTTCCGGCACTTTGCCAAGCGGGCCGAAGAAATCATTGCGCCCATCGCCGTTGGGCGTAAACGCAGTGGGCACCATTACGACTGCATCATTTAATACCACCACTGTAAAATTGCCGGGCACCACGCATCCGTCATGAAGCTGGTTGGTTGCTGTATAAACAGTAGTTGCAGAAGGCGTAGCTACCGGGTCGGGGCAATTTGTACAGCTAAGTGTGGGGTGTGGCGTCCAGGTGATGGTTCCATTTCCGTTTGCATGTAAGGTTATACTTTGGCCGACAAAAATGGTATCTGCTGTTTTTATACCGCTAAACGGCCCGCTGATGCTTACGGGCTGGTAAGTAACAAAGACAGAATCAAATCCGCAGGCATCTCTCAGCGTATCCTGCACCAGAACAAACCCGCTGATATTACATACTGCCGTATCTTTTGTTTGTATTTCAGGGAGCTTCAGCTTGATGATAGCAAAATCTGTTTCTCCAAGCGAATTGCTGAAATCCCCATTGCCAGAATCGGAGTCGCCGGCAAGATAATATTCATTTGTTGCCGGGTTGCGGGTTAGGCTACGCAGGTGATCATTTCCCCCGCCGCCCCAGTTTTGTTTACCTATAAGATGGCCGGAACGGTCAAGTATCACTATCCAGTAATCCCCTTCACCCAAAGCGCCGGATATATCGCCATCATCCGAATAAGAAATTCCTCCAATGATATAGCTGCCGTCATTATCGGTGATGATAGTTTTTGCATAATCCGCTTCTGACCCTCCCAGCACTTTTTGCCAGTTCAATTGTCCCCGTTGACTTACATTAATAACCCAATAATCCTGGCTGCCTTTTGCGCCGCTTACATCGCCATCATTGGAAGTGGTATATCCGGCCAGCGTTAGTGATCCATCATTGCCTTTTGTTATGCAATAGGCCACATCGTTTTGCGACCCGCCGAATATTTTGCTGAATATCTTATTACCGCCCTGGTCTATTGCCAGGAGCCAGGCATCATAGTTTTGCTGATTTGGCGGAATATCCCCGTCAACCGAGTTGGTAAAACCGGCAAGGAAAATTGTTCCGTTAATGATTTCAAAGTCAAACAGTTCTTCATTTTTACTGCCGCCATAACATTTACTCCATTGAACTGCCCCCGCAGGGCTTATTTTCATAACCAAGCCGTCAGTATATCCACCCGTACCATGATTACCGGGGATATCTCCGTCATTTGATGAAGAAGAAGCGGCAATCAGGTAGCCGCCATCATCAGCGATTTCAATATGATTGCCAATGTCCAGGCCGCTGCCGCCATATCTTCTTTGCCATTGCAGCCCGCCGCCTGCATTTAGTTTTAAAAGCCATATATCTTTGGTTCCTCCATATCCGGCCACAACATCGCCATCGGTTGAATTGGTTTCTCCTAAAACGGCATATCCGCCATCTGCTGTTTGAACTATATCCCTTGCGCTTTCATAACCTGTTCCGCCAAACGATCTTTCCCATTGAATGGTTCCGCAGCGATCCAGTTTTAGCACCCACAAATCCCAGTAATCACGATTGGGCCGGGGGCTTACATCCCCGTTTCTTGAATCTGTATAACCAGCAACAACGGTTCCGCCATCGCTGGTTGTTTTTATTACAAAAGGAATATCTACATTTCCGCCGCCGTATTGGAGTGCCCATTGGCGGGATGGTAGCTGGCTGTATGCAGTATGGCTGCATAATGCAATTACGGCCAGTACAATACAATTTATCAGGGCGGCTTTGGTTTTCACGGGGTTGTTTCAGTTGGTCTTTGAGGTTTCAGAAAGATTAGTATCAGCAACTATTATGCTAATCTCATTTCAAGGGCGGCCGGGTTCTCCTCTTTTTTGCCTGTATTTTCCCATGGTAGTTTTTCGGTTTATCCGGTCAGCGCAAAATCATTAGGCCAACAGGCCAGGGAAAAAAGTTGTTTTATGTTCCGAATCAACCTGCTAAAACAAAATAGCCCATCTTTGCATTTCGTATAAACAATTCATATTAATCATGAAGCTTGCTACAAAACTGATACATGCGGGGGCGGAGCCGGACCCCTCCACCGGCGCAATAATGACGCCTGTTTTCCAAACCTCTACTTATGTGCAGGAAGCGCCGGGGAAAAACAAGGGGTTTGAATATGCCCGTTCGCAAAACCCCACCCGAAAAGCGCTGGAAGAAGCATTGGCAGCTATAGAAAACGGTAAATATGGCCTTGCTTTCAGCAGCGGCGTGGCGGCTACCGATGCGGTAATCAAGCTTTTGGCGCCGGGCAATGAAGTTATCTGCGCCAACGATATGTATGGCGGCACTTACCGGCTTTTTACCAAAGTGTTTGAAAAATTTGGTATCCGGTTTCGTTATACAGATACAACGGATGCAAAAAATATTGAAAGGGCCATTACAGATAACACAAAGCTGGTTTGGCTTGAAACGCCTACTAATCCGCTGATGAATATAACAGACATAGCCGCTACTGCCGATATTACCAAACAGAGAAATATTCTGTTGGCGGTTGACAATACATTCGCTTCCCCTTACCTGCAAAACCCGCTTGACCTCGGCGCAGATATCGTAATGCACTCAGCAACCAAATACCTGGGCGGGCATAGTGATGTGATACAAGGCGCTTTGATAATGAATGATGCTGACCTGCGGGAGAAATTATATTTCATTCAAAAAAGCTGTGGCGCTGTGCCCGGACCGATGGACTGTTTCCTGGTATTGCGGGGAATAAAAACATTAGGCGTAAGAATGAAAGCCCATTGTGAAAACGGAAGGCTGATTGCACAATGGTTACGCAACCATCCCAAAGTGGGCAATGTATTCTGGCCCGGTTTTGAAGATCATCCGGGGCATGCCATTGCTAAAAAGCAAATGCGGGATTTCGGGGGCATGATTTCTTTTGAGCTAAAAGATAACAGCACGGAAGAAGCTATGCGAGTGCTGTCTTCCACCCGTTTGTTTTCGCTTGCAGAAAGCCTCGGAGGGGTCGAATCGCTTATTAATCACCCGGCCAGTATGACGCATGCTTCCATTCCCAGGGAGGAACGGATAAAGAATGGATTATCGGACTCGTTGATACGCCTGAGTGTGGGCATTGAAGATGCGGAGGATTTAATAGAGGACCTGCAAAAAGCCATCCTATAGCAAATAGCATTGGTTTTGGTATGGTCATTGCCTTAGTAAAGCATTAAAACTTGTTTATATGAGTAATATACTTTACCTGCTGGCCGTAGTGCTTATTATTGGCTGGCTACTTGGATTTTTTGTTTTGAAAGCCGGGTCCCTGATCCATATTTTACTGGTTATTGCTATCATTGCAATCCTGCTGCGGGTTATCAGGGGCAGGAACCCGGTATGATTGATGAAGCACTCAGGAGTTTATTGAATAAAAAAGTAAAAACGTATAACAGGGTCTCCTTTATCAAGGATGACCCTGTTTCCGTTCCGCATCTTTTCTCCGGAAAGCAGGACATTGAAATAGCCGGTTTTTTTGCAGCCATTTTTGCCTGGGGCAACCGTGTCATCATTATTAATAAGTCCAGGGAGCTGATGCGGCTGATGGATGATGCGCCGCATAGTTTCATACAACACCACACCAATAAAGATTTAAAAAGCCTGCTGCATTTTAAACACCGCACTTTTAACAGTGATGACCTGCTTTTCCTGGTGGAAGCGCTGAAGAATATTTATGCAGCACATTCTTCGCTGGAAAAAGCCTTTTTTCCAAAGAAGAATATGACGGTGGAAGAAGGGCTGAACTGTTTTAAAAAAACAATTTTTCAATGGGAGCATCTATCGAGGACCCGAAAGCATATTTCTTCGCCTTTACAAAAATCAAGCTGTAAAAGATTAAACATGTTTCTGCGGTGGATGGTCCGCAGGGATAATAGCGGCGTCGATTTCGGTATCTGGAAAAGCATTTCGCCTGCACAGTTGATTTGCCCGCTGGATGTGCATGTAATACGGGTAGCAAAAAAATTGAACCTGCTGAGCAGAACGCAGCCTGACTGGCAGGCCGCCGTAGAATTGACCGGGCAGCTCAGGCTGCTGGACCAGGCCGACCCTGTTAAATACGATTTTGCTTTATTCGGCCTGGGAGTGTATGAGAAATTTTAATACGACCCGGAAATCCACTGCCTTTGGCCGTGGTAATGCCGGGTAAAAAAAAGCAGAGCAAGCAGGAGTTGCTTTTTGCCACGAAAACACACAAAAGAACGCAAAAAAATTTTCACTTTCGTGAAAATTAGTGTGTTTTCGTGGCCAACATTTTGGGCTCAATCTTAAATCCACCTACAAAGCAGGTGGTAGTTTAACTAAAAAAAGAATAAGCTTTCCCTGCCTCCCACTTTTTTCTTTACCATTGGCCGTATATTATAGGTAAACGTAGCTAAAAAGTAGCGCCCCAGTATATTATTATGAGTAGTGGTTACCATATTCCGGTTAGCCCACACCCAGATACTGTTGTTCCTGGCCAGGATATCATTTACAGCTAATTTCAGTACGCCGACTTCTCCCTTAAACATGGTAAGGTTCAGGGCGGCATTCCAACGTACTGCTTCTTTAGGCAACCCGGCAGGAATGTTCCCGTTGTAGCTATACATCAGTTGTGTTTCCCAGATAAAATGACTGGGCATCCGGAGTACAAACCCGTTTTCTAAATTATGATTGATAACATTTAGTTTGGTAAATAGCGGGCTTGTATAGGAAGTAAAGTTTTTACCAATGCTATAACTGATGTTCCACTCAAATTTATCATTGAGGTTTAAGCCCACACCGCTCCATTGATTGACCTGGAATGTGGTTTGCCAACTGGATGTGTTGTTGTATAACAGCAAATTTTTGGTAATGGAAGTCCAGTTGCCGGTGTTCCAGGTAAAAATTACGTTGGCCTTGTTTTTATATTGCTTGTTGATATTCCAGTTCATAGAATAACTGCTGGTATTATCCGCATTTACCGGAACAGAAGTTTGTACCCCTTTTTCATCTACAAGGATACTTTGTACTATGTCATTGTTTTTGAAAGAAAGATTAAACCACCCACTAACGTATAACATTTTTTGCTGGTTATTGAAATACATATTGGCGGATATGCTGTGAGTTGCTGTGGGCAGCAGGTCGGGGTTCCCTAAGCGGATATTATACGGGTTACTAAGGTCTGCTACCGGGTTAATCATATTAAAAGAGGGCAAAGAATAATTTTTGGAATAGCTCACGGTAAGTTGCTTGTACCGGATGGAAAGGGTGGGCAGTATTTTATTTAGCTGTTGGTTAATGGTGTAATCATCCGATAGCAATTCGTTATCAATGCCCTGGTACAGGTATCGCAGGGAAGGAGTAATGGTAAACTCTTTCAGCTTGTATTCTATCCCGGCATTTAACTGCACCCGGTGATTGATTCTGTTGAAATTGCTGCTCAGCGCTGCATTGAATACATCGAATATATCACTGCCCGGCAAACGGTTGAATGTGCTTATATCATTTTTTGTTTTGTTGTACTGATAGGTGGCGCCAGCCCTGATGGTGAAGGATTTATTGATTGGTTCGCTGTAATTTATTTGGGTAGTAATATCGGTGGCAGGCATCTTTTCTTTTCTAAGCTGCTCATACAGGCTGTCTTTATTGGCGGGATAAAGGATCAGCATATCCGAAATAGAAACAAAATCATTCCGCTGGTTATTTACCGATACCTGGTTAGAGAAGCTGAACCTCCTGCCCGCCCTGGTTTTTGACAACCTGCTGAAATTAATTGTATGCCCGTAGTTATAACTTTCAGAATTATTATCCTGCGACAGGTTTCCTGCTGTCAGGTCGCCCAGCTTATTATTATAAGTGGAGATAGTGCTCAGCAAAGTTTCATCCCGGAGGCCAATCATGTAGTTGGCGCTTATTTGCAGGGTAGTTATGGAATCCGGGTTAAATTTTCCGCCAATACCAATATTATGTGCATTTACAACCGGCAAAGAATTTTTATTCGTTTGGTTGCTTATTATCGTGTCTTCAAAAAACTGGTCGGCAGTTGTATTGATTATACCGGGAGATTTTACATTTCCGTAAAAATATTGCAGAAACAGGGATTGTTTCTTATTAGGGGCATGGTTCAGGTTGAAGCCAGCGCCTTTACTGGTAGCAATACCGCCATTGTTTTGTGAACCGCCAAAGCTGATGCCATTAATGGAGATGCCGCTTCCCCCGTTATTCATCCACATGCTCGAACTTCTGTTATTGAGGTTGCTGTTTACTCTTTCAAATCCGCCCGAAGACATGATTTCTGAAAAGCTGAAACCGGGGCGGTTAAGGTTGTTCATATAGCCAAGCACACTTAATTGTAATGTATCCCGGTAAATATTGGCAATGCCGCCGGCCTCGTATCGTTCATCACTTCCCCCGCCTGCATAAATTTTTCCGAACCAACCCTTTTTCACCCCTTTTTTCAATGTGATATTGATCACTTTGCCTACATTATTAGGGTCATCATCGCCATTCATGGCCATCTGCTCCTTATCATCCACCACCTGTACTTTATCAATTACATTGGCGGGCAGGTTGCGGGTTGCCATTTTGGGATCGTTTCCAAAGAAAGTTTTACCATCTACCAGCAGCCTGTTTACGGGCCTTCCGTTTACGCTGATATTGCCTTCTTTATCCACCATCACACCGGGTAATTTTTTCAGCAGGTCTTCAACAAGTGCATTAGGAAGGGTTTTAAATGCGGAAGCATTAAATTCAATGGTATCTTTTTTTACCACAATGGGCGGACGTTCTGCTATTATAAGTACTTCATCAAGCGACTTGGTTTCGGGAGTAAGGGTAATAGTCCCAAAGTCCAATACAGATTGCGCCGGGGTTATTGTAAATTCTTTCCGGTACACACTGTAACCGGAAAAAGAAATAACCACCCTGCTGTTGATGCCAAACGGGATACCCGGTACTTTAAAGTTGCCGTCTGTATCTGTAAGCCGGTAGGTAAGAATGGAGGTATCAATAGCTTTGAAAATGGTTACGGTAGCAAAAGACAGCGGTTGGCTATTGGTGGAATCAGTTACTTTTCCCGTTATAGTTCCCTGGGAATAAGCTATAAAGGTGCATAAGCCTGCAAGAGCGGTTAAAAGAATTTTTTTCATGGCGGTTGGTTGGAAAAACAAATATATACGATTTATTTCGTAGATTGTAGCTTTCTTTGGCTTTAACATATTTTTATTGCCCCCTTAAACGACTAAAAACACCGGGAGTATTATAAACAGCAGCTTTGAAAGAAGATATAAAATATGATTTAGCGGCTTCTCTTGGAATGGATATTACATTCGTTAGTGCAGACGATTGGAAGAATAGTATAATACAAAAAGTAAATGAACTGCTGGTGACGGACATGAATAAGCTCATCTCTGTATTATACAGGATGGATATAAGCGAGCATAAACTAAGCCGGCTGCTTAAAGAGCATCCGGGTACGGATGCCGCCATTTTAATTACGGAACTTATGATAGAACGGCAGTTGGAGAAAATAAAATCCCGCCATGCATTTAACCGGCGGGACGATACGCTTAGTGATGAAGAAAAATGGTGAGCTTACTTTTCTTTTTTCTGAAACATCAGTTCCTTCACCTTTTCCTTATCTTCTTTTTCTTTCTTCAGATCGAACATTGTGCCAAACACATGGTCCCATAAAGTAGAACTTACGCCAAACCCGTTGTGTTCGTTCTTGTAATGGTGCAGGTGGTGGTTTCGCCATAAAGGCTTCATCCATTTGAATGGCGGGTTCCAGGCATGAATAGCGTAGTGCATGGAGCCATACATTAAATAGCCCAGCACAAAACCGGGGAAAAACATAAATGTATAAGAGCCCATGATCAGGTACATAAGGCCAAACAGGGAAGAAGAAATGATGAGGCTGGGAACCGGCGGCATGAACAAGCGTTGCTTATCCCTGGGATAATGATGGTGGTTGCCATGCAATGTGTAAACAAATTTGATGGCTCCTGGCTTTTTAGGCACCCAGTGAAAAATAAAGCGATGGGCTATATATTCAAAAAGCGTCCAGAAGAGCATGCCGCCAAAAAACAACAGCAAAATGGTTTGGGTACTGTAATCATATTTTGTTGCAGCGATATAAATAAGATAGCTGAGAATGGGGATATACATGCCCCAGATCACCAATGGGTGGGCTTTGGTAAGCGATTCCAGGAAGTCGCTTTTAAATAAACGGGCCTGCCCTTTATTGTGAATTTTTTCAAAGTGCATGGCGCAAAGATAGTAAAAGCAGGTATGGAATAGCAAGGGGCAAAAAGAGGATTGCCTGATTTTAGTCAGTTTTTAGCAATTCGTCAACCGTTTGAAATTGATAGCCATTGTTCTTTAAGCGCTGAAGCAATTCCTGCAAGCGAAAATAAAACTTATCGGTACGCTTAGGGTCCGTACCGATATGCAGCAGCAGGATAAACCCGTTAAGGCCGGTCGGCCTTTTTTGTTCATAGTTGAGAATGGAGTTCCAGATTGTTTCGCTGTTGCGGTAGTTCTTATCGGCAGGTGTGGTGTAATCTGCATGGCTCAATGTGCCCGGCGTGAAATTGATAAGCTGCAACCCCAGCTCTTTGGTCCATGCGGCTATGGAATCATTATACCACTCATAAGGCGGAAGAAAAAAAGGAGCTTTGCTTTTTTGTATGCCAAAAGAAGCCATTGCTGCATAATTGTTCAACAGGTCAGTTGCAAAAACTTCCTTTGTTACAAGAAGGCTGTCCCTTTTTGTCCAGTCGCAATACAGCAGATGCTGGTCTGAATGGGCGCCCAGGTAGTGGCCGTCTTTTTTTAATTGCTTAATCGCTTTTTTAAAATGTTTGTTCCGGTAAAACCTTCCGGTTAAAAAGAAAGAGGCTTTTACTTTTTCCTTCTTCAGCGCTTTGGCGATAAAATTTCCGCCATCGCCAAATTCATCACCGGTGAAGACCAATGAAATTTCTTTTTTGGCGCTGTCGCCACGGATAATAGCGCCCCTGTTATATAAAAAGCCTCCCTTACCGGAGGCGGCTACTTTTTTGGCCTGGCTTCCGCCTCCTTCGCAGCCAATAAATAGATCAACGAAGCCGTTCCATCCATGGTAGGTTCATTGGTGCTGTAATCGCCGTAATCATCGTGGTACACGGCCAGGTCGCTTTGAAATCCCGCGTATTCATCCGGGTTTACAAGCCGGATGCCGATAAGGCCATTGAAGATGCTGCCATACACGGGGCCATCAACCAATCCGCCGTCTATAGGATATTTTTTGATATGAGTAAATGCAGAATGCGGATCAACCGGTGTATCGCCCCAGGAAGGAAGCCCGTACACCATGCTTGTTCCCCAGGGATTGCAGCCAAACAGCCAGTCAAAATTGGCCTGCTCCAGTTCATCAAATGTTTTATCGCCTGTTAATTGCTTATACCAATAGCATTGAATAGCAAATGAAGTGGTGAGATTGTTGCTGCACCAGATGAAAGGAACGCCCCGGTAGAAAGCATTTTGTTTGGCTTTATTCCAGACACGTTGGATGCCTTCCTTGTAATAGCCGATAATCGTATCTCTTCTTTTATCTTTTAATTGTTTTGCTACTTCATAATGGCCGATATTGATAAAGGGATACCATTGGTAATGTGCTGCTGTATCGGCGCCGAGCCACGGTGTAAGCGGCTCTTCCCTGGCAAGAAGCGTGGCTTCGATGAGGCTTTTGTCATTACCGTGCTCTTCACGATTATTAAAATCTTCCGCATAAGCAAGTTCAAGATCATCTTTCCAGTTGTCCTCTGCATAGATATAAGGGGATTTGACAGAAGCCGTTTGTGTAACGCCTTTCTTCTTTACAGCAAAGCTCAATGCTGTTTTGGCTTTGCCCGACAAGAATGTACTGTAACCCGCATCAAGACCCTTCCAGATATTTGATCCAAGTGAAAAAGCGCTGCTGAATTTGGCGGCAGTAGAAGAAGTGCCCGCTGTATTGTTCATAAACTTTCCCCGCTGCTGCGGCTCACCGCTTACAAAATATACCGGACGTTCATAGCCCCTGCTGTAAAAAGTATCCTGCCCCGGCATCCGCATCCCCATGTGGTCACGGTCGTCAGCTATCTGGTTGAACATCCAGTCCTCCCTCGGGTGCATTTTCAACAGCCAGTCCAATCCCCATTTGGCTTCATCCAGCACATCGGCCATGCCATTGCTTCCATCCAAACCATTGGCTTGTTTCTCATCGCCAAAAACATGGGGGAAATCACGGTAAGCCGCCAGCAAATGATAAGTGGCATTGGCGGAAGTGGTGGAATATTGCAGATAATCGGATGCGTCATGCCAGCCGCCCACCACATCAATTCTTGTACTGTCTTTAATGCCGGCTTTTTCGCCATACAGTACATACCCGTCATGCGTATGGCAACTGTCTTTCAGATAAGGGTTAAACCCGGTTCGTTGCTGCCGCATATAGCGCAGGCAAAAATCCGCAGCGCCTTTGTAAACATCCTCTCCAATTTCAAATTCAGGTGATTTCACCCCGCCTGCCTGCAAGTAATACCGCCCCGGTTTTCTGAAGTGAGAAAAATTCAATCGGTATGTCGAAGTAAAAGGTCCGTAAGCGCCGAAGGGGTTGCCCGCTTTGCCCGACGTGGCTATTTTTTTTGTGGCGGCATCTATTAATTGCCAATTGCCTATTGCCAATTTTTCTTTACTGCACCATATAGCCACTTTAACCCCGCCGGGTGTATAACCCAACTGGTTAATGCGTATCCATGCCGGAGGATTTTCCTTTTTTGAAAATCCGGCTATGAACAAGAAAAGAAATACGGCAATTAGGATCCGATACATAATAGGTTTCTTTAATAATGAACGAAGCTGAAAAGATAGAGATTTTTTTTGTTCATGCCATTGCGTTTATTTGCGGCTTTTTTCTTTAAGCATTCTTCTTATCTTAATCGCCCAAATTTCTTTATGCCTGTTATTGCATTTGATCTTGGCGGAACCAAACTGGCCGCTGCATTGTTCTCCGATGAAGGAGAAATTCTTTTTTCGGAAACTGTTTCATTAGAAGGAAGAACCGGCAGAGATGTCGGTAAATTGATTGTTGCACAGGCGATATTGCTTCTTAAGAAAGCGGCGGAGCAAAACTACACTGTGAAAGCGTTAGGTATTTGTGTACCCGGTATAGCATACGCCAAAACGGGAAATGTTTGGGCGCCGAATATTCCCGGCTGGGACAATTACCCGCTTAGGGAAGAACTGGAATCTGCATTGATAGGTAAAAACATATCCGTTCATATTGACAGTGATAGGGCTTGTTATATCCTTGGCGAATTATGGAGAGGCAATGCCCGCGGTTGCAGCGATGCTGTTTTTCTTGCAGCAGGCACAGGTATTGGCGCCGGTATTTTAGTTAACGGCGAAGTATTGAGAGGCGCTTATGATGTAGGCGGCGCTATCGGTTGGCTGGCATTGGACAGGCCGTATAATAAAAAATATATTTCCTGCGGCTGCTTTGAATACAATGCTTCCGGTGAAGGGATTGTCAAAGTGACAAAGGAGCTGATGCAAAAAGAACCACAATCCCTGTTATATTCAATGGGTATTGAGAATATAAAGGCAAAAGATGTTTTTGCTGCGGCAGATAAGGGAGATGCACTTGCTATAAAAGTGCTGGATAATGCTATTGAATGCTGGGGAATGGCTGTAGCCAATCTTGTCAGTCTTTTCAACCCGGAGAAAATCATCTTTGGCGGCGGCGTATTTGGCCCGGCCTTGAAATATCTTGATAAAATATATGATGAAGCTAAAAAATGGGCGCAGCCCATCAGTATAACGCAAGTGCAGCTTACAGGATCTGCGTTGGGCGCCGAAGCAGGATTATATGGAGCAGGCCTTCTTGCTTTAAAAAACAAATCCATCAATTATGTATAATAAAAACCAGGTCTTTATTGCCGCTTGCATGGGCTTATTTCTTTTTGGATTAACCCTGATTACGCTGGGTTCTATTCTGCCCGACCTGAAACTGCAATATGCAAATGACGGGTTAAGCGCCGCAACGCTTGCTTCTTTGCTGCCGATAGGCATCATGCTGGGCTCATTGGTGTTTGGCCCGGTGGTAGATCGGTACGGCTACAAAATGTTGCTTTCGGTTAGTGTGCTTATTTCTGCTTTGGCGTTATTGGGCATTGCTTTCAGTTCATCTGTTCCTGTTTTATATGTTTGTATTTTTTTTATTGGTTTTGGAGGCGGTATTATCAATGGCGGCACCAGCGCCCTGGTAGCAGATATCAGTGAAGAAAATAAAGGAGCTAAACTCAGCTTATTGGGTGTTTCTTTTGGCATAGGTGCATTAGGCATGCCTTTGTTGCTCGGTATTTTGTCAAAACACTATGATTATACTACAGTACTGGCAGCCGTTGGGTTTTTTATGCTGCTGCCGGTTGCTTATTTTTTCTTCCTGCTTTTCCCTCCACCCAAGCAAGCGTTGGGTTTTCCGCTAAAAGAAGGATTGGCATTATTAAAACAGCCTGTTTTATTGCTGACAGGTTTTTTCCTTTGCTTTCAAAGCGGGTCAGAATCACTTATAAATAACTGGGCAACCTCGTACCTGCAGCAGGAATTGCAGGTAAGCAGCGAAAAAGCATTGTATGCCTTGTCCTTTTCTCTTGTAGGGCTTACAGTTGCCCGTTTATTGTTAGGGGCATTGTTAAGAAAAATATCTTCTGTTGTTGTGCTTGCCGTATCGCTTTTGCTTGTCATAGCAGGAAACCTTTTGCTGTATTATAACCAAACATATAATGCAGCTTTTGCCGCATTGCTTATAATAGGCGCAGGCTTGGCCGGTGGGTTCCCTATCATTCTTGGCTATGTGGGCCAGCTATATGCCCAATTATCCGGAACGGCATTTAGCATTGCACTGGTCATTGCTTTACTTGGCAATACGCTGATCAATTATTGTTTTGGATTGATTGCTGATAAATATGGCATAGGAAATTTGCCGCTGGCAATGCTGGTTACCATGACCTGCATGTTGCTGTTGTTGCTTATCATTTATAAAAGCATCCGATCGAAACTGAAATTATGACAATATAATAGTATCATATCACCTTAAACAAACAAATTATGCTCGCAAAAACCTGGTTACAACATGCCCGTACCGTTATGGACAACATTGAGAATACACAACTGGAAAACATTCAGCAGGCGGCAACAATGATGGCCGATACGATTGAGGCCGGACGCTGGGTGCATACCTTCGGCTGCGGACATGCGACATTGCCAATTGAAGAAATGTATCCCCGTATCGGCGGCTTTGTTGGTTTTCATCCTATGATTGAGCTGCCGCTTACTTTTTTTACGAATATAGTGGGTGGCATGAGTGTACATAATTTTGTTTTCCTGGAAAGAGTAGAAGGATATGGCGCCGAGATTATGAAAGGGTACAATTTTGATTCTCGTGATTGCATGTGGCTTTTTTCTCATACGGGTATCAATGCAGTGAATATTGATGTGGCCATTGAAGCAAGAAAGCGGGGAATGAAAGTGATTGTTTTCGGCTCCGCCAAAGAAGCCGAAGGAAAAGTTACCCGCCACAGCAGCGGCAAAACGATTTTCCAACTGGCCGACCTGGTGGTAGATACCTGTGTGCCGGTTCAGGATGCCTGCGTGCCGTTAAAAAATCATATAGACAAAGTTGGGCCTGTTTCCACGATTGGCTTTATTACGGCAGTGTGGATGACGGTAACTACGGTGGCAGAAATATTGGCCGACCGCGGCGTAAAATTATTTATACATCCTTCGCATAATGTGCCGGGAGATACCACAGCCAAAGAGAGATTATCAGAAGCGCTGGTGGAATATAAAAGAAGAATAGCCGGTGTATAGCCGGTTTTTCCGTTCTTTGCGGAAACTTGCCGACTGATGAAACTTATTTCTTACATAAAAGAAGAAAGAGAGCAATTAGGTGTATTGATTGGTGAAATGGTGTATGCTATGGAAGCGCTGCACCCTGACCTGCCCGGTACGATGAGTATGTTTTTAAATTACTGGGAAGACAGCTATCCCATCGCTCAGGCGGGGGAATTGCTGCTTAAAGAAGGAACCCGCACCAGTAACAGAGGTGTTCCTTTAAGCGATATTCAACTATTGGCCCCCATTCCATTTCCTTCCAGTTGCCGGGACGGGTATGCTTTCCGGCAGCATGTGGCCGCAGCAAGGCGAAACCGCAAAGTGGACATGATACCCGAGTTTGACCAGTACCCGATATTCTATTTCACGAACCATCACAGCATACAAGGCCCCGGGGATATAAGATGTATGCCCGACCATTTTGAAAAACTGGATTTTGAACTGGAAGCGGCGATCGTTATCTGTAAGCATGGCCGTAATATCAGGGCAAAAGATGCAGACGAATATATAGGCGGCCTGATGATTATGAATGATATGAGCGCAAGGCGCCTGCAGATGGAAGAAATGTTGCTGAACCTTGGTCCTGCCAAAGGAAAAGATTTTTCCACTGTTATCGGCCCCTGGCTGGTAACATTGGATGAGTTGGAAGGGTTGGTTGTTCCCTGCAAAGAAAACCATACCGGCAAAAGCTGGAACCTGCGGATGCAATGTTTTGTGAACGGTAAGCAGGTAAGCGATGGTAATCTCAGCGATATGGACTGGACCTTTGCAGAAATTATCGAAAGGGCTTCTTATGGCGTGGATTTATATCCCGGCGATGTGATCGGCAGCGGCACGGTTGGCACGGGCTGCTTCCTGGAGCTAAACGGCACAGGAAAATTTAATGACCCCCAATATGTGGAACAATGGCTGCAACCGGGTGATGTAGTGGAAATGGAAATTGATAAATTGGGAAAGCTGAACAACACTATCGCAGCAGAGGAAGATAATGCGGGTTGGAGCCTGCTGCAACAAAAGAAAACCAGTTAGCCATGTATAGAACAGGCATCATTGCAGCCCTGTTTCTGTTATTTATTTCAACTAAACTAATGAGCCAGGATAGAATAGCGGCCCGGATTGATTCATTATTTGCTTCTTTTCTGAAGCAGGACGAACCGGGTGGCGCTGTACTGGTTGCAATAGAGGATAAAATTTTATTTAGCAAAGGTTATGGTATTGCTGATATAAGCACAAAAGAGCCGATAACCCCTCACACTATTTTCAATACAGGCTCTATCAGCAAAACAGTTGTAAGCAACGCCATACTTATACTGCAACAAAGAAAACTGCTAAGTCTTGATGATAACCTGCTAAACTATTTCCCCGGCTTTAAGAATAAGGAAATAGCGGCGAAAGTGCAGATCAGGCATTTGCTCAGCCATGTAAGCGGGTTGCCCGATAACCGGGAAGTGGATAAGGACCCTGTTTTTTATCTTACGGCAAATGACGAGCAGAACTTTGCCCCGCTGATGCAAGCAGATACATTGTTGTTTGAACCCGGCAACCGTTATCAATACAGCAACCCTGCCTTTAACGGGTTAGCGCTGATTATTGAAAAGGTTACAGGCAGTAAGTGGCAGGATTTTGTGAAGAGAGAAATTTTTGCCCCGGCCGGGATGACGGAAAGCGATATTACCGATGGCGCCCATCCCGAAAGCGGAGTGGCCCATGCTTATAGTAAGGAAGGAAATCTTTTTTTAGAGCTTGATTATGGCGAAGAGCCTACTTTTTGTGCAGCAGGAAATGGAGGCGTATGGTGTTCAGTCATTGACCTGCATAAATATTATCTTGCTTTATATAAACCGGCCTTCCTGGATGAAGAAATTATCAGGAATAGTATGCGGGTAAAAGAGTTCAGTGAATGGGAAGGTGAAAATGAACCAAGGGTTGGGTATAGTTGGTTTGTTACAAAAACAGTAAATGGTTTGCAGCGCATCGGGCATACCGGCAGCCAGGGCGGGTTCAGGGCTGACCTTGAATTTGTTCCGGAGAAGAAAACAGTTATTGCCTTACTGTTCAATACGCCTTATGATGTAAAAGAACTCACACAAAAGATAGAATTGATTTTAGTGGAAGAAAAAATCTTGTGAGATGATTATAGACCTGAAAGAATTAAAACCGGTTGAAAAACAATATTACCTGCAGCATGTAGTAGCTCCGAGGCCCATTTGCTTTGCCTCTACAATTGACAAAGAGGGCAATGTTAACCTCAGTCCGTTCAGTTTTTTTAACCTGTTTTCATCCCATCCGCCTATTGTTATTTTTTCTCCTGCAAGAAGGGTGAGGGACAATACCAATAAACATACATTGGCAAATGTGCTGGAAGTACCCGAAGCGGTCATCAATATTGTTACCTATGATATGGTGCAGCAGGCATCACTGGCCAGTTGTGAATATCCGAAAGGCGTTAATGAATTTGCGAAGGCAGGTTTTACAGAAGAACCGGCCACATTGGTAAAACCTCCGATGGTAAAAGAAAGCAAAGTGAAAATGGAGTGCAGGGTAATTGAAATAAAACCGCTTGGCGCAGAAGGCGGCGCAGGCAACCTCGTTATTTGCGAAGTGCTGCTCATGCACATTGACGATTCGTTGTTTACGGAAGAAAAAAAATTAGACCAGCGAAAAATACACCATGTGGCCCGGCTTGGCGGCAATTGGTATTCGGTAGTGAATGAGCAGGGCCTTTTCGAAGTAGAAAAGCCTAATACAAAGTTGGGAATAGGTGTAGATGCCCTGCCTGCTGCTATCCGCAACAGCAAAATTCTTACCGGCAACGACCTGGGCAAGCTGGGCAATGTAGATGCTTATCCGGAAGTAAATCCTGCTTTCGAGGATTTACATTTAAGGCAAATCATTCACTATTACAGCATCAATCCCGATGAAATGGAAAAGGAACTGCAAGGGTATGCAAAGAAATTATTGGAAGAAGGAAAAGTGAACGAAGCCTGGCAGGTATTGCTGGCCGGCATTAGCTAATTACAATTCAGGCAGAACAGATATTGGCCGGGAAGTTTTTGTGAGGGAAGACCTGGCAGAAAAAATTACCTCCAACTATTTTGGAACGTTGCCTCAATAATACGGCTTTATCATCAAATACACCACCACTCCCGTTACTGCCACATAAAACCATACCGGCCAGGTGATGCGGACAAGCTTTTTGTGTTTGGCAAACTCGCCGGTAAGCCCCCGGTAAGCAGAAAATAAAATAAAGGGAAGTATTAATCCCGCCAGGGGGATATGCGTTAAAAGAATGATGTAGTAAATGGTTTTACCGATTCCTTCGCCTCCGTAAGAAGTGCTGTCGGCCAGCAGGTGATGGCAGATATAACTTACCAGAAACAGGATGGATAATACCATTGCCGCCAGCATCAGGTTCCTGTGCAGGATGTACCTCTTTACTTTTACGGCAACTAACGCTGCCAGTAGCAATATTGCAACGATTGAATTCAGCACAGCATTCAAAGCGGCGAAAATGTGCACATCAAAACCAGGGTCAACATTCAACTTCACCCTTCCCAATACCACAACAGCTATAAAGACAATAGCCGAAAAAAGATAAATAAGCGCCTTTGCCTTTTTATCGTTCTTTTTCCAAACGGGTTTTATCATGATTTTGAGCTTTTTCTTATAAAAAAAAGCAACAGCCCTACGCCAAAAATGGCCAGCAAAAATGCAATGGCCATTATTTCCAGCTTACCGGCAAAAAAACTTTTTTTATTCGGGTCTTTTTCCATGGTCAGCAGCACCAGGTCTCCCGACAGTTTGCCTAAAGCAACGGAGTCCAGGCCATCATAATACCCTCTTACATGCCTGTTGCTGTCAATAAGTATAAATTTATCGCTGTGTACAAAGCTGGTATCCACACCATGCCCGTCCTGCAAACCTATTTTTACTTCATTCAGGGCTAAATCATAAATAATTTTTTTATCCCCTGTCAGCAGCCACCATTGCTCCGGGTTAATTTGAAATTTATCGGCCCAGTATTTTAACCGTGGTACGGAATCCCGTTCCGGGTCAATGCTAAAGGAAAGAAAATGGACTTTTTTATTGGCATTATCGCCAACCCTTTGACCATTGTGAATGGATTCGGCCAGGCGTTTCATATTGCGTGTCATGGGCGGGCATATCGTAGGGCAGCGGGTAAAGAAGAAATCTGCAATAATGATTTTCCCTTTAAGGCTGTCCAGCGTTACCTGCTTCCCTTCCTGGTTAGTAAGGGAAAACCCGGCGATTGTATGCCATGCCGTATCGGAAAACTGCTTACCGTTCCTTATACCTGTATAAACAGTATCAGGCAGGTAATGCGGGGGCATTGTTGCCACTTTCTCACTCTCCCGTTTCACAATAAAATAAGCTGCTAACGGTAATAGCAGCGCCAGCATGATGGCATATAAAGCTGTTTTGTTCACTATAATAATATTACAAAATAAAACCACCCGGAAGCCATCTGCATAACAATCGGCCAACCGGGTGGTTCTGATTTTTTTTAAATTTCCAGTTAATCCTTTCCGCTTTCAGGCGTATCCGGTTCCTTTGCCTGGTGATGCTCTTTCTTTGGCGTTGTTTTCTCCTTGAAATAAGGGTCATACGAGTTGCGCAGGTTCTTATAGGAGTCGCCATCTGCAAGAAATGCAATGATAAACCATACAAAAAGAAGAAGGGGCACCACAATCGTCATAATCATATTCCTGATCTCATCGCCGAGGTGCATAAAAACAGAAACAATATAATAGGCTTTGGCAAGCGTTAATATGCAAACCACACCTTTAAAACAAAGTATCAGGAAGTCGCGGTTTACATCGCTTTTATGCAGGCTGTAAATAAGCAGCCCGATAGCCAGTTCTATTACTGTAATGACAGATAACAGGATGGTCGTCTTTCTTACTCTTTTCTTAAAAGTGGCATCATCGGTATGGTGATGCTCGGTTACTTCTTCAAAAGCCGGATGTTGCATAATCTCTATTTATAAATCTCAAAAACGATAATCAATTTCTGATTTAAACCCCGAATCTCCTTTACAAGGCGGGGGTTAAATAAGATAAAAGCAAAGGAATACGAATACCCAGACAAGGTCCACAAAGTGCCAGTATAAACCGGCCTTTTCAATCATCAGGTAATGGCCCCTGTTCTGGAAAACATTTTTCTGTGCCATGATCAGCATGATAATATTGATCACAACGCCGGAAAAAACATGGAACCCGTGAAACCCGGTAATGCCATAAAAATAACCGCCAAAGGCTACAGGGCCTGTTTCACGGATATGTAATTCGTCTGCCTTTATTTCATTTAATAATTGCTCGTTGGTCAGGGCGGCCAGTTCTGCATGGGATTTACCGCTCTCATGGGCCAATGATACCAGTGTTTCATGAGATGAATTTTGCAAAGCGGTCAGCGCCGTGCTGTGGTCAACAAGCGGTCCCCAGGGATTTACCCTTGTTGTTTGCCCTATCAATTCAATTTTACCATCCACCAGTGCAGCATGTTCGCCGGTGATGAGGTGGTGCCACTCCCATGCCTGGCAACCAAGGAAGGCAAGGCCGCCTACGATGGTCCAGGCCAGCCATTTTACAACACTTTGTTTATCCCCTTTATGCCCTGCATGAACTGCCAGCACCATGGTTACCGAGCTGATGATAAGAATAAAAGTCATCACACTCACAAAAGCCAGGGGCAGGTTGGCATGGCCTGCGCCCGGAAACGCATTGAACACTACGTTGGGGTCGGGCCAGAAATTCTGGCTGAAACGAATGGTGCCATACGAAATCAGAAAAGCGCCGAAAGTAAAAGCATCACTCATTAAAAAATACCACATCATCAGTTTGCCATACTCCAGGTTAAAGGGGCTTTTGCCTCCGCTCCACCATTTGGTCTGATGTGTTGTTGCCGTATTAGCCATAATAATATTATTCCTGATTATTAATTCTTTTTACTGTTATCCTATCACCAAAAAAAATACCAACAGGTACAACCATAATACATCTACAAAATGCCAGTACAGCGCCATTACTTCCACAGGAACGGAACTGTACAACTTTGTTTTACCAACATACGTTTTTACAAACATGACGAACAGGGCAATGATGCCGCCGATAACATGCAGGGCATGCAATCCAAAGATTACATATAAAAACTGCCCGGCCCCGGCGCCTTTGAACCGTATATGCTGCTCCCACAACTCTTTGAACCCCTGCCACTGCAATACCACAAATGCCGCACCCAACAGCAGGGTTACCCCCATCAGCATCCGGTATTTTTTCATCTCCCTTTGCTTAAAAGATCTTAGCGCCAGTTGTATCGTAAGGCTGCTCAATAAAATAACAGCCGTAGAAACATAAAACGCTTTGGGCAGTTCCACCGTTTTCCAGTTTACCTGGTTGCTTTTTACAATAAAAGCGCTGGTAAGACCGGCAAACATCATTATAATACTCCCGATAGCCACCCAAAGGGTAAACTTATGCGGGTGCATTTTTTTACTCCCACTCTTCAAGGGGGAGTTTTGAGAATTCTCTAATTTCAAATCTGTTACCATTTATCTGACCACTCAACTATTTGTTATCAAACATTCTTTCCCTCACCCTTTCAGGAGAGAGGCGCTTTGCTCAACAAGAGGGATAATAATACTACCGGCAGATACATATAACTGCCAAACATCACTCTTCTTGCCGAGGCTATATCCATTTTTTTATACAGGGCCACACATCTCCACAGCATAAACCCGTTGGCCAGTATTATTAATCCCAGGGCTATCAATCCTCCTGCATCCTCATAACTGCATATCCCTGTAAAATACGGTAGCAGGGTTACGGGCAGCAGCACCAGCGAATAGGCTATTGTCTGCAAGGCTGTAAACTTTGTCGGCCCCTTGTCTGACGGCAATAACTTAAAGCCCGCCGCTGAATAATCTTTATGCGCCACCCAGGCAATGGCCCAGAAATGCGGGAACTGCCAGAAAAATTGCAGTGCAAATAATATCCAGCCCCCTGCTGATAACCGGTCATCTCCGGCGACCCAGCCAATTAAACAGGGCAAAGCGCCGGGAACCGCTCCTGCCAATACGGCCATTGAACTTACTTTCTTCAACGGCGTATAAATAAAAGCGTAGAGGAAAAGGCTGAATAAAGCCAATCCCCCCGCAAGCCAATTGAAATAATAACCCAAAATAGCCACCCCGGCCACCCCGGTTAATATTGCAAACAACCAACCCTCCTGTGTACTGATACGCCCTGCCGCTACCGGCCTTGATGCGGTACGCTTCATCATAGCATCCGTATCTTTTTCCACCACCTGGTTGATGGCATTGGCGCTTCCCGTTACCAATATCCCACCTGCAAAGAGCAATAGTATCATTATCCAATCATACTCTACCACTTTCGGCGCCAGCAGGTAACTGATTACACTGCTAAACACCACCATAATACTCAACGAAAGCTTTATCAATTGCAAATAGTCTTTGATGCGGCCCGACACTATCTTTCCTCTCAGGGGAAGTTCATCCCCCCGCAATCCCTGCCTATCTGCGTTTTCCTGCTTCAACTATATACATTTAAATCTTCCGCTTATTAGAATATATTAAATCAAAAAACTTTTTCATCAACCGGCATCTCCCAAAATCCCCTTGGGGGATTTAAGGAGCCTGTCCTTTAGTGTTTGCTTTCATGCTCCCCTACAGGCTCTGTCTGGGGGATAAACTCCCTTCCGTCTTTACCATAATCATACGGCCAGCGGTGCACTTCAGGAATTTCGCCATCCCAGTTACCATGTCCCGGACGGACAGGTGTTGTCCACTCCAGCGTATTGGCGCCCCAGGGATTCTGTTTGGTAACTTTTCTTCCTTTAAAGATGGAATAGAAGAAATTAAAAACAAACATCAATTGTACGGCAAATACGATGATGGACACTACCGTGATCATTTTATCCAACTCGCCAAACTGGTTAAAAGATGCCCATCCGCTCTTATCCAGATAGCGCCTTGGAATACCGGCCAGCCCCTGGTAGTGCATCGGCCAGAAAATAAGGTAAGAGCCGATGATAGTAACCCAGAAGTGCATATACCCTAATGTGTTATTGAGATAGCGGCCAAACATTTTCGGGAACCAGTGATATACACCGGCAAACATGCCGAAGAACGAAGCCACCCCCATCACAATATGGAAGTGCGCCACTACAAACATGGTGTCGTGCAAATGGATATCAATGGTAGAATTGCCCAGGAAGATACCTGTCAACCCACCGGAAATAAACAGGCTCACAAACCCTATCGCAAACAATGTGGCCGGGGTAAACCGGATATTGCCCCGCCATAACGTGGTCAACCAGTTAAACACTTTAATAGCCGAAGGAACGGCGATCAGCAAGGTAAGCAGCACGAAGACAGACCCGAGGAAAGGGTTCAACCCGGTTACAAACATGTGGTGCGCCCAAACCAGGAACGCCAGGATACAAATAGCGAACAGAGATCCCAGCATCGCCATATAACCGAATATGGGCTTTCGTGAATTCACCGACAACACTTCAGACACCATTCCCATGGCCGGTAACAAGATGATATACACTTCCGGATGGCCGAGGAACCAGAACAAGTGCTGGTAAAGAATGGCGCTTCCTCCTTCATTTGGTAATATTTCACCATTGATAACGATATCGCTCAGGTAAAAGCTTGTTCCTATATTCCTGTCGAAAAGCAGCAGAATAGCGCCTGACAACAATACAGGGAAAGACAATACACCTAATACGGCTGTAAAGAATAACGCCCATATTGTAAGAGGCAGTCTCGTCATACTCATCCCTTTTGTACGCATATTAAGTATCGTGGCGATATAATTCAATCCGCCCAATAAGGAGGATATAATGAACAAGGCCATACCAACCAGCCACATATCTGTTCCTAACTTGGAACCATCTCCTGCCTGCCTTAGTGCACTCAGCGGCGGATACATGGTCCACCCGCCGCTTGCAGGCCCTGTTTGAATAAAAATAGAGGCCATCATTACGATACCGGCCATAAAGAAGAACCAGTAAGAAAGCATATTCAGGAAAGGCGATGCCATATCCCTTGCTCCTATCTGCAACGGAATAAGCAGGTTGGCAAACGTTCCGCTAAGGCCGGCAGTCAATACAAAAAATACCAGGATGGTACCGTGCATCGTTACCAGGGCATAATAAAATTCCGGCTGTATCTGTCCGCCTTTGGCCCAATGGCCGAAAAAAGTTTCCAGTATCGGGAACGACTGATCGGGATAGCCTAATTGCAAACGGAAAAGCACGGAAAACAAGGCGCCGATAACAGCCCATATAATACCGGTAATAAGAAACTGCTTGGCGATCATTTTATGATCCATGCTGAAAATATACTTCGACACAAACGACTCTTTGTGATGGCCATGATCGTCATGGTGCGCCCCATGTGCAATGGTTCCCGCAGAATGTACCCTCGTTACTTCGCTCATAATACTATTTATTATTTTTTACCCCTGCCTTGCAGGGAAAATCAAAATCAATTTCCAGTAGCCGCAACCACTGCGGTATTGTCTGTTTTCGGCGCCGATGGATCTTTTTCCGGGTGCGCCGAATAATACTGCGGCTTTTTAGTAGTCATCCAGGCATCAAACTCTTCCTGCGTTTCTACAATTATAGTGCCCCGCATACTCCAGTGGCCACGGCCGCACATCTGGTCGCAGGAAATTTCATATACAAAATCCGGGTTGCCCGTTTCTTCAATCATTTGTTTAGAGGTCTTGGTTGGCGTAAACCACATAGTAGTAGGCGTACCCGGAACTGCATCCATTTTCATCCTGAAATGGGCAAGGCCCACATCGTGTATCACATCTTTTGCGCCAATAATCATTTTCACCGGTTTGTTTACTACGAGATGCAAGGCATCGCCGGATACATAAATATCATCATGATTAGCGGGATCTTCCCATATCTGGCCCAGCGGGTTGCCGCTGGCCTCATCTGTGTTTTTATAATATTTCTTCCCGAATATTTTATCTTTTCCGGGATAACGGTATTCCCATTTAAACTGGCTGCCTATTACTTCTACCTCCATGGCATCCTTCGGGGCAGGGCCGGTTATTTTAAACCAATAAAAAATACCAAACCCTACAAGTATGGTTAAGGTGATAGCCGGGATAACGGTCCAGATTAATTCCAGTTTGTTGTTGTGCGGATAAAACATTGCCTTACGCTTATCCGATTCCTGGTATTTATAAGAAAACCAAAAAAGCCCGATTTGTGTAATAACAAAAACAATAAATGTAATTGCCAGTGTGATATACAGCATCCTGTCAATAAGAACCCCATGATCAGATGCCGCGGCCCCGAGTATTTTCCCTTTCAGTTTTTCGTTGCAATACCATACGCCGATAAGGCCGCCTATCAGAAAAACCAGCAGCAGGAACGCATTGATCTTGTTGGTTTGCTTGCGGGTTTTTTCTTCACCCCTCATTACGGCCACATATTCACTCGCCTTGGCTATCTGAAATGTGATAAGAAAGCCAAGCGCCAGGATTGCAATAATGAAAAAAGTTTCCATAAATCTGTTTATCTATATTCCTAATAATAAAAAATCAACCCTTTCACACTCTGTTTTACGTATGGTGTATAATACTTTCTTTTACGAACGGATGGTTCTTTGCCAGCAGCGGGGCCTTGCTTAACGCCCTTCCGGTAACAAACATGATCAGCCCGGCAAAGCCAAGCGCCACGCCAAAATCCCATACGATAGAAGGCACCTGCGTTACCCCTGTATCCGTGTCTGTCATCGGGCCCGGGAATACCATTTGGTATAAATTCAGCCAATGCCCGAAAATGATCATTATGGCCATGAACGTAATTGTTCCGTAATTTCTTTTTGAATTCCTGCGCATCAGTATCAGCAACGGCGCAATGAAGTTGATGAGGAACATCAGCCAGAAAATGCCGCTGTAAGGACCTTCCACCCTCGATTGGAAATAAATGGTTTCTTCCGGAATATTCGCATACCATATAAGCATGAACTGCGAAAACCAGAGATATGTCCAGAAAATAGAAAATGCAAACATGAATATACCAATATCGTGCAGGTGCTCTTCATTGGTATATTTCAGGTAATTATTGTTTTTCAGGTACACTACAAAAAGGGCTATCAATGCCATGCCGGCAACAAAGGTGCTGGCAAATGTGTACCAACTGTACATGGTGCTGTACCAGTGTGCATCAATGCTCATCAGCCACAACCAAGGAGTGGAAGACATAACGGTCAGGGCAAATACAATCATGTACAAGGCGGCCCAGATGGTATTATTCCATATATACTTCCTGGCTTCTTTCTGTGTGGCAAACGGTTTTTCATCGGTACTGCGGGAAAGCTTACGCATTTTCCATCCCAGCAAAGACCAAAGAGCTACCGTTACCACTGTTACTACCGTAAAAAAGCCTTTATCCAAAAACCCTTTCTTATAATTCAGGATGGCGTCATGTTTTACATGCTCCCCGTCTGTCCAGTGGTAAATAGTATGATTGTCGCCGTAAACGATGGCCAATAAGATAGCCACTGACAGTACCCCGATAACCGGCACTACTGCCGAAATAGCTTCAGGAACCCTGCGAAAGGCCATTTGCCATCCACCCCATGCCAGCGTAGTGGCGCATATAAAGAACATGGAAGCATTCACCACCAATAAAAAGAAAACGCTGTTTTGCAAAAGGCTTGCCCAGAACCGGGCATCCTGAATATGCTTTTCCTTCTCTGTACCACCGCTTCCGTGTGTGGAAATATACAATGCTATAATTGCAATAAGGCCAATGGCCATCAGGGCTATTGCAATGGTATTGTATCTTTTGGGTACTATGAACTTTTCCCTTATTGTCATCAGTGTTCGTTTAGTATGCTTCTAAAATCGTTTGTTTTAAACAAATTGTCTTCTTTAATCAGGGAGTGGTAACTGCTGAATCTGCTATAGCAGCAGATGGCTGTCCGCCCCCGTTTTGTTTGTTTTTAATATACTGGATCACTTCCCAACGTTGTTTGGTGTTCAACTGCGAAGCATAGCTTCCCATCTGCCCTTTTCCATACGTTATTGAGTGAAACATGGTTCCGGGTGTCAATGCTTTCATATCCGCAGCCAGCAAATCTTTTGGGGCCGCCGGATAAGGGCCATCGCCTCCCTGCCACAGCGGGCCATTGCCATCCAGCTTGGCGCCATGGCAAATACCGCAATTGATAAGGTATAATCTTTCCGCTTCTTTCAGGTCCACATCCGCAGGGTTTACCGGGCTTACTACTTTGGCAGCGTTGATATAACCGATAGAGTCATTTTTATAAGGATAGACCCACGTCATATCTTCACGGGCAATGGAGCCGGGTACCGGCAGCGCTGTATAGTTTATCCCTTTTTCTTTCAGGTTAGCGGTGGAAGCATAGGTTTCATAAGCCCTGCTATTGCTCATATCAGGCATATATGCCCTGCCGGGGCTGCGCCTTGTTTTGTTACACCCTGCGGCTACCACCACTGCTATTATTCCAAATATGATTCCTGTTTTTTTCATCATTACAGATTATACTTTTTATTGACCCGCTTCCGGCTTCTTTTCAAACCGTTTTGCATCTTTATCATAGCGGCCTAACCACCAGCCGGTTTCTTTGTATTGCACCTGCACATCTGTAGCGCCGGCGCTTTGTAAAAAACCAATGGCCTCCGCCTCATTGGTTTTATCGGTACACTCCAGCGCCATTACAAAAAGGTCATCGGTTGAACGGGGGTTAAAATGGTCTTTTTTTACAAAGGGGGCCAACTGGCACAGGTAGCAGAAGGTAAGCACCATGCCTACCGCCGCAAACAGTACGGTCAGCTCAAACGTAATCGGTATCCACGCCGGCAATGCGAAAAAGGGCTTGCCGCCAAAATTGATCTGCCAGTCAACCGTCAGCGCCCAGGTGATGAACCCTACCGCGGTAGCCGTTCCGGTAATGCCGTAGATAAACCCGGCGGTGTGCAGGCTTGTATCCCGCAGACCCATGGCCTTATCCAATCCATGAATGGGGAAAGGCGTATAGACATCGTGGATCTTGTACCCGGCCCTCCGAACTTTCTTTACAGCCGGGAATAAAACCGTTTCTTCAGTAAAAACTCCCGTTACAAATTTTTTTACAGCCATTGTATTCAACTTTTCTGGCAGGATACATCAACAAACTGCATCCTGATTTATACTAAATTCTTAATGGTCATGATGACCATGCTTCTCTCCAAAATCTTCGGTTGTTTCTGCTTCCACCCCACCCATTTTTTCTTTATAGTTCTCTCCGCTTCTTTTCAATATATGTTTGATCTCCGCAATAGCAATTACCGGGAAAAACTTGGAGAAAAGGAAATAGCAGGTAAAGAACAAACCGAATGTGCCGAGATAAAAACCTACCTCCCAGATTGTGGGTGTATAATAAGTACTCCATGCACTCGGTAAATAATCACGATATACCGAAGTAACGATGATTACAAAACGTTCGAACCACATACCTATATTAACAAGGATAGACATGAAGAAAGTAACCAGCAGGTTCCTTCTCATTTTGCGTATCCAGAATATCTGCGGAGACAATACATTACATCCCATCATAATCCAGTAACTCCAGCCGTATGGACTGCTCAGGTTCAGTCTGTTTTCAAAGAAAGCAAAATTCTCATATTGCACCGCTGAATACCAGGCCATGAACAACTCGGTAAGGTAAGCGATGCCCACAATAGAACCCGTCAATACAATCACCTTGTTCATTACATCAATGTGCTCAATGGTGATATAGTCTTGCAGTCCCAGCACTTTTCTTGTTACCACCAGCAGCGTTTGCACCATGGCAAAACCGGAAAAGATGGCCCCTGCTACAAAGTAGGGAGGGAAGATGGTTGTATGCCAGCCCGGAACTACAGATGTAGCAAAGTCAAAAGATACTATCGTGTGCACGGAAAGTACCAGCGGCGTGCTTAAACCCGCCAGCACCAGCGACAACGCTTCGTGCCGTTGCCAGTGTTTGGTACTGCCTGTCCATCCGAAAGAAGCTACGCCATAAAACATCTTGGCCCATTTCTTTTTCGCCCTGTCCCGCAGGGTGGCCAGATCGGGCAGTAAACCAGAATACCAGAACAGAAGCGATACGGTGAAATAAGTAGAGATGGCAAATACGTCCCACAAAAGCGGTGAGTTAAAGTTTACCCACAACGGGCCTCTTGTATTGGGATAAGGCAATACAAAGAAGGCGTTCCATACACGACCCATGTGCCAGATGGGGAACTGTCCGGCGCACATTACCGCAAAGATGGTCATCGCTTCTGCAGCACGGTTTACCCCTGTTCTCCAGCCCGGGCGGAATAATAATAAGATAGC
>CAZLLT010000024.1:0-39690 GCA_964560445.1 uncultured Chitinophaga sp. | reverse complement strand
GCTAAAGGCTGCCATAACGCTTTGCGGAAATACGGTGGATAAATATTTTGCCGTTACTGTTGGCGTGCCGGACCCGGTAGAGTCGCTGACCATTAACACAGTAGATCCCGAAACCTCGGCAATCTGCTATGTTTCACCAAGTACGCTTGTTGCCTACCCGGGGGTTATTGAAGCTAATACAACTTATGAATGGAGCCTGCCCGGCGATTGGACGGCTGATATAACCGGTACGAGTTCCGCTTCTACAGTGGATTATATGCTGGAAGGGGTATATCCGGGTACAGGCGGGGGGCTTTTTATAAGAAGACTGAACCAATGCGGGTATAGCAGCTTCTATTCTGTGTCGGTTACTTTTGATCCCTGGTGCAGAAGTTTCCTTGTAATCCCTAACCCTGCAAAAGACAACATAACAATAGACGGGCAAATGAAAGATATCCGGGAGGTGCAGATTATTGACAAAACGGGCCAGGTAAAAAGGATGTTTAAGTTCGGCAGTAACATGCAACGTGTCAACCTCAACATTTCAGGGCTTGCCCCCGACATTTATTATATTAAAGTTTTTGATGGCAAAGAGTGGAAAAGCAAACCTGTTGTTGTAGTGAAATAAAACAGACTTTATTTTTTCCTGCCCGGAGTCGGAGTCCTTGCCGACACACAGGGCGGAGAGTAAGAGACTCCGGGTGGAAACAAATTTTATACTACTAAACTTAGTTGCTATGAAAAAAATAATACTACACTTTACAATTAGCACAGCTTGCTTTTTCCTATGCTATAATACAGTACAAGCCCAGTCAAAAAGAACTGCTGATTCATTACGGAAGGAACCGGCACAAATTGAAATAACGCCTTATGTTAAATATGATACTTATCCTGAAATGATAGACAGAGTAACTTCAACTACGCATTATGCAAAGATATCAGGCTTATCATATGGGCTTGATTTTAATATCAGAATAAAGATTTATAAAAAGTACAGTTTTTTAAGTGGCATAGGATATTATAAGCAATCTTTTAATAAAATTGAAAGCAGAAGTAGTTATGGAGAGGGTAATACAAGATGGATAGATTACCCAAGTCCATTGTTTATTAATTTTTATACCGATAAATATTGGTATCATACATTTTTGTTTAATGTGGGAGTTGAGAAAGAGTTTGTATTGAAAAAAAATCTTTCTGCCAGTATAGGTGCTGTGTCAAGCAGTTATTTTACATTTTCTCAATACTATCATCTTAATAACAATCCCGGCGGTAGTCTTGATTATAAAACGAATGGTTTTAGACATTCGGGGTCAACTTTCAGTTTGATAGCAGGGTTGCAGAAAACGGTTAAAAATATTTTAATTGGGCCGAAACTTATTTTCCCTATATATACCAAATGGAAAAAAGATAATGCATTTGCAGGCGAAACATACAAGGGTAGTAGAGACAAATGGCTTAGAGGAATTGGAGGAGGTATTTCGGTTAACTATTTTTTAATTTCAAAAAAGAAATAATCATGAAAAAAATATTACTTTATACTACTATTAGCGGCATTTGTTGCCATTTACACTATAACACCGTACAAGCTCAAGTAAAAACGAAAATATACTTTGAAGGTATTTCAACAACAACAATCAAGGCTGCACTTGATAACGAAGCCGTTATTAAAATAATTCCGCCGGAAGTATTTGATAAATTATTATCTAAAGAAATAATTGAAGATACCGATACAAGGGAGTATAAGGATAAGTTTGCAGTTGCCGTAGATGTTGATATTGACCTTATTGCTAAAGCAAATAAAGTAACAGAAAAAGAATTTGTGTTCTATTATTTGTCCTTGACGGCAGAAAAAGCATTGAACCTATCCTTGCGGTTTAATATTTTCTCTCTATCAGAAAATTCAATTCTCAGCATATTTACTACGCATGAAATAACCGATAGTATAACGGCTAAAGAAAATAATCTTAACGCTATATGGGCAACAAGGATTTACCAGGGCGATAAAATATACCTGATGTTAAAGGTTCCGAAAAACGAAGAAGGAAAGAATAGATTGAATATAAGTCGAGCAGGGTTAGGACACAAAAAGGTTGGCGGTGAATTTTTTGGTAATTCGGGGGCTTCTGCCACCTGCAATATCAATGTTGCTTGCACTGAAGGAAACGGATGGGAAGATGAAAGAGGTGCCGTTGCATTGATTATCTCAGATGATAATGAACTCTGTACCGGCACATTGCTAATGAATACATGCGGAACGAATATTCCTTATTTACTTACCGCTAATCACTGTTTGGATGCCAATGTTGCAAATTGGGTATTTCAGTTTCAAACATGGAGTAATACTTGTACTCCCAATGGCACTTACAGGGAAGACCTACAGTTTAATGGCTGCACCTTAAGAGCCAATGATGCAGCTACAGATTTTGCGTTACTTGAAATGAACACAGTTCCTGCTGCCAATTCAGGTATTACCTATGCCGGGTGGGACAGAACAACAACTGCTGCAACATCAGGAGCAGGGCTTCATCATCCACAAGGTGATTTGATGAAGGTTAGCTTATTTGATCAAACGGCAACCTCTGTGTCCTGGGTTTCCGGTGCATCTAATTATTGGAGGGTTAGCTTCACCCTCAACCAGGGTATTGTGCAGCATGGTTCATCAGGTTCTGCTTTGTTTAATCAAGACCACAGAGTCGCCGGCCAGCTTCGCGGTAATCAAAATAATATTTGCGGGAATCCGGGAACAAATACCTGCTGGTGCACTATACAAATCCCTTCCATAGGTGAATATGGCCGTTTTGATTTATCATGGACAGGAGGCGGCACAAATGCCACAAGGTTAAGTAATTGGTTAGACCCATCGGGTAGCGGCGCTACTACAACAAATACTACTAATGTGTCTTCACTGGAAAAAGACCCCAATACCCTTTCAATCTCCGGCTCTTCTGTTCTGTGTAGCGGTACATCCACTGCCTACACCATACCCAATTTACCTGCCGGTGCAACAGTATCGTGGAGCGCCACCCCAAGTGGTATAGTTACCATAAACAGCCCCACCGCCACCCAAACTACATTATCCATGATTGGGAATGCCCCCGTTCAGCTAAAGGCTGCCATAACGCTTTGCGGAAATACGGTGGATAAATATTTTGCCGTTGCTGTTGGCGTACCGGAGCCGGTAGAGTCGCTGACCATTGACGGCGTAGATCCAGAAACCTCGGCAATCTGCTATGCAAGCACTATTGTTGCTTATCCCGGGGTTATTGAAGCTAATACAACTTATGAATGGAGCCTGCCCGGCGACTGGACAGCTATAGAAACCGGCACCAGCTCTGCTTCTACAGTAGATTATATGCTGGGGGTAAATCCCGGTACGGACGGGGGACTTTTTGTAAGAAGACTGAACCAATGCGGGTATAGCAGCTTCTACTCTGTGCTTGTTACTTTTGATCCCTGGTGCAGAAGCTTCCTGGTAATCCCTAACCCTGCAAAAGACAACATAACAATAGACGGGCAAACGAAAGATATCCGGGAGGTGCAGATTATTGACAAAACGGGCCAGGTAAAAAGGATGTTTAAGTTCGGCAGTAACATGCAACGTGTCAACCTCAACATTTCAGGGCTTGCCCCCGACATTTATTATATTAAAGTTTTTGATGGCAAAGAGTGGAAAAGCAAACCTGTTGTTGTAGTGAAATAAAACAGACTTTATTTTTTCCTGCCCGGAGTCGGAGTCCTTGCCAGCACACAGGGCGGAGAGTAAGAGACTCCGGGTGGAAACAATTAACGGAAGAATCTGAGATTACCGGGAAGCAACGCAAAGCGTAGCAATGCTTAACCTGCTGCCCGGCGCTTTCAATATTTCTGTGCCGCAGGCTTCCAATGTAGCGCCGGTGGTAATTACATCGTCAACGAGGAGAATATGTTTGCCTGCAAGCAATGCAGCATCTGCAAGTACAAATTTGCCTTCCATATTTTTCCATCTTTCAATCCTGCCTTTTTTGGTTTGTGTTTCTGTCTGGTGCGGCCGGGTAACGGCATTTTGTAAAAAGGGGACTTTTAAACTTTCCTTTATACCCGATGCTAAAATGGCCGATTGGTTATAACCTCTTCGTTTTTCCCTGGCAGGAAAAAGCGGCAAAGGAACAATAGCATTTATGGTAAACCGGCCTGAACGGAGTAGCTGTTCGCCCATCATCTTTCCTAATTGCAGCCCCAGCTCTTTATCTCTTTTATATTTAAAAAGATGAAGGAGCCGCTGTACCAAAGATTCTTTGGAAAAATAATATTGGGCAGTCGCCGCCATTACAGGCAGCCTTCCGCGGAACATATTTTCAACCGGATTATTCGCATGTAATTCAAAATTCGTTTCCGGCAATGCCTCGATACAGCGGAGGCAAAGGGAGCTTTGTTTATTGACCAGGTCGCTGCCGCACCCGCTGCATATATGCGGAAAGAACAGGTGCAGGAACGAATCGGTAATATTTGAAATAGCCGTTTTCATCATTACTGTTTCAGAACAAATACCGGTACACTTCTTCCACCCTGCCCATTGGTACTACTTCAATCTGATGTTTTTGTTTGGACAAGCCCTTCTGGTTGTATTTAGAAACAATGATTTTTTCAAACCCTAATTTTTCCGCTTCGGCTATGCGCTGCTCAATCCTGTTCACCGCCCTTATTTCTCCGCTTAAACCTATTTCGCCTGCAAAACAAATATGATGTGGCACAGGCACATCTTCATAAGAAGATAATAAAGCGCAGAGCACTGCGAGGTCAATGGAGGGGTCTTCAATTTTTAATCCGCCTGCTATATTCAGAAACACATCTTTTACGCCAAAATGAAAACCGCCTCTTTTTTCCAGTACTGCCAATAATAATTGCAGCCTGCGGAGGTCAAAGCCGCTTACTGTGCGTTGTGGTGTGCCATAAACGGATTGGGTTACCAATGCCTGCACTTCTATCAGCAAAGGCCGCATGCCTTCAATAGAAGCGGCAATGGCAATACCGCTCAACTGGTCTTCTTTCTGTGTAATGAGTATTTCGCTTGGGTTGATAACGCCTTTCATGCCCGTATCTCCCATTTCATAGATACCCAGCTCGGCAGTGCTGCCAAACCTGTTCTTTAAAGTGCGGAGTATGCGGTACGCATAATGGCGATCGCCTTCAAACTGAAGCACGGTGTCAACCATGTGTTCCAGTATTTTTGGCCCGGCAATGTTGCCATCTTTGGTAATATGCCCTATTAGAAATACCGGCGTATTGGTTTCTTTTGCAAAACGCTGAAACTCGGCGGCACATTCTTTTATCTGCGAAATACTTCCGGGCGATGAATCAATAAAAGGGGTTTGCAATGTTTGTATGGAATCTACAATAACCAGTTGCGGTTTTAGTTTCTTTATTCCCTGGAAAATGACTTGTGTGGAGGTTTCGGTAAGCAGGTAAAAATCATCATTCTGCAATTGCAACCGTTCCGCTCTCATTTTAATTTGCTGTTCGCTTTCTTCACCGCTTATGTAAAGCACCCGTACACCTTTTAACCATAACCCGTTTTGCAGGAACAGGGTTGATTTACCAATGCCCGGTTCGCCTGCTATCAATACAAGGCTGCCATAGACAATGCCCCCGCCCAATACCCGGTTTAATTCTGCATCCGGCGTCAATAATCTTTTTTCTTCCGTTGCTTTTACTTCATTCAGTGCAACAGACCTGCTTCCTTTCTTTTTATCATTATAATCATCCCATCCGTTTGTTTCTTTTTGTGTTCCTTTTTGCACCAACTCTTCTACAAATGTGTTCCATTGTCCGCAGGAAGGACATTGCCCTACCCATTTTACACTTTCGTAGCCGCATTGCCCGCAAAAAAATGCTGTTTTAACTTTACTCATGAATTAAAATTAGATTATTGCAGCGGGTTTAAGTGTATTAAACCGCAAAGCAGTTATTGTGAATGTAAAAAGAGAAAAAGGTTGTTGCAAAAAAGAACAAGAAGTGATGAAAAAAGGAATTAAAAAATGGAGAATCCCGGAAATGTAAAAAGGGCCAATCTTACGACCGACCCTTTTACTTACTAACCCATTAAATTCTATTGCTAAGTTACAATTATGCCACACATTTCAAAATAAATTTTGTCTTTGTGCATAATTCAGGACAAATCAGGTAAGGGGCAATGCAGTAAAAATAACTCAAATTGTAAAATTGTAAAATGCTGATAATTAGATAATTATATTAATTATAAAAAATAGCTGCACCTAAATAATTGAGTGCCTATTATTTTCTTGTTAAGATAAAGATGACAAAAAGGCTGAAAAGCGCAGCGAAAGCCAATTGGTTATAAATTTGATGGATAAACCCCGTAAAACGATTAAAAAATGATAATGTCAAGCGAAATTTTACTGGTATCTCTGCTCTTTTTGGGAATCAGTTTTGTAGTGTCTGCTATACTGAAAAGCAAGTTTACAAAGTATAGCAAAATACCCCTTTCCAACGGAATGTCGGGCCGGGAAATTGCCGAAAAGATGCTGAAAGATAACGGCATTTATGATGTAAAAGTAACTTCTGTAGAGGGCTTTCTTTCAGACCACTATAACCCTGCCAATAAAACGGTAAACCTGAGCCCCGATGTGTATAATGGCCGGAGCATATCTGCGGCGGCAGTAGCTGCCCATGAATGCGGCCATGCGGTGCAACATGCCACTTCTTATGGCCCGCTGGTAATGCGGAGCAAGATGGTGCCGGCGGTGCAGTTCAGTTCCATGCTCGTAAACTGGATACTCCTGGCCGGAATGGTTGTGCTGGCCTCTACCAAAAACCCTACGGTGCTGCTGATCGGCATTATCCTGATGGGGGTAACGGTTTTGTTTACCCTCGTTACGCTGCCGGTGGAGTTTGATGCCAGCAAAAGGGCCCTGGCCTGGCTGACGAATACTAACATTACCAATCCGCAAGAGTACCCCAAGGCAAAAGATGCTTTGAAATGGGCCGCCACAACTTATGTGGTAGCCGCCCTGGCCGCTGTGGTTACGCTTATCCAGTATATCATGATATATCTCGGAAGCAGGGACAGGTAGTAAAACTTTCTCTGTAATAGAAATTAAAAAGCCCCGCAAAATGCGGGGCTTTTTAAATTTTTGAAGTATTTATAATTACTACAACTTTATCTCATCATCATTCTGATCGAAAAACTTATATTCAGTAAGATGGTAAGCAGTGTTTTGTTCCAGCCTTGTTTTCTGGCCGAATTTCTTTTTCCATTTTGCCATTTTTGTACTCCAGGGCCATCCTTTGGTAAGGTAGGCATACAAAATGGGGTGCACCACCAGTTTAAGGTTGGGGTGCTTATGTGTAATGAGGTAGCTTAAGTTCTTTTCTATTTCATCTTCCAGCAGCAAGGTAGAAGATATTTTGCCGGAGCCATTGCAACTGGGGCATACTTCCTGGGTATTGATATTTACTTCCGGCTTCATCCGCTGGCGGGTAATCTGCATCAACCCGAATTTGGAGATAGGAAGCACCGCATGTTTGGCACGGTCAGGCGCCATAAACTCTTCCATTTTCTCTACCAGCTTTCTTTTGTTCTCCGGCAGCTTCATGTCAATAAAGTCTGCTACAATAATACCGCCCAGGTCCCGCAGGCGCAACTGGCGGGCTATTTCCTGCGCTGCTTCGAGGTTGGTTTCCAGGGCATTTTGCTCCTGGTTATTGCTTACGCTTTTATAACCGCTGTTTATATCAATTACATGCAGGGCTTCCGTGTGCTCAATGATCAGGTAAGCGCCGCTGTCAAGGTTTACTGTTTTACCGAAAGAAGATTTTACCTGCTTGGTGATGCCAAAGGAATCAAAAATGGGCGAACCGTTTTGATAGAAAGAAACGATATCCGCTTTTTCCGGGGCAATCCGCTGAATATAGTTCTTGGTATCGCTGAAGATATTCCTGTCGTTGATGACGATTTTATTAAAATCCTCATTAAGAAGGTCGCGGAGAATGCTGGTGGTCTTCGTTTGCTCACTCAGTATTTTGGCGGGGGCAATAGCTCCTTTCAGGTTGCGCTGAATGGCATTCCACATTTCTACCAGGGCAGAAAGGTCTTCATGCAGTTCGGCGGTATTTTTTCCTTCTGCGGCGGTACGTACAATAACCCCGAAGTTTTTGGATTTGATGGCTTCTACTATTTTCTGGAGCCTTTTTCTTTCTTCAGAAGAATGAATTTTGCGGGATACGGCAACAATATCATTGAAGGGGGTAAGCACCACAAAACGTCCCGGCAGGGAAATTTCGCAACTCAGCCGGGGGCCTTTGGCAGCAATAGGTTCTTTCAGTATCTGCACCAGTATATTCGGCTTGCCGCTCAGCACTTCATTTATCTTACCCGTCTTGATAATTTCCGGTTCGATGGTGAACTTGCTGAAATCAAGCCCCGGTTCACTTTTATCCTGCATACACAGGGAGGTGAATTTGAGCAGTGAACGGGCATAGGGGCTTAAGTCCGTATAGTGAAGAAAAGCATCCTTTTCAAAACCTACATCTACAAAAGCGGCATTTAACCCCGGAATCAGTTTTTTCACTTTTCCCAGGTACAGGTCGCCTACGGCAAAACGGGCATCGCTTTTTTCGCTATGCAGTTCCACCAGCTTCTTGTCCTCCATCAGGGCTATTTCCACACCCTGCGGGGCAGCATTAATAATTAGTTCTTTGTTCATTACAGCTTACATAAAATGAATCACCTTATGCTGTAAAACACCAGTTGAAGGCAACAGTAAACATGCGGGGTTGTAGCTGAAAACGATGAGGCTATAATAAGATCAGCAGGCTATCCGAAAGAACCTTGAAACAAACCAGCAAAGCAAACAACCGGTAAACCGGGAGGTAGTTAAGAGTCTTTAATCATTAGTCTTGAGTCGTTAGTCAATCACCTGGATTAGCGAACATTGACTAACGACTAATGACTCAAGACTAACAACTATTTATTCCTCTTTTTGTGACGATTCTTTCTCAGTCTTTTTTTACGCTTGTGCGTCGCAATTTTATGACGCTTCCTTTTTTTACCACAAGGCATACTCGATTATTTTAATAACGTTTATATAATAAGTTTATTCAACTTCTTTATTGTAGGGCGCCGATTCTTTCCTGCACGGCCTTTTTTAATTCGGGCTGGCTGATAAAAGGAAGGCTTTTCTGGTACCAGGCAATGGCCTTTGCTTTATTGCCGGTACGTTCGTACATATCGGCCAAAAGCAGCATTGCTTCTGTATTGTTTTCATCAAGGCGGTTAACCGTTTCTAAACGGCTGATTGCTTTGTCATATTGCCCGGATAGAATGGAAGCCCTGGCCAAAGTAATTTGTGCATAAACATTATTACTGTCCTTTTCCACCACTTCCCTGATCCTGGCAATACCTTCCATCGGCATTTCGGATATGCTTCCAAACAAATAACAGGCGCCTAAGCCCACTTTTGCGGAATCGTTATCCGGGTTTATGTTCAAAGATCTTTCAAATAAATCCCTGGCTTGCAAGGCTTTCCATTGTCGCCTGGAGGTTACTTCATCTCCCTGCAGGTTGTTCAAAAACAAGTGGGCGGCAAAGTTGAGGCTTTTTTCTGAATTTTCCAATCTTGCTGCTTCGGCGGTGTACCAGGCATAAGGCTCAAATATCCGGGCTGAATCGCCCCAGAACCGGGCCAACTGATGATAAATATGGAGTTGCTGCTCCTTTACAGCGCCCCTGGAAACAGAGTGTTCCAGCAGGCTAAGGCGGGTTCCCTGCTCGGGAGTAAGTTGTTTCTTAGCTAATTGTAAAATGGTATCAATGGAAACGGTAGTAACGGCGGCAGCCCCATGGTCATGCCCGTCATCCGGGTGGTGTTCTGTTGTTTCGGCTACAGCCCTGTTCTTATTAGTCGTTTTTCCGAAAATAAAAAGAGTAGCGATAAGGAGGATAGCCATGCCGGCAGTAATCCATTGGGGTTTCTTCACTGTCAAATTTTGAGAATGCAAAGGTAACCCCAATAATAGATTGAAAGGGATAAGAAGAATGAAAATCTACAGCAAGTCAAAAAGCGCCATTTACCCTTCTCTGTTAGGATTAGGAGTTGGGATGTCTTATTCGCCATCTTCCCCGGGGCCATTATCCGGCTTCAGCTCTTTCAGTTTTTTAACCTCGGCCACAAATTCTTTGGCTGGTTTAAAGGCAGGTATGTAGTGTTCAGGGATATGTACAGCAACATTTTTCTTAATATTCCGGCCAATTTTTGCGGCCCTTTTCTTGGTGATAAAACTGCCAAATCCGCGGATATAAATATTTTCTCCACCGGCAAGTGTGTCCTTCACTTCTTTGAACATAGTTTCCAGCGTAACAAGGACGTCAACTTTTGGTATTCCTGTTTTTTCGGAAATCTGGTTTACCAGGTCGGCTTTTCTCATGATTGCAGGTTTTTATTCGACTAATTTATGATAAAATTAAATGATAGTCAACCAAATAGGGATATTTTTTTTAATCAAGCGGCAAATCCTGTCCTGAAATGCCGGATATTTATTCCCGGAAGTATTTATGTGTATGCAAAAAGATGATGCGGGTGGAATAAAGCAAAAATTCAGCCGGGCTTTGCTAAAGTGGAACCGGCAGAAAAATAACCGGCAAATGCCCTGGAAAGGGGAAAAAGACCCCTATAAGATATGGCTTAGCGAAATTATTCTGCAACAGACAAGGGTGGAGCAGGGGCTTGGCTATTATAATAAATTCATCCGGGTTTTTCCGGATGTGCACCGGCTGGCAAAAGCGCCGGAAAAAAAAGTGTTTAAGCTATGGGAGGGATTGGGCTACTATTCCCGCTGCCGCCACCTCGTTGCTACGGCAAAATATATTTCCAACGAGAAGAAGGGAGTATTTCCTGATACGTATGAGGACATTAAATCCTTAAAAGGCATCGGCCCTTATACAGCGGCTGCCATTGCTTCTTTTGCTTTCAACCTTCCTTATGCGGTGGTGGATGGCAATGTGTTCCGTGTATTGGCAAGGGTATTCGGTATTCATAAACCCATTGATTCCACAGAAGGTAAAAAGTATTTTACTTACCTGGCGGGGCAACTGCTGGATAAAAAGCAGCCCGGCCTCTATAACCAGGCCATCATGGATTTCGGAGCTGTTGTGTGCCGGCCCGTTTCGCCTCTTTGCCCGGAATGTGTTTTTAAAAAGGATTGTTACGCTTTTCAGCAGGATGCAATGAATGGGCTGCCGGTAAAGGAAAAAAAGATCAAAATCAGGCAGCGATGGTTGTATTATTTACAGTTGCATTACAATGGCCGCATTGCTATCCGGAAAAGAAATGAAAAAGATATATGGCAGAGCTTATACGAGTTTCCTTTGGTTGAAGCAGGGAAGGAAACCGCTTCAGGAACCATTCTTGACCTGGCGGCAAAAAAATACGGCCTGAACCCGGAAAAACTTTCACTGAAAAAAATATCGCCTTTGCACAAGCAGCAGCTTTCTCACCAGTTGATAAAAGGGCAGCTTCTGTACCTGGAATTGGATCGGCGGCCTGCGGGCTTACAAGAATGGCTTTGGGTATATCCCTCCCAAAGGCAACGCTATCCCTTTCCGAAATACATCAATGATTTGCTGCAATTCTGAGTGGTGGTACACCCGATAGCTATCGGGTTTGAAATATTGAACCACAGAGGCGCCGGGAACACAAAGTAACACAGAGCTCTAACCCTGTGAATCCCCGTGCCGTTGTGCCTCCGTGGTTAGTTTTTTGATAAATACTATTTCAACCTGTACCACTACCCAATTCTGAAATGAAGGCAACGATTAGTTTTTTGCTCATTTCCGTTTAAAAAATTAACTTTAGAAGCCCTTACAGCTTCGATGATTTATTAACGTAAAAGCGTACATGTATGAGAGGAGTTAATCGTGTAATGCTCATCGGCAATCTCGGCAAAGACCCCGATGTACAGCACCTGGAAGGCAATATTGCCGTTGCAAAATTTCCGCTGGCCACAACAGAAACATTCAAGGACAGAACAGGCAAGCTGGTTTCGCAAACGGAATGGCATACGGTTGTTTTGTGGAGAGGTCTTGCAGAACTGGCGCAGAAATACCTTCATAAGAGCAGCCTTGTATATATAGAAGGCAGGTTAAGGACCCGTAGCTGGGACGATAAAGACGGAAACCGCAAATTTGTTACGGAAGTGGTAGGGGACAATCTTATTATGCTGGATAAAAGAATGGATGGCGCCGGCGCAGGAGAAAGCGGTATTGAAGGCATTGGCGGACAGGATGCAGCGTTAAATGATCCGTCTGAAAACTTGCCATTTTAGCAGGAACGGATAAAAACAATAACTTTGCTGCATTAACCTCAGGCAGGCCGTAATGACCTGCCTTTGTGGTTCAAATCAGCTAAATAAAATCTCATCTTTTGGAAAGTTACCAGTTGCCCGGGCTATTTCCCAGTCTTTTGTATGTGTTATTGAATGCGACACCGCAGGGCAGCACTGTTCTTATTATCACCCTTGTTGTTTTACTGGCCCTGGCGTTTACTATTTCCGGCGCAGAAGCGGCCCTGTTCTCGCTGAACAGGAAAGACGTGAATATGCTGAAAACAAAACAGCACACTGCCGCTAAAAAAATCGTTGATTTACTGGAAGAGCCGAAAGAAGTATATGCCACGCTGCTCATTGCGGGCACTTTTATCAATATAAGCATTATTGTACTGGCCAATTTTCTTATCAATGAGTATTTTCCTTACTACAGCATTGAATTCCTGGGGCAGCCCGGCGATTATTTCCTGGAGCTGATGATACGGGTGTTTCTCATCGGTTTTGTAGTCATCTTTATCGGCAAAATATTGCCAAAAGTGTGGGCTACGCAAAACAATCTGCGGTTTGCCTACGGCGCTTCTTCTGTTGTGGAGGCATTACACCTTTTATTGCGGCGCATCAGCCGGTGGATTGTGTCGCTGGCAGACGGAATAGGTAAAAGAGTGGGCGCCGATAAAACACAGGCTATGAGTTTCCAGGAACTGGATGAAGCCATTGATATTAAATCAAACCAAGAGGCATCGCAGCAGGAAAAGAACATCATGAAGGGGATTGTGAAGTTCAGTAACATATCCGTAAAGCAGATCATGAAAAGCCGGTTGGAAGTAAGCGGCGTTGACCAGAAGCTTTCTTTCGGCGAACTTGTGAAGAAAGTGGAAGAATTGCATTATTCCCGGCTGCCGGTTTATAACCAGACTATTGATGAAGTAACAGGTATCATCAATACCAAAGACATTATACCGCACTTGCAGGAACCGGCGGATTTTAACTGGAAGCCGCTGATACGACAGCCTTATTTTGTTCCCGAGTCCAAGCTGATTGAAGACCTGCTGCTGGAGTTTCAGCAAAAAAGAATCCATTTTGCAGTGGTGGTGGACGAGTTTGGCGGCACCAGTGGCATTGTAACCATGGAAGATATTCTTGAGGAAGTGATCGGCGAGATTAAAGACGAGTTTGATGATGATGACAGCGACAGTTACAGGTTAGATGAGAACAATTTCCTTTTTGAAGGAAAAATCATGATACACAATATGTGCCGCATTATGAAAATACCCAGCACTACTTTTGATGAGGTAAAAGGCAACAGCGAATCGCTGGCGGGGCTTGTATTGGAGCTGGCCGGGGAGTTTCCGTCAACGGAGTGGGTAATACCCTGCGGCGATTTTGAGTTTACCATTGTGGAAATCAGGAACAACCGTATTGAACTGGTAAAAGTAACCGTAAACCCTAAACCCTAAGAGACACCTTGCTCATGAAAAACCATCGTTCACTTTTTCTTCTTTTTCTTTTTTCATCGGCCTTTTATGTAAGTTCCTGTAATAGCGATTATCGTCCTGAAAGAACAAGAAGGGGCTATTTTAAAATTGATTTCCCGGAAAAAAGGTACCAGCTTTTCAACTGGCCCGGCTATCCCTATACATTTGAATACCCCGTTTATGCCACGGTGATTAAAGACAGTATGTTCTTTGATGACAAGGCCGGGGACTGGTGGATCAATATTGATGTGCCTAAGCTGTCAGGCCGTATATATATCAGCTATAAAGCAATCAATCAATACAACCAATTTGATTCATTGATACGGGATGGTTTTAAAATGGCGTATAAGCAGCATGTGGATATGGCAACGGGTATAGAAGAAATTCCCCTGCAAACGCCCAATCATATCGGCGGCATGTATTTTTCCCTCGGTGGCAATACCGCTACGGCCAACCAGTTTTTCCTTACCGACACCGCAAGGCATTTTTTAAGAGGCGCTTTGTATTTTGATGCAGCCCCCAATGCCGATTCATTGGGCATTGTAAATGATTTTCTGAAGAAAGACCTGGAGCATCTTATCAATACACTGCAATGGAGAACTGCTTCTGAATAAAAACCGGTTTCACCGTATTTTTCCCTGCCGAAGTTCTTTGACCTTTTATAGGCGAGTGTCAGATGGTCCCGATAACTATCGGGATGAGCAGGCTTTGCGGCGCTCGCCGTACATTTGAATCAAAGCAGCGCTAAAGATTATGTTAATACAAAAAAGTGCGGCTTGCTGGATGTAGTTTTCTTGTAGCATTTTTTTACGGCTTATCAGCCGATGCTTCGTTGCAAACGAAGCATAACAACACTAAATTTGTGAAGTGTTGGCAGGAAGGGAAGACTAAGGAGAACGGGCAGCACACAGATAGACAATACCACCTATACCTACAACACGCAAAGCAATAAGCTGCTGAAGGTAGTGGATGCCATTACGGCCGACTATGGCCTAGGCGACTTTAAGGACGGCAGCAGCGGCAGCAATAATGATTACAGCTATGATGTAAACGGCAACCTGACCGGCGACCTGAACAAAGCCATCAGCGGCATTACCTACAACCACCTGAACCTGCCGCAGGTGATCACCGTAACCGGCAAGGGAACCATTACCTATACCTACGATGCGGCGGGTAACAAGCTGAAAAAAGTAACGGCGGAAACCGGCCAGCCCACCAAAACCACGCTATATGTCGGCGGTACCGTGTTTGAAAATAACGTGATGCAGTTTACAGCCCATGAAGAAGGCAGGATACGCTTTAACCCCGCAGCGGGTAGCACACCGGCATCCCTATCCTACGATTATTTTATCAAAGACCACTTAGGCAATGTACGGATGGTGCTGACCGATGAAACCAGGCAGGATGTGTACCCGGCTGCTACATTGGAAAATGTAACCTATAATGGCGGCACGGCAATTTCTGTGGAAGATGATTATTACAACATTCAAACAGGCAATATTGTAACGAAAGCGCAGATAGAGAGCAGCGAAAATGTAACGGTGCCTGCTTATCCCAACCACAACGGCAACCCACCGCCGAACAATAACCCGTACAGCAACATATCAGCCAACAGCGGCAGGGCCTATAAGCTGAATGCCACTTCCAATGCCATGACGGACAAAACAGGATTGGGCATTACCTTAAAGATCATGGCGGGGGATAAGGTAAACATCTACGGGTACAGCTATCACAAAAATCCCCCGGGTGGCTATAGCGGCCCTACAAACCCGATCACCGTCCTGGAGCTATTGAATGCCTTTGCAGCTACGCCCCTTATAAATAGCAAAGGAGTAACGGGCAGCCAGATAACAGGGCAGGCGGGCTTCCCGACCACGATGCAGGGGCTGGTGGGCAACCAGCCGAACCAGAATGGCAGTCGTCCCCGTGCAGCCATCAACTGGATCATCCTGGACGAGCAGTTCAAGTATGTAAGCGGGGGCTACAGCGCTTTGTCCCTGCTGCTGCCGGATGATGACCACCTGGCTTCGCATACTATCCCGGTAATCAATGTGGCAAAAAACGGGTATATTTATGTGTACTGTAGCAATGAAAGTAAGTACAACGTGTTCTTTGATAATTTGCAGGTGATCCATACAAGGGGACCGTTGCTGGAAGAGAGTTCATTTTATCCGTTTGGGCTTGTTCAACAGGGAATATCTTCAAAAGCGCTTACTAATAATGCGGAGAACAGGTTTAAGTATAATGGAAAGGAGGAACAACGGAAAGAGTTTAGTGATGGCAGCGGGTTGGAATGGCTGGATTACGGGGCGAGGATGTACGATAACCAGGTTGGTAGATTTTTTACACAAGATAGATTCGCCGAAAAATATTTATATTCTGCTCCATATCAATACGGGGCAAATAACCCAATTCTTAATATTGACGTAAATGGAGATAGTTTAACAGCAAATGCACTGAAGTGGGCAAGTAACTTAGTTACACATATTAATAGTGAGCAAAATGCAAACAATAAGAAATTAGCCGAGATAAGAAAGAAATACGAAGATGGTAATATGTCGGAAAAAAGCTTTAAAAAACAATCAGCGAAGATAAACGAGGCTAATGCAGAACTGGAATCAGCTAGGGGAGAAATTGCAATATTGGCAGCCTCAACTCAAATGTACGATGTAATAGAAGAGACGGGCCTTAAAAATGAAAGGGGTGAAGATGCAGGAGGAATGACGACATTTAATTTTGATAATAAAAATCTGGAAATACTTTTTGATTCGAAAAATTTTGGATTAGGAGAACTTGCTCATGAGTTCAAACACGCCTTTCAGTTCGAAACAGGCGATTTGTCCCTGATTCCAGATCGTAAAGCGTCACAATTTTTGCGAGATGTGTATGATGAAAGAGATGCTAACAGACGATCTTATTACTTTGGATCAAAAACCATGACCAGAGAAGGAGGAAGTCCAGGTCATACCCGTATAGAAAATGCCAATATTGCTCGATACTGGCATAAAAATTTTTTGAAGGATAAAACAAAAATAGCTTTTAGACATGGTGGAACGACTTATATTTCTGAATAAAGGAATATTTTATTCTGTTTGTATACTTCTAATGAGTTGCAAAATAACTGGGAAATATACATACTATGGCTATAATACAAATTGCGAGTTAGAATTAAAAGCCGATGCTACTTTTATTGAAAAAATCAGAATCGATTTAGAAAGCGACTCACTTTGGGGAAGATGGCAAAGATATGGCGACACCTTAATTTTAGACATTGTGTATCCAGTGGTTTATTTCGGGGAAAGTTCAGGCGTAAAAGTAGAAGAACTAATTAATTCAGAACGAGACAGTATATATTTTGAAGTACTATACCAAGACACTCATGAAGCAGTACCTTTTCTTAACGTTTTCCTGAATGAGGACACTTATAATGTTGCAGTATTGATAGATAGTAATGGGAAGGCCTCAGTTAAAAAAAAATCTATTGATAATTTTATAATTACTTCTCTTAGAGGGCATTTTCTATCGCATTATATAACCAACAAAGCCGCCAATTTTTTTAAAATTTATGTCAATTTTGGGGAAATACCTGATAAAATCACTAGGATATTCCCAACTACTAAATATGTAATCAAACAAAACAAACTTATACCGCTCGATTTCAAGAATAGAACCAGAAATGACTATTATTATTTAAGAGCAAAGGGCGGTGGTAATGTCTCAAAATAGTTGGTGGTCATTTTCAATGCCAGTATTGTAATAATGCTGAGGAAAAAAGCAGGCACTTCAAAAATGATCATCTGTGTTACTATAGCTGAAAGGCTGCCGGATACCCGCCTGACCGGACGGGCAGGGAAGCGGCACCGAAGCGTAGCGTAGGTACAGCGGACAGCCGGAACTAAAGCCGAACAGGGATAGGAACGATGAGAGCCCGGTTGTCCGTAGTGTTCAGCTCTTTGAGAAATAATTAAATTATAGGGTTGTTATGCTTCGTTTGCAACGAAGCATCAAACTCGATAGAGTTTGTAATTTTTGTTGGTTTGTTTTTTGGTTTTTTGTTGTGTGTCGGTAGTTGCAAACTACCCCGGTTGTCCGTAGTCTTCAGTTCTTTTATAAATTTAAAAATTATAGGGTTGTTGTACTGAGTCTGCGACTCAGTACCAAACTCGAAGAGTTTGTCTTTTTGTTTGGTTGTATTGTTGGTATTTTTTCTAGGATGTCGGTAGTTGCAAACTACCTCCTGCACCTGTTTGGCAGCCTGGGTCTCAAACACCTGCGCCTGGCGGCGAATATTGGCATCTGAAATTGTGCTGTGTCGTGGATGATACCTAATACCCAGGTGAAACAATTCGCTGTTCTGAAGCCAGCATGCCTGTAGTTACTTCCCGTAAGGAATTGCAGTTTGTAAAAAATTGAGCACAGAATAGTTACCAGATGCTCATATGTGTTGAACCGCTTGCAATAACGGTCTGCTTTACTATCAGTAGCAATACGCAACACCGTGTCTTTTGGAATAAATTTTAAAAGCTGAGCAAGATCGGCTGTCCGCTAAAAAAAAGTACTTTTGTTCATTGGTTGTTTTTTTGTGTGGTAACTCAAAACTACCAATTTAGGAGGTCAAACGACCTCCTTTTTTGTATCAAATGAATACTTTTACCGGACAGTAATAGTTTGCAACAAAGTATCAACCTGAGGCATTCCCAAGATAAATCATAAGAACTCTATCGTTTGATTATCTTAAAAAATTCTTCAAGTGTAATATCTCTTGATGAGCAAATTTCGTTCCTGCCCCTGTCTGGCGCAGCCGACTTGGGGCGGTTAGAAAACGAAATGCGTATTATTCTCTTCTCAAATCACCACTTATAACGGCGGTCAATTGTCAATAGAAATTCAAATAAGAAGACGCCAAAGTCCCATCGGGGCGATATACCATCCATAAAGGGCAGCCATTCCATCTATGGTAAAGAAGAAATGAATTATCTTGGCCTATGCAAAAGTTTTTTCTTTCCTTGTGCTTTGTTCTCCCGGTAGTATCATTTTCACAATCACAACCGGCTGTAATAGACTCATTCAAAAACCAGCTTGCCAGGGCCGCTACAATAGACGAGAAAATCCTTTATACTTCCCTGCTGGCAAAAACGCTGATGAATATTAACCCGGCGGAAGCAGACGAATACGGGAAGCAGCTTCTTCAAATAGCTGAAACATCGCGGCAGCGGGATAAAATTATTAATGCGCTGCTCGTAAACGGTGAGCGGTTCACCTACCTGGCGGGCAGAAAGGATAATATTGACAAAGCCATTAGTTATTATAACCAGGCTTTGACGCTTGCCCGCCAGAATAAAATTGATACACTGATTATTAAATCCTACCTGTTTTTATCAGAAGTTACCCGTTATATACCTGATTATGCCAAAGCGCTGGATTATTGCAACCAAGCCAATTCCTATGCTGTGCTGTTGAAAAAAGATAGTATTACCGCAAGGGTACACCTTGAGTACGGGTTGGTATATCTTGCAAAAGGCGAAAAACTGCTGGCCTTGCGGAGTTTTCTTTCTGCAATAAGAATGGCAGAGGAAATAAAGAATAATGTATTGCAGCGGGCAGGGTATATCCGCTTATCTTCCTTTTATAGTTATATAGAAGATTATGACAGGGCTATAGATTACCAGACCAAAGCGCTGGATTTGCTGGCGCTATCCACTTCATCGCAGGCGCCTTATTCGAGGGTGCAGGAACTGAACCAGATTGGCGACTTGTATGGCTATAAAAAGAATGCCGACATGGCTTTTTTCTATTATGAAAAAGCGCTGGCCCTGGCCGACTCATTAAAATTCGATCCGATAAAAGCAATGATCTACAGAAGTATTGTGGGCAATTATCTCAATAATAACGAGCCGCAAAAGGCGCTTGATTATTTTAACAGCCATCCCCAACTCATGGATTTTCTGAAAAATGTAAATTTTTCTCATTTTGCTGACCAGTCGTATGGTTTTATTTATGCCCAGTTGGAAAAATATGATTCTGCACTCTATTACTATAACCGGGTGGCCGCTTTCTTTGAAAAGGATGTAAACGTTTCCAATAAGTACAGCTATTACTACCAGTTGGGCATCCTGTATAAAAAGAAAGGGGATATTGACAAGGCCCTTGACTATTTTTTAAAAGCAAAAGAATTATCTGACCAGATCGGCAACCTGGAACTGATGAGCTATACCGCATCAAACCTGGATAGTTTGTACCGGAAAAAAGGCGATTACAAACAGGCCATGCTTTATTTATCATTGCACAATACCTTTAAGGACAGCCTTAACAAGCTGGGCAAAGAAAAAGACCTGATGCAGATAGAAGCAGCGGATGAACAGCAACGCCAGGAACGGATATTGAAAGAGAAAGAAGAAGAAAAAAGAAGAAGGAACAATATCCAGTATATGATTATTACGATAGGCATCGTGTTTTTATTTGTAGCATTGGTGGTGCTGGGTATGTTTAAGGTATCAACGGCTACAATCAAAATGCTCGGTTTTTTTGCTTTCCTGATGTTCTTTGAGTTTATCTTCCTGTTGTTTAAAAAGAACATACACACTATTACCCATGGCGAACCGTGGAAAGACCTGTTATTTATGATTGGCCTGGCGGCATTGCTGTTGCCTTTGCACCATTGGCTGGAGCATAAGGTGATACACTACCTTACATCACACAACCGGCTTACTTCTGCAGGAACGCAGTTAAAAAACCGGCTGGTTAAGAAAAGGAATACAGAAAATGGGTGATGCTGGCGTACCTTTGCAAAAAGTCTGGACAATTTGATAATAATTGATAACATACTGGTAAGTGATGACATCGTAGAGAAGCAGTTTGTCTGCGATTTGGCCAAATGCAAGGGCGGCTGCTGCGAAGAAGGGGATGCCGGGGCGCCTTTAGAAAAGGAAGAACTGGCCATAATAGACGATGTGTATGATAAAGTGAAGCCTTATCTCACAAAACCTGCTGTACAGGCTATTGATAAGAAAGGCCGCTATGTTTTTGATAAGGAATTCGGATGGGTAACGCCTACCCTCGAAAGCGACAATGAAATCTGTGTGTATGGCAAAAGAGATGCAGGCGGTACGATTAAATGTGCTTTTGAGCAGGCTTTTTATGATGGGGTAATTGAATGGAAAAAACCGGTAAGCTGCCACCTGTTTCCCGTTATTGCTGATACGGGAAGAAAAGGAGGTCTTGAAAGGCTTAACTATGAGCCGAGGGAAAGGCTTTGCAGCCCCGCCTGCGCTTTGGGAAAAAAACTAAAAGTGCCGGTGTATGAATTTCTGAAAGAGCCGCTTACCCGGAAATACGGCGCCGGTTTTTATAATGCGCTGGAAAGGGTGGCGCAAATGCAATCCGAAAAAAAGGCAAAACAATCGTGAAGGAACAAGCAGCTTCGTTTATAGCCAAAAGCGCCATTAAGGCTGCCGATAAGCAGCACCGGGGGAAGATCAACTTCAATATCGGCAAGTATAATGCGGTGGTGCCGCAGGGAAAGAAGCAATTTCCCGACGTGGACCTGGTGCGGGAAAAAGCAAAGAACATAAAATGGAAAGCCATTGAAACGCTGGATTTTCAACTGGAAACATTTGAAAAAAAAATAACCGGCAGGGGCGCAAAGGTTATCTGGGCAGAGGATGCACAGCAGGCGCTGGATGCCATTCACAAAATATGCAGGGAAAAAGAGTGTACCATGCTTGTAAAAAGCAAGAGCATGGTAACAGAAGAAATCCATCTGAATAATTTTTTAGAAAAACAGGGAATAGAAAGTGTTGAAACTGATTTGGGCGAATACATTCAGCAACTGGACGGCGAACCCCCCTATCATATTGTAACGCCGGCCATGCACAAAAGCAAGGAAGATGTGGCCAGGCTTTTTGCCGATAAATTAGGAACAGACCCCAAAGCCACGCCGGAGCAGCTGACGCTTACAGCAAGGCAGGTGTTGCGGGAAAAATATGCACAGGCGCAGGTTGGCGTTACCGGCGCTAATTTTTTGATTGCAGATATTGGCGGAGTAGCTGTAACCGAGAATGAAGGCAATGCAAGGTTGAGCTGCTCTTTTCCCAAAACGCATATTGTTATTGCGGGAATCGAAAAAATTATCCCTTCCATGTCGGACCTGGATTTGTTCTGGCCACTGCTCGCCACGTTTGGAACAGGGCAGCGGATAACGGTCTATAACACGGTTATAAGCGGCCCCCGCCAGCCCGGAGAAAAGGATGGCCCGGATGATATGTATGTGATTTTGCTGGATAATGGCCGCACCAATATCCTGGCAAACGAAAAGCAAAGAGAGAGTTTATATTGTATCCGTTGCGGAGCCTGCCTGAATGCCTGCCCGGTGTATAAGAATATAGGAGGCCATGCGTATGAAACCACTTACAGCGGGCCTGTCGGTTCAGTGATTACCCCGCATTTAAAAAAAATGGATGACTGGAAGCACCTGAGCTATGCTTCTTCACTTTGTGGAAACTGTACAGAGGTATGCGCCGTTAAGATTAACCTGCATGAATTACTGCTGGAAAACCGGCATGAAGCAGTGGAAGAAGGATACAATGCCTTTGGTGAAAAAATGATCTGGAAAATGTGGAAGATTGGAATGTTGAAGCGAAAATGGATGAACCTGGCGGGGGGCAATACGAAGACAAAACTTATCGGTAAACTGGTAAAAGGATGGGCGGCGCACCGGAGCAAAATGGAATTTCCTGCAAAATCATTCAACCAGCAATGGAAAGAAAAGAACCTTAACAAGTGATCCTCTTTTCAGATACGATAACGTCCCGGTTAAGTTATATCGCCGGTTTTATTGGAAAGGAAATTAGCGGGCAACCCATTTATGTTACTGATAATAAAAAAGAATTTGAGGCATTCCGGGGCGTAAAAATCAATTACTCCGCCAAAGAGTTTGATGAAGCGGTATTTGCCGTATCTCCCCATCCCTTGTTGTTTGAAAAGGATATAAAAGAGCAAAACATTGTTTGTTCCCGCTGGAATGGGTTGAAAGTTTTTTTTCCCGCCAAAGGCGACATCCCCTTTGATATTTTTGCGGCTTCGTTTTTTTTAGTAAGCCGCTATGAAGAATACCTGCCCCATGCAAAGGATATGTATGGCCGCTATGCACATGAAAATTCCACTGCATTCAGGCATGATTTCCTGAATGTTCCCTTGATCAATCAATGGTTGATGGCTTTTTCGGCGCAGTTGAAACAAACATTTCCTTTATGGGAACCTAAACATGCTGAGTTTACGTTTCTTCCAACCTACGATATTGATGAAGCGTTTTCTTACAGGCATAAGCAGGGATGGCGGTTTTTGGGCGCTACGGTAAAAGATATGCTGAGTGGTAACTGGAAACGCATTGGCATAAGAAATAAGGTTCGCAGTGGCTTTTTACCGGACCCGTTTGATTCCTACGGTTGGATGGACGAACTGCACCGGCAGCATCAATTAAAACCCAATTATTTTTTCCTCGTTGCAGAAAAAAACAGCCGGCATGATAAAAATATACTACCCGCTGCACTTGCTATGCAGAAGCTGATTCAACAACATGCAGGCAAATACAATATCGGCCTTCACCCTTCCTGGCAAAGCGGGGATGATAAGGAACTGTTGGGAAAAGAGAAAGACAGCCTGGAAAAAATCAGCGGGGCATCCATCACTTCTTCCCGGCAGCATTTTATCCGTTTGAATTTGCCCGAAACCTATCGCCGCCTGGTAGAAGCGGGCATACAGGAAGAATTTTCTATGGGCTATGGAAGCATAAACGGGTTCAGGGCCTCAGTAGCTTCTCCATTTTATTGGTACGATCTGGAAAAAGAAGAAGCCACTTCTTTATTGATATATCCCTTTTGCTATATGGAGGCCAATTCTTTTTTTGAACAAAAGCTATCGCCGCCGCGGGCCCTGGAAGAAATGCGCTATTATTATTCTGTTGTAAAAAATGTAAACGGTCTTTTTATCACTGTATGGCACAACACTTTTTTAGGAACAGATACTTTGTACAAGGGCTGGAGGGAAATTTATCAGCAGTTTATCGGTGAGATTGGAACTTAAAAAGTATGTAGCCACAGGCGGCTGTCTCAAAAGGGTTTGTTTTCTCGCAAAGGCGCAAAGCATAATACCGTGACTTTAAATCGTTGCGTCTTGGCGTCGTTGCGAGAAAACTTTGCATTTTGGACTTTTGAGACAGCTTCTTCGCAGAGTTGATGTATGGAGTAAAAGGAATGGCTCATTCTGCTTATCAGTACCCTGTGTACCTCCGTGAAAATAACTCCGGTTACTCCGTGGTTTTATTTTTCACTTTTGCAGTTAAACGCCTTCCGTTTCCGGTTGCTCCGGAGGAGGCAAACTTTTGAACGACCTGTTTACCAGGAATACACCCAATAGTGTTACCAGGCCCCCGATTGCGATAAATGGCGTTACTTTTTCATTAAACAACAACCATCCTAAAACAACGGCTACAATCGGATTGATGTAGGCATAGATAGAAACCTGCTCCGTAGGCAGGCGTTGCAATGCGTACAGGTACGCAATAAAAGAAATGACAGACCCGAATGTTATCAGGAAGGCAATGGCCGCCCACGATTGCCAGGGTATGGCCGACAAAGGTTTTGCATTGCCTGTAAGGTTGGTGAACAGAACAAGCATTGTTCCTGCTATCAGCATCTGAAGCCCCATGCTGAAATAAGGATTGAAATGAACAGCCTGTTTTTTAGTATATAAAGTTCCGAAAGCCCAGGTCCAGGTGGCAATCAGCGACAATAATATGCCAAACCTGAAATCGGCATTGAAGAAATCCTGTAAATACTCATAGAAGATAATACATACGCCGCCAAAACCAAGCACTAAACCAAGAATGGCTCTGCCCGGTAATTTTTCCTTTGCAATAAACAAACCGATAACAACCAGCCACAGCGGGAAGGTGGCGCCCATGATGGCCCCAAGCCCTGCGGAAATATATTTTACGCCCCAGGTGCTTAACCCGTTGCTCAAAATAAAATTCAAAACGCTGAGTACAAGTATGGGTATCCATTCCTTTCCTTTTGGCAGCGGCATTTTTTTGTAGAGGAAAAAGCCTATGAACAGCAAACCTGCAATTACCTGCCGGATGCCTGCCAATTGTAATGCCGGCATGTACCGTACGCCTTCTTTTGCAGCAATCCATGTGGTGCCCCAGAAGAAACTGACGAGGCCTAATGCAAAGAACGCTTTGGCACGGCTTCCTTTTTTGTGAATGGTAAAAGGGTTGAATACAGACAGCTTTTTCAAATTGTCGGTAGAGGACTGAATAATGGTTTTATGAAAATCAAAGAGGTTCATTTACGGTCTTGAAAAGTTCCCGTGCAACCAATTATCTTACAATAAGTGGGTGCCGTTCCGTTACCCCCCTTAGGGGGTTGGGGTTAATGTTTGAAATGTCTCATACCTGTAATGACCATTGCCAGGTTATGGGTCTTGCAATAATCAATCGAATCATTGTCCCTGATGGAGCCGCCGGGTTGTATAAACGATGTAATGCCTGCCTCATGCCCCAGCTTCACACAATCATCAAAAGGAAAAAAGGCATCGCTTGCCATTACGGCGCCGTTCAGGTCAAAATTGAATTGCCTTGCTTTTTCAACGGCCTGTCTTAAGGAGTCAATACGGCTTGTTTGTCCGCATCCTTTCCCGATCAGTTGTTTGCCTTTTACCAAAGCAATGGCATTTGATTTCAGGTGCTTGCAAACAAGATTGGCAAAAGTCAGGTCGCCTTTTTCTTCGGCAGTAGTTTCTCTTCCGCCGGCTTCTTTCCATTCTGCGTAGTTGCCTTCATCTGTGCCTTGTATCAAAACACCATTCAGTAAGGAACGGGACATTTCCTTGTTCCTTGCCCCTTGCACTTTGTGTCTTAATAATATCCTGTTCTTTTTTGATTTTAATACTGTCAATGCATCTTCATCAAAAGCCGGGGCTATCAGCACTTCGAAGAAAATTTCATTAATAGCGTCAGCGGTGATTTTGTCAATGGCGGCGTTGCAAACCAGTACGCCGCCGAAGGCAGATTCCGGGTCGCCTGCCAATGCAGCATCCCATGCCTGTTTTGATGTTGGCCTTACTGCTACACCACATACGTTGGTGTGCTTAATAATTGCAAACCATACCTCGCCAGGATTATTTAAAGCTCCTCCCTTGGAGGGGTTTGGGGAGGCTTCTTCGATTAGCTGCACAGCAGCATCCACATCCACAAGGTTGTTGTAAGAAAGTTCTTTGCCGTTCAGTTGTTCAAATAATTCATCAAGATTGCCGAAAAAAACAGCCTGCTGGTGCGGGTTTTCACCGTAGCGCAACGATTTTTCTTCCTTATCGTAAGGGGTGCTGACAGCCAGTTGGTGAAAATAATTTGAAATCGCCGTATCATAAGCTGTACAAACATCAAATGCTTTGATGGCAAAAGCCTTTCTTTGTTCCAAAGTGGTTTCGCCTTGTTGTTCCTTCAGCATATTTTCCAGTAAGGAATAATCTCTTTTGTTTGCAACCACCACTACATCCTTGTAATTTTTTGCAGCGCCGCGGATCATCGAAGGCCCGCCGATGTCTATTTTTTCAATAATGGCTTTTTCGTCATTTGTAGAGGCCACAGTTTCTTCAAAGGGATAAAGATCCACTATCACCAAATCAATTTCCGGGATATGATACTGCTTCATTTCCGCCACATGGGTTGCATCATCTCTTTTGCCCAGTATGCCGCCAAAAACAGAAGGGTGCAGGGTTTTTACCCTTCCGCCCAGGATGGAAGGATAGGTAGTAAGCGATTCAACAGGCGTTACGCTTACGCCAAGCTGCTCAATAAAGCTTTGAGTGCCGCCGGTGGAATAAATGGTTACGCCGTTGGCTGCAAGCAGCTTTACAATCTTTTCCAGGCCGTCTTTGTAAAAAACGGAGATAAGCGCCGATTGGATTTTTTTGTTCATATTAAATCAGAAAATTGGGGGCAGGCAATTGTTGAGCAAACCGCTTTCATTATTGCTGAAGCGGATAAGGCCGCAAAGGTAAGCGACTACCAATTCATTACAAAAGCGCCTTTCACCGTTACGTTGTGGCAGGGAATTTTTAATGAATCGCAACTGTTTTTCAGCGAAGCGGCCCTCCAGGCAGGTACGGAGCCATCGGTTACAACCTGCTTAATATCCAGCGCAGCGTCTAACTGTTCCATGCGGATACTTTTGTTTCCCGAAACCACTAACAGGTTGATAACAGGTTTTTCTGCTGCATCAGGAAAGGCAATCGGGCCATCTGCCAGCAAGAGGCGTTTGCCGGCATAACTGATGTACTGTTCTTTGTTATAAATACCGGGGATGGTATCTGCCCGGTGTATCCTGTAAAAAATGCGGGAAGGCTTCAGGTGAAAATTCCTTTCAAAACCATCTGCCAGCAAGCTGCTGTCGCCGGAGAAATAATATTTTCTTCCTTCAACGAAATCAATGGCCTTTTTCCCTGGCACATTGTAAACGATTATTTTTTGTTGCTTACCGGCGGTGATAAATGAATAAGACCTGAGCAGGGCAAATAGTGCCAGGGCCATTAACCCGGCGACAAGCCCTGGTTTTGCTTTGTTCAATAGCCAGTAACTGATAGCGGCAATAGAGATAAACAGCAGGATGGTTTGGATGGCGGTTACCTGCAAACCGTCCCACAAAGAGAAAGGAATAAATTCAACCCGTTCTATATAGGTATTCATAATGCGGATGAGCCAGGAAAGAAGGTCGCCCAAAAGATGGGCAACCGGGGAAATAAAAGCGATGCCGCAAAGCAGTATTTCCCCGATTAAGATAAGACTTGATAAAGGGACCGCCAGGAAATTGGAAAAAAGAAACAATAACGGAAACTGGTGAAAATGATAAATGCTTAAGGGAAGCGTTAACACCTGCGCTGCAATGGTTACAGCATTCAGCTTCCATACAAAATCAAGCAGTTTGTTTTTTATATACAACCAGTTGTAAACGGGTTGCAGGAAAACGATAATGCTTAACACTGCCGCATACGACAACTGGAACCCGACATCCCATAGCCAGAAAGGGTTAATGCAAAGCAGTAAAAAAGCGGATACAGCCAGCGTATTATAGGAAAAGCTTCTTCTGCTGAAGCTGTCGCCGATTACAATAAAGCTGAACATAAGCGCCGAACGCAATACGGAAGGTTGCGCCCCGGCCAGGAAACTGAACAGCCAAAGGCAGGTTATGATTAGTACGGGGTGCAGCCAGCGCCACTTTTTGTTCTTTTGCAGGGGCCGCAGCAGCAGGGCCAGCAGCCAATAGATTAGCCCGAGGTGAAGACCTGAAATAGCAATGATATGCACCACGCCGGTATTGGTGTAGGATTGTACCAATGCCTGGTCCAGGTCGTCTTTGTAGCCGATCAGCAAGGCTTCGGCGAGGCCGGTTTCTTTTTCTCCTTTTATGTATTTGCGGAGAATCTCCAGCACCCTTTCCCGGCTGTTAAAAATGAATTGCCGGAAGGAGGAAGTTTTTTTACCCGGCAGCGCTTCAAAATCATTCGGAGTAAGATATACCTGGTGGGTGATGCCCTGGAAGAGGCAATAGCGTTTATAATCAAAGCCGCCGGGGTTGCCGCTGTTTTTTATTTCCTGCAGGGCTTTTTGAAAAATGAGCTGCGACCCGTAAGCGAGGTTGAGGGAACTGTCTTTCCTGAAATAGATAATGATTTTCCCTGTTGTTTTTATTTTTTTATCATTTTGCAGCAGGTAGTTTACTGTGGCATTGGCTTTAAACGATTTGTTTTTTTCAACCAAAGGCTCATCGAGGGTTACCTGAAGGGCGGTGTAATCTGGGTACGAATGGCCGAACCAGCTTGTGTTGTTGCGTATGTCTTTTTGCCAGGTAAGCCAGCCGCCAATGGAGAAGAAAACAGTAACTACCAGTATGCCGGTAATGAAACCGAAACGATATTTTTTAAAAAGGGGAAGAAAGCCAAAGGCGGCATAACCCATAAGGCCGGTGCAAAGCAGCGCTATGTAAAGAGATGGGCTTTGTTTACTATGCCACTGAAACAATATGCCGGCCATTAAGGCCAGCAGCAGTTTCAGAAACGGGGATTTTGCCCAGAAAGAAGACCTGTACCCGGCCATAATTTATTCAGAAATGCTGCCTGAGATAAGGCTGACAAGTTACGATTTAATTTTTGTTCTGTTCCTGGTTGAAGGCCGGATGCTGAAACATCCCGATAATACATCGGAACCAGCCTAAAAGGGCTATGATTTCCGAGAAACGGAATACTGCAAAATACCGCCTGTAAAACAGGAATTTTTTTATACCTTAGGAACATTCTAAGTACCCCATATCTCAGGCGGGGATTGGTCAGTGAGCTAAAATGCTTTTTTCACCAAAACCAATAATATGACCACTCAATTAATTGTCAATCTTGTTTCCGGCCTGCTCGGGGGCAATGCAGCCGGGGGGCTTCTTAAAAAACTAAGCATGGGCCCCATTCTTAATTCAATAACAGGTGTGATAGGCGGATGGCTTGGCGGAACGGGTCTTAGCCAGGTTACCGACCTGGCCAGCAGGGCAGGCGCTGAAGGCATATTGGGCAGCATAGCCGGAGGGGCCGGCGGCGGCGCTATTTTAACGGCTATTGTCGGCTTTATCAAAAGCAAACTTGCCGGGCCAAAGAGCTAAGGCCAACGATGCAGTTCCATGAAATAATTTTTGCAACAAAAAGTGCAGCCCCGGGCTGCACTTTCTTTTTATACAACGATTGTATTTGTTATCAAAACAATTTCTTCTTTTGCCAGATTATATTCAGCAGGGGCTTCCAGTAAAACAGCAACAGCAAAACGGTGGCGCCCAGCAGGCGGCCTGTTTCTATATTTTCATGCCTTCTGTTATCAAAGAATAAGTGCATCAGGAAAATGTTTAAAATAACGGGCAGCAGAACCAGCAGCCCGGCCAGCCTGGTTTGCGGTAAAAACATCAGCAACCCGGCCAGTATTTCAAAAACCCCGATTACTTTGATAAAGCCGCTTTGGCGAAAAGTGTTCATGGTAATATCGTATCCGTAAGGGGCTTCATAATTCTGCTCTGTAATTATTTTCTGGACGATTATTTCCTTATTGGCCTCGGTAATATTTTTTGCCCTGAGCTTTGGCGGGCCGGCATTGCTATATCCTTTCATAATAAAGAAAATGCCCAATGCAATGGCCAATGCAGCATGTGCATAGCGAAGAACGTTGAAAAAACTGAATTTCATTTGCTGGCGGTTGGTTGGTGAAGCCCGGTATCCCCGATGCTAAAAGTGTACAATATTATCAAGGAGAGGTTGCTGTTATTTACGCAAAAGGAAATTCAACCTGCGAAAAAGGGAAATTAGCGACTAATGCAATCAGAAGGATACCGGCGGCGGTGGCGGCCGGTCCATTTTCCGGTAAGAGAGGCTAAACACTTCATCATAAATATCCTGTTCTTTTTCCAGCAAAGCATGTACTTCGGCTTTTAGTTCGTCAGGATGATTAAAAGGTTTCCTGGAGGGTGAAAATTTTTCGGCAATTGTTTTTACCGTCAGTGTATCGTTGCTTTTGCTGAAATGCGAAATATAAAATACTTCCTGCACCGTTACCTCCGGTATTTTTTTCCCTTTCCCTTTTGTTTTAAATGTAGTGAACACAACAGAGCCTTTTACATTCATGAAGCGCCGGCTGCCGATGGAAGAAATATAGCCTGTAAAATAGGAAGTGTCGGGCAATATAATATCGCCTTTCACTGCTTTGCCATAGCGGGTAATAGCATAGACGGAATCGGATTCCTGTTTAATATCCAATGCTTCTACGCCAAAAAAATCGCTTCCGTCTTTTACAATACCATACCAGTAGCCCAATAAAGAAGTATCTACCGCCTCGGTGGGTGAAGGCGCTAAGGGAATGGTGGATTCATACGGACAGCCATACAAGCCAATGCCAAGTAAAAACAGGAATATAATACGCATCATGGTTAAAGAAACCAAAAAGATACAATTAATTGTGTATTTAGTTGCATAATGGCCTTACATCCTCTGCTGTTATGCTTAATTTTGCGGATGGCCATTCGTTTTTTGTTTTGGACGGCCTGTGCTTTTTTCTATTTACCACTGATGGCGCAGGTTTCCGCATATCCGCAGCAATATTTCAGAAACCCTTTAAACATCCCGATTGAACTGTCGGCCAATTTTGGCGAGTTGCGGAGCAACCACTGGCACATGGGCCTTGATATGCGTACCAACCGGAAAGAAAACCTCCCGGTATATGCCGCCGCAGAAGGGTATGTGGCGCATATCGGTATCCGCCCCCGCAGCTTCGGACGGTTTATCGTTATCAATCATCCCAACGGGCTTTCTACTTTATATGCCCACCTGAACGATTTTTCACCGGCGCTGGAAAGCTATGTTACGGAGCAGCAATACAGGCAGGAGTCCTGGGCGGTAGAACTGGATTTTACCAAAGACCAGTTCCCGGTGCAGAAAGGGGCTTTTATTGCTTACAGCGGCAATACCGGCGGCTCCATGGGTCCGCACCTGCATTTTGAAATTTTTGATACGAAAACCACCAAACGGCTGAACCCGCTTTTATTCGGGATGGGTGTGCGGGACAATATGGCCCCGGTGGTTTCAAGGCTGGCCCTTTATGACAGGGGCAAAACAGTGTACGGGCAGTCGCCGCAATTTTTTCCGGTACAGTTTACCGCCAACGGGTATGTTATTCCCAAACAAACTGTTTTGCAAACAAAGTATAACAAACTAAGTTTTGCCATCCAGGCTTATGATAAAGCAACTGCGGCGGGAAGCCCTAATGGTATTTTTGCTGCCAACCTTTTTACAGATGAGCAACCTGTGATACGTTTTGTGCTTGACAGTATAGATTATGAAGAAACGCTGTACATGAATTCTCATATTGATTACAGCCATGATTTCAAAGGCGGCGCTTACCTCCAGCATCTTTCACAATTTCCGGGAGATAAGGGCCCGGTGTACAAATTGCAGCAGGGCGATGGGGTTCTTCATCTTACCGATACATTGGTTCATCCTGTACGCATTGAAGTATTTGATGCACATGGAAACAAATCGGTTTTGCGTTTCAATATCCAATACAAAGAAGAACTTTCCAGGCAAGGCAGCAGCGCAGCTTCCTCCTCCCGCCTGCTGGCGCCCAATGCCGCTACGCTTATCGGTGAAAAAGATTTTGAATTATATGTGCCGGAAACCGCCCTGTACGATACAGTTAAGACATTCTATCACCGGTCGGATGTGGCAGCGGCTTCTGCCTATTCACCAACGCATACAGTGAATGATGAGTCCATACCCGTACATAAAAGCCTTGAAGTACGCATCAGGCCGGATAAACCGGTACCCGAAGAGTTGAAAAATAAAATGCTGATGGTAAAAAGCGGGAAGAGTAACCTGGTACGCAAAGCAAAATGGGACAAGGACTGGCTGACGGCTTCCTTCAGGAGTTTTGGTGCTTACCGGCTTTATGCAGATAATGTACCGCCTTCCATCAATGACCCCGGTAGCCGTAAAGGAGATACCCTTGACCTGAGTTCGCAGGGCCGCATCCTGTTTATGCCGAGGGATAACTGGAGCGTAAAAAATTTTAGGGCAGAACTGAACGGGCAATGGCTGCGGTTTACAAATGATAAGGGGCAAAACTGGATTTATAAGTTTGACGAACGCTGCCCTTACGGCGTACATCATTTAAAAGTAACAGTGGAAGACCTTGCCGGTAATATAACAGAAAAAGAATGGTGGTTTCGCAGAAAGCCTTATGCACCACCACCGCCAAAGAAAAAAGCGCCGGTAAAAAGCACAACTACTAAAAAACCCGCTGCAAAAAAGAATTAGACATGGTTACGCTGAAAGAAGGTGATAAGGCCCCGGCCTTTACCGGGAAAGACCAGGATGGTAAAAAGATTTCGCTGTCGGCCTATAAAGGGAAAAAACTGGTTTTGTTTTTTTATCCGCAGGCGGGCACACCCACCTGCACTGTGGAAGCTTGTAACCTGCGGGACAATTATTCCTTATTAAAAAAGCAGGGTTTTGAGGTGGTGGGGGTAAGCCCCGATGAAGCGCCAAAGCAAAAGAAATTTCAGGAAAAACACAGGTTGCCTTATCCGCTGGTAGCCGATACGGCGCATACCATTCTTGAAAAATACGGTGTGTGGGACCAAAAGCAACTGTTCGGACACAAATACATGGGCGTACTACGCACCACTTTTTTAATAGATGAGAAAGGCATCATCCGCAAAATATTCCTGCGGCCAAAGAGTAAAGCCCATGCGGAAGAGATAGTGGCGGCGTGGGAGGGAGGTGATGAGTAAAGTGTTAGCTATATAGTTTTTTGCTTGTTACATGCTACCGGAATCCGGCCAATTTTTCCAATATGTATTAGGAGGCAGTGTTGGTTTATATAATGATGTATCGCCTGTGGAAATTACTTTGGCTATCAATTGCCATGTTTCATAAGAACTGGGCCTGTTATCTTGCTGCTGTTGTTGATTGTGATTGTTAACAGATATATCGTGTTGCCTCATCATTACAGCAAAATCTTCATAATTCAAAGGGTATTCGCCTTTTACGAGGCTTTTGTTGAATTCATAAGTGGTTCGCATATGGTCTTCACTTATTGTTAACGGGATGATTTCGTCGAAGTCGCGGTGATACCATTCATCAATCACCAATATTTTTTCCAGGCTTTTCGGAATTGATTTATGAAGCTCCTCGTCAGTAGCTCTTAACAGTGCTCTGTGTTTTGTTATAAGCAGTCTGCCAACTTCTTCTATTGAGATTTTTCCCGGTTCATATTCTTTAAGATTAATTCCGGCATCTAAATAATCTTTTTTATTGTGGCTTAGTTTGATCTGGTTTCCCCTGATATACCAGTGTTTTGCGTCAGTTTTCAGGGTTTCACCATCTATGGTGTCAGCAAAACTGTTGCGGTCAATCGGCGAAACTGTATAGGAATTCGTTATTTGTTCGTTATAACTATCTAAGTTGGTCAGGCAGTTACCAAAAAAATAGATGTCAAGCAGGATGACACCGGCCCTTGGATTATATCCTAACCTTTCGGCGGCAATGGCCCATTCCTTGTTGTCGTTTCTGAAAATATTTAACCGGCTGTCAATCAGATAAGAATAAACATGACCTAAGTCTATAAAATGGCAATAGTGGCCTGATTTATAGCTGTCAAGTTCTTCAAGAATTTGTTCTTCTGAGATCATTGTTAATGTCAACTTTATTTCACCCCAAATATTCTGTCATACTTAGTTGCGGTATGGCAGCTCATGCAGGAACTGATTTTTCCATTATATAGCACAACCGGTTTTTCTTTGCCGGCCTCAATGTCAACTATGCCATACACCCAGCCTTTGTCGTTTTCGGGGTTTTCTTTTTCCTTATACATAATAAACAGCTCCGAAGCTGATACCGGTGTGTACCATTTGCCGTCATTCTTACTTTGCACCTGGTGAATTGCTGTATTACTGCTGTCATAAACAATTTCTTTTACGTTCCATGTTTCTTTTACAATTACCTGCCCTATAGGTTGAGGTTTACCAGAGAGATTGATGTAGTCGGTATAACTTTTAATGAAAAGCCTGTACAGTTTATTGCCATGCGGGCTTTCAAGTGGGTCGGCTTTACTGATGAATAAACTATCTTTTTTATAATGCACCCCTAAAGCAGGGTTATTCGGTTGTACACATAAAGCAATGGTCCATTTATATTTTGAACTGTCGGTAACAATTAGCCGGGTATTGTTAAATTGCCTGTAGCTTTTATATTCTTTTGCAATTTCAGACAGGCGCCGCTTTGGGTCATTATTTGACAAAATAAATCCAAAACACACAAGGGAGAACAATGAAAAAATGACGCTGGCTGTTTTTTGAAACCGCATTGAATTAATTTAAGGTGCTCTAAAGATGTTATGGGTTTTCAAGTTACATAATCAGAGGCATAAAATCCCTGTCCCTATAACACCCACTCCACACTCCCATGCTCCAACTCTTCTTCTACACTATGTTGCACAAGTAAGCGGCCTTCGGCAGTTACCCGTAAAATTTTTGCTTCAAAAATCCGGCTGGCTTTTTTCAGTTTCACGGTTTCATCTTTTTTATACAGCCGGGCATTGTAGGCGGCAAGGATGTTGTCGAAACCATTTTTCAATAATTCCTCCCATCGGGACAGTACCAGGCCATACAGTTCATAGGCAAGGGCCAGCGGGTCAAAGTTTTTCCCGGTAATCTGTTTCAGGGAAACAGGATTTTTCAGCGAAGAATCAAATTCTGACTGGTTGATATTAATACCCATACCAATAATAGCCCACTTCCATTTTCCCATTTCCCACTCTCCACCCCCCATCACCGACTCAATCAGTATTCCTCCTGCCTTTCTGTCCTGCCAATACAGGTCGTTGGGCCATTTTATTTTCGTATCCTCACCGGCATACCGGGAATAAAAATCATGAACAGCAAGGGCCACGGCAGCGCTAAGCTGAAATTGCTGTGTATGCAGCAGCGGAGAGGGTTTCAGTAAAAGGGTGAGGGCTATGTTTTTATCCTTTTCCGAGTTCCAGGTTTTGCCATACTGGCCTTTACCGGCTACCTGCTCGTGGGCAAAAATGCCCAGGCCATGCTGTGCCATCCCCTGCCTGTCCGGCAGGCTGGCTGCATGAATCAACTGACGGGCATAGTTATTGGTACTGTCAACCGATTGCAACTCAATGAATGAGGCGGGGGCGGGGTTTTGCGTAGGTGGTTCCTGCAAGAATTGCTATTTTTGAAGCAGTAAACATAAAATAAAAAACAAACACTCACTTATTTGGAACAATTGGCATTATTGGATAGCCGTAAAAAGAAAGGTGCAGCAAGGTTAACGAAGGGTTCAAAAATCATCAAAACCATCATTGCAGCAATACAGGAAAAAAAGGGGGAGCATATTATTTCCCTTAACCTCCGGAAAATAAATGAAGCAGTGGCTGATTTTTTTATTGTTTGCGAAGCAGGTAACCAGCCGCAGGTAAGGGCCATTGCTGAAAATGTAGAACTCAGGGTGAAGGAGAAGTGCGGGGAAAACCCCTACCGCCATGAGGGATACCAACACCTGCAATGGGTGCTTATTGATTATGTAAATGTAGTGGTGCATGTAATGCTGCCCGAAACAAGAAAATTTTATAAACTGGAAGAAATGTGGAGCGATGCAGCATCGGATGAGATTGAATAGCGCTGCCAACATGTTAAATATTCAGGCAAAGCCAACTTTTTAGAGAGATAAGCATTTAATTTACCGGATTATACCGAATACAATATGGCACAAGATCAATATAACAGGAACGAAAAAAGACCAGGAACAGGCAACCGTCCTTCTCCTGACCCTAATGCCCCTAAAAAAGGGCCGAAGTTTAGTATCTACTGGATTTACGCTATCATATTTGCCGTACTTATCGGCTATTCCCTTTTTAATCCCTTTGCCTCCGGCATGTTGGAGATTACCCAGAACCGGTTTACGGAAATACTGGAGCAGGGCGATGTATCCAAATATGTGGTGGTAAATAATAAAGACAGGGTAAAAGTAACGCTGAAAGACAGCAGCCTTACTAAATACAAAAGCGAAATAGAAAAAGACAGCCGCAGAAAGATTACCAAGGAAGGCCCTCACATGTATTTTTCCATTGTTTCCGGCGACTCTTTCCAGGACGACATGCGGAAGTTCTATACGGATAACCCGGGTGTAAAAAATGTAGGCACTGCCACCACCGAAAAAGACTGGTTTGGCGGCATACTGCAATTCCTGCTGCCTGTTTTATTATTCATAGGTCTTTGGGTATTGCTGATGCGGAAAATGAGTGGTGGCGCCGGAGGTGGCGCAGGTCCCGGCGGTATCTTTAATATCGGCAAGTCAAAAGCCACTTTGTTTGATAAGGGAACAAAAGTAAACATCACTTTTTCCGATGTGGCAGGGCTGGACGAAGCCAAAGTGGAAGTGATGGAGATTGTTGATTTTTTGAAAAGCCCTAAAAAATATACCAACCTCGGCGGTAAAATTCCTAAAGGCGCCTTACTGATAGGCCCTCCCGGAACGGGTAAAACCCTGCTGGCAAAAGCCGTGGCCGGGGAAGCGCAGGTGCCTTTCTTCAGCCTTAGCGGATCTGACTTTGTAGAAATGTTTGTAGGCGTAGGCGCCAGCCGGGTAAGAGATTTATTTAAACAGGCAAGGGAAAAAGCGCCTTGCATCATATTCATTGATGAAATAGATGCCATTGGCCGTGCCAGGGGTAAAAATGCCATGATGAGCAATGATGAAAGGGAAAGCACCCTGAACCAGTTGCTCGTGGAAATGGATGGCTTCGGTACCGATACAGGTATTATTGTACTGGCCGCCACCAATCGTCCCGATGTGCTGGACTCAGCCTTACTTCGTCCGGGCCGGTTCGACAGGCAAATCACCATTGACAAGCCCGACCTGGTGGGTCGTGAAGCTATTTTCAAAGTACACCTGAAGCCTATCAAAATATCCAAGACACTCGATATACATAAGCTGGCGGAGCAAACCCCCGGTTTTGCAGGCGCCGATATTGCCAATGTGTGCAATGAAGCCGCCCTGATTGCCGCCAGGAAAAATAAAGAAGCTGTGGATATGCAGGACTTCCAGGATGCAGTGGACAGGGTGATAGGGGGATTGGAAAAAAAGAACAAGATTATTTCTCCCGAAGAAAAAAAGATTATTGCTTACCACGAAGCGGGCCATGCCATCTGCGGCTGGTACCTGGAACATGCTTACCCGTTGCTGAAAGTAACCATTGTGCCGAGGGGCACGGCTGCATTGGGCTATGCACAATACACACCCAAAGAGCAGTATTTGTATAATACGGACCAGTTGAGCGACCAGATATGTATGACACTTGGCGGAAGGGCCAGCGAGGAAATCTTTTTCAATAAAATATCTACCGGGGCGCAGAACGACCTTCAGCAGATAACCCGTACCGCTTATGCGATGGTAACGGTTTATGGAATGAATGAAAAGGTTGGTAATATCAGCTATTATGACCCGCAGCAGGAAAATACTTTCACCAAACCGTATTCCGATGAAACGGCCAGGATGATTGATGAAGAAGTGCGGAAGCTGATTGATGTAGCTTACGATAAAACAAAAAAGCTGCTGATTGAAAAGAAAGCTGACGTGGAAAAACTGGCCAATGCCCTGCTTGAAAGGGAAGTGCTTTTCCAAAGCGATGTGGAAGCATTGATTGGCAAACGTCCTTTTGAAGAGAAAAAACCATTAGCGGTGGATGACACGGTTGAAACAACGGCCACCACAGCAGAGCCGGTAGCAGCCGCCCAAAAAGAAAACGAGGAAAAACCGGAAGGCCCGATTGGCGGACTCGGCCTGGCGCCGTCTGTGTAATAAAATAACTGTTCATGAATGTTTCTCCTTCCAAAGAGAATATTTTAAAAAGAATACGAAAGGCGTTGACCCATTCAACGCCTTTGCCTTTTCCGCAAAGCGAAGGCAACCAGCCCATCTATCCTGCGGCGCAGCAGGAGCCGGAAGTGGAGTTTGCAGAGCAGTTCACCAAATTACAGGGCAAGTTCATCTATTGCATCAACCGGCAGGAATTAGCTTTTCAATTATCCAGCCTGATTAAAAAACAGGATTGGCAAAAAGTATATTGCCTGGAGCCATCGCTGCTGGCGCCGATAGCTGCACAGTTGGGCGACAGGATTATACAGGACGACCTTGCCGGTTGTGATGTATCTGTAACCGGTTGCGAATTTTTAGTGGCCCGTACCGGCAGTATTGTAATGAGCGCTGCACAGGCCAGCGGACGAACCACCAGCGTATATGCGCCGGTGCATATCTGCATTGCCTTTACCAGCCAGGTGGTGTATGATATAAAAGATGCATTGGCGGGCCTTGTATCCCGGTACGGAGAAAAAATTCCTTCATTAATCACCTTTGCCACCGGCCCCAGCCGCACGGCTGATATAGAAAAAACATTGGTGGTAGGTGTGCATGGCCCCAAAGAAGTGTATTTGTTCCTTGTAGAACAATAATTTCATCCTGCTTTAGTATTTCTCACACCGTTGTTAGAATTTTTCTGCTAACGTACAAGAAGTTGAAAAAATACATGCAGCGGTTACGCTGTTTCAGTTGTCGGTATAATCGGTTGACCAGGATCAATAAATGAATTGTTGTTGATGGAAGCCAATCTTTATTATCAATAAGTTGTCTTTGTATGGAATTAAATTGATAATAAGTTTTACAAAAACATTACAATTTTTGAAGTGCAAGTCTTTACCTTCGCCCCGCTTAAACCATTATGCTATGAAAAGGAGGCTTCTTCCTCTAAGTATTCTTACCTGCATCTTCTTCGGCAACTGCAATAAAGAGCATTTGCCTGAATTTTATTTCCGCTGCAAAGTAAACGGGCAGCAGTATATACCCGATAATTGCGCTAATTGTATAACGGCAGACATAATAGGCGATACTGTACTAATTCTTAGAGGTAACCGAGGTTTTGAAACATTAGGCATAGGCATTAATGACAATGTTGGAATTAAAGTAAGCTTATATTCTTTGAATGAAGTTATAGGGCGAAGAGGAGATTATAAGTTTTCAACAACACCAAGTGATAGATATTTTACAGATGAAAATCATTTAGGAGAGCTTAACATAACAGTACTTGATAAAGCGAACAAGATCATCCAGGGCACATTTTTCTTTGAAGCCTATAATGCTGTACAGGATAAAACGGTAAGCATTACGGAAGGTAAGTTTCGCCTCAATTATAAGCAGTATTAATTAAATAAATAGTAAACCCCTACGCCCTGTTTCGTGTCCTCACGAAACAATAAAATGACCCTGCTATGACAAC
>CAZLLT010000023.1:0-48533 GCA_964560445.1 uncultured Chitinophaga sp. | reverse complement strand
ATTAGATTTGATTTTTGAATTTGATAAGAGGTTGCTTTAACATAGCAGCCAACGAACAGGGCTTTGTGCAGGTGGGGAAATAGTATTCCGTCTGCCCGGAGCTGCTGCCCAGATTTATTTTTTGTTGAAGTTAAGCACAAAAGCCGATAGTTATTCGTCCAGCCTGAACTACAGCTTGGATTTGCAAATGGCTGATGTTACAATGTCCAGCCCCACTTGCACAAAACCCAATGTTGGCTGCTGGCAAAGTCGCCTAATTAACGATTTCGCAAATTTGTTTGGTCTTTATTGCTCTTTCCAATATTGCATATGTCACACAAGGTTTGATAGTTGTCAATATGGTCTTGTCCTCCCTTTGAACGAGGGATAATGTGGTCAATATGCAAAATGATACCGTCTTCACTTGTCCTGCCGCATGATAAACAACGCCAATTGTCACGCTGAAAGACTTGCCACCGCAATGCTGGCATCACTCTTATTTTGGTTTCAGCCAACTTTTTGAAGTCAGTACCACTTGAAATCACTTCTTTATTTAATTTTTTGTCGTTATTTTCTTTCTTGTCCATCAAGGAAACAAGCCAGGCTGTCAATAAGTTAATTTGTTCTTTGATTTCTGTTTGTCTGCCGCAACATAGACGTACGTGATTATCATAAATCGGATAAAATATTACAAAACTTTCAATTAGTCTTTCGATTTCTTCACTTGTAACCGGATACTTAATCGTTTCAGAAAAGTATGGTAGTTCAAAAAGATCGTTTTCCTGTTGCCAATTTAAATAATCCTTCAGCGGTATAAATGGATTAATATTTTTTTCATTTTGTTTAGAAAAATATTTTATAGGCGTTACTTTGGCTGTATTTGCTAACGAGTTTATTTCGCTTTCGTAATTTAAATGAAAATCAAAAAAAATTTTATTGTTGTTAAGGTTGATATTATAGCGATCTGTCAAAAAATAAAACTTAAAACCTTCTTCATCTAAACAATAGGTGAGGGAAAACGGAATTATAAATGGTTGTTCATCCTTTTTTGTACGAACATGTGTCCAAAGTTTTCTGTCACGCTTACCACCTAAACCAGCCTCGGAACTAAAATATTCAATTTTAAAATCCGTATTTCTATTTTTACGAAAAGCAGGAAACTTCAAAACTGTTGACAATTCAAGAGCATTAATTTTATATACTTTAGAAATAGTGGCAATCGTATGATTATTGATAATCTCCAACCTTGGTAAGATAGAATTTTTGATGGCGTCTGCCCGTAGTTTCAAATCGTCAACTTGAAATAAGTTTTTGTCGTCAAGGTCAAATGATATGTCTGAAACTTGCATGGTCTAAGATTGCTTGCAGCCAACGGTTCACAGCTTTGCGTTCGGCAGGGCATTTGAAAAACGTCCCGCCCGGAACTGCTGCTGACCGAAGATACAAAAGTTGAGAACATATTCTATTGCTCATCTGTGTTCGGTCAGCCGGATATGCAGCCGATAGTAGCACTAAGATGAGGATTTATTCGTCGCCCCCTGCTGACGCAAAACTGAATGTAAGGCGATTGTTCTTCGTCTTTTCAGCATTTAATATGTCCTCCATTTTGAATAGCTCCCTGAATAAAATGTTTGTCCTTCCTCACTGTAAGTGTCAAAAGTCCAGTATTTTTCGGCATTTTGCTTTTCCAATTTCCAAACAATGTCAAAGTGTAAAAAGGTTTCACTATCAAATTTCGAATTACAACTTTCTTTAAATTCTTCATAGGTTAATACGTCCCTATATTTGGCACTTAATTTTTCATCATCTGTCACAATTAAAGAAAACCAATATCCTCGTTCGCTCAGGTTCACATTGTTAAAGCCATAGTAGTTTATATTTTCAAATTCTTTCTCAATAAGGCAGTCAGCCTCATAATAGTCTTTAAGATGAGAAATTTTTAACTCGTCTTCATAATCATTACAACCCCCAAAAATATGAACGTATTTTTTTGGCTTAGTAACTTCTTGAAAGTGATTTAAAATCTTTTTTATTTCTTGTATTTGTGCTTTTGATAAGTATGTAAGTACGTCAGCTGGGACATTCTTATAATGTCGTATAAGCCCTTTAATTGCGTCTTGCTCAAATATTATGTCTTCTAAAAGCTGCTCATTGATTGTAGCGAAATATACATAGTCGAATTGGGCATCGTATTTAAATGCATTGCGGTGCTTTTTGCGGAAAGAATTATCATGTCCAACCCGGAGTTCTCCCATATTTGTAACAACAATTATGGGTGTGTCTGTATTCTCTTTCTTTTCTGTAATAAGAAAAATGGTGTCGTTCTTGTACAAAAACATTCCTTTTGACATAGTCGAGTTGTTAGAATATCGCCTTACGTTGAAGCATTGGCGATGTGTCGGTATTCTGTGTTCCGTCTGCCCAGTGCCGCTGCTGATTAAAGATACAAAAGCTCATTGTTTATTCTGTTGCTTAATGTTATTCGTCTGATGAAACCGAAGCTGAATAGCGAACCAAAGCTGAGAATATATTCGTCGCCCCGCCATATTGCCAATGCAATGTTAGCTGACGTTGTTTTCACTTGAGATTTGCAAGAACTAATAGTTCTTGTACAACAGTCCGAAGTTCAGATTTTATATCATCTATGTCATTACGGATTGCGTTAAACCTTCTACTGTGAGCTGATTTGTCGCCAATGTCTTTCAATTTTGGTAATGCATTTTTTGTATTTCTCCCTAGAGTCCAACTAGTTTCCGCAAGTGTTATGCTTATTAAGTCTCTCAAATAGACGTAGTCACCATTTTTTTTAATTTTCGATTCAATTTTATGATGTTCGAATACCTCTATTATTAGAGTTTCTAAAAGTCGCCTAATCATTACTGCACAAGCGTCAAACCAGCCGTATTCATAACAACCATTGATTTGATTTGCAATTTTCTCTATATAGCTTCTTGTTCCTTGAACTAACGGTTTATAGACAATGTTTTGGCTTTTTGCTTCGAAGCCTTCAGCAGGTGGTAGCCATTCTTTCGGGGAGATACTATCTATTTCCTTTGCTATTGTCAAAAACTTCTCGAAAGAACTGTTAGTCATTTATCTGATTTTTATAGACATATTTTGCCATGTTTTCAAAGATGCTTTTAATTTGGTCTGGGGATGCATCAGATGAAATGTGAATTTGAATATTTATGTTAAGGTCAGGGCCAGAATTGTGTTTTTGTCCACTTGCTGCTGGCGGCGTTTTTTGTTCTGGTTTCTCATCAGCTTTTGGTTTCACCTCAGGCTTAGCTTGAGCTTTTGCAACTTTTGGCTTAGAATCTTTAGTTTTAGGTGTACTCGTAGTTGTAGTAGTTGGGTTTGGGTCAGCTTCAACTAAGGCAACATAAAATGCAACAATTCTTCCTGCAGCAGAATCTCCAACACTTGTATGATTCATGAACCACTTTTTTACACGGTCACGATTCAAATCTTTGTCAGGAAACGCATCTAGCAAACCTTGCGGATAAATTTTCTTAATTATCTCTTCACAGAATTTGGGGTATAATTCGTCGTCACGAAATTTTTTTGCTAAGTCTTGGTTTGTTTTTCCTTCAGCGTCCAATAGTCCAATTTGTCGGAGTGAAGGCAGAATATTTGTCCTTGCAGAAATTTCTGTCATGTCTAAAACTGTCGCCAAATAATTGGAAGTGATAGTTCCCGGAATACTTCTCTTGAATTGTGTCCTTAGATTATTCCAGTGCATTACCGGAATATTAGGAAAGGTCTTTGTCTCTGTTGCCATATGGAAAGTTTTGGTTTTACAATGTCAGCTAACACTCAAATATACGAACCTAATAACGATTGTCATAAAAACTAACCTGTTGATTTTCATAACAAGTTTTGTCGCTTTTTTGTATTGTCGTGTCGCCTTTTTGTATTTATTGAATTTCTCCTTTCAGCCATAAATCATCTAGTGGACTGGCTATCTGAACCAGTTTTTCCTTGCTTACATGAGTGTATCGCTCTGTAGTTCTGATACTAAAGTGGCCAAGAATATCTTTTATGTACCGAATGTCTACTCCTTTCTCCAAAAGATGGGTTGCAAAACTATGCCGTAAGCTATGAAAACTTATTTCTTTTCGTATTTGTGCAGTTTCTCTGGCACGTTGAAATACTTTTTGTGCTGAACGGGATGAATAGTTTTGCCCGGCTATTTCACCTTCGAATAAATAAGTAACAGGCTTTGGGCTGCATTGCTTAAAATAAGTCCTTAATATATCAAGCAATACCGGGCTAAGATTTACGAACCTGTCTTTTTTACCTTTTGCAGCCACTATTTTTATTTGCATCCTGTCACTGTTAATGTCTGCCAGCTTTAAGCCAACTACTTCGCTTACCCGTAAACCCGAACTGTAGGCTGTAAAAAGTATTGCTTTATGTTTTAAGTTGGTTATGGCATTAAACAGCCTCGTAATTTCCTTTTCGCCTATCACATTTGGTAAAATGAATTGTTTTTTGGGCCTTGGTATTTCCCAAAAGAATTTATCCCTGCGCAATACTTGCTCATAATAAAACTTCATTGCATTAATACGGCTATGTAATGTGTTTTCTTTTAAGCATAATTTCTCATAACAAAAGACCAAATATCTTTTCAGATGTTGAGGTGTTAGCTGGTCAGCAGGAATGTCTTTCAGCAAATACAACAATTGCGACATTTCATTTAAATATGTTTTTATAGTGGACTTGCTATATGCTTTTAATATAAGATGTTGGTGCATGGCCGGGATTACATGTGTATTTGCAGGGCTAATTTTTGGTTTTGTATGAGAAACTATCTTGCTATTAATCCATTGTGGCGTTTTTCCGGCTGTAGTAATAACAGGTATATTTTTTATGCTCTTCTGATCTTTACCTTTCTTTTCTGCCAGGTATTTGCGGAGAGGGGAATTTTCAATTTTTGCTAAATCTTTTATTGCAAAAAAGATTTTATTGTAGTTCTCTTTGCTTAATTGGGTATACCAGCATTTGTTCGTAGCACTAAATTTTACAATACCGGTTTTTCGTAAGGCGCTTTGTATTTTGAGGTTGATTTCAAAATAAAGCCCGATACATTCTTTTCCACCGTGCAGCAAAGGCTTAAGCAATACTTCTTTCATCTTATGCAGTTATCAAATGAATGTACAACATTAGGAGAAAAAAACTACCCTTCAAGATGAATGGTAAACACAATCATCCTTGATTTTATGGCATCAAAAACATTTGAGTACTTCAGGTTTTCGTCCCGGCCATGAATATTGCGGATGCCATTGCTGATTTTGATCTCCGGCGATAATACAAACGTAGGGAAGAAGAAGTTAAAGCCAATACCCAGTTCCGGTCCAAAATCATACTTTTCAATCTTTACCAGTTCTTCCGCTTTTTTTGCACGGGCATTGCTGGCCATGTCTATATCTGCTTTAAAGCCAAACAGTGTATATACCCTGAAATTGCCGATGCGGTCGCTCTGGAACTTAAGTTGTAGCGGGAAAGAAAAAATGACTGATTCTACTTTTTTGGTAATATCTGTTGTTCCTTCCAGCAAATCCGGGTATTTAAGTTTATAGAAAATATTTCTTTCGATAAACATTAACTGCGGGTTGAAACGTAGCTGAAACCGGTTGGACAATCTTGCGGTAGCATGCAGGCCAAGCGAAAGCCCGCCTGAATTGTTTGGCTCTGCCACATATACACTGTCATCCTGCAGGAAGCGGGGATGCATGCTTGTATGAAAGCGGGCCAGGTTCACGCCTACGGAAATACCGAAGTAATAGGGCCTGTAATCATGGTCTGTCTGGTAAAGTTCTACCCTTCCTGATTGTGCATGGGCAGTAGTGTACCCGAAAAGGTACAGGAGGAAAGAAAGAATTCCTGCAAAGCGTTTTAAAGAGGTTTTTTTCCGGTGTAAATGCAACATATTCCAAAACTTAAGGGTTGATAGCCGACTCCGGAATATCCAACCTTTTTTAAAATATCAGTAAATAAGGAACGGTCAGGAAATGCATTGGAAGATTTGTTCAGGTATTGATAAGCCTCTTGATTCTGTTTGAACATTTTTACCACCTGCGGGGCTACCACCCGCATATAGAGGTTATAAAACCCCTTCATTACCCTGAACCGGGGTTTTGAAAATTCAAGAACAAGTAATATGCCGCCTGGTTTTAATACACGTTGCATCTCTCTCAGGCCTGCTTCTAAATTCTCAAAATTCCGGACTCCAAATGCCACCATCACCGCATCAAACGTATTTTGAGCATAATTTATTGTTTCTGAATCTCCTGTGTGAAGTTGTATTTTGCCTGTAAGTCCTTCTTTCTCAATCTTTTTCTTTCCGAGTTTTAGCATTTCTTCCGAAATGTCAATACCGGTGATGCCGACAGGGCTAAGTATTTTTGCCGCCAGTATGGCCATATCGGCAGTGCCTGTGGCAACGTCCAGGATATGTTGCGGCTTATCTTTTTTCAGTTTTTTAATTGCTTTTTTTCTCCAGCCCATATCTGTACCGGCCGAAAGAAAGCGGTTGAGGACATCATATTTTCCCGCAATTTGGTTGAACATGGATGCTACCTGCTCTTTTTTGCTTTTGTCTTCATCCCGGAAAGGGGTTATATGGTCATGCGGTAGTGTTTCTGCCATGGGGCGCAAAGATAGTGTGCTTTGCTGTTTACACATTAAAGGTTTACTTCGCAGAAGAGAAACTCCTATGCACATTGTTTCAGCAAAATATATTATCAGCAGCGCCACTTATAAACAATGCCCGGAGCATAAGTACCCGGAATATGCGTTTATAGGAAGAAGTAATGTGGGCAAGTCGTCATTGATAAATATGCTTGCCAACCAGCGCAGCCTGGCGAAAATTTCCGCTACACCCGGCAAAACCCAATTAATCAATCATTTTGAAATTATAACGGCTGACAAGAAGAAATGGTACCTGGTTGACCTGCCGGGGTATGGTTATGCCACCGTTTCCCAGAAGGCAAGAAATAACTGGGAAAATATGATTGAATCGTATATACGAAAAAGAGAAAACCTGGTTTCATTATTTGTGCTGGTTGACAGCCGGCTGGAGCCACAGGCAGCGGATATTGATTTTATAAACAAACTGGGCGAATGGGGAATCCCGTTTTCCATTGTTTTTACAAAAGAAGATAAAAATAAACCGGCTGCTACGCAAAGGGCTATACAAATGTTCTTAGATGTTTTGGCGACAAATTGGGAAGAGTTGCCCCGTTATTTTACCACTTCATCGAAGAGCAAAAAGGGCCGGGATGAATTATTAAGCTACATCAATAAACTTAATAACATGTGAGGAAATTTTCACCGGGTATAAACCGGCAGATATTGGTTTGTTTGGGTTGAATACCCTAATTTGCGCCCTGTTATTACTTAGTTATGAAGCTTTTAATAAACGAACGGAATATTGTTATCGTTTTATTTGTTGCTGTACTGATCAGTTTTTCCCTTGCCCAGGAAGATAGCCGCAGGATAGAAAAGGCAATTACAGGAGAAACCGTCAATGTATTAAAAGGGGAGTTGAAAGATCAGCAAAACCTGCCCGCAGACACATCCCGCTTATCAGAGTTGAAGTTAAAGTAAGCCTGTTTTTTTACCGCATATACGGTTAGTTCACCACTTTATTGGCGCAACTGCTGCTGGCAAATGCTTCCGGCTTGGCTTTAAAGGCAAACCCCATTCCCAGTATATAGCCCATTGCTTCTTTCAAAGCGTCATTGCTTTTAAACTGCGGATTGGTATTGATGTCTGCATGTACTTCCATGTCCACGTTATACACGGTAAACAGGTTGCACAATTCATAGGCAATTTCGATGCTGCGGGCCACCTCCGTCAGCATCCTTTCTTTGATGGTGAATTGCTGCCTTGTTTTTTCATTATGAATAAACATAAAGCCGCCGTGCCCTTCCCGTAGAAAAACAATTACGGTTGCAAACTCGGTTTCCCTCCCTTTTACCTGGGAGTCTGTTCCGATACAAACTTTCAACTTATTGCCTTTGTCTGTTTCTTTTTTGATGGCGTTTTCCACTGCCTGGTAAATAGGTAATTCTATGAGGTCGCCGTTAAATCTTCTCCAATACATAGTTAAAGAGGTTTTCCTAAGTTACAGGAAAACCTCTGAATTGCAAAAGGGGTACGGATTATTGTCCCGCCCAGGCGGAACATGAAAAAGTTATTGCCGGACGATTTTGTCAGTCCATTGGCCGGTATCATTGGTGTAGCGAATGATATAAATACCTCTTGAAAGGGCAGCCGTTGTGATGGTATTGTTTCCTTTCTGCAGCCGCCCGTTTACTATCATCTTACCGGACATATCATAAATGCTGTAACCAAAAACTTCCTGGCTCAGGATGGAAACAGTGGCCCCGGTTACCGGGTTGCCAAGGATAATGGGTTTAGGTGTGGCAAAATGACTGCGGAGGGTTATAATATTTGAATAGTAATACCTGCCATTGTCAAATGTTACTTTCAGCCTGTATTGAACAGGGCCTGATTGCCCGGGCTTATAATTATACTCTCTTGCGTTTCCGCCGGGTTCAGTTAAAGTGGTGAAATTTCTTCCATCGGTTGATACCTCAAGCAGTTGCTCTATTACTTCTTCATCCGCATCAATTATCCAGGTCAGGAAGTGTTTATCGGTTTGAGAATGCCCGTTAATCTCCAGCCTTCTTAGCGGAAGGGGCGTAGCGTTGGTAGTAAAACTGCCTGCTAAGCCAAACGATCCAAGGCTGGCATAATTCGGGGCGTACATATTTCCTTTCCCTTCCACTTTCAGGTAATACTCCCCGCCATTCAGCACCGTATCAATGAATGAGTGCAGCAGGGCGCCGGGATTGTAAACGTTTAATACAGTTTGTTCTGCATTATATAATGTAACCTGCAAATCGAGGTTTGAACCAGCATTATTGTTGCCCACACTGTAGGGAACAGCCGTTAATTGAAAAGTCCCGGTTTCGGGTTGGGTAAAGCGAAAAATATCCTGGTCGGTATTTCTTTCTATCACTCCTGTTACGGTAAACTCGTTTCCTGTAAAAGCGGCATGAGTGGCCCCTGCAAAACTCCCTGCATGGTCATCGGTACGGTAGGAAAAACCGTTGTTGGTGGTAATAATATCCAGGTCGCTTTGGAAATTTGTACAACTCATAGAATTGGGGCCAATATTCCATACAGTCATATTCTGATAATAGCCGATTCCCATGATGGGCGCCCAGCCAATTTCACCAGAGCCCTGGCCGTAATTATAATCAGAGGTTTTTACACAGTTTTCATCATAGGTAGATTGGTGGTAAAGCCCTAATGTGTGGCCGGCTTCATGTGCAGCAGCTTCCGAAATGTTTTTGACATTATTGTTAAGCGCAGCGGTAAAAACAAAACAAGGTGTGTTATCGCCCCAGGTAAATGAGCCGATAAAAGCACATCCGCCGGCAGCGCCATACCATTGGTGGGTGGTGGTAAGGATTACCCTGGTACGTTTGTTGGCAGGGGCAGCGAAGTATTTTGTTGAGTCTGTTGTAATATTAACGTTGAACGGCCGGTAATCTTCGGCTACCCGGTTAAAGACGACTTCAATCTGCTCTGCCGAAAGGCCGGACGGGTTACAGAAAAGAGGGCCCATTGAATTCCAGCTTGTTCCCTGTACAGTATGTCCGTCAAAGTCAAGGAAAATAACGGCGGATGCAGATGGATAACTGCTTAATACAGGCACCTGGGCAACTGCCGGACGAAAACTGATTAAAAAAAGTGCAGTGAGGATAAAATAGAATCGGGTTTTCATAAAGGATGGATTTGGGTATGTTTCAAAAGGATACGGATGAAAAACGGGACTTTGCTATTCGTTTATCAGTTCATAATAGTTTCGTTTTATTAATGCCAGGTTACCGGATTCATCTGTTTTCAGTTCATAGAGATCGCCGTGCTTAAAACTTATTATCCTGCCTATATATTTATATGTATTGTCTTCCTGGAGAATTCTTGTAACCGTAAGGTTGGCGCCGTTGAAATTAGTGAGGCGCATCACCACACTTTGGGATTTTTCTATATCCCTGGAAACCTCTGATACAATTTCACCTTCAAAGGACTGCTCTCTTTTGTCAGGAGAGGAGAGGGAGGCCGATTTACCAACAGGGGAGTTCAGCAGTATATTCAACTGGTCTGCTGTAATAGTTATTTTCTCCGGCAGGTTATCAAACAGCCTGGGTTTGTTATAATCAGGTTCATTAATGGGTGCTTTGTCCTTTTGTGCAGCAGCACAAATACTGATAAGGATACAAAGCATAATGCTTAGGATGGTTTTCATACGTTACGATTTTTAAGCCAATAGGATATTGATAGCAACGGCAGCCTGGCTGCGGTGTTGCGGCTTTCAGTGGGGGTACGGAACTACAAAGTTTTTTCTAAATAGATAGAAAAGCAAGTTTCAGGCCGTGGATATGAGAAAATCGGGCACTAGTTCGCAGGGAAAAATCGTAAAAGTCCGGGTTTCTTTCGGGACTCTACTATCAGTATTGATTTGTGCTAAGCATTACCAGGGTGCAGGCTTCTTTTGTTTCAATGCCCTGCTGTTGGGCCAGTTCGGCCAGTTCAGGGTTTTCAGCGCCGGGGTTGAAGATGATGCGCTTCGGTTGTAATGATAAAATATAATCGTAGTATTCTTTCTGCCGTTGCGGGTTCAGGTACAGGGTTATGGTATCTATGCCGTTGAAAGGTTTCTTTTCGCTGATTATTTCAACATTGCCAACTATTGCAGACCTGCTGCCGATAGCAACTACAGGGTGGTTATAATTATGCAGCCGTTCCATGGCCATATAGCTGTACCGTGAAGGATTGGGGGAAGCGCCGAGTACTAAGGTTTTCTTTTGCATACCTGTTACTTATATACTTATAACAGTAGTGAAATAGAAATGGTTCAATAAGATTATTTAAACAGTTTCACCAAATTTCCCACAAACCAGTTTTCTTCGGCCTTTATCATTGTATCCAATGTTTTATCGGCCTGGGCGCCTAATTTTTTTATGCTGCCAACGGTGTCTAAAAATGTTTTTACATGCTTGTCCCGTTTATCGCCTTCCACTTCCTCCAGCTTATTCAATAGCTGAAGCATAGGCTCCAGTTCCCTTTTCTTTCTTTCTTTCACAATTTGCTTTACCACTTTCCATATATCTTTTTCGGCCACAAAAAATTCTTTGCGTTCGCCGGGCAGCAGCACCCTTTCCACCAACCCCCAGTTGATCAGCTCCCGGATATTCATATTCGTATTGCCCCGGCTGATGTTGAGCTCTTCCATAATATCGTCCTGTGTAAGCGGATCTGGATTTACAAGGAGTAAGGCATGTATCTGCGCCATAGTGCGGTTAATGCCCCAATGGGTGCCGAAAGCCCCCCAACTGCTGATGAATTGCTGCTTTGCTTCTGTTAATTTCATGCGGCAAAGCTATAAGACTTTTTTATATTTTCAAAAAATATTGAAAATATAAAATTATTTACTGATGAACTCCAGGTAGTCTTTATGTTCCGGTGCATTCAGCAGCGCCTGCATTTCCGCTACTTCATTATCATAAAGCCCGTTTCCCCTTCCGGTTTTAGTGTCCCGGATAAAGTTGTCGCTGATGGCCAGGCGCCCGTTGAATTGGTTGAGTATTTCGCTGCGGTTCTGGTCATACCGGGCAGCGAGGAGGGCATTCTGCTGATGAAGGAATAAGGCCAGTTCTTTGAGCGGCTTATTCTTGTAAATATCTTTATAAATATCAGGGTGGTGCAGTTTTGCATACTGCATATACCAGGAAATAAATAACTCGAATTCTGTAAGGGCATACCGGTAGCTGGCAATATTGCCCAGGTAGTCCATCCATACCTGCGGTTTTTCCCATCCATAACGGTCTATATAGTAATTAAAAAGTGCAATAGCTGTGTGCAATGACTGATAATAGGCTACGGCTTCTTCCATCAGCCCGAGAAGGCCGTACTGTTGTGTTACAAGCAACCGGTTTTTCTCATTGATGTAAGTGGCATAGCGGAAAATTTTTTTCCTTGTTGACGCCGGTACAATCGTATTGAGCCGTATGGAAGGAAAAGTACTGAAACGGTTTACTGAAAAAGAAAGGGTGTCGTTTATCCTGTACACAATGACCGGTTGATGGTAGCTGCTGTTTAGAGAGAAATGGTGATGATAGGCTTCATGTACTATTGTGGGCACTTTTCCTGAAAAGTTTTCAACTGAATTGCCTTCAGCGATGCTGCTGATGGAAGATTCATCGTATGTCTTTAAGACAGCATAGTTCTCCGGAAAGTATTGTTTGCTGAGCTTTAGCAGTTGCTCTTTCTTTCCTTCGGGCGGCAGGAAAGAAAGCAGAAACGCTGAGAGAATAAGGGCAAGGCGGAGGGTCATGCAATAAAAATAAACCGCCCCGGCCTTGCTTCAAATACCCACTGGCCGCTTTATGATTTTATTCACTTCTTTTGCCGGGCATTCAGAATAGCTTGTTCATCTTTATTTTTCCTTTACTTCCTCCGCCTCTGTATCTATGGCGGCGCTATCTTCTTTCTTTTTACCGAGATAAGTTGGCAGATCCATCCCGGCCATATCAAAAATATCTTTCAGGGGTGGTACTGCTTTGTACAGGCCGCTCATAAAGTTGGCTGTGCCTCCTTTGCCGTCTGTATTTTGCCCGCCATCCCAAACAGTTACTTTATCAATCTTAATGTTTTTAATGGCTTCCGATTGCATTTTTACCAGTTCGGGTAATTTGTCGGCAATCAGCAACAGTACGGCATCTTTCGGATTGTTACCCGCTGATTTTACAATGCGTTCCAGACCATCGGCCTGTTTGGTGAGCATTTCATACACACCTCTTGCTTCGGCTTCTAATTTAGCAAAGATGGCATCGGCCTCTCCTTTGGCTTTTTCCCTTAGTTGTTCCGCTGCTGCCTGCGCTTCAATGATGAGTTTTTGTTTTTGAATATCGGCCGCTACCACAATGGTTGCGTTTTGCGAAGCCCTGTCCCTTTCGGCACGGGCATCTTCGGCTTTTTGTTCAGCGAGATAGGCTTCTTCCAATGCTTTGGCCGCCTGTACTTTTTCTGCTGCAATTGCTTTCTTCAATGCCTCGGCTTCTCTTTCCCTCCTGGCGGCATCGGAGTTGGCAATTTCAATTTTCGAAAGGTTTTCTCCCTGTACGGCAATGGCGTTGGCTTCGGCCATTTTTACACGGGTGTCTCTTTCTGCTTCTGCTTTACCGATATTTTCATCCCGGTTGGCCCCTGCAATCTGAATTTCTTTTTCTTTTACCGCTAATGCTACATTGATGTCCCTGTCCCTTTGTGTTTCGGCTACTTTAATATCCCTTTCTTTCTCGGCGGTTGTTTTACCAATATCACCGGTACGTTCCTGCTCGGCCACCCTGATCTTTGCTTCGTTGATGGCTTTGGCCGCCGCTTCTTTGCCCAATGCATCAATGTAACCGCTTTCATCTTTAATGTCGGTTACGTTTACATTAATCATCTTCAGGCCGATCTTGTTCAGTTCGGCCTCTACGTTTCCGGCAATATTTGCCAAAAATTTATCCCTGTTGTTATTGATTTCTTCAATATCCATCATGGCCACTACCAAACGCATTTGTCCGAGGATGATGTCTTTGGCCAGGTCATGAACGGCGGGGCGCTGCATACCGAGCAACCGTTCTGCTGCATTCTGCATAACGGCCGGCTCGGTAGAGATACCTACGGTGAAGCGGGACGGTACATCCACCCGTATATTCTGCTTGCTCAGGGCGCTGGTAAGGTTTACTTCAATGGAAATAGGGGTGAGGTCAAGAAAAGAATAATCCTGTATGATGGGCCATATAAAAGCGGCCCCGCCATGAATACATTTCGCCGTGTGGATGCCTTCGGCGCCTTTGCCTACTTTACCATATACTACCAATATCCTGTCTGACGGGCAACGCTTGTACCGCCTGAACATGGAATAAACAAGTATAAAAAAGAAGAATATCGCCGCCGCTACAACTATCAATAAATTTTCAGCCATCGTTTAAAAAGTTTATGTCGGTTAAGAAAGATTGGAACTAACTAAAAGTACACTGTCGTTTACTACACCCACTATTTTCACCAGCTTGCCGGTGGCAATCTGCTCTTCATCATCGGTAATGGCCTGCAGTTCATGCAAAGAGCCCTGCACTTTTACATGCACTTTGCCAAAGCCGCCCCTTTTTGCCGGAACAAAAAGATAGGTTTCTGCTATCAGCCCCACGGCATTTTTCAGTTGCAGGGTGCCGCTTTGTTTCAGCTTGCTCATGCTTTTGAAAAGAAAAGCCATGATGGCCACCACTACCGAACCGGCCAGCACAGCAAGGGCAATGGTAACTCCTTTATTCATGCCGCCTTTGATACAGGCAATGCCCGTCCACCCGAAAATGGTAAAGAAGGCGATAAGATTTTTTATGGTGAAAAACTGATGCCCGGCGCCATCGTCCCCGCTGATATATTCATCTGCATCGCCGACGGAGCCATCTGTATCGCCACCGGCGAATGACAACACTACCTGAATAAGAAACAGGGCCGAAAACAACAAAGCAGCTACCCAGAATATTTTTTCAAAAGAGGTAAGCGCCTGCCACCACGAAGAAATGTCCAGAATTGCCATTGCGGTAAGTTTGAATGCCGAATATATACATTCTCTGCTATTGGTGAACCGCAACTGCCCATCATTTTTACATTAAAAAGTAATAGGGCCCCAACTGAAGTTTCGGCATGGTTTTATAACGAAACAGCCCCGAACCGGGGCCGTTAAAGTGTATAAGCAGTTTGTTTTCAGGTTGATTTTACAACAACATTGTAATCGGGTTCTCCAGGTATTTCTTAAAAGTTTGCAGAAAGGCCGCGCCGGTAGCCCCGTCCACGCTGCGATGGTCGCAACTGAGGGTTACTTTCATCACATTGCTCACAGCAAATCCATCGCCTTTTTTCACTACAATTTCTTTAATCCTTCCTACTGCCATGATGCAGCTATCGGGCGGGTTGATGATGGCAGTGAATTCATCAATATCCATCATACCGAGATTGGAGATGGTGAAGGTATTGCCCGTAAATTCATTGGGCTGTAATTTTTTGGTTTTGGCTTTGCCTGCCAGTTCTTTGCTTTCGGTTGCTATCTGCGGCAATGTTTTCTGGTCGGCAAAACGTATTACCGGAACAATCAGGCCGTCTTCAATGGCCACGGCAATACCAATATGAATATGTTGGTGCCTTCTTATTTTATCACCCAGCCAGGAAGCATTAACGGCAGGATGCTGGCGAAGCGCCAAGGCCGCTGCTTTTACTACCAGGTCATTGAAGCTGATCTTGGCGGGACTGATCTCATTCAGTTGTGTACGGGAACTGATGGCATTGTCCATATTTATTTCCATCGTAAGATAGAAATGCGGTGCGCTGAACTTGCTTTCTCCCAGGCGGCGGGCAATAACCCCACGCATCTGCGAGTTGGGAATATCTGTAAAGCCTTCTTCGCCGGTAATAACAGGTGCGGTAACAGTTGCAGCAGGCGTACCTGCGGGTTTGGCGGCGGCGCCTGGTTTAAAGCTGTCTATATCCGCTTTGATGATTCTTCCGCCATCGCCGCTGCCGGTTATGCCGGAGAGGTCAATCCCTTTTTCAGCAGCTAATTTTTTAGCAAGCGGTGAAGCTTTTATCCTGCCATTGGTGGCAGCTTGTACCTGTGCGCCACCGGCGGCAGTTTCCTGAACAGGCGCTGCGGCTTCTTCTTTTGTAGCGGTGGCGGCATTGCCGGAAGCTGCTGCAACCGGGCCACCCTTAGCGGCAGCAACGATAGCTTCTACATCCACTTTGCCTTTTTCGCCGATGATGCAGAGCAACCCGTTGACCGGGATTTTTTCTCCTTTTTGTGCGCCGATATGGAGCAGGGTTCCGTTTTTGTAGCTCTCCAGTTCCATTGTGGCTTTGTCGGTTTCAATTTCGGCCAGTATATCTCCTTTTTTAACGGCATCGCCTACATTTTTGTGCCATGCGGCAATCACCCCTTCTTCCATGGTATCGCTGAGGCGTGGCATCAGCACCACTTCATCCATTTTTGAAATATCTATTGCTGAACCAGCGGAAGCGGATGCTTGCTGCGGTTCTGCCGCCGGTTTTGTTTCTTCTTTGACCGGGGCCGCTGCTGTAGCTTCCTGTTTTTTTCCGCCAAGCAATGAACTGATATCTTCACCGGCGCTGCCTACAATGGCCAGCAGGTCATCTACCTGGAGCTTGCCGCCTTTTTCGCTGCCGATATGCAAAAGCGTACCGTCTTTATAGCTTTCCAGTTCCATGGTAGCTTTATCGGTTTCAATTTCTGCAAGCAAGTCGCCTTTTTTTACCGTATCGCCAACTTTTTTATGCCATGCGGCAATAACCCCTTCGGTCATTGTGTCGCTTAGCCTGGGCATTAATATCACTTCGGCCATGTACCAATCAAATTTTCGCCGAAATTAAGGTAAAATAGGGAAGTGGCAAGTAGGGGAATGAGAAGTGGAAAATGGGCAGTAGGGAGTGGCGAGCGGGGTTGGGCCGTTCGGATGCCGCTCTTTCACGAAGTGTGAAATAGTGTCCATGTTAATCGGTGTAATCCGTGGCAACCCGTTTAATAATCAAGGTCAAGCTTTAACCGTTCTTTCAGTTGAAGTACCAGTGGATATTGTTCAGCCATTTTCTGGAACTGCTCTTTGGAAGATAAAGGTATTTCCACTTGCGGCCTGTTCTCCTTGTTTTCTACGACTATCACAGAAAACCGAAGAAATTTATTGCTGAGGTCTTTTTGCAGGTGTTCAAATAAGCGGTTGCGTTCCTGCTCCACAAATTTTTGCTCAATATTGGTGGAAGTAACCACTTCAAATGTGTTTTCATCTATAATTTTCAGTATGGCCAACTGAAAGCTCGGAACAGCGGAGCTTTTGGCTTCTTTAAGCAAATCAATATAACTGTCCCATGCTTTTTTCAGTGTTTCTTCCTGCAAGGGTTGGTTAGCTGTTTCATTCCCGTTGTTGCCATTGCTGAGGAATTGTTTTCTTATTTTATCTAACGAAGATATCCGGGATGGGGTTGCCGCCGCCGCTTGTCTGGTATCGTTGTTATATTCAACTTGCGGTTCTGCCGCTTCCTGCTTTTTTTCTACGGTCGTATCAATGGTAAGTGTGGCTTCTGCGACAGGTGTTTTTTTAGCAGCCGAAGCTGCGGCAGCGGCCGGAATGGGCGCAAAGGGTTTTATGCTGGCCGTACGGAACGCCAACGGGGCGTCAGCTATTTTTTTTTTAGCCAACTGCCCGCCGGAAGCCGTTAACTGAATGGCCTGTTGCAGGTAGCAAAGCTTGATCAGCGCCAGCTCCACATGAAGCCGCTTGTTTCTTGCGGCTTTATAATTTATTTCCGCCTCGTTCAGGATGTTCAATGCGCTGATGAGCAGGGCCGCAGGGACCTGACGGGCCGTTTCAATGTATTTATCCCTGAAACTATCCACCACTTCCAGCAATACGGCCGCTTTTTCATCCTTGCATACGAGCAGGTTGCGGATAAATTCGGCAAAGCCGTTCAACGCCAGGTCGCCTTCAAAGCCTTTGCGGTTTATTTCATCGTACAAAAGCATGGCGCCCGCAAGGTCCTGCTGTTGCATTTGTTCCAGCAGGCGGAAATAGCAGTCGGCATCCAGTATGTTGAGGTGCTCCAGCGTATTGGCATAAGTAAGCTCGCCATTGGTAAAGCTCACTATTTTGTCCAGTATGCTCAAGGCGTCCCGCATACAGCCTTCGCTTTTCTGGGCTATTACCTGCAGGGAGGCCTTGTCGGCCTTTATGTCTTCTTTTTGGGCTATTTCTTCGAGGTGTTCTACCGTATCGGTTAGGGTAATCCGTTTGAAATCGAAAATCTGGCAGCGGCTTAAAATGGTAGGAAGGATTTTATGCTTTTCGGTAGTGGCCAGGATAAAGATGGCATAGGGGGGCGGCTCTTCCAGTGTTTTCAAAAAGGCGTTGAAAGCGGAGGAACTGAGCATGTGCACCTCGTCTATCACATACACTTTATAGTTACCCGTTTGCGGCACAAAACGCACCTGGTCCACCAGTTCACGGATATTATCTACTGAATTGTTGCTGGCGCCGTCCAGTTCAAAATAGTTCATAGAAGCGCCTTCGTTGAAAGAAATGCAGGAGGTGCAGGTATTGCAGGCTTCGCCATCGGCGGTTGGCTTTTCGCAGTTGATGGTTTTGGCCAGTATCCGGGCGCAGGTGGTTTTGCCCACGCCGCGGGGCCCGCAAAAGAGGAAAGCATGGGCCAGTTGGCCATGCTTTACCGCATTTTTTAATGTGGTGGTGATATGCGCCTGCCCCACAACCGTATCAAAGGTTTGCGGCCTGTATTTTCTTGCTGAAACGATGAATTTTTCCATGCTCACACTCCTTAAAGGAACTTGCAAGTTAAGAAACCGGGCTGTTGTTTCCTGAAAAGAGTTTTGGGGTGTTGAAAAAGAAGTTGAAAGTGGTTACGTTTATGTGTAAAAGGGCTATATCTTGCTTTATAGAGAAGTTATTTCCCTATTCGCTTGATATGAATTACCGTAATAATATTTTTTTCATTTTGTTACCTGCCGTAGTGTCCTTTTAAAAAACATTCATGCCCTTGTCTGGCGTAGCCGACTTGGGGCGGTTAAGAAACGAGACGCTTCTTGTTCGTACTTTTAGGATATGCCTGTACGCAGAGATATATTACATAGCGAAGGAATGTTTTTTATTACATTTACTTGTTACAAATGGCTGTCGTTAATAGAGCAAACTAATGGTTATACTTTTGTGTATGAATGGTTTGATTATCTTAAAAAGCAGGGGCACCGTATCGGCGGATATGTTATTATGCCCAATCATATTCATGTGTTGATAGATTTTGCAGCTACGACAAAGAAAATTAATACAATTATCGGCAATGGCAAACGGTTTATGGCATATGCCATTGTAAAAAGCCTGAAGGAAGCGAAGAAAGAAGATGCTTTGGTAAAATTAGAGAGAGCGGTTACAGCAACAAAAAGAGAAATCGGGAAAAAGCATGAAGTCTGGCAGGAATCATTTGATTGGAAAATATGTGAAACGGCGGCATTTGCCTACCAGAAATTACTATATATGCACAACAATCCGTGTGCAGGTAAGTGGATGCTGGCAAAAGACATTACGGAATATGACCATAGCTCTGCCCGGTTTTATATAAAAGGTAAACATGCCGGATATGAAGTAACCGATATAGAAGAGATAATAAGCGGGAAGTTGTTACAAATGGAATGATTTATTTTTAGATTAGGGAGGTAGTGTATTGCTTCGTAGCAGCCCGAAGTCCTTGCCGCCGCACAGGGCAGGAAGTAAGAGACTTCGGGCGGGAACAAACTGACATTCTATTATGGTTTCTTATTTAAAATTACTTATTCTTACTTGTTTGATTGCTTCATGCGATCTTTCAGGTAATAGCAAAAAAGAAGAAGAGTTATTTAAAAAAATTAAAAAAGGGATGAATATTACAGAAGTTACCAGAATTTTAGGCGAGCCAGATTATATAAATTCTAATTCAGATAGTGGGCACTATTATTTCTATTTTACAGAGAATAAAAATGGTATGCGATCTGAGATGCCGTATGTGAGTTTTGACTCTACTGGCGTTGTTGATTATTTTGGATATTAAGGTTTTTGTTACCTGCCGTAGTGTTCTTTTTAAAAACGTTCATGCCCCTGCCTGCCTGTCGGCAGACAGGTCTGGCGTAGCCGACTTGGGGCGGTTAAGAAACGAAATGCTTTGTATCTTTAGAATTTGCTGATGAAAAAAAACATCTTGTTCCATAACTGCCCGGAGTCCTTGCTGGAGCACATGGCAGGGGGTAAGAGACTTCGGGCGGGAACAATATCATTAAATGTTAACAGGGGAACGACTGTGCAGAAAATAAAGGATTTAGGGAATATTGGAAATTGGAAGAAATGAAAAGACAACAAATCACCAAATTTGAAATTAAGTATTTAATTGTACTAATAGTAATAGCCTTTATCGTTATAGTAATAGTGGAATACCGGCTTGATCAGGTAAAAGAAATAACGGTAGAAACCAGGATAGATAGCGTTTATTTAAGTAAATCGAACGTTTCGTATCACAGGAGGGTAACCATAACAATTGAAGATATAGGTAATATTCGTTCTGATTTAGAGTTAATCTCAAATTTGCAAGGATTTAATGAGTGGGAATATGAGCCGCCGTTGATAAAATTTTCTGACTATCATTATATACCGGAAATAGGTCATTTGCCGCTTCCATATATTTTTTTCAAACAGGAAAACAGCGATACAATTGTGGTCAGAAAAGACAGTTTCTTTCTTTATTTCCGTTTTGAAGATTTTAAATCTTTATCTCAACCAGATAGATGATTTCCCCGGTTGTGCTGAGTGTTCGGTTCTTTGAAAATTTTAAAACTTTAGGGTTGTTATGGTTATGTCTTTGACTAACCATCAAACTCGATAGAGTTTGTCCTTAAGAAATAAAGTGCTCTTTTAGGGTAAGTTTTTTACGGCTTATCAGCCGATACTTCGTTGCAAACGAAGCATAACAACCCTAAATTTGTAGAGTGTTGGCAGAGTAGGAAGATTAAGAAGAACATGGCAGAAAATCAAAAATCTGAATTCAAAAACCTAAAATCACAACAGCACCGGGTGCGGCTTAAACTCCTTCGTTCTGTCAAATAAATAGCGGTAAGTAGTTAGTATGCGGCTGCGGTAAGTGCCTAAGGCTTCGGCTACATTGATCATCTTCGGGTTAAACTCGCCGATCCATTGCATTTCGTAATCTTCATAAATAACGGGGCCAACTTTGTACTCCCGGTTTTCAATATTAAGGCTTTGTATAATCCGGCATCCTTCAACGATCATATAGCTGTCCACGCCTTTGCCCTGGAATTCCGGTACTATGCCAAATACCAGGCCCGTAAATTTTTTATTTTTTGCCGTTGACTTGATCCAAAGGAATTTCAGCTTGTGTAAAAGTCCAAACCGGCCATTCAGGTGTTTGAACCACTGGTTCAGGTCGGGTAGATTAATCCAGATGCCTATCGGCTCCCCTTTATAATACACAAACCAATTGATGCGTTCGTCCAGCACCGGTTTCATGGAGTTGAACATTTTGCGTACTACTTTTTCCTCCAACTGCTTCATGCCGCCATGGCCTGCCCATGCTTTGTTATAAACAATGGTAAAATCTCTTGCAAATTTGTCTAACTGATTTTTTTTAATATGCGCCGAACTGAAATTGGAATCAGCAGCACATTCAGCATGGCGGTCAAAAAACTTCTGTTGCAGCCGGTCTTTTACTTTTAATGCAAAGCAGACCTGGTTAAAAAAGTTTTTGAACCCGTAGGTTTCAAATAAGCTTTGGTAATAGGGCTGGTTATAGTTCATGCAATAGAGCGGCGGTTCAAATCCTTTTACGATTAAACCCCACCAACGGTCCCGCTCGCCGAAGTTGACCGGACCGTCCATGGCTTCCATGCCCCGCTGCATCAGCCAGTGTTTGGCTACATCAAAAAGCCGGTCGGCTGCGGGCTGGCTGTTGATGCAATCAAAGAACCCGATGCCGCCAATGGGTACATCATCCCCTTTGTTCTTATATTTTTTATTGACAAAAGCGGCAATGCGGCCAATCAACTTGCCGCTGTCATCTTTTAATACCCATCGGATAGCTTCGCCATGCCGGAACGTCTTGTTTTTGGCGGGGTCAAACACATCATTTATATCCTTATCGAGTGGCCGTATGTAATTGGGGTCGTTTTTGTTGATTTCAACATTTACCAGTAAAAAATCCCTGGCGGAAGCAGCATCCGTTACTTCAATCAATTGCATAGGCAAATGTAATGAAGTGGCCGGTTATGAAAATAAGCTGCCTTTAAATGCTTATGGCGTTAAGCCCAGCCGTGTTGAAATGGCGGAACTGAATTTATTGGCGGGGTCGTATTTGTGCTTAATGTTCAGCCAGTCGGCATGTTGCGGGTACATTTTTTTAAACATCACTTCATCAAGCAGGGCATCCTTGCCCAGGTAAAGCCTTCCGCCTGCTGCAAAAACCTTCTCGTCCAGCTTCGGGGTAAATGCCAATAGTTTTTTTGAAACGGGAAAATCAATGGCAAGGGTATAGCCTTTAAACGGAAATGACAGGATGCCCTGGCCTTCGCCCATTTTCTTGAATACGTTCAGGAAAGGGGTGCACCCGCTTTGGGCAATCATTTCCAGTATTTCGGTAAGGTGTTGTTTCCCGTTTTCTTCGGGTATCACAAACTGGTATTGGATAAATCCTCTTTTGCCATACCCTTTGTTCCAGTCGTTCAGCGCATCAAGGGGAAAGAAGAATTTTTCATAATGAACAAATTCTTTCGGCGAATTTTGAACAAAGGCAATCACACGGTTTAATATTCTTACGGTCAGGTTGTTCAGCGTAAATGACGGAAAGAAGAAAGGCACACGCAGCTTGCTTTTGGGGTGCAGTTTCAGTGGGGCTTTTTTCAGCTTTTCGGGCAGGTCTGCCAGCTTTGCCGCATTGCCGAGGGTTAAAACCCCGCTGCCCAGTTTTTTACCTTTCGCCAGGGCGTCTATCCAGGCTACGGAATAATTGTATTCATGATCATATTGCTCCAGCGCTTCGAGCATATGGTCAAGGTTTTTTATTTTAATTGACTTTTGTTTGAAGTAGGTGGTTTCAATCTTCCTGAGCTGGATAGTGGCGGTGAGGATAATACCCAGGAGGCCCAATCCCCCAAAATTGGCCCAGAAGAGGTCTGCATTTTCTGTACGGGATGCGGTAACAATAGTTCCATCGGCCAGCAAAATGGTAAATGATTGTACGCAGTTCACAAAAGAGCCATCCGTATGGTGGGCTTTTCCGTGAATATCGTTTGCGATGGCCCCACCGATGGTAACGAATTTTGTTCCGGGGCATATCATCGGGAGCCATCCGTGGGGAACGAAAGTGGTGATAATCTCTTCCAGGCTGGCGCCGGCGCCGCAGGTAAGCAAGCCCGATGTACCATTCCAGGCCAGGAAACGGTTGTTGTGGGTATTCAGAATTACATCCCGGTCTTCATGAATGGCCTGGTCGCCGTAGCTTCTGCCAAGGCCGCGGGGTATGAGGGTTGTTTCCTGCAGCGTTTCTTTAAAGCCCTTTTCATCGCGGGGGCTGATAACAAATGATTCTGCTACCGGGTAATTGCCCCATCCTGCCAGTTTTTGCTTTTTCTTTACTATCATGGTATAAATGGTGGTACGGATATAAACGGCTCCAAGATACTGCTTAAGAACGGCTGTTTCAAATGCTTCGGCGGTAATATTTTAGTTGCCCGGTTTGGCCTTATCCACATGTTTTCCTTTTTTAAATTTCCTTTTTCCTTTATGGCTTCTCACCCTTACCTTTGCGGCCTGAAAAAGGGCTGGTTGCCGGTTACCTGTTTTTGGCGACAGAAAGCACAAAAAACCGGAAACTGAACGCCAACCAGCAACTAATACTACTAACCAGTAACAAGTAATAAGAATATGGCAAACGCAGGTAAAGTAAAACAGGTCATCGGCGCCGTGGTTGACGTGCAGTTTGATGGCAAACTCCCCGAAATTTATAATGCATTGGAACTGAAAAGAGAGAATGGCGACACCCTTGTTCTTGAAGTGCAGCAGCACCTTGGCCAGGATAGTGTTCGTACCATTGCGATGGACGGTACCGAAGGTCTTGTAAGAGGGCTTCCTGTTGTGGATACCGGCAAAGCGATTGCTATGCCAATCGGCGAGGGCATCAAAGGACGTTTGTTTAACGTAACAGGCGACCCGATTGACGGCCTTCCTGCTGTTAGCAAAGCCAATGGCCGTCCCATTCACGCCAAACCACCGGCATTTGAAAACCTGAGCACATCTACGGAAGTATTGTTTACAGGGATTAAAGTAATTGACCTGATTGAGCCCTATGCAAAGGGTGGTAAAATCGGTCTGTTTGGCGGCGCCGGTGTGGGCAAAACCGTATTGATCCAGGAATTGATTAATAATATCGCTAAAGCCTATTCCGGCTTATCCGTGTTTGCCGGTGTGGGTGAAAGAACCCGTGAAGGAAACGACCTGATGCGTGAAATGATTGAAGCGGGCATCATGAAATATGGCGATGCTTTCAAACATAGTATGGAAGAAGGCGGCTGGGATTTGAGCAAAGTGGATTTAAATGAATTGTCAGAATCCAAAGCCACTTTCGTATTCGGACAGATGAATGAGCCTCCCGGCGCCCGTGCCAGGGTGGCCCTTTCCGGCCTTACCATCGCTGAGTATTATCGCGATGGGGATGGACAAGGCAAAGGCCGCGACATCCTGTTTTTCGTAGATAACATCTTCCGTTTTACACAGGCCGGTTCTGAGGTATCAGCCCTGCTGGGCCGTATGCCATCGGCTGTGGGTTACCAGCCTACGCTGGCTACTGAGATGGGTATCATGCAGGAAAGGATTACTTCTACCAAAGACGGTTCTATTACATCTGTACAGGCTGTTTATGTACCTGCGGATGACCTGACCGACCCGGCCCCGGCAACAACCTTTGCCCACTTAGATGCCACAACAGTATTGTCGAGAAAGATTGCCGACCTGGGTATCTATCCGGCTGTGGACCCGCTGGATTCAACGTCGAGGATTCTTTCCCCGCTTATCGTAGGTGATGCTCACTATGAGTGCGCCAACAGGGTAAAATCCATGTTGCAGCGTTATAAAGAATTGCAGGATATCATCGCCATCCTTGGTTTGGATGAGTTGAGTGATGAAGATAAAATGACCGTGGCCCGTGCCCGTAAGGTACAAAGGTTCCTTTCCCAGCCGTTCCACGTAGCGGAAGCTTTTACCGGCCTGAAAGGTGTGCTGGTGCCGATTGAAGAAACCATCCGTGGATTTAATATGATTATGGACGGAGAAGTGGATGAATATCCTGAAGCGGCATTCAACCTTGTAGGAACTATTGAGGATGCGATGGAGAAAGGGAAGAAGTTGTTGGCGCAGGCGCAGTAAGGCCCCCTGTCCCCCGAAAGGGGAGACTTAGGTCGGATAGTCTTTACATTTACGATTTAGTTCTTTATAGCAGTGAGCTGAATGATTGTGTTACCAGCAGTAGTTTTTTATGGTCCCGTCTAAGGCGGGATTGCGTCGCACACTTCATCGTTCTGTTCTTTACTCAACATAGAATATTAACATACAACTTTAAAGTGTTTTCAACTTTAGGGTTTTAAAGTCCCTCCTTCGGAGGGATTTAGGGAGGCCGGATATGAATCTCGAAATACTAACACCCGAAAAAAAAATATACAGCGGCGAAGTGTACGGCGTGCAAATGCCAGGCATCAGCGGCTCTTTTGAAGTGCTGGAAAAGCATGCTCCGCTGGTAAGCGCATTAAAGGCCGGGCAGGTAAAAGTGCTGAAAGATAAATCTGCAAGCAGCGGGCAGGGCAATGTGGTTTATTTTACCATACAGGGCGGTTTTGCAGAAGTGTTGAATAACAATGTAACCATTCTCGCCGAAGGCGTTGTTGAAAACTGATTTAAGGGGCAGATTGCCGTAAATAAAAACCCTCTCCGGATAACGAAGAGGGTTTGCTATTTAATAACCAAAGTTATTGCTTTTTATCTGCTACTTTAATTGTTATCGAAGATTTTGAAGTAAGCGGTAATTCTCCAAAGGCCGATTCTGTATTCCCCGTTCCCAACGCTTCTGTTGTTTTTTCCCGGATGATGCCGGTCAGCTTGTCTATAACTATTTTGCCTGTTGATTTTATGGTCATCCTTGTTGTTGTTTCATTGCCCATCATTTCTGCTTTGGTAACAGAAAGTGCGGTGCCGGTAAAAGCAACAATAATGGCGGAATCGGTTATTTCATCAATCGTATAGGTAGTTTGCGTTATGCCTGTTTCGGAATTTACCTGCTCGTTCCAGGTATCGCCTTGTACGGGTTCTTTGGCAGGCAATATGCCAAAAAAGCTGTTGTTGCCTTTTTGGGGCGGCTGCACAATGTCCAGCACCTCTTTTAAAAGGCTATTTACCAGTTCCATTCCGTTAGCGGCTTTTGATAGTTCAATCTTTTCGGGCATCACAACAAGGGCCTTGCCCTGCGGGTCAATAATCATATCGTATGATTTCGATAATAGCTCTTTAACCGGTTTCCCGAATCTTCCGTTAAGGTCTTTTTCTACATCGGAATCAAACTTCAGTTTTTGTCCCCATCCGTCAAAACTAAACAGGATGCGGTCAACCTTATGGTGAAGGGTTGTATTATCATCGGTAACATTGGTAACAGTAAAGCTGTGTACCCCTTTAGCGTCAATAAGAAAGTCAATGGCCTGGCCCATGGCCTGCTGAACAATAGAAGTTTTAATGTCCATTGTTACCTGCAATTCCTGTCCCTGGTTAAATTTTAAAGTATGCGGAGATTGGCCTGTAGCAGCATAAGCCATTGTGAACAAGCCAAGCAATAAAAGGAAAAATGTTTTTTTCATGAAGGAAGTGTTTACAGAGGTTCAAATTTGACGATTCTTACTGATAAAAGTTGCAATGGCCCCAAAATAATTGCCCTAAGATTATATCCCGGTTTTTTTTAAAGACTAATTCATCTGAACTTCCTATTTTTAATTTCGCTTTTACACTTTAAACTATTTTCTTATGCCTATCCGAATGACAGACGACCCGGTTGATCCTAATCAGAAAGATTATAATGATGAAGGAGGTGGAAACAGAAATATACCGGGCGGCGGTGGATTAATGTCGTTATTGCCCTTATTGCTTGGCTTATTTAAAGGGAAAGGAATTATCTTTTTATTGGTTATAGCCGCCGGTGGCTACTTCCTTTTAAACAAAAGCGGGGGATGCAACCCTGCTGAACTGATAGGTCAGTTTTCGCAGAGTGGATATAATTTTAACCCTGCTGAGTTCAACAAGGCTTCTGTTTACGAAGGTCTGGCGGATGATGCAGGAAAGAACCCCCTGCCGGAAGCTGTTTCTTTATTGCGATTTGCCCCCAGCCGGGCCAACCAGGGCGAGCAGGGTAGTTGCGTGGCATGGAGTTGCGCTTATTCTGCACAAACGATTTTAACGGCCGCAGCTACCGGCGCCGATCCGAATGCCATCCGGTTCAGCCCTTCTTATTTATATAACCAGATAAAGCTGGAGGGTTGCCAGGGCTCTTACCTGCAGCGGGCCATGGAAGCCATGCGGGCCAATGGTGGCGTGCCATTAAGCCAATATCCTTACGATGACCGGGATTGCGACAGGGTGCCAGGTGAATCGGCAAAGCAGGCAGGTCGCCAAAACAAAATTCATGGATTTACAAGAATTACAAATGGTGATAACATCAATGAGATAAGTGTAAGGGGCATTAAAGAACATCTTGCCAAAGACGCACCTGTAGCTATCGGTATGATGGTGGGGCAGAGTTTTATGCAAAATATGATGGGTAAGGACCTTTGGCAACCTTCGGGCATGGATGGCTCCCAGGTGGGAATGGGCGGCCATGCCATGACGGTAATTGGTTATAACGATACAAAATATGGCGGCGCTTTCCAGATTATGAACAGTTGGGGGCCTGAATGGGGCAACAACGGGGTGGCCTGGGTAAGGTACGGCGATTTTAAAAATTATGTAAGGGAAGCATACGGTATTGACCCCTTGCCCAAGAGAAGCAATGTGGCCAATATTCCGCTGGAATGTAATATTGGTTTAGTAGATAATGCAGGCGGTAAGAACATTCCGCTTCGTGTGGTAGGCGGCAGCAACCTGTTTCAGACGGTAAGCCCCATTGCCATCGGCACCCGGTTCAAAATGTCTATACAAAATGCCACTGAATGTTATATCTATGTTTTCGGGAGAGATACGGATAATACAAGCTTTGTATTGTTTCCTTACCTGAAACCGGGAGAAACAGTTTCCAAACATTCGCCTTATTGCGGTATTACCGGGTATCGCTTATTTCCCAAAGCACAATCGTTTGAAGCCGATAATATTGGCGCCAGCGACCAGATTGCAATTGTAGTAAGCAAGGATGAACTGGATTATAACGCATTAAATGCTGCTATCAGCCGCAGTACAAGACCGGATTATTTAGGCCAGGTAAACGAAGCTTTGCAAAGTATTATGATCACTTCAGCCCGATTTAACAACACCGGCGATGGCAGCATCTACTTTAAAGTGGATGCCAACAGCAATAAAGCGGTAGCTTGTGTGGTAACGATTGATAAAAGATAGTTTTGATGAGTAACGCTGCTGCATCAACATTTATTAAGTTGGCCAGGCATCCTGTCAAGTTCAGGTTGTTCCTCTTTGCCAAACTGCCTGCTGCATTTATAGCCGGGGTAAGGGTGAGAGAAATAGATGAAAAAAAGTGTGTTACTTCTGTGCCGTATAAGTGGCTGTCGCAAAATCCCTTTCGGTCCACCTATTTTGCCTGCTTGAGCATGGCGGCAGAAATGAGTACCGGCGCTTTGGCATTGACACATAGCTGGAAGTCTGACCCGCCGGTTTCCATGCTGGTTGTAAAAGTAGAATCGGAATATTTTAAAAAAGCAAATCAACGTACCTGGTTTACCTGTGAAGATGGAAACCAGTTTGAACAAGCGGTTAAAGAAGCAATAGAAACAGGAGAAAGCAGAACGGTGAAAGCCTGGTCAATAGGGAAAAATAAAGGCGGCGAGATAGTGGCAGAGTTTGCAATAACCTGGTCGTTTAAAGCAAAGAGTAAAAAATAATTTTTAATAAAAAACTCCTGGGGGAAGCGTTAAGTTCCCCTTTCAGGAGGCGGAGGGAATATGAAGATTGCATTTCATGGCGCTGCCCGTTGCGTAACAGGTTCCAAACACCTTATTACACTAAAAAGCGGGAAAAGAATTTTGCTTGATTGTGGCATGTTCCAGGGAATGGGGAAAGACACTATTCCTTTGAATAATGATCTGGGATTTGAAGCGGAATCAATAGATGTAATGGTGCTTTCCCATGCACATATTGACCATAGCGGCCTTATCCCCAAGCTGGTTAAAGAAGGATTTAAAGGGAAAATATACTGCACACCTGCCACCAAAGACCTGACAGCAGTACTGCTTGAAGATTCGGCGGAGATACAGGAAAATGATGTGCGGTATGTAAATAAGAAAAGGGCGCAGGACGGCTTGCCTTATGTAAAACCTCTTTACACTGTTGATGATGCTAAAAAAGCCACCAGCCGACTGGTGATGGTTCCCTATAATGAATGGAGGACTATCGAAGAAGGGGTAGAACTGTTGTTTACGGATGCAGGTCATATTATCGGCAGCGCTGCTGTCCACCTCCGGATAAAAGAAAATGGTTCTGCGAGCAATATTACCTTCAGTGGCGATATAGGCCGGTACAGGGACGTAATATTAAAGTCGCCGCAGGAATTTCCGCAGGCTGATTTTATTATTCTTGAATCTACCTATGGCAACAGCCTGCATGAAATGCAGGTAACCACACCGGACCAATTGCTGGCCTGGATAGAAAGAACCTGTGTTCAGAAAAAGGGTAAGCTGATTATCCCGGCGTTCAGTGTGGGCCGCACACAGGAAATACTTTTTGCACTCAACCAGCTTGAACTCGAAAACAGGCTGCCGAAAGTGGATTATTTTGTTGACAGCCCCCTGAGCATTGAAGCCACAGAGATCGTAAAGCGTTATCCGGAGTATTTTAACAGGAATATTCAGCGAATACTAAAAACGGATAATGACCCTTTTATGTTCCCGGGGCTTAAGTATGTAAAATCGGTTGACCAGAGTAAACTGCTCAATTTCCGTAATGAACCCTGTGTTATTATTTCAGCCAGCGGCATGGCAGAAGCCGGAAGGGTAAAGCACCATATCAGCAATAACCTGGAAAACAGCCGGAATGCGATATTAATGACCGGCTATTGTGAGCCTAATTCTCTTGGCGCCAGGTTGCAGTCAGGCGTAAAGCAGGTACGGATATTTGGTGTGGAGCATGAAGTAAATGCAGAAATAGGCGCCATACGGAGCATGAGTGCCCATGGCGATTATGAAGACCTTTCTCAGTGGCTGGCCTGCCAAGACCCCCGACAGGTGAAGCGGCTCTTCCTGGTACATGGGGAATATCCTGTGCAGCAGGATTTTAAGGCACGCCTTGTAAAAAAAGGGTTTTTGGACATAGAAATACCTGAGTTGCATTATGAAACGGGGCTTAGCTGATTTTCACATCTTTTTATAAATCCCGGCATCATTTTTTCCGTTATATATCGGGTCAAAACCTCCTTTGCTTAGAGAAAGCGGGTTGAACAAATATTGTTTACCATTTAAAAAAGGAGAAATTATGAAGAAGCAATTTTTGCTGTGGACAGGATATTTGTCGCTAATCCTGCTGATTGTATCCTGCAAACCATCAGCCCATATTGAAAAAGACAAAGACACCGATTTCAGCAAGTACAAAACATTTGCCTGGATAGATAAGGATGGAGAAGGTAAAAAAGACCGGAACCGTACCAACGACCTGGCAGAGCAGCGGATCAAATCGGCAATAAAAGCAGAACTGGAGAAAACCGCCGGATGGAAAGAGGTAAAAAACAGGCCGGATGTGTTATTGAGTTACGATGTACTGGTAGAAAGGGGCACAAGGGAAAGTTCAAGCCCCGTTTACTCCAGGTCGTTTACCCGACTGGTATATAACCCTTATACGAGGCGTTATACCCGTATCTACTACCCGCCACAGTTTATGGGATATGACAGGAGTACGGAAAACATCAGGGAGGGCACAGTAACCATTTCAATGATTGATGCGAAGACAGATAAAGTAGTGTGGCAGGGATGGACAACGGATGAAGTAAGCAGCCGTAATCTTACTGCAAAAGAAATCACCAGCGCTGTAAAGTCAATATTTAAAAAGTTGGATATAGCTAAAAACTGATTACCTACGGACGGCCATGAAGTAAAAAGTCTTCCTCTTTACAGGGAGGCTTTTTATTTTAAAAAAGCCCCTGAAATCCATTATTTTTGCCGCCCGATGCCGGGGTAGCTCAGCTGGTTAGAGCACAGGATTCATAACCCTGAGGTCGGCAGTTCAAGTCTGCTCCCCGGTACAAAAGTTCCTTCAAGGGAACTTTTTTGTTTAGAGCATATACTATTCAGAAGTAGGTTTTATATTCTAAAGCCAACCATTGATTCTAAAAAGGAAAACCCTGTTACAAGTAACAGGGTCTTCGACGGTTTGAAAAGGGTCCCCACTTTAGGATTCCAAAGAGCAGGATTAGGTTAACGGCTAGTCGGGGACTTTTTAAAAACTAAATGTAGGCTTAAAGTAAAGAGGTGGGAATCCCCTAAATGGGTTATTTATTGTCCATTTTAGCATTTTTGCCCGCAAAAACCCGCAAAAATGGCCTATTTCGGAACGTAGAGCAGGTATTTTTCTTTAAAAAAAGGTTCATTAAATAATTCTGAGATTTCCATCACCCTCGGGCGGGTGCCGCTTTGCTGTATTTCTTCGGCCAGGTCGCCACCTTTCAGGCATATAAGACCGGGCTGTACAGTCTTTTCGGGCTGCCGGATTTTTAAAAGGGGCCGGCTCCATTTCCACAACTCGCCAAGTGGGGCCACCGCCCTGGAAACAACGAAATCGAATTTCCTGTTTTTTATCTCTTCTACACGGGTATGCCGGGTAGTTACATTTTTCAGGTCTATGGTATTGGCCACTTCTTCTACCACTTTTAGTTTTTTGGCTATGCTGTCCACCAGAAGAAAGTTAACCTCCGGGAAAAAAATGGCCAGCGGAATACCGGGAAAGCCACCGCCGGTACCCAGGTCTGCTATTTCAGTACCCGGAGTAAAATCAAATGCGGCAGCAATACTAAGGGAATGCAGTACATGCTTTTCATACAAACCATCAATATCTTTCCGGGAAATCACGTTGATTTTGCTGTTCCATTCCTGATACAAAGGGCCCAGCTTTTGAAATTGCTCCAATTGCGTTGGCGTAAAATCAGAAAAGTATTTAAGAAGGGTCTCCATTTTTTTCGGCGGATTTTTAATTCCAGCTTTTTTTAGGTTTTTTCCATAGGGTGGGGACAAAAAGAATATAATAAAAGAACATCCAGATATCGAAAAACAGGAACCAGGGCCACAGGTCAGGTTCCCCCATTTTTTTCATGGATTTGTAAAAGACCACTGCCTGCCATACCAACCGCACCCCAAAAACAATCAGCGCCAGTTGCCAGTTGTACAACCATATCACAACTGCAAACAAAGGATAATAAATGAACTGGGTAAAGGAGTAGAGGCTTAACAGGAATTGATGAACAGGCTTGTAATATTTTGCTGTGGTATAATGCCTTGTTTTTTGCCGTATCCATTGCCCCCATTTTGCTTTAGGTACGGATAAGGTTACAGCTTCGGGGTCAATAACAACAGCAGTATTTTTCCCGGTTGCCACTTTATTAATAAAGAGGTCATCATCTCCGCCGGGAATATGGTTAATAGAAGAGAAACCTTTGTTTCGCAGAAAAATATCTTTTCTGTAGGAGAGATTGCGGCCAACGCCCATGTAGGGAATTCCTGCGAGGGCATACGAAAGGTATTGCAGGGCCGAGTGAAAAGTTTCGAACCGTATCAGTTTATTCAGCAGCCCTCTTTTTTTATGATAGGCGCCATATCCCAGGACGATCTCGGTATTTTCATCATACCCGTTCTGCATCTTTTCCAGCCAGTACTCACTGGCAGGCACACAATCCGCATCGGTAAGGAGCAGCACCTCATGTTTTGCCTCCCGGATGCCGATTGAAAGCGGGTATTTTTTCCCGCTTATAAGTTTGGCTTCCTGGGTGAGTTCTACAATATGCAGTGAGCGGAACGTTTTCTTCAGCTCCTGTAAAATGTATTTGGAATCATCCAGTGAATTATCATTGACCACTACCACTTCATGAGAGGTAGGATAACGCTGCACCAGTACGCCGGGCAGGTTGCGGGCCAGGTTCTCATCCTCATCCCTGGCGCAAACGATTACAGAAACAGGGTGCTGCCGGTTCTGGCTTTTTTGTTTTTGCTTAAAAAAGGCAACCCTGCTGAAGAAAAAAACATAATAGAAAAGCTGGATAGCAGTTACGGCAATGAAACAGTAAAAAAGAATTTCACCTGAAATAGACAGTGGCATAGCGGCGAAGGTAACGAGAGCTACAGGTTAAAGTGCAGCATCTATTTCACAGCTTGTGGAAAACAGTTTCGGTTTATCTTGCGGCCATTATGGCGGCATTAACGTTTGCATTAGCACATACAGATAAAGGGTCGAAAGCAAGGGCCGGAACGATTGTTACGGATCACGGAGAAATACAAACACCGGTTTTTATGCCGGTAGGTACGGCGGGGAGTGTAAAAGCCGTTTCCCAGCAGCAACTGCTGCAGGAAGTGAAAGCCCGGGTTATTCTGGGCAATACCTATCACTTATACCTGCGGCCGGGGCTGGAAGTGCTGGAAAAAGCCGGGGGGCTTCACCAGTTCAACGGGTGGCGCAAGCCGATATTAACGGATAGCGGGGGCTACCAGGTATTTTCACTGGCCGGAACAAGAAAGATAAAAGAAGAAGGCGTTACATTTCAGTCCCATATTGACGGGTCAAAGCATTTATTTACACCGGAAAGGGTAATGGATATCCAGCGCAGCATTGGCGGAGATATAATAATGGCCTTTGATGAATGCCCGCCGGGCGGCAGCGAATACAGCTATGCCAAAAAATCAATGGAGCTTACACATCGCTGGCTCGACAGGTGCATTGCCCGTTTTGATGAAACCGGCGATAAATACGGCTATTCGCAAAACCTGTTTCCCATAGTACAGGGCGCTACTTATAAAGACCTGCGAAAGCAATCATGCGAATACATTTCATCCAAACAGGCTGTTGGCAATGCCATCGGCGGGCTGAGTGTGGGAGAACCGGAGCCGGTGATGTATGAAATATGCGATTGGTGTTGTGATCATTTGCCTGCTGAAAAGCCGCGGTACCTGATGGGCGTAGGCACCCCCTGGAACATTCTTGAATGTATCAGCCAGGGGATTGATATGTTCGACTGTGTGATGCCTACCCGCAATGGCAGAAATGCCATGCTGTTTACTACGCAGGGGGTAATTAATATTGACAACAAAAAATGGGAATTTGATTTTTCTCCCCTTGATGAAGGGTTGGATAATGAAATGAGCCGCTATTATTCCAAAGCCTACCTGCGCCATCTTATGAAGGCAAAGGAACTGCTGGGTTACACGATAGCAAGTATCCAGAACCTGTCCTTTTATTTGTGGCTGGTGGATGAAGCCCGGAAGCACATCATAGCCGGAGATTTCAGTTCCTGGAAAAACGAAATGACGGTGCGGTTAAAAACCAGGCTGTAGGTTTCTTTCACAGACCTTCAACAATTTTTCCGGTACTTTTGAACCCCCATGTATAAACTCGACTGGTATATATTCAGGAAATTGATTGTTACATTCCTGTTTTGTATGCTTTTGTTCACTGTTATTGCCGTGGCTATTGACAGCAGTGAAAAGGCCGATGATTTTGTGAAGGCCGACCTGCCTACCTCCCAAATAATTACAGAATACTATCTCGGTTTTGTTCCTGTTATATGGAGTATGTTGTTTCCTCTTTTCGTTTTTATTGCAGTTATTTTCTTCACCAGCCGCATGGCCAACCGGTCAGAAATTATTGCCATACTGGCAAGCGGCACTACTTATAACCGGTTTCTGCGGCCTTATTTGGTTACAGGATTGCTTTTAGCTGCTTTTTTATGGGCTGGCACCAGGTATTTTATTCCTAAAGCAAACATAATCCGCAGCGATTTTCATACTAACTATCTTGACAAGCATGACCCTACGAAAAATAGGTTCTTTGGTATCTGCGAAAGGTGTTTTTATCGCAGGGTTGATTCAAATACCTATGTGGGTATTCGTGATTTTGATACCAGCTCGAAATCGGCGGCGGGTTTTTTTATGGAAAAAGTAAAAGGCAACCAGGTAATCTATAACCTTCGGTCGCAAAACCTGCGATGGGAGGACGATAAAAAAGGATGGCTGGCGCTTGGCGCCGAAGAAAAATTCGTTGACAGCCTGGGCGAACGCATCACTTTTCATGATTCTATGTGGGTAAAACTGCCATTGAAACCGGAAGAGTTGAGAAAAGATGAATATCTGAAGGACAAACTGACAACGCCGGAACTTATCCGGTATATAAAACAGGAAGAATTTCGCGGAAATGAAGGATTAAAGGCACTGAAAGTAGAACGGTACCGCCGGTCGGCCACCTCATTTACTGTTTTGCTGCTAACGATTATCGGTGTAGTTATTGCAAGCCGCAAAACGAGGGGCGGCAGCGGCATACACCTGGCTCTTGGCATTACTATTGCAGCCTTCTTTATAATAGCGGATCGTTTTTCCACTGTATTTGCCACCAAAGGCAATTTGCCGCCGCTGATAGCGGCCTGGTTGCCGAATATTGTTTTTTCCGTAGTGGCTTTTATCCTTTATCGCCGCACACCTAAATAGATATTAGTTTTCCTTTATTTATTATGTATGTACAGTTAATTTTCATTGCATTTCTTCTTTATGCCCGGGTGTTTTTGCGTAAATTTGGCACCTGGTAATATATATTCTGGAAATCCCAAAATAAAGCGTTATGGGAATAATTAAAGACAGGTTCAGGGCTAAAGCGGATAAGGTAGCTGTTGAGATCAAAGAGATACTTAAGGAGCATGGTAATAAAGTAATCGGAGAGGTGCAGTTATCGCAGGTGTACCAGGGTATGCGGGGCATCACAGGGCTTGTTACAGAAACATCCTTGTTGGATGCACAGGAAGGTATCCGCTTTCGGGGATATTCTATACCGGAGTTAAGAAAAAAACTTACAAAAGCGCCGGGAGGATCCGAGCCGTTACCGGAAGGGCTGTTTTACCTGATGCTGGTAGGCGATCTTCCTGAAGATAGCGATGTACACCACCTTACTTCCGTGTGGCAGCGGCGCAGCCATGTGCCCAGCTATGTTTTCGATACGATTGATGCGTTACCTGTCAGCGCCCACCCTATGACGCAGTTTGTAGTGGGTGTTATGGCATTGCAGACGGAAAGCCAGTTTGCCAGAAAATATGCAGCAGGGCTTAATAAAAAAGATTACTGGGAAGCTGTGTTTGACGACAGCATGGACCTTATTGCAAGGTTGCCCAGGATTGCTGCATATATCTACCGGAGAAAATACAGGGGAGGAGAACATATTCAGCCGAACGGGCTGTTAGACTGGTCTGGCAACTTTGCCCACATGATGGGTTATGAAGATGAAAGTTTTCATGAATTGATGCGATTGTATATGACAATTCATACAGACCATGAAGGCGGAAACGTTTCGGCGCATACCACTCACCTTGTTGGCTCGGCTTTGAGTGATCCGTATTTAAGCTATGCTTCCGGGATGAACGGGTTGGCAGGGCCGCTGCATGGATTAGCCAACCAGGAGGTGATTAAATGGATATTTGAAATGCAGCAGGAATTGCAAACTGATTTGCCGACAAAGGAACAGATAACCGAATATGTAAAGAAAACCCTTAGCGAGGGCAAGGTGGTGCCCGGATATGGCCATGCTGTACTACGCAAAACAGACCCCCGCTTTGAAGCGCAGATGGAATTTGGTAAAAAACATATGCCTGATGATAAGCTGGTAAACACCGTCTGGAATATTTATGAAACAGTGCCCGACATTTTGCAGGGGCTTGGAAAAGTAAAGAATCCCTGGCCCAATGTGGATGCACACAGCGGGGCCTTGCTGGTGCATTATGGCATGAAGGAATACGAATTCTACACCGTATTATTTGCCGTAAGCCGTTCATTAGGTGTGCTGGCCAGTCTTTGCTGGGACAGGGCACTCGGCTTCCCGCTGGAGCGGCCCAAATCCATTACTACCGACCAGGTAAAAAGATGGCTGGAAGGCAAGGATAGTGTTTGGGGTGATTAAGTTTACAGTATATTGATAAGCTGGTTATCAGCAATAGCATATATCGTTTCGTTCTTTTTTCGCTGCACGGTATAGGTGCCGGTAAACCGGCTGAATGCTGGCAGGATGCAATGGTCTGCTGTGAAATAAAAGCAGGGAAAATGCAATGACTGTTTTCCTTTTCCTTTTACGGTAACTCCGGGATGGACATGCCCTACAAAAGTATAAGCTACTTCTTCGGGAATGAATTCCCCTTGTCCCGTTTTCAGGTCATGGCGAAAGCAGAAATCATCAACGACAAGATTATGAGGTGCCACATGAATATCCGCTTGCTTATACCAGTTATCTTCCAGTATATCATGATTGCCTTTTACCAGGTCAATCCGAAGGGAGGAGAAATCCTGCCTCCATTTGATGAAAAGTTCCAGTTCGTTATTGGCTTTGCTATGGGTAAGGTCGCCTACAACGATCAGCCGGTTGGCTTTAAAGAAAAACAACTGGCCCAAAAGCCGTTGCAAGTCCGCTTTGTAAACATTTTGCGGAACGCCAATGCCTGCTTTCCTGAAATGCCCTGTTTTTCCGATATGAATATCCGATACGATCAGGGTATTCTCTTCTTCCCACCAAAGGCATCTTTCTGAAGAAACCCAAAACGTATTGTTATGAATAATATGCGGAAATGGATTTTGCATGGAGGTAAGGAGTATTGAATAGTACAAAAATACTAATACAGGAAATAGGATGGAAGGAATCAATTTTTTAATTGGCTTTGCATCTTCTTTATCCTGTCTTCCAGTTTTTCTGAAGAAAGGTCTTCCCGCATACTGTCTGCTTTAATGGGAAAGCAGAAAGGTGTAAGCTGCTCCGGGAAGGTGAGGATAATACGGGATTGCTGTACCCGTTCCAGCATATTCCTTAACCGGGTCTCTTCCATTTGCTGGTCAAAAACCTCCTGGTATGCCTGCCGCATCAGCAGGTTTTGCGGGTCATATTCCCGGAATACGTTGAAAAGAAGGGAAGCTGATGATTGCAGGTGCCTCGCTTTCTTCTTTTCGCCGGGCATACCCTGAAATATAAGCCCGCCTATAACGGCAATATCCCTGAATTTCCTTTTCGCCATTTCTGTACTGTTTACGCTGCGCTGAATATCCTGGAATAAATTTTCAGGCGAAAAAAGCTCATACACATTGGTATCATCAACCGGGATGGGCTGATCGCTCAGCAATTCAAAGCCGTAATCGTTCATAGCAAAGGAGAAACTGATGGGGTGAATGCGACTGATGCGGTAAGCTAAAATAGCTGCCATGGCCTCATGCACCAGCCGGCCTTCAAACGGATAGACGAATAAATGAAAGCCGTCTTTGTTTTCAATCTGCTCTATCAGCAATTCATTTTTTTTAGGTACATGCGACAATTGTTCCTGCAATTCAAACAAAGGCTGTAATACTTTTAATTCAATTGGTTTTGCTTTTTCTTCTTTTGAAAGGGAATGATCCAGCGCTTCCCTCAGGTTTTTTCCCAGGTTGGCGCTTAAGGGCATTCTTCCCCCGTTCCAACTGGGAACAATGGCTTTCCGTGCAGTTGATTTTTTTACCAGCACGGTCATGTCTTTTATCATTACAAATTCAAGTATTCTTCCTGCAAGGGAAAATACATCGCCGGGATTTAATCTTGAGATGAAATATTCTTCAATTGCGCCAACATAGCCGCCTGAAAAGAATTTCACTTTCAGCATTGCATCGCTTACAATAGTGCCGATATGCAGGCGGTGCCGCATGGCTGTCTTCCTGCTATTGATACGATAGATGGCATCTTCTATTTCTACCTTTCGGAAATCATCGTATTGCCCCAGTGCATTACCGCCTTGTGTAATGAGATGCAGAATGCGCTGCCATTCATCCTCTGTAAGTTCCCGGTAGCAAAAAGTAGAAATGATTTCTTTGTACAGCTTGTCTGCATCAAACCCTTCTGAAATAGCAAGTGTGCCAAGATATTGTACCAATACATCGAAACATAAAAGCAATGGTGTACGGCTTTCAATATTTTTTTGCTGCATGGCGGCATGTAATGCTGCTGCTTCCACTAACTCCAATGAATGGGTGGGAAGAAAATATATTTTGCTTACAGCATCCGGGCTATGCCCGCTTCTGCCCGCCCTTTGTAAAAAACGGGCCACCCCTTTGGGTGAACCCACCTGGATTACTGTTTCTACAGGCCGGAAATCTACACCAAGATCAAGGCTTGCTGTACATACCACTACCTTTAAATTCCCTGTATGCAGGTTTTCTTCTATCCATGTCCGCAGTTCCATATCAATAGATCCGTGGTGCAATGCAATGGAGCCTGCCAGTTCCGGGCAAATAGATAATAATGTATGGTACCATGTTTCACTCATCCCTCTTGTATTAATAAAAAGGAGGGTGGTGCGGCTTTCAAGGATAATGGGAATAAGTTGATGTGCCAGCTTCAACCCCAGGTGCCCCGCCCAGGGATATTTTTCTATTTCATCAGGGATTATTGAATGTACTTCTGTTTTTTTATCTAACTGTGCTTTTACAATAACACCTTCCTGCTGCAAGGGGGCAAGCAATACCTGTTTTGCTTCTTCCAGGTTGCCGATGGTGGCGGAGATACCCCAAACCAACAGGCAATTGGCAACAGGCAAGGAGTCGTTTTGTATAGTAGTTTGCCTCTTGTCTATTGCCAATTGCCTGTTGCTCATTGTCCGTTGTACATTGACTATTCTCGAAACAGCCAGCTCCACCTGCACTCCCCGTTTGCTGCCGAGTAATTCATGCCATTCATCCACTGCAATAATTTGCAGGGAATTAAAAAGGGCCGGATAACCTTTTTGCGCCAGCAACAGGTGAAGGCTTTCGGGGGTAATAATCAGCACCTCGGGCATTTGCTTTTTTTGTTTGCTTCGTTCCGTTGTGCTGGTATCGCCGTTGCGGATGCCTACTTTCCATTGCATGCCGAGACTTTCAATTACTTCTTCCATGGCCCTGCCAATATCTTTTGCCAAGGCCCTGAGAGGCGTTATCCAGAGTAATTGCAGGCCGCAATTTTTTTTAGTAGCGTAATCGCCAGGGTTGTTGTTGATGAAATCAATTAAAGCTCCCAGGAAAACGGAATAGGTTTTACCACAGCCGGTTGGTGCGTTAACCAATCCGCTTTCTTTTTGTATAATATGCCGCCATGCTTGTTGCTGAAATAAGAAAGGGGACAACCCTTTGTGCCGTAGCCATTCTTCAATAACGGTATGTCCTTTACCCGGTTCCACGTTTTCTGGTGAATCAGAAAATAAAAATACGGAACGGGGTGGAAAATGCTTTTGAAACTTTAACGGTTAGGATTAATTAGCGGCTTTAAGAATGCCATCCAGCCATTTTACGAAGTACAGTCTTTTATTCTCAAAATAATCAAGCATCATATTTTGCCGGTTAAGGACAGGCTGAATATTGAACTCCCTGGAAAAGCTGTAGAATTCTTTGCGTGTTATGTTGGAGGCAATATCTGCCTTATACTGTAGTAGCAGGTTGGCAAAATGCCATAGCGCTTCATAGCCCCGCATGACCATATCGCTGGGCCGGGCAAACATTACGGTATTGAAATAATTGACTATGCCCTGGCTTACTTTGTCTTTTCTGTCGTTGTAGAAAGGGTTGCTGTAAATAATCTCAAGTCCTTTGTATTCCGCCTTGCTGAAATCCCTGCTGAACCCTTCCCAGGTAGGCATACCCATTACCACAGGCTTATATTTTTGTTTTTTCAGCAAGGCTAATTGGTTGGCAAGGCGTTTTCCAAAATCATCGTTCATGCTGCCGGCAATACATAAAGCGGTTTGAAGCGTATCTTTCAGGTGGGTTTTCAGTTGGTTGACGGTGAAGCTGTCTGTTAGTTCCACATATTTTATTTTCAGGGGCACACCGGTTGTGGTTTTGCCAAATTCCTCAAAGTAGGCTTGTATTCTTTCTTCTAACTGTCCTTTCTTGGTAAAGAAAATAATATTGTCCAGGGAAAAATATTTCCGGATATAGGCATACATCCCTTCGCATTGTGTTTTTAAGGTCGGGTTCAGCAATACAAAAAAAGGGTTGCCGGTGGCGCTGCCTTCGTTAGGAAGGTTTACGTTAATAACGGGGATATTTCTTTTCAATCCTGCATCGGCAAAAGCCCGTACATCATTGGAACTGCAATAAGCAAGGATAAGTTCCACGCCGTTTTGTTCGGCGTTCCGTAACTGCTCTTCGGTGCTTTCCGTTGAGGAACGGGTGTCATAGACAAAAACTTCCAGCGGTGCATTGGTTTTGGCCAATGAATCAATAGCCAGTTGGGCGCCTTCATAAAACTCAAGCCCCGGGTTGATATATTTTGGAAAAATGTTTTTGGAAAAACGATATTCATTGCTTGCGTCAAAAGCCGAGTCAAGGTAAAGGGGGGTGAAAATGGCAATCTTATGCCTGGCAGCAAGGTTGTTTGGCTGCCCGGTACTGTCCGTTACCTGTGCCTGTACGGCTGTAAGGGTAAAAAGAACGGCAAAAAGTAAAACAAGTTTTTTCATTCGATCAGGTTCTGTTTATCGGGATGTTTTTATTCCCATTCGATAGTGGCGGGCGGTTTGCTGCTGATGTCGTACACCACCCTGTTAATCCCTCTTACATTATTAATAATCTCGTTCGAGATATTTGCCAGAAATTCATAAGGCAGGTGTGCCCAGTCTGCCGTCATTCCATCCACACTTGTTACGGCCCGCAGCGCCACTGTATATTCATAGGTTCTTTCATCACCCATCACTCCCACACTTTTTACAGGCAATAAGATAGCGCCGGCCTGCCATACCGTTGCATATAAACCGGTATCTTTTAACGCTTTTATATACAGGTAATCAGCTTTTTGCAACAATTGTACCTTTTCTTCTGTAATTTCTCCCAAAATCCGGATGGCAAGGCCCGGCCCGGGAAAAGGATGCCGGTCTATCATTTCCGCCGGGATGCCCAATTCCCTTCCCACTTTTCTTACTTCATCCTTGAACAGTGAGCGCAGCGGCTCCACTAATTCAAGGTGCAGGTGTTCCGGCAGGCCGCCCACATTGTGATGGGATTTAATGGTAACAGAGGGGCCGTGTACCGATACGCTTTCAATTACATCCGGGTAAATGGTTCCCTGTCCCAACAATTCAACACCGTTAATTTTTTTAGCTTCTTCCTGGAAAATATCAATAAACAGGCTGCCGATGGTTTTTCGCTTGGCTTCGGGTTCTGTTTTCCCGGCCAGGACTGTATAAAACCGCTGCCTTGCATCAATACCTTTTATATTTAAACCTAATTGCCTGTATGTATCCAGCACAGTTTCAAATTCATCTTTACGCAGTACGCCATTGTCAACGAAAATGCCAAAAAGGTTGCTGCCAATGGCTTTATGGATCAGCGTTGCCGCCACAGTGGAATCGACGCCTCCGCTCAGGGCCATGATAACTTTTCGGTCGCCGATTTGTTTCTTCAGCGCTTCAACCGTATCGGTAATAAAATGTGCCGGTGTCCAATCCTGTGAGCATCCGCAAATATTTACCAGGAAGTTCTTCAATATTGTCTTCCCTTCTTTGGAATGATATACTTCCGGGTGAAACTGCACGCCGTAGAGGGGGAAGTTTCTAGTTGTTCCGTTGGAGGATTTTTTAAAGGCTGCAACCGGTATACTTTCCGTATCTGCCAATAATTCAAAGCCTTCCGGCAGTTCTTTGATGGTATCGCTGTGGCTCATCCACACCTGGCTTTGGGCAGAAACACCTTCCAGCAACACATCTTCTTTTTTGCGCTGCAGAATGGCCCGGCCGTATTCCCTTTTATTACTTTTCGCCACAATGCCGCCGAAGCGTTTGGCCGTTAGCTGCGCCCCGTAGCAAACGCCCAGCACAGGCACTTTGCCCGCTAAATCCTGTACGTCAACGTCAGGGGCATTTTCCTCATTTACTGAAAACGGCGAACCGGAAAGGATAATGCCTTTCAGCCCCGGTTCAAACCGGAATTCTTTATGAAAAGGGATTATTTCGCAGTAAACATTGGCCTCCCGTACTGCACGGGCAATCAATTGGGTATATTGAGAGCCAAAATCAAGGATCAGTATTTTTTCCGTCATGCTGCTGCGAAGGTAAAAAAAGGTTTGTAGTTAAACTGTTATCGTTTTTTAAGGTATTGTGGTACGGAAACAGCCTTTTTTTGTTTGAAAAGGATATGTAACCTTTGTGGTTGTCAGGCCGTCTGACAGGCTATATCAAGCCTGTTTTATTTTACACCAAAACCAGTTGACATGAAACACTCCTTTTTAATAGCATTGTTACCGGTACTGCTATTTTGTTCCTGTGGCATTATTGATGGGGAAAGAATAAAGGGCAATGGCAATGTAGTAACGGAGGAACGAGGCCATACAGGCTTTACCGGGGTGGATGTACGCAGCGCCTTGCAGGTCTATATCACCCAGGATTCTGCCTATTCGGTAAAAGTGGAAGCGGATGAAAACCTGCAGGACTATATCATTACTTCGCTGGAGAAAGATATTTTACAAATCAGGACAGAGAGCAATACCAGCCTGGATGCCACCGGCAGGATAAAAATACATGTATCAGCCCCGTTCTTCAGCGATCTGATGGTTTCAGGGGCATCTGAACTAACAGGCCGTTCTCTTATCACTTCTGATAAGGATGTTGAATTCAGGGCCAGCGGCGCCAGCAAGGCCCGGCTTGACCTGAAAGCGCCGAAAATAGCTGCCACTGCCAGCGGTGCAAGCAGCATTACCCTTACAGGCGAAACGAAAGACCTTTTTGTAAGGGGGTCGGGGGCTTCGGGCATTCATTGTTTTGAACTGCTTTCGGAGAATACGGATGTAAGCGTATCCGGCGCCAGCAGCGCTTATGTTTTTGCCAGTGTTTTATTAAAGGCCAATGCAAGCGGCGCCAGCCATGTTCAATATAAAGGAAGTGCGGCAACCGTAAATCAAAGCGCCAGCGGAGCAGGCAGTATTAAAAAAGCGGATTAGGTTTTCAGGGCTATTGGCGGGTACCACTAAATTACAGAACTTCAACACTGCCAAAATCTATTACCATGCCTTCACGCCGGGACTTCCTCAAAGACAGTTCGCTTACAGCAGGCGGCCTGTTGTTATTGCCTTCTTTTCAGCAATTTGTTATAGGTAAGAAGCCGAAAATCATTATTATCGGGGCCGGTTTTGCAGGTCTTGCCGCAGCTTACCAGTTGCATAAAAGAAAGATTGACTTTGTAATCCTTGAAGCGAGGAACCGTATCGGCGGCAGGGTTTTTTCTCATACCATTGACGAGAAGGAGAAGCTTGTTGTGGAATTAGGCGCTGAATGGGTAGGAAATTCGCATGAACGGGTAATAGAGCTTTGCAACGACCTGGGGCTGGAACTGCAAAATAACCAGTTTGACACGCATCTTATTTACCAGGGAAAATATTACCGCAACGGCGAATGGGATTACAGCGATGAATGGAAGAAAAAATTCAAAGCCATTCTTGATAATTATGAAAAACTGACGCAGGCAGATAAACTGAGGTTAGATAAGATGGACTGGTGGCGTTTCCTGGTGGATAACGGTTGTGCAGGCCGGGACCTGGATATCCGGGAACTGCTTGACAGCACTGATTTCGGCGAAACCATCCGCAGCGTTTCCGCTTTTGCAGCGCTGGCAGAATATGCAGAGAGCAGCGAGAAAAACGAAATGGACCTGAAAATAAAAGGCGGCAACAACAGGCTGGCAACGGGCATTGCAGAAAAAATCGGCCATGATAAGATATTGCTGCATCATGCCGTCAACCGGATTGTACAAAATATAAAAGGCGGCGTAAACGTATTTTGCGATAACGGGCAATCATTTACTGCGGATAAGATTATCTGCACAGCGCCAACCTTCGCGGTAAAAAAAATAAAATGGGAACCGGGGCTGCCGGCAGTTTATATCAATGCCATTAACGAGTTGCAGTATGCCCGGATTAATAAAAATCCCATCCTGTTTAATAAACGGTTCTGGAAAGATGAAAGCTTTGATATGGTGACCGACCAGTCGCCGCATTATTTTTACCATGCTACCAAAAACCAGGAATCCCCCAAAGGCGTATTGCTTTCTTATACCATCGGGGAAAAAGCGGCTGTGGTAGCCAACCAATCGGACGAATGGAAGAAAAAAATGGCGCTGCAAACCTTATTGCCTTTCTTTGAAGAAGCCAAAGACAGTTATGAAAGCATGGCCAATTACTATTGGGGCAATGATGCCTATTCGCATGGCGCTTATGCCATGTATGGCAGAGGGCAGTGGTTCCGGGTAATGCCCGTTCTGAAAAAATCGCATATACATACTCATTTTGCCGGTGAGCATTTGGCCGAGTGGCAGGGTTTTATGGAAGGGGCCGTTAATACCGGCGAAGAAGCAGCGGGGAAGATTTAGCAATTAAGCAACCTTTTCTTTCTTTGTTTCATATTGACTTGCCTTTTTTCGACAATGGGTTCTCTTTTGTAATTTATTTTTCAGTAAATAGCGGGAACAACATTCTGAAATTCATTATATTTTTTATCTGAGGCGGGGTTCAGGGAAATAAAAATGTAAGAGGATAGGTATTTTTTTATTCCTGTCAGGTTTTTATACCTGAAGTTTTTGTAAGTTACACTCACCTTAAACCATTCTGCTATGAGAATCTTACTTCTTCTTTTGCCAGGCGGCTCCTTATCTGCCAACGCCATTTTCCGAAAGGGTAATTTTTTTTGTTTCCGCAAGGAGTCTCTTACTCCCTGCCTTGTGTGCTGGCAAGGACTCTGGGCTACTACGAAGAAAGAATGTGCTATTCCAACAGGGCTATAATAGTTTTCTCTGATAAACAAACGGGGCTGTTTCCAAAGACAGCCTCGTTTTACTTTTATATACCTGCTGCTTCCGTGTTTTGCAGGCTGGCATAATTTTTTATCACATTATACAGCGTATCTCTCTCCACCGGCTCTCTCCTGGCCTGTTTTATCAATGTTACCAGTTCTTCGGTTGTCATGGAAGGTGTTTGTTCTTCCGAGCCTGCCATACTGTATATTTTTGTAGTGTCGTCAATGGTGCCGTCAATATCATCCACACCGAAGGAAAGGGATAGTTGTGCATTCTGCCTTCCCAGCATAGGCCAGTAGGCTTTCAGGTGCGGAAAATTATCTAAGTATATCCTTGCAATGGCATAGGTTCTCATGTCTTCCACAATGCTGCTTTCCGCCACATGGCTCATGTCATTATCCTTGTTCCGGAATTTCAGCGGGATAAAAGTGTTGAAGCCGCCGGTGCGGTCCTGTAATTCCCGCAACCTTCTCATGTGGTCAATACGGTGCTCATATTTTTCAATATGCCCGAAAAGCATAGTAGCGTTGGAATGTAACCCGAGCCGGTGCGCTGCTTCATGTATCTGCAGCCAGCCATCGCCGGATACTTTATCGGCGCATATCTGCTCTCTTATTTCCGGGTGAAAAATTTCTGCCCCGCCGCCGGGAATGCTGTCAAGCCCCGCTTCAATCAGGTATTGCAAACCTTCCTCCACGCTTACTTTGGCCTTGCGGAACATATAGTCGTATTCTACAGCGGTAAAGGCTTTGATATGCAGTTCAGGCCGGTGCTCTTTTATTGCTTTTAATAGATTGGCAAAAAATTTCAGGTCCATCTTGGGATGCACCCCGCCTACGATATGCACTTCGGTAACGGGTTGCCCGTCATATTTTTTTACAATATGCAGCATTTGCTCAATGCTCATTTCCCATCCTTCGTCCCTTTTAGCATACAGGCGGCTGTAGGAGCAGAAGTTGCAACTGAACACACATACATTAGTAGGCTCAATGTGGAAATTGCGGTTGAAATAGGTTTTATCGCCATGAAGCCGCTCCCGGATTTGGTTGGCCAGGGCGCCAACAAACCCCGGGCTGCCTTTTTCAAATAATAATAAGGCGTCCTTATCTGTTACCCGTTCACCGGCATTCACTTTTTCGGCTATTTCCTGCAAACCGGGAGAAATTGTTGAAGGTATGAGCATGATGGTATAACAATAAACCGGCGGCAAAGTTACTGACAGTGCAATAAAAAAGCGGCATAATCTTGCCTTGTTTCCGATGGGGTAAAATCCTTATCTTCCCTTGTCTTTTATCAAAACCCGCTTCATGAATATCAAATCAAGACTTACCGTTCTCAGTTTTCTGCAGTTTTTTGTATGGGGCGCCTGGCTTATTACCATAGCTACTTATTTTTTTTCCAATAATATGGGTACGGGGGCACAGTTCGGCGCTATATTTTCCACGCTGGCGATTGCTTCTATTTTTATGCCAGCCATTACCGGCATTATAGCAGATAAATGGATAAATGCCGAACGCCTCTATGGGCTTTTGCAGATATTATACGGAATAGTATTATTATATGTGCCGCAGATAGCGGATGCAGGTACATTGTATTATGTAATCCTGGTGGCCATGCTGTTTTACATGCCTACCATTTCACTGTCAAATGCTATTTCTTACACTATCCTTAAAAAAAATAATTATGATGTGGTGAAAGTGTTTCCACCCATCAGGGTATGGGGCACTATCGGTTTTATTGCCGCCATGTGGACAACCAATCTTACCGGCAGCAAGGCCAATGCCAACCAGTTTATCATCGGTGGTGTGGCTGCGATTTTATTGGGTATTTATGCGTTTACATTGCCCAAATGCCCGCCGCAGCGTTCTATTGCCAAAGGCGCTTCTGTTATTGAACAATTAGGGCTGAATGCTTTTAAGCTCTTTGCCAAATATAAAATGGCATTGTTCTTTATTTTTTCCATGTTCCTTGGCGCTGCTTTGCAATTGACCAATATGTATGGCGATGTTTTTCTCGATGATTTCAGGAAGGTTCCCGAATATGGCCCCGAATCCTTTGTTGTAAAGTATTCTACGATTATCATGTCTATTTCGCAGGTTTCGGAAACTGTTTTTATCCTTACCATTCCTTTTTTCCTGAAGCGCTTCGGTATTAAAAAGGTAATGCTTTTTTCCATGATAGCCTGGGTGCTTCGCTTCGGGCTATTTGCCTATGGCAATCCTGCTGACGGGTTGTGGATGATTATTCTTTCCTGTATTGTATATGGGCTGGCTTTTGATTTCTTTAATATATCCGGTTCCTTGTTTGTAGAAACCACAACAAGTCCTGCTATCCGTTCCAGCGCACAGGGCCTGTTTATGATGATGACAAACGGGTTTGGCGCTTACCTGGGCAGTAAGATAAGCGGGTATGCGATAGATAAATATTTTACATTGGCCGGGGGGGATAAGGACTGGCATAATATCTGGCTGGCTTTTGCGGCTTATGCGTTGATAGTGGCTGTTTTGTTTGCCTTGTTATTCAGGCATAAGCATAATCCGACTGAAGTAGGAGAAGTGAAGCATTAAGCAATTCAGATGCAATAAAAAACCCCAAATTCCTTAAGGAATTTGGGGTTTTTTATTTAATATTTAGA
>CAZLLT010000022.1:1679-54644 GCA_964560445.1 uncultured Chitinophaga sp. | reverse complement strand
AATTAATCTCTAATGTAAGAGATTTTACTGTCCGTAGAAATTAGGCCATCTCAAGTTGCCGTTAAAAACGAATTGGCAAAAGTTGTAGGAAGCGATAATGTAAAAATAAGCACAGGCGAAGTAACCAATTTTTTGAGAAGTCGTTGGGGCTTGAAAAAATTGTTTATGGAACTTACCGAAAGTCGTTTCAAACAAATGGAACTTTGGGACTTGGACAAAAATGGCAATCCAAAATCCGAATGGATAAAAAGATATGTTGATGAACACGGAAAAAACAAATACGAAATCAAAAATTGGAGTAAGCGTTACGACCACAGGCATCACGCTATTGACGCTTTGGTTGTAGCTTTAACAGAGCAAAGCCATATTCAACGATTGAACAATTTGAACAAATACTTGCAAGATGAATTGACTAACAGAAAAGAAGAATTTAAGTTAGCAGTAAAAGAAGATGAAACTATTTTAGAGGCATTTTTTAATCTTGAAGCAACTCGCAGAGAAGAAATCCAAAAACAAATAGAAAGTTCACGGCACTTTGAAAAACCATTTGAAGATTTGGTAAAACAAGCCAAAGCACATTTGGAAGCAATGACCGTTTCCATTAAACCAAAAGACAAACTTGGGATTAAAACAGACGGTAAGGGAAACAAACAATTAAAAATACGAGGAGCATTGCACCAAGAAACATATTATGGGAAACTGAATGGCAAAGACACCAAGACAATTGATATTTCAAAACTTTCAGCGAAAGACATTTCAAAAATTATTGATAGTGTTCTCAAAAAGGAAATTGATGAACATAGAAAAAAATACGATTCTATAAAAGAAGCCTTTACAGGCGAGGGACTGAAAGCATTTAATGAAAATAGATTTCAACGCAAGAAACCGACAGAACTTAAACCGCCTGTTTATAAAGTAAAAGGTTGGTATAGCACCAAAGAAGACGAAGAAAGCACCTTGCAAAGACTGTACGACAAAAATGAAAAACTAAGCGTTGTTACAGGCGACAATTATTTATTTATGGTAATGGAGAAAAATGGTAAACGAATTTTTGACATTGCTTCTTTATATGATTCTGCAATACTTGCAAAAGAGGCACTAAAAAAGAATGAGGATTTAAAACAACGCATTTGCGAAGATTTTAGAATAAAACACAAAGACAAGCCCGAAAAAGTTTTGTTTACTCTACAACAAAACAATTTGGTTTATCTTCCTGAAAATATAGATGATCCAGTTTTAAACTTTAATAATAATGAATTTAAAGAATGGTTAAACGATATTGAAAACAAAAAGAAGTTTGGTAAGCGAGTTTATAAAGTTGCAAAGTTTACAGGGAAGGATTGTCATTTTGTACCCCACAATTTTGCAAATGTTATAAGCGTATCCAAAGATTTGACCGAAGAACAGAAAGAATCGTTGAAAGAACAATACAAAGACAAGAAAATACCTAAAAAAGAGTTGAGCTTTGTAGAGTATGGTTCTTACAGAGATTGTTCGCCTTATGAATCTGGAGAAATACTGATTAAAAGTTTAAATGAAGAGGCTAAGGGTAAGAACAAGGAATTTAAACCTTTGAAAATTCAAGATACTTGTATTAAGTTAAAAATTGATTGGTTAGGAAACATTTCTCCTGTAAAAAAACTTTAATTTTAACATAACCAATGAACAAAAAGTTGTGCCAGAACCGAAAACAATATGTCAAACAAAAAACTGGGAACTAAAATCCTTTGGTTCATTTGAAGAAATGAACGAAGCTGATGCCAAAGTCATGGCACAACTATCGGGTGAGGAACATGTACGAAATGCAACAGAACTCATTATAAAAATATATGCAGAAGAACTGAAACGCCCAATGGACAAAAAATTAAAATTCAGGAAGTAGTGGCATTTTCCCAGCATAGAAAGTTCACCATAGATGCCCGAAAACAATAAACCGATTTATTTATCCGTTTTACCATAGCAAACCCACCATCCTATGATAAAGCGGACCCTTTATTTTGGCAATCCCGCCTATCTGAAAACCGCCAATGAGCAGTTGGTGATAGAGGCCCCGGCCCTCCCCCTTCCTGAAAGCGAGGGAGAAATAAAGCCACCTGCCAAAACCATTCCCATAGAAGATATCGGGCTGCTGATTCTCGACCACCAGCAGGTAACCATTACCCAGGCGCTGCTTGCCAGGCTGCTGAAAAACAATACCGCCGTTATTACCTGCAACGAAACCCACCACCCTACCGGCCTGCTCTTCCCCCTCGAAGGCAACAGCCTGCAAAGCCAGAAATTCAAAGCACAGATAGAAGCCTCCCTGCCCCTGAAAAAACAATTATGGCAGCAGACCATTATTGCTAAAATTGAGAACCAGGCAGCCCTGCTCCAATTCTGGGGACAGCAAAACAAATTATTACTGCGCTATGCCGGTGAAGTAAAAAGCGGTGATAGTGAAAACCATGAGGCTAAAGCCGCCGCCCACTACTGGAAACATATTTTTCCGGATTTCCTCGCATTCCGGCGGGATCGTGAAGGGCTGCCACCCAACAACCTCCTGAATTACGGGTATGCCATTTTAAGGGCATTGGTGGCAAGAAGCCTGACGGGCAGCGGACTGCTCCCCACCCTCGGCATTCACCACCGCAACCAGTACAACGCCTATTGCCTTGCCGATGACATTATGGAACCGTACCGGCCTTATGTGGACAGCGTGGTGTGCCAGATCATCCGCGACAACGGCCGCTATCTCGACATGACGCCAACCATGAAACGGATGCTGCTGGAGATACCGGCTATGGATGTGAAGATAGACGGTAAAAAAAGTCCGCTGATGAATGCCGTGCAGCGTACTACGGCAAGCCTTGCCAAATGCTTTGAAGGAGACACAAGAAAACTGCTGTATCCTTCCCTGCTATGAACGTAATGCGCCGATACCACTCACCTTCCTATGGCGGAAAGGCTGGAACGGCGCTCAACGCATATCGCATTATGTGGGTATTAGTATTTTTTGACCTGCCGACTGAAACCAAAAAAGACCGGAAGATATACGCCAGGTTCCGCAAGGATATTATGACTGACGGGTTCAATATGTTCCAGTTCAGCATTTACCTGCGGCACTGCGCCAGCCGGGAAAATGCAGATGTGCATATCCAACGGGTAAGAAGGATATTGCCGCCCAAAGGACATGTGGGCATCATGTGCATCACAGATAAACAATTTGGCATGATAGAGATATTCCAGGGAAAAGAATTAGCAGGTACGCCGGAAACCATACAGCAGTTGGAGTTGTTTTAAATGACATTGCTTCTCAAGAAAGGGTGCCAAGCTATGTAGGAGCCCTCCTGTTTATAGATAAAATCCCCTAAACAACGAAAAACCCGGCCCCGTAGGGGCTACCCGTTTATAGACCGTTGTATTTAATAGCACAAAGGTCCTGTAAGGGCCGCCTGATGTCAGTCAAAAAATTCAAACGAATATTTTTCATCAAACGAGATGGCAAATTTCTCCAACAATTCGTGGTATTCTGACCTGAATGTCCTCTTGCGGTGATGTGATTCCTGGTTCAATACATATTTCACCACCCGGTCAATGTGGGATTGGGAATAAGAAAACACTCCATACCCCTCCTGCCAGGCAAACCGGCCATTGACCCATTTCTTGCTATTGATGAATTCGTTGCTTTCAACCTTTATTTCTTTTACAAACCCGGAGATAAGCACATCCGGTTTGAACCCAACGAAGATGTGGGTATGGTCAGGCATACAATGAACGGCCAGCATTTTGGCTTTCCTGTTCTGTACAAGGCCGGTAATGTATTTGTGTAATTCTTCTTTATGTTCACGGGGGATGAGGGATTGGCGGCCTTTTACAGCAAAAACAAATTGCAGGTAGATTTGTGAAAACGTGTTAGCCATTACGGTATATTTCCAGCTTATAGGTTAATGGTTCAGGAGGCTCCGATGGAGCCCTGCCCTCAATTTACATCTTTGCTATAATCCGGCGGCCCTTCCGGGGCCAGAATTTCCTTGGTTACAGGCATTACCAGGAACAAAAAAATGGGTTCGGAAACCCATTTTTTTAATCGTAAAACTCAGCTCAAATAGCACAAAATCAGCGCTTTGCCCGTTTTCTGTTGTATAAGAGCTAAGCTAAAACAATTTTGAAAGCAAATCACAACTTGGGGTATCTGTCCCAGAATATAACAAGAGTTGTATAAGAGCTAAGCTAAAACAATTTTGAAAGCAAATCACAACACCCTAAGCGATGAACACAATCGAACCGTTGTTGTACAAGAGCTAAGCTAAGGGTACAATAAATATTTCTTCCGCATGATTTTGTAATTGCTCAGCCCCGGCTCCCAGCTATCCCGTATTTCTTTTTCCGAAGCCCCATTGATAATTTGCTGGCGAAACAACCCCGAACCAATCTGAATTTCAATATTATTCATTTGATTGCTAAGTTTAGAATCAAAAAACTGTTCTTTGTTGGGTGAGGCGTTGTACAGTTCCATTATCCATTGTATGTTGATTTTGCCACTCTTCCTTAGCAGATTTACATCGTAGTTGCGCAGGTCTAAACCATAGCAAACCTCATCCATGAATATCGGCGTTTCTGCCATGCCCTTAATGCTGACCGGTGTGTAGGAAAATTCATAAATACCCTTTAATGCCGGGCTGCCCAAAACAGTAAAGGGATGCAGCGTACCCCGCCCATGGTTCAGGTACACCCCTTCAAACATGCAGGTTGACGGATATAATAAAACAGCCTGTTGTGTGTTCAGGTTCGGGGAAGGGGGTACCGGCAATTCATAAGGCATATCATGGCTGTAATTGGCCACTTCAATAATTTTCAGCTTACATTTTACCTTATTGGTTAAAAAACCTTCTCCATTTGCCATTAGTGCAAACTCTCCGACTGTTAAGCCATGCGACATAGGAATAGGAAACATGCCAATGCCCGACTTGTACTTCATATCCAATACAGGCCCGTCAATTAAATAACCATTGGGATTGGGGCGGTCCAGTATCAGCATCTCCTTATCATTTTCATGGCACACCTCCATTAACCGGCCCAGTGCATTAATCCTGGTATAAAACCGTACGCCTACATCCTGCAGGTCATATATCAGTATGTCCACATCGGCCATCTCTTCTTTAGAAGGTTTATTTTTTTTGCCGTATAAAGAAATTATCGGGATGCCAGTTGCCTCATCAATCTCATCGTCCACATGTACACCAGCGCTGGCATCGCCCCTGAACCCATGTTCGTGGCCGAATATTTTTACTATATCAACACCTGATTTTAACAGGCTGTCCACCAGGTGGGCTTTACCAATAAGGGAAGTAGGCCCGGCCATTATGGCCACCCTTTTGCCTTTTAAGTAAGGCACATATTTTTCGGTTTGTTCTGCACCCGTCTTTATGCTTGTTGGCTCCGGGGCCTTGCTGGCATCCGCTAATTTCCCGGTACAATGTATATTGGCCAACAGAAGCAGGGCTAACAATAATTTCATAACATGATGGTATTTGAAAGCGTAAAAGTATTTTAATTATTGTAAAAATAGTGCCCTTAGAAAACAGATGAACAGGCTTTATATTGCCAAAGCCGGGAATGCACTCCCGTAAACAACAAAGCAAACTGACTTAGCAATAAGCAGTCAGTCCTTCAGATTATACAGAAGCTAAATTAAAACAATTTTGAACGGCTTTGCTTCTGCCTAACCCCAACAGGCATCCTAAAACAGCACTGTCCGGCACGGAGTTATGAGAATTTGGCGACTATTGCAAACAGGCTTGTTATCATTATCTTAGCGCAAAACAATCACCATTTATGTTTTCAAGATACACTTGTGCTTTTATCGCAACCGGCATGATACTGCTTACTTCCTGTAATAACGGTAATTCAAACGGTACAACAAATAACAATGACGAATCCGGCAAGGAAACAATTTCAACCCGGCTTCCTTTTGACAGTACAGAAGGGAGGCTATGGCTGGTGGCAGCTATAGAGCATAGCTTCAGAAAAAACAACGGACAATGGGAACCGGTATCTACAGACCGGTATAATGCGCTGCTGGAAGACTGCGTAGAACTGTACACAGCCGAAATGACGGCAGATGGCGGCTACGATAAGCTTGCCGAAAAATACCATGCTAAATGGGCGCCCCAGTATGCAGTCATGGACAGCCATTTCCTTTATTTCGAGGGTTGGATAATCTGCGGCCAGGATTGGGATGAGAACAAATTTGCCGTAAAAGAAAGCAACTACCTGATGCACGATGCTTCCTCAATCTGGTACCGCATTGATACCCGATTAGGAGATGAAAGCGGAGGCGGTCCCGAAACCTGCCCAAAAGATATTCGGGTGGTAAAAGAAAAAAACGGGTTCAAAATTGATTACGTAAGAAGTTACTTTTAATTACACTTAACAGCAGAAAATAAATAACCTGCTACTAAAACTGTACGCTTCGTTTACGCAGCAAAATAACCTGATATATTGCTTTACTGCTTGCCTGATTTCTGGGAAGTTGTAGTTGCACGCCTGGTACCGGTGGAAGTGGAATTCCCGAATTTCTTCTGGAGGGCCTGGCCTCCCAGCGACAGCACATCATCTGTGTTGTACAGGATTATTTTGTCCACAAAGTTGCTTTTGGATGACTCCTTTACAGCTACTTTAATAGAATACAACCCCTGCCCGTAGCATTTTTCGATAAAGCCGGTTTCTTCCTCCTTATAATATCCTGCTGACCTCGGAACCAGGAAAACCTGTCCGCTGCAAAGCGGTTTTTCCCTTTCCAATTTCTGGTAATATTTTTCATACGCCGGGTCATCCGCATCTACCGGCGCATCCCTGACCGTAAAAATGAGCTTGCCGAGGCTCACATCCGCATTAATCTGCCCGTTATCGCTTATGAAAGAAGAAATGAAATTGATCTCGAAATCAAGATTGAGCCTCCTGGTTTTCCGGGGCATCTTTACTTTGGCGCTTTTCAATTGAAAACTGTCCAGGCGCATACGGAATACGCTGTTGTTCATGATCTCGTTGATCCTCTCGTCTGAAGTATCAATAACAAATTTGGCCACAAAGGCAGTATCCTGCCGTCCTTCATTATTCCCAACCAACCGGACAATTTTAAACCCTTTAAAGCGGATGCCTGTGGGATCAAAAGGGCCTAATACGGATACCTGGTCATAAAAACTCTCATCTTTCACTGCAAATGTATAGTTGGTAGTGTACCTCTTTCTCCTGTTGGCTATCATTGTCTGTATGCCTTCAATACCTTTGGCAATAAGAAAGGTGGTAACAATGCCCCGGTTGCCCGCCTGCGATTCTTTTTCAGCGAGTGTAAATGCTGTCTGCGGCTTTACTTTACTGGCCAGTATAAGGTTCTCCCCTTCTTCTACAGTCATTCTCAGTTTATCACCTCCCGTCCTGCGCTGAGCAAGTGACGAAAAAGAAATAAAGCACAACAAAAAAACAGTTACCGGGTTTTTAAGGGGAAACGATTTCATGGTTGTCAGGGATATAAAAGCAAGTTATGGAAATATGTGATTAAGCCATATCCCGTTTACACGGTATTTTGCTGACAAATACTGGGAAAGAATGTTAAAAACTCATCCTCAATTTTATACTGTACCTGCTTTATACGTACATTACAAAAGGCAACAGGCTGTTTATTCTATCAATACAAAAGCACCCCAGGTGCTGACGGAATATTTTTTGCTCATGATAAGTTGTGTGTAGCGCAACGCTTCTTCTTCAGCGCTGCCATTTAGCAAGCGGCTGTAAAAGTGCTCCATAAACTCACCCGTCTCTTTATCCGGAATTTTCCATAACGTAATCAGCAATTTTCCGGCGCCGGCCAGCTTCAGAGCCCTTTGCAATCCTGCCACCCCCATATTGCTCTTGATATCACCCAATGCACTTTCACAGGCGCTGAGTACCACCAACCGGCAGTTGGTGAGGTCGGAGGCTGCCAACTCATAGCCCAGCAGGTAACCATTATTACCATTTACTGTATTTTCAGGACAGTTTGCATTTGATAATACGAGTCCGCTACGGCTCAGTGGCATTTGTTTAATATCATGAATAGAGTTCAGCGGGTTAAAAAACTGTTTCACATCCGCTGTATCAAAATAGAATCCATGTGTCGCCAGGTGCAGGTGAGTATAACCCTGAAACGGTAAACTATCCGGCAATTCAGTAAACTTCTTGTAACTGACCGGGTAGGAAGCTTTGTCCGCCAGTTTCTGTAAACGTTCAATCTCCTTTAGCGAACCGGGAAGATAATCCCACTGTACATCCCGGGAAAAATAACCTCCTTTTCCGGTACAGTTCTCCCTGTCATACTGAATACCTCCGGCCAATAATAATTGTATGGTATCCGGGCGGCTGCGTGCCGGTTGTAATAACTGTCCCGCGGCAGATAGTTGTTTCAATGTATATTGCTGAAAGAAAAACCCTTTTTTCCATTCCAGCGCAGCAAATGAGATGCGGTTCAACCATCCATCCGGCACAAAAACAAATCGTTTCATATCCGCAGGAAGCTGTAAGGATTGGAATATGAAATCTCCTAACCGCCCGGTGTTGGCATTTTTTTGTGTACTATCTTTCGTATTACCCACCTTAAGTCCTCTTTGTCCCGCTGCTGAAAGAGCATTACCCTGAATAGTGCCTTCTGCCATCTTAAAAAGATGCTTCTCTGAAAATAATTTCCTGAACACAGGGGCCTTTGTACCCGGCTCCAGCAGCAATGCCGCATACCAGGCGCTGTCTTTTTTTAATACATGATTAAACCTGATAAATTCAGCATACAGATCGCCTGGTTGTAACACTTTATACAACTGGCTTACCCGGAATGAAGCATATAATGAATCCTTCATTGAACGGCTTACCAGTCCTTCTAATATATTATTGAAGCTATTATAAACAGACAGTGCTTTGATGTAGTCATCGGGCCTGTTCAGCAACAGGAATTGAGTAGCAATCATATCAATTTTCCTCATGCTGCTAAAACTGCTTGCAGCTATTTGTTTCTTTGCAGCCGGTTCCATCTCTTCGATCAGGGGAAAATAGTTTCCGTTAAGAAGTGATTTCAGGCTGATGGATTGCTCCAGTATGCTATCTGCCAGCGCCGTATTTACGGGAATAATATTTTCAGCCAGTAAAGTATGGTACAAATCAAAATAAGGCTGTAGCTTGTTCTCATAAAAGAGTATCCGCTGGTCAGGTGGCAAAGACACCAGGTTACGGGTAAGCTGCGACTTGGTAAACCGAAGTAAAAAAGGTACATCTGTTTCAAGATGATATGATTTATCAAGCAAAAGACTGAGCCGGATGCGCAGCGCAAGCATCTGGGGATAATAAGGTATCTCTCCTATATTATCAGCCTTGTAGCTGATGAAAGCATACCGCAATGCTTCATCCGCTGTTTCATATTTTCCATACAAAGTAAGTGCCCTGGCAATGGTGTAAAAGAAGATGCTTTCAAAAGGTATCTGTCCTACCTTGTTATACGCAGAATCTGTAAGAAGTACTTCATCAATATACCGGATACTGCTGTCAATTGCTTCCCCTGCTTTACCGGCAGAAATAAGATACTCTATTGTTAAAGCCCTTGCATAAAGAAACTGACCCCAGCCGTCGGTAGTAGCATTCTCCTTACCGGGGTTCGCAGCCATCAGCCGTACAATATCCGAATATATGTTACCCCCGGTTGACCGCAACGCAATATAGCTTCTGCAATTTTGCAGGTAATAAGACCAGCGAAACCCGATGGCATACGCTGCATTATCAAAGACCTTATCCGGTTGCTGAAACTCCGGCTTCACCTGCTCCATCAGGTAAATGCTTCGTTGATACTGGCCGGTTTGATTATATATTTCCGCCAACAGGTTGGTGCAGCCTGCCAGCAAATCAAGCCGGTTGTCAGGGATTGATTGCCGCCTTGCATACTGCGTATGAGGAATTAATTCGTTATCAATAAATGTGCTGAGCGAAGCCGCCACTTTTCCCGTTTGGTTGGCAAGAATGGCAATCTGCCCCCAAAAAAGTAAATAGTTCCCGTAAACATATATGTAGTTGTCCCTTAAAACATGATTTGCGGATTCATGGGCAGGTTTGTTCTTACTGAAAGCTGTATCCCATAGCCAACTATACAATTGCTCTGTATAATACTCATAGTCATCGCAGATGTCATTGATATTTGCATAGGCATTGTTCTTTACCCAGTTTTTATACCGGGTGCCCAGCCACAGATATGTATTGATGGCACTGCCGAAACGATCATCCAGCGGGTCCATCCTTTTTACTTCTTTAAAAAACAACTCATCGTAATCAGCAAGAAAACCGGCCTGTTCAAAGCGCTGTACGTCATAGGTTTTCCACGCATAAAATGAAAACGTATAGTCGTTCTTTGCAGTAAAATACCTGTGTGGCATGCTCTTTCGTAACAAACTGTCCAGTGGCCTTATATAGTCCAGCTTACCTGCATCCCTGAACCGTAATGCAACAGGCAATACAGAACGATAAAGTGAATCCCATAGCAGTTGGGCCCGGCCCTGCAACAAACGACCTGCTTCATTTAAATAGCAGGCGCCTCTTTTCTTCTGTTCTTCTGAAGGATCGGATAGGCAGTACTGATACCATGACTGCCACCAGCGTACCAACCCGGCATACGCAGGATAGTCCTTACTGATGGCGGGAATAATACTGTCAAGCCTGGTTACATAGGCGGCTGCGGCAACTGTATCTTTCCGTCCGAGCAAGGCATCGGCATCGCCAAAAGTTTTATCAAAAAAATGAGGGTCAGGTGGCAATACCTGTTGTGAGAATAGAGTTGACCCATAGCGGCCTGATAAAAACAGGCAAACCAGTACGGATAAGATGTATTTTTTATACCTGCGATAAAACACGAATAAATATACACAACAAAAAAATTATAAAAGAGTTAAAGCCTGCAGTATATTGCCTTATACAAAAATCAAAAAACAATCCCGGTGTAATTTTCCTTCAAAATCAAAAGGAGTAGTAGCTTTTTTAATATCAACAATCTCTGTTGCCCTTAATTTATCCTTCTCCAATTCAAATTTTCTGTAATTCGTACTGAAATAAAGCCGGCCCTCCTTTCTTAAGCCATGCAAGCATCTATTGATAAGCATTACATGGTCTTTTTGAATATCCAGGATGCCATCCATCCGCTTGCTGTTGCTAAACGTAGGCGGGTCCATTATAATAATATCAAAATAGCCGGGCGGAATAGTTTCCAGGTATTTCAATACATCAACCTGGATAAACAGGTACTTTTTCTCATCAACAAACCCGTTCAGCTTCATATTTCTTTTAGCCCAGTTTAAATAGGTATTGGACAAATCAACAGTAATTACCTGCTCTGCTCCCCCGGCGGCGGCATACACCGAAAAAGAACCGGTGTATGCAAACAGGTTAAGCACCCGTTTTCCGGCGCTTTGCTCCCTTACCATTTGCCTTGTAATACGGTGGTCGGGAAAGAGGCCGGTATCTATGTAATCGCCAAGGTTAACGATAAACTGCAAGCCGCTTTCCTGCACAATAAATTCATTATTTTCAGCGCCTGTTTTCTGGTATTGTCCCTGCTTGCCCGGCTTTCGCTGCCGTAATGTTAAATAAATAGCATCCTGCCCGATAGCTGTTACTTCGCTTATAATGACTATGCTCTGTTCTATCCACCGGTCATGTTCTTCCTCCGTCATACCATGCCTCCGCTTATACTCAGCTACATAAAGTTTTCCTTCATATACTTCTATGCAAAAAGGGAATTCAGGCAGGTCGTGGTCATACAACCGGTAGCAACTAATACCCTGCCGCTTAGCCTGCCGGGACAGATGGCGGTACACTTTTACCAGCCGGTTCCGGAACATATTTAGTTTTGACGTATCTGCCATTCACTGAAAGAATTTTACGAAATTCGCATTTCGCATCCAATCAACGGCTTTTATTTCATGTATGCAATTGTAGATATAGAAACTACGGGCGGCTATGCTGCGGCACATGGTATTACAGAAATATCCATCCATGTTTTTGATGGAGAGAAAGTAGTAGAACGATTTGAGTCATTGGTCAATCCCCATCAGCCTGTTCCCGCCTATATCCAGGCCATGACAGGCATCACCAATGAAATGGTGACAGATGCGCCTTCTTTTGAAGATATGGCAGAGCAGGTTTACTCTCTTCTGCACGATAAAGTATTTGTGGCGCACAATGTAAATTTTGATTACTCCTTCATCAACGCCCATTTAAAATCTTACGGTTTTGACCTGAACTGCAAAAAATTATGTACCGTAAGGCTTAGCCGGAAAATATTCCCAGGGTTTCCTTCTTACAGCCTGGGCAATCTCTGCCATTCGCTGGGCATTACCGTCAATCACCGCCACCGTGCCGGAGGCGATACGGAAGCTACCGTAAAACTGTTTCAATTACTGCTGGAAAACGATAAAGAGCAGCATATAGAGAAAAGCCTGAACCGCAATTCAAAGGAATCTGTCCTGCCTCCCCATGTACCCAAAGAGCAATTTGAACAACTGCCCTATACGCCGGGAGTATATTATTTTCATAATGAAAAGGACAAAGTGGTGTATGTTGGCAAAGCAAAAAATATCCGTTACCGGGTCAATAGTCATTTCAGCAACAATTCTTCCGGCAGGCAAAAGCAAAATTTTATGCGCCATATCCACCGCATCAGCTATGAGCCTTGTGGTACGGAATTAATAGCCTGTATTCTTGAGTCCACAGAGATTAAAAAAAGATGGCCCGTCTTCAACCATTCGCAGAAAAGGTGGGAAGATACCTACGGCATCTATGCTTATGAGGACCAGAACGGCTACCTGCGCCTTGCCATTGATAAAAACAGGAAAAGACTTAATCCTGTTCATACTTTTCATTACTTAACAGACGGCCATACCATTATCCGGAAAATGATACGGGAATACAACCTTTGCCCCCGGCTTTGCTTTATGCAAAAGGATGACCAGCCCTGTGAGGGAGTGAAAGGGCAATATTGTTTTGCTGCCTGCGAGCAAAAGGAAAAACCGGTTTTGTATAATGAACGGGTGCAGCAGGCTATTGTTTCACTGAAAGCAAAACCTTCATTTGCCATTATTGACAAAGGCCTTAATGGCGATGACCAATCCTGCATACTGGTACTGGAAGGCCAATTTTACGGCATGGGCTATTTACCGGCCGACACCGGCATCACCAGCCCGGAAACAGTGAAAGATTATTTAACCGTATATAAGGAAAATAGTTTTATCCATAACCTGGTGCATGGCTATGCCTCCCGCTATCCTGAAAAAGTGGTTTTATTTGAGGCCGTTACGGTTTAATCCAGCCATTCAACCCCTTCCTGATCAGATGCTTTTACGAGCTTGTCAATATCTTCCTGTGGAAGAACAGTCAACTTACGGGCCACCCCGTCAATCCATGCGATATCCACCGTAAGAATAGCCGAAACTGTTTCCGGGTTCTTTTTTATAGTATGCTCAATTGTAAACCGGGAAAAATTTCTTTTAGCCCTTATCAGCTTCATGTCAATAGTAACAGGGTCGTGTAACCTGATCTCCCTTCTGAAAATGCACTCTTCCCGGAATAAGATGGGCCCTTTCTGTATTTCAGCCAGCCGACGCCAGGTAAGGCCAATCGAGTTTAAAAATTCCATCCTGCACATGGCGCCAAAATCATAATAAACAGAATGCCGCAGGTGAAAATTTGGGTCAAGGTCGGCCCAGCGTATTTGTACGGGCATTTGAAAAGTTTCCATACAGATTTTATTAAGTTATTTTAAACAACAGGGATTATGAATGTATCGGCAGCAATCTGTATTTTTGGCAACTTAATACAAACTCATGAAAAAAAGTATCTTGTTTGCACTTATCCTTTTTAATTTATCGGCAGCCATTGCACAATCAGGCAGCACCAAACCTGTTGCAAAGCCAACTGCGAAACCTGTTGCCAAACCCGTAGCAAAAACAACCCCGGCAGCCCCCGTTCTGAAAAATCTTAATGATTCGGCCAGCTATGCCATTGGTGTAAGCGTGGCTAATTTTTATAAACAACAAGGGATGAAAAGCCTGAACACAGCGCTTATATCCAAAGCCATCAACGACCTTTTCGGGGGAAAAGAACCACTTTTTGATGATAATACTGCCAATAACGTAATGAACAGGTGCATCACAGAGCTGCAGGCCGAAAAATCAAGGCCGACCATTGAAGCCGGAGAAGCTTTTCTTGCACAAAACAAGCTGAAAGAAGGCGTTAAGACCACTGCATCAGGACTGCAATACGAAGTAATTACGGAAGGTACAGGAGAAAGGCCAACTGCGGCTGACAGCGTTACCTGCCACTACCGCGGCACTTTTATTGACGGCAACGGATTTGACAATTCTTATGACAGGGGAGAACCCATCACCTTCCCGCTTAACCGGGTGATTCCCGGGTGGACAGAAGGGCTGCAATTGATGTCAGTTGGGTCCAAATACAAGTTTTACATTCCCTACCAACTGGCCTATGGCCCTAATGACTATTCTTCCATACCGGGTGGCTCTATGCTGATATTTGACGTGGAATTGCTCGATGTGAAAAAAGCACAAGACTAGTAAAAGTCGCTATAAAAAAATAAGCAGTGGATATATTCCGCTGCTTATTTTTTTGCCAACTCTGCTTTTTCTTTAGCCCAGCCAAGGGCTTTGTGAAATTGTTCCTCTTCAGTAATGTTGGTATTATCCAGTACAATGGCATCATCGGCCTGCCGTAAAGGGCTTACCTCTCTATGCGAATCAATGTAATCCCTCATCTCCAGGTTGTTCTTCACTTCTTCAATGGTTACATTCGGGTTTTTTTCATAAAGCTCTTTAAACCGGCGCTGCACCCTTACGGCATTATCAGCCGTCATAAATATTTTTAATTCAGCTTTGGGAAAAACCACAGTGCCGATATCACGGCCATCCATCACAATACCTTTCTTCTCTCCCATTTTTTGCTGCTGGGCCACGGCAAATTCCCGTACTTCTTTTATAGCTGCCACATCGCTTACCTTTTCTGCAATAATAAGGTCCCGGATAAGGTATTCTACATTTTCACCATTCAGGTAAATCTCGCTTTTATTGCTTCCGGGGTTATGGATAAATTCAATAGTTATGCTTTTTAATGCTTCTTTTATCTCTTTTTTCTCAGCAAAATCAATATTGTTTCGCAGGAAATAAAGCGTAATAGCCCTGTACATAGCGCCGCTGTCCACATAGACATAACCAAGCTTTTGTGCCAATTGCCGGGCCAGTGTGCTTTTCCCGCAACTGGACCAGCCGTCTATCGTTATGATAATTTTCTTTGCCATACACCCCCCCAGCCCCTAAAAGGGAATTAGCCCCTGCTGTCCGCAGATGTTTATTATTTCGAAATATATTACTGATCTACATCGGCAAAAATAAAAAGGAGCGCTGTATTCCGGCACTCCTTGTAAAAGATTATTCCAATTAAGTTTTACTTGGCTTTCGTTTTTTGCTCTGCCTGGTTTTGAAAGGTAAACACAAGTTTCTCATTGGCGGTATCGGCATCTGCCTCCAGCACATCGCCTGCCTTAACATTCATATTCAGGATTTCTTCGGCTAAGGGGTCTTCGAGGTATTTCTGAATAGCCCTGTGCAAAGGACGGGCGCCAAACTGCACATCATAGCCTTTATCAGCCAGGAAGGATTTCGCCGCTTCCGTCAATTCGAGGCTGAAACCAAGATTAGCCAGCCGCTTCGTTACCCCTTTCATCAGAATATCAATGATGTTGAAGATATTCTCTTTGCTAAGGCTGTTGAAGATGACCACATCATCAATACGGTTCAGGAACTCGGGAGAGAATGTTTTCTTCAACGCTTTTTCAATCACTGCCTTGTTGGCCTCGTCTTCATTTTCGATACGGGCCGAAGTGGCAAACCCAACTCCTGCCCCGAAATCTTTCAACTGGCGTACACCGATATTCGAGGTCATAATGATAAGCGTATTCTTGAAATCCACTTTTCTTCCCAGTCCATCTGTAAGCTGCCCGTCATCCAATACCTGCAACAGGATGTTATAAATATCCGGATGTGCCTTTTCTATCTCATCCAGCAATATGACACTGTAGGGTTTGCGGCGCACTCTTTCTGTCAGTTGGCCACCTTCTTCATATCCTACATAGCCCGGAGGGGCGCCAATGAGCCTGCTTACCGTAAATTTCTCCATATACTCACTCATGTCAATACGGATCAGTGCATCTTCTGAATCGAACATATGCCTTGCCAGCGACCGGGCCAATTCTGTTTTACCCACCCCTGTCGGGCCAAGGAATATGAATGTGCCGATAGGTTTTTTAGGGTCTTTCAGCCCTACCCTGTTACGCTGAATGGCTTTCACCACTTTCAAAATGGCTTCATCCTGCCCGATAACCATTCCTTTCATGTCGTCGGACATTTTACGCAATTTTTCCGTTTCCGCCTGTACCATTCTTTTTACAGGTATCCCCGTCATCATACTCACCACTTCAGCAATATCTTCTTCGCCTATCGGGTAGCGTTTATGTTTGCTTTCTTCTTCCCAGGCATTCTTGGCCTTTTCCAGGTCTTCCTGCAAACGCTTTTCCGTATCACGAAGAGAAGCAGCTTCTTCAAACTTCTGGCTCTTCACCACTTTATTCTTTTCGTTCTTTACATCTTCGATTTTACTTTCCAGGTCTATGATATTCTGGGGAACATTGATATTCTTCAAATGCACCCTGGCGCCCACTTCATCCATCACATCAATGGCTTTATCCGGAAGCAGCCTGTCGGTAACATAACGGTCGCTCAACTTTACACAGGCATCAATGGCTTCATTATCATAATTCACATTGTGATAATCTTCGTATTTCGATTTGATATTGTTCAGTATCTGGATAGTGTCGTCCACGCTTGGCGGGTCTACCATCACTTTCTGGAAACGACGATCAAGAGCGCCATCTTTCTCGATATACATCCTGTATTCGTCCAATGTGGAAGCGCCGATGCACTGCAATTCGCCCCTTGCCAGGGCCGGTTTGAAGATGTTGCTGGCATCCAGCGAGCCGCTGGCGCCCCCGGCGCCTACGATGGTATGCAATTCATCAATGAACAGGATAACATCCCTGTTTTTCTCCAACTCGTTCATGATGGCCTTCATCCGCTCTTCAAATTGCCCCCTGTATTTTGTTCCCGCTACCAATGCGGCAAGATCAAGCGAAATAACCCTTTTATCAAACAGCACCCTGGATACTTTGCGTTGCACAATGCGCAAGGCAAGCCCTTCCACGATAGCCGTTTTACCAACACCGGGTTCGCCAATCAGAATAGGATTATTCTTCTTGCGGCGGGATAATATTTGTGAAACCCTTTCTATTTCCGCCTCTCTGCCTACGATGGGGTCAAGGGAGCCCAATTCAGCCATTTTCGTAATATCCCTGCCAAAATTGTCCAGCACAGGTGTTTTGCTTTTGACATTGCCCTGCTTGCTGCCCCCTTTTGACTGGGAATACTTTTTCTCCTCATCAAAATCATCATCGTTTTCATCTGTAAATTCTGCACGGGGATCGTTTGATTTTACGATGCCCAGTTCCTGCCGGAAAAGATCGTAATCCACGTCAAATTGATTTAAAATTTGTGTTGCAATATTTTCTTTGTTCTTGAGTATGGAAAGCATCAGGTGCTCTGTTTCCACCGTAGCGCTTTTCAGGGCTTTGGCTTCAAGCACCGTTACCCTGATTACTTTTTCCGCCTGCTTTGTAAGGGGAAGGCTGTTGATATTCGCAATGTTTTTCCCTGTTTTGTCTTTAACGGCCAGTTCAATTTCCTTTCTCAATTCGTACAAATCCACGTTAAAGCTTTTCAGGATGCGGACGGCGGTATTATCCCCTTCGCGGATAAGGCCGAGCAATAAATGCTCTGTACCGATAAAATCGTTGCCCAACCGTAAAGCCTCTTCCCTGCTGAATGAGATAATCTCCTTTACTTGTGCTGAAAAATTATTATCCATTTTAGATAATTAGTTGTGATACAATATTAACGAATAAATCTGGTTTATTTTTCTCCCTACTTATAAACGGATTGTTGATAATTTAAGTTGCTGCAAAGCCTGTAATTCAGCACTTTTCAGGAAACTTTATAAGAAAGGCGCAAAAAACCAAAATATATAACCTATGCAGGTCAAAACAGATACCAAAGAAAGATTTCATGTCATCACGCTACCTGGCCCGTTTCTTTCTGCTACTATGACAGATGAGTTGGAGATTTTCCTGCTGCCCTACCTGCAAAATGTCGTTAAAAACCTGGTACTGGTCATGGACGAAGTGGAATCGCTTGACCTGGCAACCGGCCAAAAGCTGGTTTCCCTGCAGCAAAAATTCTATGAAAACAATGCCTCGTTTGTTATCTGCGGGCTCCGGAAGGAGGCGGAAAATTTTCTTGACCGGCATGAACTTTTAGAGTTGATGAATGTTACCCCCACGGAAAGCGAAGCCTGGGATATTGTGCAAATGGAAGAAATTGAAAGGGAATTGCTGGATGATGAAAACCCGGATATTTCAAACTGATTGACTGCTATATGCAGCCAATCACGGATATTCGCAATCTATACAGCTATTGTACAATAAACCTTTTACCGCTGATGTTTGCCGTTACCATCCTTGGAAATAATTCCGCCGTTCCTGCTTTTAACCGCCATCCTACCAGCCAGGTTGTTACCATTGATGGCACCAATTACCTGGTTGATTGCGGAGAGGGTACGCAGATACAACTCATCAATTATAAGATAAGGCGCAGCAAGATTACCCATATTTTCATCTCCCATCTGCACGGCGACCATTATTTCGGGTTGATAGGGCTGATCAATTCCTTAAGCCTTCTTAGCCACCAGCAACCGCTGCATGTTTTTGGCCCGGCACCCCTCAAAGAAATTATCGAGCTTCAATTGAAAGTGGCCGACACTACCGTATGCTATCCATTGCACCTGCATACCATCAGCGAACCGGGAACGCTGGTAGATACTGAAAAACTGACAATAAAATGCTTCCGCACCAACCACCGTATTGAATGTTACGGGTTTTCTTTTGAAAGCAAAAAACCGCCAAGAAAGCTACTTCCTGAAAAAGCAATAGAATACGGGGTGCCGCAATCCTTTTATGAACGGCTCAAAAAGGGGGAAGATTACAACCGAAAAGACAGCACCTCAGTAAAAAATGAATGGGTAACCGAACCTGCCGGGCCGGGCAAGAAATATGCTTTCTGTGCTGATACCCGGTACGATGAATCCATTATCCCCCATATACAAGAGGCCGATATGATCTATCATGAAACCACTTACCTTGACAACCTGCGGGAAAGAGCAGAAGCCCGTTTTCATTCCACGACCAAGCAGGCAGCCCTCATTGCACAAAAAGCAGGTGTAAAGAAATTATTGATAGGCCATTTCAGCAGTAAGTACGATACCCTTGACGAATTTGAAACAGAAGCAAGGGAAGTTTTTCCTGATACGGAACTGGCTTTGGAAGGGGTTTGCTATGAAGTGTAATTTGTTAATTACCTGTTGCTGAATCAGTATCTGCTATCCATTTAAAAAACTCCGGCATTTCATTTCTCCAGCTTGCTTCATTATGCTTTCCATCGTTTTTTATGGAGGCCCTCAATTTTGATTTAGATACGGCACTCATTGCTTCAAACGCTTTAAGCATATCCGGCACCATGCTCTCATTTTCCTGCTTACCGGCATAAAAATAGATGCGGCTTTTTACTTTGCCTCCTTTTTTCCTGATACTGTTAATTATATCCGGGCCTATCCAAAATGCCGGGGAAAAAATGCCTGCGCCGCCAAATACTTTGGGATATTTCAATACAGCATACATGGATATCAGTCCTCCCATAGAACTGCCCGCTATATAAGATTTTCGTTTCCCTTTTACCGTTCTGAAATGCTGGTCAATAAAAGGCTTTAATGTTTTTACAATAAAATCAACATAGGCATCTCCTTCCCCTTTGCCATACTGCTCATGGTCATACGGATTATACTCATTGAGCCGCTTATTCCCTCCATTATCTACTGCTACTACTATCAAATCCAGCCGGGTGGAATCAAGCAACTCATCTACTCCCCATTCGCCGGAAAAAGAGGTCCTGTTATCAAATACATTCTGCCCGTCATGTATGTACAAAACAGGATATTGCTTGTTACTGCCATCGCAGTAATCATAAGGAAGATATATCCACACCCTCCTCTCTCTTTTCAATTGCGGAATTAAAAAAGCCGTATCCAGGATACAAACCTGGCTGCTGGCCGTACTTGCCGGGGGCGAAGAAATGAACTGGTCCTGCCATGCTTCAACAGTTAATGCAATACTTGTATCGGAACTGATTACGGACACCCTGTTGGACAGTCCCATGCCATTGGCTTTACACTCTGTTTTTTCCCAGCTTCCCCTCGTCAGCTTATATTCATATGTGCCGGGCGGCAATTGTAATTCAAGGATAAAATCACCTTGTTCGTTTTTTTTAAAACTACATGCTTCAAACTCCGGGTTCCAACCATTAAATGTGCCTGCCAAATATATTTTTTCATCGCTGCTGATAGCTACAGAAGGAAGATAAGCTATTTCAAACCTGACACTGAACTGGGCATTAAGGTTGTTGAGTGAAACAATCAACAAAAACAGTAATAGTGCTATGGAAGTTTTGTACTTCACAATAAAACGGCGTTTACACTTCTTTCATCAGCAGCCTGATTTTCTCCTGCATTTTATCGCTAACCTTCCACACAGGAGGTCTGAAAGCATTTTCGCACAGGCCCATTTCGCTCAGGTAAGCTTTTACCCCGCTAGGGCTTCCTTCTGCAAACAAAGAAGATATTATTTCTGTGTACTTATAATGCAGTTTTGCCGCCTCCTGAAATTTTCCTTCCAGGCAAAGCCTTACCATATCTGAAAAATCTTTTGGATAGGCATTGGCTACTACGGAAATTACTCCGTCTCCTCCTGCTGCTATTATTTCCAGCGTAATGCCATCATCCCCGCTGATGACCATAAAATCATCGGGCTTCTTCTTAATCACCTCATGAATTAAATCGAAATTCCCGCTGGCTTCTTTGGTGCCAAAGATATTTTTGCACTCATTAGCTATTCTTAATTGTGTTTCTGCCGTCATGCTTTGTCCTGTACGGCCGGGAACATTATAAATCAATATGGGCAAGGGGGTTATGGCATCAAGCATTTTATAATGATGGAACAAGCCCTCCTGGTTTGGTTTGCTGTAATAAGGGCTTACAGACAGTATGGCATCGTAACCGGAAAAGTCTGTTTTTTTAAACTCTTCTACCAGTTTAAATGTATCATTGCCGCCAACACCTGCAATTAGCGGTAAGCGACCTTTCACCACATCTTTTACAAAAGAAAATACCTGCTGCTTCTCTTCGCCATGTACGGTGGCGCTTTCCCCGGTAGTGCCCAGCGCTACAAGATACTCCACCTTACCGGCTATCCAGAACTCTATTAATTGGGAAAAACTTTCCCAATCAATTTTTCCATCTTCATAAAAAGGAGTAACGATGGCTATGCCCGTACCCCGGAATTTTTCTTTTAATGACATCTGTGAAAATTGTAACTGCTAATGACTAACGACTTAACTAAACCTCCTCCCAGAATCCCATTTTTCCGAATTTTACGATTCTTTCCTCTATCCTTTCTTCAGGCGTCTTTTGCTTTAACTCTGCAAGCACCGGTTTTATGTATTCCTTTAAAAGTTTTGCTGCCTCATCATAGTCCCAATGGGCGCCGCCAACCGGTTCGGGGATAATACCATCAATCAATCCAAAACCAAGCATTTTTGTTGCAGTAAGCCTTAATTGTTCCGCCGCAATTTCTTTCTTTTCCCATGTACGCCACAATATGGAGGAACAACTTTCGGGGCTTATCACCGTGTACCAGGTATTTTCCATCATAAACACTTTATCGCCCACACCGATTCCCAGAGCGCCGCCACTGGCCCCTTCGCCGATAATGACACAAATAACCGGTACTTTCAAGCGGATCATTTCGTAAATATTACGGGCAATGGCCTCCCCCTGTCCTCTTTCCTCTGCTTCGAGACCGGGATAAGCCCCTGGAGTATCTATAAGTGTTACAATTGGCTTGTTGAATTTTTCAGCCAGTTTCATCAGCCGCAGCGCTTTGCGGTACCCTTCCGGATTGGCCATTCCGAAATTCCGCATCTGGCGCATTTTGGTATTTATACCTTTTTGCTGCCCGATGAACATAACCGTTTCCCCGTCAAGAGAGCCAAAGCCGCCAATCATGGCTTTATCATCCTTTACATTGCGGTCGCCAAAAAGCTCTACAAAATTATTATCAGTGATCTTGGTAATATACTTATGCGTATAAGGACGGTCAGGGTGCCGGCTTAACTGCACCCGTTGCCAGTCAGAAAGGGTTTCCGTAATCTCCTTACGCTTTAGAATTATGTTTTGCTGCAATTGGGCAATAAGGTCGGCCTGGTCAATCTTAGTCTTTTCCTGCCTGTGGCGGGCTGCTTCAATCTCGTCAATAAGGTCTTTGATGGGTTTTTCAAAATCCAGAAACTGTCTGTTTAGATCCGTTGGCATAGATTAACAATGAGGGGCTAAATTAAGGATTATATAATAATGCAAATCCTTGCCGGGGGAGCCTGATTTTCAGTGTATAAATAATCGAAAAACTTTTGGCGATAAGTCCGGGCCTCTCTATCTTTGCCGTCCTGAAAAAAGGGCTGGTCAGTTACTTTTTTTAGGCAACGGATCGGTAGTTCAGTTGGTTAGAATGCCGCCCTGTCACGGCGGAGGTCGCGGGTTCGAGTCCCGTCCGGTCCGCAAAAGCCCCGATAGTTGTTATCGGGGCTTTTTATTTTAACCCCTATTGCCGCCGCCTTATTTCCATCTTTCCAGTTCTTGAAACAAAGGCCGTCAGCGCATTTCATAAACTGAATGCTGCTATTTTCCCCAGGTCCAGGATGCTATACCAGGTAACGAAAACTGTTTCATCCGGGTTATATTTTTCCCTGTTAAATGAAATAGCCGGTAAACATAGTATTACCAATCCGGCAGTTTCTGAAAATATGCCTGATTCATTAATTCATAAATATTTGATTATCAATAATAAAATAAACATTTGGTGGATAAAAGATGAATAATGAACCGCCTATTTTTTTTATTCTGATTTACCTTTGCACCCGTTCCTTTGTTGTACTAATCCAATACTACTGCCCGGTGAAGTTTCCCGGGTTTTATTATTTGGTATAACTCAAAGAACAATATTCGCCGGTTGTAATGGCGAAATGGTACCAGTGTAATGACTAAAAAAATTAAACAGGCATATTTACTGTTAGCCTCCCTGCTAACCGGTCTTTTGTATGTTCCCATAGCATTCGGCAAGTCTATGGCAGAAGGATATGGTTTTTTTGCCCCGTTGGCTGATTCTACCGAAAAAAAAATAACGGAACCTGCTATCTCTTACAGCAGTCCTGTAACATCTGTTTACGACAGCCTTCACCTCAATCTTGCCGGGTTGAGCCAGCAGGCTTTCAACTACGCCATGCAGGGACTTGATAAACTGGTGGAAGAAGGCCGGTTACTCAACGATTCGATTATTTCCATTATTGACTTCAGCCTCCCGAGCAATAAGAAACGTTTATTTATCCTTGATGTAAGGAATTATAAAATGCTTTTTAATACCTGGGTAGCCCATGGAAAAAACACCGGCAAGGAATGGGCCAGCGATTTTTCCAACCAAAGCGAATCATACAAGAGCAGCCCGGGTTTTTATATTACCGGTGAACCTTATAACGGAAAGAACGGTTTTTCTTTGAAACTGGAAGGTATTGAACGTGGAATAAACAACAACGCATTTGAAAGAGGCATTGTTATACATGGCGCTCCTTATGTAAGCAAAGAATTAATCAATGTACAGGGATATATTGGCCGCAGCCAGGGCTGCCCTGCCGTATCGCCCAGCCAGGCCGTTCCTATCATTCAAAAAATAAAAAACGGCTCCTGTCTTTTTATTTACCATCCTTGCTATATCAAAAGATCAACCGTGCTGGATTGAGCCTATTTTGTTTATAAATACTGCCGCTCTCCTCTCTTCAATCTTTATCTTTGCGCCTAATCTGCAAGTATGCTAAAAGTTGGCGTTTTTGGAGTAGGCCACCTCGGAAAATTTCATTTAAATAACTGGAAAGAGATTCCGGATATTGAACTGGTTGGCTTTTATGACCCGCATGATGATACAGCAAAAGAAGTTGTAGAAAAATACCAGCTTCCCCGTTTTCTGGATGCCGCCGCATTGATGGAGGTATGCGATGCCATTGACGTTGTGGCGCCCACCAATTATCATTTTGAAATCTGTGAAGCAGCCATCAAGAAAGGCAAGCATGTATTTGTAGAAAAACCATTGGCCAATACAATGGCGGAAGCCCGGTCGCTGGTAAAGCTCGCCGCCGAATCAGGCATTAAATTCCAGGTGGGCCATGTAGAACGGTTTAACCCCGCCTTTCTTGCACTAAAAGACCTTCAGTTAAACCCCATGTTTATTGAAGTACACCGCCTGGCACAATTTAATCCCCGTGGCACGGAAGTAAGTGTGATACTCGACCTGATGATCCACGACATTGACATCATCCTCAGCATTGTAAAAAGCGATGTAAAATCCATTTCGGCAAGCGGCGTAGGCGTAATGACGGAAACTCCCGATATTGCCAATGTAAGAATAGAGTTCCATAACGGATGCGTGGCCAACCTCACCAGCAGCCGTATCTCGATGAAAAAAATGAGAAAGATGCGCCTCTTCCAGAAAGATTCTTATATCGGCGTGGATTTTCTCAATAAAAAAACAGAAGTCATCAAGCTGAAAGAATACGGCGATTCCAATGTATTTGCTTTTGATATTGAAACACCGGCAGGTACCAAAACAATAGCCATTGCCAACCCGGTAGTGCCGGAAGTAAATGCGATACGAAAAGAGCTGGAAGAATTTAAGGATGCCATCGTACACAATACAAAAACGGTGGTTTCTGAAATGGATGGATTGATGGCTATGGATGTGGCCCACCAGATACTGGAGAAAATAGGCAACAATGTTATCACCCGCTGATGATACCGGGAAAAAAAATATCCGTAATATGGTATGTGCTTGCCGACTACCTGACCGCCGCCCTTTCCTGGCTGCTGTTTTACGTATGGCGAAGCAGTGCACTGCACGATGCAGGCGCCTACCCCATCAGCCATACCGCCTGGTTTTATATACTGGCGATGGTTCCGGCCGGATGGCTGGTTTTATACGCCATTACAGGCACTTATAATTCGTTGTATAAAAAATCAAGGTTTGAAGAGTTTTCCCTCACTTTCATTTGCTCGCTGATCGGCAGCATTGCCCTGTTCATCCTTTTTGTGTGGAACGACCCGCAAAAAGGGTACAGCTATTTCTATAAAGCCTTTGCCATTCTGCTGGGCATTCATTTTTCCATTACTTTCTTTATCCGTTACCTGTTATTATTAATTATAAAAAAGCAATTATTGCAGGGCAAAGTATTTTTCAATACGTTGATGGTAGGCAATACTGAAACCGTAAACCGGATATTCAAAAGCACTGAAAAAAACCTGCACGATGGCGGCTACCGGTACGCCGGATTTATAACACCTGACAGTAATGGCAAAACCGGGATACAAAAACTGATACCGAAACTGGGCGCTGTTGACGAACTTGACCAGGTAATCAGCGCCAATGCTATCCGCCTCGTAGTGCTTGCCCTTGAAAAGCAGGAACAGCCCCTGCTTGAAAAGCTCATCAGCCTGCTGAGTGAAAAAGATGTAGAAGTAAAAATATTGCCCGATACGCTTGACATCCTCTCCGGGTCTGTCCGTACCAGTAATGTGATGGGTGCAGCGCTGATAGACCTGCAAACAGCGCTGATGCCCGAATGGCAGCAGAACATCAAAAGGGTTGTTGATGTAATTGTTTCTCTTGTTTCTTTTGTGCTTTTATCGCCATTAATGCTCTATGCTGCCATCAAAGTAAAATTATCCTCCCCGGGGCCTGTTATCTTTTTGCAGGAAAGAGTGGGCCATAAAGGAAAACCTTTCCGGATGTATAAGTTCCGCTCCATGGTGCAGGATGCAGAAAAAGAGGGCCCCGCCCTTTCCTCTAAAAATGATCCCCGCATCACTTCCTGGGGCAAAACGATGCGGAAATGGCGGATAGATGAGCTGCCGCAATTATGGAATATCCTCATCGGCGAAATGAGCCTTGTAGGCCCACGGCCGGAACGCCGGTTTTATATTGATAAGATAGTAGAGCAGCAACCTTACTACAAATACCTGCTGAAAGTAAAGCCCGGACTTACCAGTTGGGGCATGGTACAGTTCGGCTATGCCGAATCAGTGGAAGAAATGATAGAAAGAAGCAAATACGACCTGATGTATATAGAAAACGTATCCTTAGCCCTCGACTTCAAAATAATGATACATACCATCCGGATCATCTTTATGGGAAAAGGAAAATAGAAGGGATTTTAGTTTTTGCCTTCTTTGTTTTTATCTTTTTTCTTCAATATATACCGCAGACCTAATTGAAACCCATAAAAATCCCCTGTTCCCCATTGCCTGGCATGTTGATCGTTGTTCCCACTACCATCATTGTAGTATATATCGTATTCGGTGATCTTAGAAAAGCCCTTTTGGTAATTGACCAATAATGATACTTTAAACTGTTTACTAAACCGGTATGAGAAATCCAATCCTGTACAAACCGTAGGAAATAGGGCTACAAAATCCCTGTTAATGGTGCCACGGGAAATTGAATCCATTGTCTGTGTCTCTAAATTAAGAAGCATCTCAACAAAGCTACCCTCATACCTGTCTGGCACAATACCTAATCCCAGACCTCCTTTAATCCTTGCCTCAAACTTCTCACCCAATTCCAGGAAAGAATAACCGGCCAAAGCGGAAATATTTGCTCCATAATATGTTGAAAAAAAACCTATCACCGGAGGATGCTGTCTTGTTCCTGTATATTGCACATAGGCCATAAACGATAGGCTAGCCTCCCCTGATAATTTTTTAGAAAATTTTTTATTCACACCAAAGGTTGGATAGGGGTTATATTGCGAACCGGGTACATTTCTAAACCCTGCTCCATTATCAGTAAACTTATATAAAGCATAGAACCTGCCATAAAAAAGACCAATATCTGTTTCCTGTGCAGCAGTAGGGTTTATTAATATCCCAATTAAGAAAGCAAACAATACAAATCTTTTTTTCATTTTATGGTTTTAAGACTTCATTATAATTGCCAACAGTTACCTGGTTGTTATTATACTTCCAAACAAAATCAACATTAATTGCAGTGGGTAAATTGCGGTGAGTCCTAATATTAGGCGGATAAAAAAAAGAAGTTCCTGGAATCCCCAAAAATTTTACTTTAATCTTTTTTTTCTTCTTTTTCGTACTTGGAAAGTTGATAGTATGAAAAATATCTGTACAACTAAAATCTCTATATACTTCTCCCCTTACGGTCAATTTGATATCTCCTAATGACTTAGTTTTTTTCCACCTTCCATTCTTAAACTTTTGGAATATAGCAGTAGTCACAATCTTGGGTCTTCGCCATTCTATAATAAATCCGGCAAACGTACTAACCTGCTTTATTTTACAAGCTAACCTATACCAGGTTCCCTGAACATTAACTTCATTACCGTTAAACTCTCTTATTATCCTGCCACTCATACACTCCGGGTAATTATAACTTTCAAGCTTAATCGTGGTTGTTCCAGTAAAAACAATACCGGGAAGCCCTGCACAGTTATTAATCAAATTACTATACCCAGTAGAAGGAGGTGATTGAGAAATTATCTGGCATGTAACACTAATAGTCCTGTTTACAAATCCTGATGAAGGATATTGATAATCATGATTAAAATGATTAACCAGTCCAAAATATCCTACAAAATTTTCAACCGAGCCATCTCCCCAATCTACGGTATAATTTGCTTTTACATTACTATATAACGAAGGCTGATTTCCAGTAACGGGATTCATTACCATTACATTTAAACCCCACCTGGGGTAGGAACCAATTATCCCTGATACACTCAGATAAAAATCGCCACAACCTTCGGCAACAGGCCCATCCTCTGGCTCAGGCACCTCCAAGCCGGTTTCTTCATCAAAATGAACTACATTTCTGCCATTAGTAAAAACGCCAAATGCCCTGACAGAATCAAGCATTGTAAGATTGCTAATCTTAGACAATACATTATCTGTAATATATTTATAATATTTATCTCCTATCTTAACTTCATTCTGTTGATTCATCACAATTTGTATATCATCATCCTCCACATAAACCATTGCAGTATCTCTCCAGGATGAGTTATAGAAATCGTTCAATTCATAAATGCCTCGCAAAGAAGTAAAACCAGTTGCTGAATCTAAAGCATTAAAAGATTCTTCTCCCAAATGATAGATTTCATCTGGAGTGTCTTCATAATCTATTTCGGAATATATCCAAAGGTCTTCCATCAAATTAGCTGCTTTGATGAAATTATCGTAATCCTGCACTGCCAAAAACTCAAGCATCCCTGCGTTATTTACCGGTGGGGCAAAAGAAGGAAACGCAATTTGTGTCAGCGAATCGACAGCACCAACGGAGATCGTATCAACCATTATAATTCCACCACTTCCAGATAAAACCAAACTGAGTAGATGTTCGTTTGTATGAGAGAGTACTATTCCACCTTTTCCAACAAAAGCTTCATGCTCTGCTACAGGAGCTTTTTCAGGACTTTGCTCAACGACCTTTTTACATGCTACTAATAATAAAATAAAAAAAGTAAGAATTTGAATGTAATTTCTTAAACTTCTCATAAGTAATGGTTTAATTTTGAAGAATGGGCGAAAATACTAACTTAGTGTCTAATGAAAAAATTTCTACCCATATATATAACTTTATTAATTATATCATATAATTGCTTTTCTCAACAATCCTACTGGCAACAACAAGCCAATTTTACCATTGACGTTTCGCTGAACGACAAAGAACATAGCCTGAACGGGTTTGCAACAATTGAATACATTAATAATTCTCCCGACACATTGCATTTTATCTGGTTTCATCTCTGGCCGAATGCGTATAAAAACGATAAAACAGCTTTCAGCGACCAACTGCTCGGTAATGGCAATACAAAATTCTATTTTTCCGGTAAAGAACAAAAAGGCTATATCAACCGGCTGGATTTTAAAGTAAACAATAGTACTGCAACCCTCGAAGACCATCCGCAGCATATTGATATTGGTAAGTTGCTATTGCCCTCTCCCTTGCCGCCGAGGCAGTCCATAATCATCACTACACCCTTTCATATAAAACTGCCTTACAACTTTTCGAGGGGCGGGCATGATGGCGAGAGCTATCAAATAACTCAATGGTACCCCAAGCCGGCTGTATATGATAAAAACGGATGGCACCCCATGCCTTACCTGGACCAGGGAGAATTTTACAGCGAATTCGGCAGCTATGATGTACGCATTACGCTTCCCAAAAATTATGTGGTGGCCGCCACTGGCGAACTGCAAAACGCCGAAGAAAAAGAATGGCTGAAAAGTCGTTCCACATTTAGCTGGGAACCCGTTTCTCAAAAAGAAAAAAACAAACAGGGTGTTGAAAAAGCAATAAAGAAGTTATACCCGGAGTCCTCCGCAGAAAACAAAACACTTCGTTACAAGCAGGATAATATACACGACTTTGCCTGGTTTGCCGATAAACGGTTTATCGTTAACTACGATACCTGCCAGCTTGCTTCCGGGAAAATCATTGAAGCCTACTCTTATTGTACCCCGGCACAAAAAAATACATGGAACGAAGCTGTTTCCTTTACAAAAAATGCTATTCATCATTATTCAACATGGGTTGGCGAATATCCATACAACATTGTAAGCGTTGTGCAGGGGCCTGAAAGTTTTGGTGGCGGAATGGAGTACCCCACCATTACCGTTATATCGCCAACAGGCAGCGCCAAACAGCTTGACCGCACCATTGCCCATGAAGTGGGGCACAACTGGTTTTATGGCATATTGGCCAGTAATGAAAGAAAACACCCCTGGATGGACGAGGGCATCAATTCCTATTACGAAGAAAAATATAACAGGTCAAAAGCAACCCGTTTTACCCAACACATGGAGCAGATGATGCTGGAAACATTTGCTGCTACAAAGCGGGACCAGCCTATGGCAACAGCTTCTGAAGATTTCTCCGAAGCTAATTACGCATTGATTGCCTACTATAAAACATCGCAATGGATGAAAGGGCTGGAAAAAGAATCAGGAACGGCTGCTTTCAACAAAGCCATGCAGGAATATTATAACCGATGGCAGTTCAAGCATCCGCAACCGGAAGACCTGAAAAAAGTTCTTGAAGAAGTGAGCGGCAAAAACCTTGACGCTGCTTTTTCCCTGTTAACCCAAAAAGGCAACCTGCCCGGCCCTGAAAAAAAAGGCATTGGCTTACAGGGCCCGTTGGGAAATCTTGCAGGGGGAAATAATGATAAACAAACTGCCCTTACGCTTTTTCCTTCGTTAGGGATTAACAGCTATGACAAGCTAATGGTGGGCATTGGCATTACCAACCTGCGATTGCCGCCCAACAGGTTTCAATTCCTGCTGATGCCGATGTATGCTACCGGCTCAAAAAAACTGAACGGGTTGGGTTTTGCATCGTACAGCCTGTACCCCGAAAAACTATTCCGTAAAGTTGATATTAGCGTTAGCGGCTCTTCGTTTACGGCAAACAGGTACGCCAATGCCGATAACAACAAAGTGTCTATGGGCTTCCAAAAAATTACTCCAGGCATCCGCCTGATGCTGAATGAAAAAAATGCCCGAAGCACTTTCTATAAATATATTCAGTTCAAAAATTTCTTTATCAGCGAAGAAGCCTTGCAGTTTTACAGGGATACCGCTATTACCGGCACAGATACTATCATTTCTGTAAAACACAGGAAAAATGAAGAAAGCCGTACGCTTAACCAACTTAAGCTGGTAATTGAAAACAACCGGGCCTTATACCCTTACAAAGGCGAACTTAAAATAGAACAGGGAAACCATTTTGCCCGGCTTGGTTTTACAGGAGCTTATTTCTTCAATTATCCCAAAGAGGGCGGATTGAATGTAAGGCTCTTTGCCGGTAAGTTTTTTTACACAAGCGGCAAAACAATCAACAAGCAATTTGAAACCAGCCGCTATCACCTGAACATGACCGGCCCCAATGGGTATGAAGATTATACCTACAGCGATTATTTTATCGGCAGAAACCAGTTCCAGGGAGCTGCCAGCCAACAGATCATGGAAAGAGACGGCGCCTTTAAAGTAAGAACCGATCTGCTGGCTAATAAAGTGGGCAGAACAGACGATTGGCTGGCAGCCATCAATTTCAGCACGACTATTCCTGATGCTGTTAACCCGCTGAACCTGCTGCCGGTAAAAATTCCTTTAAAGCTCTTCCTGGACATCGGCACCTATGCAGATACATGGAAGCCCGATGCGGAAGAAGACCGCTTTCTTTTTAATGCCGGCCTGCACCTGCCGTTGCTGAAAGAAACCATCAATATCTATATTCCCCTTGTGTACAGCAAAGTGTATAAAGATTATATCCAGTCGGTTGTTGAAAAGAAAGGCAGGTTCTGGAAAAAGATTTCTTTCTCCATTGATATTTCAAATTTCAGCTTACGGAAAATTGACCGCAACCTGTATTTCTGATGGAAGAAACCGGCAACATACAATACATTCCGCAGGATGGAATTGATAAGGCCAAATGGGATAAGTGTATTGACAATGCCCCCAACGGGCTTATCTATGCTTACTCATTTTACCTTGACCAGATGGCCCGCCAATGGGATGCCTTAGTGCTGAATGATTATGAAATGGTGATGCCCCTGCCCTGGAATAAAAAATACGGGATACATTATTTATATCAACCGTTCCTCACTGCCCAATCAGGTTTGTTTGGAAATAATATCACGGCTTCAATACTTGAAGCATTTTTAAAAGCTATTCCTGCTAAATTCAGGTACTGGGAATTCCCTTTGAACCATCACAATGTTTTCCCTCTTGAAACATTCAGTTTATACCAGCGCAGCAATTATGTGCTCGACCTTAATAAACCTTATGATGAACTATTCAAGGAGTACAGGGAAAATATAAAACGCAACACCCGGAAAGCGGAGCAAATGGGCTGTATTGCTAAAAAAGATTTTGAAGTTGAACAAGTGATAGAGCTGGCTTTGCAGCAAATGCGGCAACCGGGCAAAGAAGCCAAAGAAAATGCAGAAAGATTTCGTAAGCTGTATCATATCCTGCATGAAAGAAAACAGGCCATTACTTATGGTATCTTCCTGAAAGAAGCATTGCTGGCCTCCTGTGTGTTTTTCTTTTCACATAACCGGGCTTATTATATCCTTGTAGGCAATCACCCTGACGGAAGAACGATTGGCGCCTCCCATGCCCTGATAGATGCGTTTATAAAAGACCATGCAGGTAAAAATTTATTGCTCGACTTTGAAGGCTCCGACATCCGCAACCTTGCTTTTTTTTATAACAGTTTCGGCGCTACAGAAGAAAAATATGCGGCAATAAAACTAAACAGGCTGCCTTTTTATTTGAGGTGGATGAAAGAATAGATTTTGCCTTTATTGGTCTTCCAAAACAGTAGGCTGCAGCTTTTATTGCGTACCTTCTAATCTGATACATTACCCTCGTTACGGTTATTTTTTACAATTTAGCTTAGGGGGTTCATAATACCCAAGGCCGATATTAGTTATAATCCTCTTATTAATACTGAAATTGTCCTTGCAAAAATAATAATGTGCCCCTCTTTGAGTATCATCCAAAGTATGAAATGGGACCTGAATTAACCCATTTTCGTCATCTTGTAATAAATTATATTTTCCGAAAATGGCAAGAGCTTCTTCCGTTAAAACAATATCATCATCCCACCAATAAAACAATTTACCATCTTTTACGACATATCGGGATGGTAATTTCCCTTTTGTTCCTGCCTTATAGTCCTTTTTCAAAAGCAGTTTTCCTCCTGCTCTTATGATACTTACAACCAAAATGTCATTATTGTTGGGCAAATGTTCTGCTCGTATTGAAAAAATGCTATCTGTCTTATAAAGCCTGCTTATTTTAGAAAAGTTCAGTATAACGGCTTCTATCGCCCTATCTTGCCCGCTGCCAGGCACAGTAATATTTCTACCAGAATGGCACCCTTCTATAATAAAAAAAAGTACAATCCACAGAACAAGACGCTTTCCTTTCATTTTACGAATTTTTCGCCTTTATTGATCTTAAAAAGCAGATTAAAATCTAACTAATGACCGCAAAATGCTGCGGGCTCACGATTCACGACTCACGACTTCCGCTAACAATCTCTCAGCAACCACCAGATCCACCGGCGTTGTTATCTTGATATTATTCACTTCCCCTTCCACCAAAGATACTTTCAGCCCATAGGCTTCCACTACAATAGCTTCATCAGTAAACCTGTCTTTATAATCTATCTGGAAAGCCGGAACCAATATTTTGCTGTGAAAGGTTTGCGGTGTTTGTACCAGCATCACTTTGTTGCGGTCAATGGCTTCGTTGCCTTCTTCTGTCAGCAGCCTTACACTGTCTTTACTGGCAATAGCAGGGATGGCGCTACCCGTTTCTGCCGCTTTTTTATAACATCTATAAATTAATTCCTTTGTCAGCAGGCAGCGGACACCATCATGTACAAATATAATGGACTCTTTCTGTACCAATGCCAGCCCATTTTTTACCGATTGAAACCTTGTATCCCCCCCGCCTGCAATGCGAATACGTTCCTTATCAAAATACGCATCAATAACTTCCTGCCCCATATCGGTATGCTCTACCGGCAGCACCAATATGATTTGCATATCATCATAAGCATCTAAAAATGCTTTTATGGAATAGTAAAGCACCGGTTTGTTTTTCAGCAATAAAAACTGCTTGGGCGTTTTTTCTCCCATTCGTTTACCCAAACCTCCTGCTACGATAATTGCATATTTCTTCATCCCTTATATCTTATAAATGGCCGTTTCATTTTTCCCATCGCTTGTTTTAATGCCCCGGTACATTCCTTCGCTGTTAAACAGCATCGCCGCATTGCCTTTTGCGTCCACTCCTATCATGCCACCCTCACCATCTATCTTCAACAGTTTATCATGCACCACGAGGTGCATGGCTTCCTGTAATGACAGGCCTTTGTATTCCATCAGGCAGCTTACATCATAAGCGGTTACGGCACGGATAAAAGGCTCTCCATGCCCGGTGCAACTGATGGCGCAGGTTTTATTATTGGCATACGTACCCGCCCCGATAAGAGGGCTATCCCCTACCCGGCCAAATTGTTTGTTCGTCATGCCGCCGGTGCTGGTTGCTGCCGCAATATTGCCCTGCACATCCAGTGCAACGGCTCCTACCGTTCCGAATTTTTTACCCTCCGTAGCTTCTGCGGAGGATGGTTTGTCGCTGACAATTACATCATGGTCCAATGCTATTTCCTCCGAACCCTGCACCTGCTTCCATTGCCGGTAACGGAAATCTGAATAAAAATAATCATCCGGCTCTGTTTTGATATGGTGTTTTAATGCAAACTCCAATGCCCCCTGCCCCATCAGCATTACATGCGGGCTTTTGGTCATAACAGTATAGGCCAGTTCTATGGGATTACGGACACTTTTTACAGCAGCCACAGCGCCTGCCATCAACGTACGGCCGTCCATAATGGCCGCATCCATTTCCTGCTTGCCCTCTTTGGTAAATACCGAGCCTTTCCCGGCGTTAAAGAGTATATTATCTTCTAATGAAGCCACAGCAGCCCGTACTGCATCTGTAGCAGAGCCATTCCCGTTCAATATCTCATAACCTGCATTCAGCGCTTCCTGCAGGCCATTGCGGTACTGGGTTTCCATTTCAGCCGTCATATTTTCTCTTAGTATCGTGCCGGCGCCGCCATGAACAACTATGGTATATTTTGACATAAGGGGTAGCAGGTATTTTGAATGAAGGCGAAATTAACTATTTTACCAGCGAAACGATTTTATGCCACGCAAAAAACTAACCCTTTCTGACCTGATGCTGATACTGGCCAACCTGGTTCCCGTACTGGGTGTATGGCTATGGGGCTGGAGCGCCACGGAAATATTTATTGTGTACGCCATGGAAACCCTTATCCTCGGCTGTATCACCGTATTGAAAATGCTTGTTACAATAGTAGCCGGGGGCAAGCCTGCTTCGAATGAAAGCAAAAATGTTTCGGCAAAAGGCGGGTTGTTTATCATCTTTTTCTTCATCTTTCACTTCGGAATGTTTGCGATGGTGCAAACGGGTATCTTTTCACAGGTAGCCGACATTATACCTCCCGGTAAAGGCTTTACCTATTTCTTCTTTCATTGGTACGAATACATTAACAGGGACATTGCTTATATGCTCATAGCGTTTACCCTCGGACACCTGGGGCAAACCTTTTTCCCTTTTATTCTAAAGAAAGAGTACCGGGAAGTTACTGTTATTCATCTTATGGTGGAACCCTATGGCCGGATTTTCATACAGCAGTTCACCGTTATATTGGGCGCTATGTTCCTTCAATTGGGATGGGGCAAAGTGTTTATTCTGATTTTTGCCATTGTAAAAATCCTCTTTGAAGTGTTTGCCGATTTCAAAAGCCTGATGCAAAAAAATATGCAGGGAAAAACAAGCGGGATCAGTTAGCATCCAAAACAGCCTGCAGCTTCTGATAAATGATTTCTGGTAAAAGCTGGTTCATACAGGCAAGGTCTCCCCGGTAACAGGGCTTGTTACCAAATACAGAGCAGGGCCTGCAAGGCAAATTAAGCTGAGCTGCATTTCCTGAAGCCTGGCGCCAGCCATAAAATCCTGCATAAGGATGCGTGGCGCCCCAAACGGAAACTACCGGTACGCCGTACATGGAGGCCAGGTGCATATTAGCCGAATCCATACTGACCATTGCATCCAATTGGGAAATATAATGCAGTTCTTCTTCAAAAGATATTTTACCGGCCATATTGATAACACCGGGTAACTCTTTCTCCCATTGCCCTAACTGGTTAATCTCTTCCTTTCCTCCGCCAAATAAAACAACCTTCACCTTGTTCTTCATTAAACTGTTGATTACTTCCTTCATCTTTTCGGCGGGATATGTTTTTTCAGCATAGGAAGCAAAAGGTGCTATACCCACCATTTTATACCCTTCTTTTTTCCACTGAGACAAAGGAGTGCCATCAGGCAAAGAAAAGTGCAATGGCTTTAAACTATCTGTAAGGTCAACAGGCAAGCCCAATTTATCAAATACGGCTGCATACCGGCTGAATGTGGAAGGCAACTGTTGCATTACTTTATTATTCTTCCTTGTTAATGCTTTCTTTTCCCTGCGCCCTTTATCAACAACAGTTACCGGCAAAGAAGAAAAAGAAAAAAACTTACGGATTACCTGCGTTCTTAATACATTATGAAGGTCGGCAACTGCATCAAAGGAATATTCCCTTCTTAGTTCTTTATATAAACGGAACAACCCTTTAAGGCCGTTATGCTTCCCTTTTAAATCAGCCGGGTAAAATGCAAGGCGGTCAATCCCCGAAAAAAGAGGACGCAAAAAACCGTTTGAAACAAATGTAACCTGCAAACCGGGATGCTGCTTCAGTAATAAGCGTATAACAGGAACCGTCATGGCCACATCGCCCATGGCCGAAAAACGAAACACCAATACATGACGGGGCGCTGTCAAGGCTGTTTGTTTTTTTGACTGTAGAGTACCGGGTTCAGGGCATCATCATTATACATCTTCATCTGCCGGTACACCTTCATATACTTATGCCCGCCTGCAATATCTTTTAATAGCTGGTCTATGGCTGCGGAAAGGTCTTGTTGCTGCTCAAGCAAAACGTCCAGTTTCTTCCGGCAGGTGTTACGGTGTTCTTCCGTTGCCTCTTCCCTGTTTGCCTCAATAGCCATGTGGTACACCTTTAAAGCAAGGATGGACAGCCGGTCAATAGCCCAGGCAGGGCTTTCCGTATTAAGAGAGGCTTCGGGTAACAGTTTTACATCTTTATAGTAATGGAGGAACCAATCGTCAATGCGTTCCACCATATCGGTTCTTTCCTGGTTGGACCGGTCTATGCGGCGTTTTAGATTCAGCGCCTCTATAGGTTCAATGGCTGGTTCCCGGATACTATCTTCCAAATGCCATTGAACAGTGTCTATCCAGCACTTCTGATAAAGAAGATGATCAAATGCCCCTTTTTCATAGGGGTTATTGACAGGCGCATCTACATCATTGGTAAAATGATATTGTTCTACAACCTGCTGAAAGATATTGATGCACCGGGCAGCATCCATATACAAAAGTTTATACCGCAAAAATCGGGTATTATTTTATCAGCAGCAATTTTTCAAAAAAAGAGGGATTAGTTCTTGCCGGCGGCCTTATATTTTTCATTCAGCCCTTTTATTACATCAGCAGTAACGTTATATGCTGTGTCTTTATAATAAAAAAGCCCCTGCTCGTAGGTGATAATGTAAGAGAAGTTCTTATTCTCATTATATTCTTTCAGGAAGGTTTCAATTTTTGTTTTTAGTTCATTCTGGCGCCTGGTCATCAAATCGGTGTATTCCTGGTCCAACTGAAGTTTCCGGTTCTTCAACTGGTCATCGAGATTCTTCAGTTCCTGGCTTGCTTCCTGCGATTGGGCATCTGAAAGATTGCCTGCCTGTGCAAGATTCTGGTAGTAATTAAATTTTTGCTGGATATTTTTGGTAAGGCGGTCCAGTTCGCTTGTAATAGCTGTTTCTTTCCTGTTTAATTCGTTTTTCACGTCTTTCACCACATCCACATTGGCCGCTACCGAATCCATCTCAAAATAAGCCATACGAAATTCGTTGCTGGCAACAGCGCTGTCGGTATTGGTTTGCTTTCCTGAAGAAGTTTTCTTACCCCCGCTGAAATGGGCAAATAGCAGATACCCCGTAATAAGCGTTAAAATAACATTCCACGTCAGCAATCCGTTTTTCATTCTGTCTGTCTGTTTTTACAAAATTAACCCTGTTCAGGCGGGCAAATATAACGAATCAGTTTACTTTATGAAAGACTTAACATGCCCTGCTTATAATAAAAAAGGAGTAAGAAATCAGGGACTTCTTACTCCTGTATTTTTAACAATGTGCTATTATGAATACATAATATGCAGGGCTATTATTCTTCATCATCAAAAGTCATTGCTTCCTTGGTAGTCTGCAACAATTCGTATTCTTCACGACTTCCTACAATCATATTTTCAAACTCCCTTAATCCTGTACCGGCCGGTATCGGATGCCCGGTAATCACATTTTCTTTCAATCCAAGCATATCGTCGGTTTTACCGTTGATGGCTGCGGAAGAAAGTACCTTGGTTGTTTCCTGGAAGGAGGCGGCAGATATCCAGCTTGGCACACCGAGTGATGCTTTGGTTATACCCAGCAATGTCGGCGAAGATGTAGCAGGTTTGGCATCGCGGTATTCAACCGGCTTCTTGTCATTACGGCGAAGCACGGAATTCTCTTCACGTACTTCCCGAAGTGTAACAATCTGGCCTGCACGCAGCTTACCGCTATCTCCTATATCAGTTACCACTTTTTTATCGTAGATATAATCGTTTTCCTCAACAAACTCAAACCTGTCAACCAGGTCATCTTCAAGGAACCTGGTATCTCCCGGGTCAACAATATTAACCTTACGCATCATCTGGCGAACGATCACTTCAATATGCTTGTCGTTGATCCTAACACCTTGTAAGCGGTACACTTCCTGTATTTCATTTACTACATACTCCTGAACAGCAAACGGGCCTTTGATGGCAAGAATATCAAACGGCGCTATCTGTCCATCGCTCAATGAAGCGCCGGCTTTTACAAAGTCGCCATCCTGTGCCAGTATCTGCCTTGTAAGGGGTACCAGGTATTTTTTCTGAACACCGTCTTTGGCTTCAATAAGTATCTCCCTGTTACCTCTTTTTACAGAGCCCATCATTACCACACCATCAATTTCAGACACTACCGCAGGATTACTTGGGTTTCTTGCCTCAAATAACTCTGTAACACGGGGCAGACCACCAGTGATGTCTCTTAATTTACCCAAAATACGGGGTATCTTAACGATCACCTGACCGGCTTTCACATCATTGTTCTCATCAACAATAATATGGCTTCCCGTTGGCAGGTTATAAGATTTATCTTCTTTACCCGATACAATAATGGAAGGGATTTTTGTTTTATCACGGGTTTCAATAACTACTTTTTCACGGTGCCCGGTTTGCTCATCAGATTCCTCCCGATAGGTTATACCTTCAATTACATTATCAAACTTAACCGAACCGTTTATTTCGGCCATGATAACATTGTTGTAAGGGTCCCAGGTACAAACGGTTTCACCTTTCTTTACTTTCTGCCCATCTTTTACAAACAAGGTAGAACCATACGGGATATGCGTTGTATTCAACAGCCTGTCGGTTTCTACATCTATAATCCTTATCTCTCCCGTTCTTCCGATAACAATTTGCGATTTCTCTCCTTCGTTGTTCTCAATGGATACTGTACGCAGGCCATCGAACTGAATCGTGCCATCAAATTTTGATACCAATGCAGAATCTACCGTTGCAGAACCGGCAACACCACCCACGTGGAAGGTACGAAGTGTTAACTGTGTACCCGGTTCACCGATTGACTGGGCGGCAATGATACCTACAGCGTCTCCCTTTTGCGCCACATTACCAGACGCCAGGTTCTTACCATAACATTTTACACAAACACCTCTTTTACTTTCACAGGTAAGCACTGAACGGATATCTACAAATTCAATACCTGCATCTTCGATTCTTCTGGCAATATCATTCGTTATCTCCTCACCGGCTGCAACAATCAGGTTATCATTTACAGGGTCATACACATCATGCAGGGATGTACGGCCTTCAATCCTGTCGCTAAGCGGTTCAATAATATCTTCGTTATCTTTTAATGCAGAAGTACCGATACCTCTTAAGGTGCCGCAATCTTCCTCCGTAATAACAACATCCTGGGCTACGTCAACCAAACGGCGGGTAAGATAACCGGCATCGGCTGTTTTAAGAGCCGTATCAGCCAGACCTTTGCGGGCGCCGTGGGTAGAGATAAAGTAATCCAATACGTTCAGACCACCTTTAAAGTTGGACAGAATCGGGTTCTCAATAATCTCCGATCCTGTAGAACCGGATTTTCTTGGTTTGGCCATCAACCCCCTGATGCCTGCCAACTGCTTGATCTGCTGCTTGGAGCCACGGGCGCCGGAGTCCAGCATCATATAAACAGAATTAAATCCTTGTTTATCGCTGCTCAATTCGCGGATCAATGTTTCGGTAATCCTGGTATCTACACGGCTCCAGATGTCAACAATCTGGTTATATCTTTCGTTATTGGTAATAAGGCCCATGTTGTAGCTGTCCCATACTTCATCAACTTCCGTCTTTGCATTTTCAAGCAACTCTTCCTTAATATCTGGAATGATAAGGTCATTCACACTGAACGACAATCCTCCCTGAAAGGCTGTGCGGAATCCAAGCTGTTTGATATCATCAAGGAACTTCGCCGTTTTCGGAACATTGGTAATCTTGATGATATCGCCAATAATTTCACGAAGGTTCTTTTTGGTAAGTAATGCGTTCACAAAACCTACTTCCGCAGGAACATGCTGGTTGAAAATAACCCTGCCAACAGTAGTTTCAATCAGTTTGTGCTCCAGCAGGCCATCCGCATTGCGGACATTGGCTTTTACTTTTATCCATGCATGCAGGTCAACTACTTTCTCGTTATAAGCAATCAGCACTTCTTCGGCAGAATAAAATACTTTTCCTTCTCCTCTCACCTTTTCGCTTTCAGTTGTCCTTTTACCTTTGGTGATATAGTACAGTCCCAACACCATGTCCTGTGATGGCAGCGTGATAGGCGTACCATTCTGCGGGTTCAGAATATTATGCGAAGCCAGCATTAATAACTGTGCTTCCAATATAGCTGCATGGCTCAGGGGCACATGCACCGCCATCTGGTCGCCATCAAAGTCAGCGTTGAAGGCCGTACAAACCAGCGGGTGCAGTTGTATCGCTTTTCCTTCAATCAATTTAGGCTGAAAAGCCTGGATGGACAAACGGTGCAGTGTCGGGGCACGGTTCAGCATGATAGGATGCCCTTTCAAAATATTTTCAAGGATATCCCAAACAATAGCTTCTTTTTTGTCAACAAGTTTCCTTGCAGATTTTACTGTTTTTACGATACCTCTTTCAATCAGTTTACGAATGATAAACGGTTTGAACAATTCTGCCGCCATATCTTTTGGCAAACCGCACTCATGCAATTTCAATTCAGGTCCTACCACGATTACCGAACGGCCTGAATAGTCAACCCTTTTACCCAGTAGGTTCTGGCGGAAACGTCCTTGCTTACCTTTCAATACATCACTCAATGATTTTAATGCACGGCCGCCTTCTGCTTTTACGGCATTGGATTTACGGCTGTTGTCAAACAATGAGTCAACGGCTTCCTGCAACATCCGTTTTTCGTTACGAAGGATTACTTCAGGAGCTTTAATTTCCAATAATCTCTTCAAACGATTGTTACGGATAATTACACGGCGATACAGGTCGTTCAGGTCAGAAGATGCAAAACGACCGCCATCCAACGGCACTAACGGACGCAGTTCCGGCGGAATAACGGGAATATACTGCATCACCATCCATTCAGGGCGGTTGGTGATTCTTGTATTGGCATCGCGGAATGCTTCCACTACACTCAACCGCTTCAAAGCATCCGCCTTACGTTGTTGTGAAGTTTCTGTAGCTGCCGCATTGCGCAGGTCGAATGATAACTGATCCAGGTCAATGCGCTGCAACATATCATGTACAGCCTCGGCTCCCATTTTAGCTATGAACTTATTGGGATCATCATCAGGCAGGTACTGGTTTTCTTTAGGTAATGTATCAAGTATATCCAGGTACTCTTCTTCTGTAAGCAGATCTCCGGGATTTTGTCCCTTATCAACACGAATACCCGGCTGAATAACCACATACCGCTCATAATATACAATGGTTTCCAGTTTTTTGGAACTAACGCCTAACAGGTAGCCAATCTTATTGGGCAGTGATTTAAAATACCAGATATGCACTACAGGCACCACCAGTTTGATATGCCCCATTCTTTCACGACGCACTTTTTTCTCTGTTACTTCCACGCCACAGCGATCACACACAATGCCTTTATAACGGATACGTTTGTATTTACCACAGGCACATTCGTAGTCTTTAACAGGGCCAAAAATCCTTTCGCAGAACAAACCATCTCTTTCCGGCTTGTACGTACGGTAATTAATCGTTTCCGGCTTTAATATTTCACCATAACTTCTTTCCAGGATATTATCAGGTGAAGCCAAACCAATTGTGATGGTTGAAAAAGCCGCTTTAGGACGATTTTCTTTTTTGATTGCCATATATTTTTAGCTTTTAGCTGTGAACTGCGAGCCATGAGCCCGTAGCCAATAAATATTGTAATGTCGTTTTAAAAACCGAAGCTCACGGCTTCTTTTAGTCAAACTTTAAGTCCAATCCCAAACCTCTCAGTTCATGCACCAATACATTGAATGACTCCGGAACACCGGGCCTCGGGATATTTTCACCTTTTACAATAGACTCGTAAGTCTTTGCCCGGCCGATAATATCATCCGACTTCAATGTGAGCAATTCCTGAAGGATGTTAGAAGCACCATAGGCTTCCAGCGCCCATACTTCCATTTCACCGAAACGCTGACCTCCGAACTGGGCTTTACCTCCCAACGGCTGTTGCGTAATCAGGCTGTATGGCCCAATGGAACGGGCATGCATCTTATCGTCCACCATGTGGTGCAGCTTAATGATATAGATGATGCCGACAGTTGCTTTCTGGTGGAACCTTTCTCCTGTTTCGCCATCATACAGATGTGTGTGGCCATACATGGGGATTCCCGACTGTCCACAGTATTGTGCAATCTCATCCACTGAAGCGCCATCAAAAATCGGAGTGGCAAACTTCAGCCCAAGCTTTTCGCCTGTCCATCCTAAGATGGTTTCATATATCTGCCCGAGGTTCATACGGCTTGGTACACCCAACGGGTTCAGTACAACATCCACAGGTGTTCCGTCCTCAAGGAATGGCATATCTTCTGCACGGACAATCTTGGCAACAATGCCTTTGTTACCGTGGCGGCCGGCCATTTTATCTCCCACTTTCAGCTTACGCTTTACAGCGAGATATACTTTAGCCAGTTTCAATACACCTGCAGGCAATTCATCGCCAATGGAGATGTTGAATTTCTCTCTTTTATAACGGCCCAGTTCTTCGTTGAACTTGATGTTATAGTTGTGCAACAATGTATTGATCTGGTCATCAGTTTTTTTATCACTTGTCCAGCCCAGCGGGTTGATATTGGCATAATCCAAACCTCTCAGGTTTTTCTCTGTGAACTTTGCTCCCTTGCCAATCTGAATTTCACCAAAATTGTTGCTTACACCGGCAGATGTATGATCTTTTAATAAAGTGGTTAATTTCTCTAACAACACTTCCATCAGGTCATTCTCATTCTTCTCATGCACCCTTTCGAGTTTTTCGAGAGAAGCTTTCTCCCTCACTTTTGCATTCTTGTCTTTCTTGGCCCTTTGGAAAAGTTTTTTGCCGATTACAACGCCTTCTACCCCGTTTGGCGCTTTTAAAGAGGCGTCTTTAGCATCACCTGCTTTATCGCCAAAGATGGCACGAAGCAGTTTTTCTTCAGGCGTAGGATCGCTTTCTCCTTTAGGGGTTATTTTACCAATCAGGATATCACCTTCTTTTACCTGGGCGCCAATGCGGATAATACCGTTTTCATCAAGGTCTTTGGTAGCCTCTTCAGAAACGTTGGGAATATCCGGTGTCAGTTCTTCTTCTCCCAGTTTAGTATCCCTTACTTCCAATTCGTATTCAGAAATGTGAACGGAAGTGAACAGGTCTTCTTTTACCACTCTTTCGCTGATAACAATGGCATCCTCGAAATTGTATCCTTTCCATGGCATGAAGGCCACTTTCAGGTTTTTGCCCAATGCCAGTTCGCCGTTTTGTGTGGCATAACCTTCGGTTAAGAAATCACCTCTTTTTACTTTCTGGCCTTTCTTAACAGCAGGGTTCAGGTTAATACATGTTTCCTGGTTTGTTTTGATAAACTTGGTAAGCCTGTACACTTTCAGGTCTTCTTCAAAACTTACCAGCTTTTCTTCTGCATCACGGTCATAACGAACATGAATTTCGTTGGCATCAACAAACTCAACAACACCGTTACCCTCTGAATGAATCTGAATCCTCGCATCACGGGCAGCTTTTCCTTCCAGGCCGGTGCCTACAATAGGCACATCAGGACGGACCAATGGAACTGCCTGGCGCTGCATGTTGGATCCCATCAATGCACGGTTGGCATCGTCATGCTCAAGGAATGGAATTAAAGAAGCGCTTAAACCAACAATCTGGTTAGGCGCTACGTCCATAAACTCCACCTCGTTTTTATCCAGTATCGGGAAGTCGCCGGTTTCACGGCTTTGTATTTTTTCTTCAACAAAGTTTCCTTTCTCGTCAAGCGAAGTATTTGCCTGTGCGATTTTTGCCAGGTCTTCTTCTTCTGCACTCAGAAACTCCAGTTCTTTCATGTTCACTTTACCCTCATGTACCTTGCGGTAAGGAGTTTCGATAAAGCCCATATCGTTGATCTTGGCATGTACACACAGGGTAGAGATCAAACCGATATTCGGGCCTTCCGGCGTTTCAATCGTACACAAACGGCCATAGTGTGAGTAGTGTACGTCCCGAACCTCAAACCCTGCCCTTTCGCGGCTCAAACCTCCGGGTCCGAGGGCTGAAATACGGCGTTTGTGCGTTATTTCTGAAAGCGGGTTGGTCTGGTCGAGGAATTGTGATAACTGCGATGTTCCGAAAAAGGAATTGATCACAGAAGACAACGTTCTCGCATTGATCAGGTCCACCGGCGTAAACACCTCATTATCCCTTACGTTCATTCTTTCACGGATGGTTCTTGCCATACGGGCCAAACCAACTCCGAATTGTGCATACAATTGCTCACCTACAGTACGTACACGGCGGTTGCTCAGGTGATCAATATCATCTATTTCCGCTTTACCATTGGTTAATTTAACCAGGTATTTAATGATCAGGATAATATCCTCTTTGGTAAGCGTTTTCTTGGTAAGCGGCAGGTCAACATTCAGCTTGCGGTTGATTTTGTAACGGCCTACTTCCCCCAGATCGTAACGCTTATCGCTGAAGAATAATTTATCAATGATACCACGGGCCGTTTCATTATCCGGTGCATCTGCGCCACGAAGCTGGCGGTAAATGAACTGAACGGCTTCCAGTTCGCTGTTGGAAGTATCTTTATTCAGCGTGTTATAGATAATCGCATAGTCGCCGCCTACATCCTCTCTTTGTATAAACACACTTTTGACATCCATCTCGGCAATCGTATTGATGGCTTCTTCATCCAGCACGGTATCCCGTTCCATCACAATCTCATTTCTTTCGATGGAAACTACTTCGCCGGTATCTTCATCCACAAAATCTTCTACCCAGGTTCTCAATACTCTTGCAGCAAGCCTTTTTCCGATATATGCGGATAATGTTTTCTTATCTGTTTTTACTTCATCCGCCATGCCAAACAGTTCAAGGATATCCTTGTCTATTTCGTAACCGATGGAACGAAGCAGTGTTGTTACAGGGAATTTTTTCTTACGGTCAATATACGCATACATTACGTTGTTGATGTCCGTAGCAAACTCCATCCAGGCCCCTTTGAAAGGGATTACCCTTGCAGAGTAAATTTTTGTACCGTTCGGGTGAATGGATTGACCAAAGAACACACCCGGAGAACGGTGCAACTGGGAAACCACTACCCTCTCAGCGCCGTTGATAACGAATGTACCGCGGGGCGTCATGTAAGGGATGTTTCCGAGGAATACGTCCTGAACAATAGTTTGAAAATCTACGTGTTCTTCATCATTACAGCTCAGGCGAAGCTTTGCTTTAAGCGGAACAGCATAGGTAAGCCCTCTTTCCATACACTCTTCGATAGTATAACGGGGAGGGTCAATAAAATAATCCAGGAACTCAAGTACAAAAATGTTCCTGGTATCAGTAATCGGGAAATTTTCTTTAAACACCCTGAACAAACCTTCAATATTCCGTTTGTCAGGCGTTGTTTCTAACTGGAAAAACTCTTTAAATGACTGGATCTGTACTTCAAGAAGGTCAGGTGTTTCAGCAAGGTGCTTGATTTTACCAAAATCCACTCTTGAGTTCACTTTTGTTGAAGGCATATGCGTAAACCGGTTTTACAATTTTAGTGGACACACAAATCACTCACCAGCCTTTATGTAAGAATAAATAAAAGCAAGTGAAAATCAATTACTTAAAACATGATTTGGGATGTCAAAATATATTTGGCCAAAATAAAGGATGGCAAAGGTAAGGAATTCTACGTTTCAGCCAAAAAAGTTTGCTCACAATAACCCGGCCAAAAATACCATAAATGGGGTATCCCGGCCCTCTTATCTCAGCCGTAACTTGCCGTAAAATGAAGTGGTGCCAAAGAAGTCTGTTATTGCCGATTATTTTACTTTTTCCCGCAAAGACAGGATTGCCATTACCTGCCTTATTGCTTTGATTACAGGTATTTTTCTGCTCCCCAGCCTTATTTCCTCATCAGAAACAGCGCCTTCCTCTGCCGACACTGCCTGGATCAGTTCGCTGGAAAGCCTGAAAAAAAAACAGGAGCCAAACAGGCCGGGAGGAAATGATAATACCTACACCTACCAATTTGACCGGACCGAAAGCGGCTATTATGGCAACAGGCAAAGGGAATTGTTCTATTTTGACCCTAATACCATTTCCGGAAGTGAGTGGGAAAGACTGGGATTGAGGCCAAAAACCATCCGTACTATTCAGAATTACCTGTCCAAAGGCGGGCGGTTCAGGAATCCGGAAGATTTGAGTAAAATATATGGCCTTCCAAAAGACGAGTACACCCTGCTGGCTCCCTACATACGGATTGCGCCATCTGCCAGCAGCGTTACAGAAAACAATGCAGCTAAACCCGAAAGAAAACCGTATGCTCCCCGTTATGAAACCGTTGATATTAACAGCGCCGACACTACGGCTTTCATAGCCCTGCCGGGTATCGGCAGTAAACTGGCCGCAAGAATCATCAGTTTCAGGGAAAAGCTGGGCGGGTTTTATTCCATTGAGCAGGTCAGGGAAACCTATGCCCTGCCCGACTCCACTTTTCAAAAAATCAAATCTTATCTGAAATTAGAAACCACTTCTATCAAACAGATAAACATCAATACAGCCACAATAGATGAATTAAAGGCACATCCTTATATCCGTTACCAATTAGCAAAGCCTATCGTGGCGTACCGGGAGCAGCATGGCCCGTTTGACAAAACAGAAGATATAAAAAAAGTGATGGTGATAACGGAAGACGTTTATGAGAAAATAGCCCCGTATTTATCCGTTCAATAAAAAAAGCCCCCTCCTAAAGGAAGGGGCTTTATATCTTTCTTAGATGTAATGCGAAAAAGAGATTAAGCAATCTCTACTTCAGCGCCTGCTTCTTTCAGTTTAGCTGCAATATCTTCAGCTTCTGCTTTTGAAACGCCTTCTTTTACATTTTTCGGAGCGCCGTCAACCAGTTCTTTTGCCTCTTTCAGTCCAAGACCAGTCAGGTCTTTAACTACTTTCACTACATTCAGCTTGGAAGCGCCACCGCTTTTCAACACAACGTTGAATGATGTTTTTTCTTCTGCTGCCGCAGCGCCGCCGCCTTCACCACCGCCGGCTACTACTACTGCTGCCGCTGCGGGCTCAATACCGTATTCTGTTTTCAAGAAGTCAGCCAGTTCCTGTACTTCTTTTACTGTTAAGCCTACCAGGCTTTCTGCTAATGCTTTTACGTCTGCCATTTTGTTTGAATTTTTCCCGCCTTCATTGTTTTTGACTCCGGCGGATGATTAAAAAAATTGTTTATCAGTATAGCTGTGAGCTACAAGTTTTCCTCGCAGCCCGTGGCTCATAGCTCGATACCCAAGCTACTCTGCAACTGCAACTTCCTCTGTAGCCGCTGCTGCTTCGGGCCTGTTTTGCAAAGCGCCGATAACACGTTGTATAGGCGATTGCAACAACCCAATCACTTCGCCGATCAATTCGTTCTTTGTCTTGATCCTGGTTAAAGTTACCAGGTTATTATCTCCCGTATATACATCGCCATTGATGAACGCTGCTTTCAACACAGGTCTTTCACCATTGCTTTCTTTACGGAAAGAACTGATGATAAGCGCCGGCTCTTTCGGATTTTCAGAAAACAACAGGGCTGTTACTTTATGTAATGAATCGTAAACACCTGCATATTTCTCACTATCCAGCGACTCTAACGCTTTTTTGATAAGTGTATTTTTTGCCACTTTCATTTCCACATCCTTGCTGAAGCAGGCACGGCGTAATTTACCCACCTGCTCTACACTCAGCGATTCTGTATCAGTAATGTAAAAGTTGTTGTATTGGGAAAATTTCCCTTTCAACACTTCTATTACCTCATTTTTTTGATCTTTAGTCATTTTATTTAAAGTTTGACTCTTCGATAATGTTGTTTGTTCCCAAATCCTCCCTGGGGGATTTAGGGTCAGCCCTAGTGTACAAATGTTTTCGTGTCAACAGCAATGCCGGGGCTCATAGAGCTGGCCATGCTGATACCTTTCAGGTAAATTCCTTTTGCAGAAGAAGGTTTTGCCTTGATGATTGCATTCAGCAATTCCTGGCTGTTTTCTTCTATTTTTTCAGGTGCAAAACTTACACGGCCGATGGAAGCATGGATAATGCCCACTTTATCTACTTTAAAAGCAATTTTACCGCCTTTTACGTCATTGATTGCATTTGCCACATCATTGGTAACCGTTCCTGTCTTAGGATTGGGCATCAGGTTGCGTGGGCCTAATACCTTACCCAATTTACCAATTTTGGGCATTACGGAAGGTGTGGCGATAATTACATCCACATCTACCCAGCCGCTTTCGATCTTGGTAATGAACTCGTCCAATCCTACATGATCTGCGCCGGCAGCTTTTGCTTCGGCTTCTTTATCGGGTGTGCAAAGCACTAATACTCTTTTTGTTTTCCCTGTTCCATGCGGAAGAGTAACGGTGCCGCGGATAGCCTGGTCTGCCTTTTTAGGATCTACTCCCAGTTTTACGTGTAAGTCTACAGATGCATCAAATTTACAGGTAGTGATCTGCTTTACCAGCGAAGATGCTTCCTTCAGTGAGTACGCCTTACTGGCGTCAACCTTGCTGTCTGCTACTTTTCTCTTTTTACTGATGAATGCCATTGTAATTCTTTTTTGGGTTCAAGATTTAGTTTTCCCAGGGGGCTTTACCTTCTACATTAAGGCCCATGCTGCGGGCAGTACCTGCCACCATTTTCATGGCGCTTTCTACGGTAAAGCAGTTCAGGTCGGGCATTTTGTCTTCAGCAATTGCCTTTACCTGGTCCCAGCTTACCTTACCAACTTTGGCACGGTTACTTTCCTTGGAACCCTTCTGAATTTTCGCTGCTTCCATTAACTGTACGGCAGCAGGAGGCGTTTTGATTACAAAATCAAAACTCTTGTCAGCATAAACGGTGATTAATACAGGGAGAACCTTCCCTTGTTTGTCCTGGGTTCTGGCGTTGAACTGCTTGCAGAATTCCATGATGTTGATACCCTTGGAACCCAGTGCCGGACCAATTGGGGGCGCAGGGTTTGCCTGGCCTCCTTTACACTGCAGCTTTACATAGCCGGTGATTTCTTTTGCCATTTTTTAATCTTTTTTGGTGTTAGCGACTTTTCTTCCCTGTTTTTACAGAGCTACTTAGTCTCCCAAATTCCTCATTCCCAATCAGATGGGATTAAAAAAGAACTTATGGGGGTGCAAAGATAGGGGAAATTACCGATGCTCAAAAGATTGTACTCAAAAATTATCGGCCAGTACCATCTTCTTTCGCTAATCGAAACATCACAAGACTGTCCCGGAACTGGTTATCATAAAACGCCCCGATCCGTTTATGCTTTACCTCCTTTAGATAAGGTTCATAGGAAATGTATGTTTGTCCCGGTTTAAGTATCGTATCAAACATCACCAGGTGGCCGGTAGCTTTATAAAAATAATACGGAACCTGGTAGCTGATTTTTTCGGGCAAGACCAATACCGGCTCCTTTTTCCACTTATAAACGGTAAATCCCAAAGCCTTTATGTCCAGGTTCAATGTGTCAGGTTTTCCCCAGAAAGTAACCTTATCATTTTTATTAAGGCTTGCCAAAGATGCTGTTAACCCCGGATAGTCAAATTCTTTTTCACTTTTGAGCGGTATTCCCCCAATGGCATAAATAAGACGGGTTGTTATTACCGCCGCAAGAAATAACCAAAGCCTGTATTGTGGTAACCTGAAAATAGCGATAGTAATTCCAAATAACAGCAAGCCCGGAATAACCAGCCTGGCCCATGAAATGGCAGCAGCAAGCAAAAGATAGATAACCCCGGCCAATGCAATGCCGCATACAAACCCGGTACTTTTCAGGTATTTATTAAACAGTTCTTCGTTTTGGCTTTTAAACCTCCAGGCGATATAGCTGATAATTGTCATTCCAAAGGGAATAAACATGTAGATATACCTCGTTTTTTGAGCACCGGTAACCCAATACACGGCAATATTGAATAAAATAAAAAATAAAGAAAACCTAACCAACGGATTAGTTGTCAGGTTATATCGCTGCCCCTTCAAGAATAATAAAAGAAGTAACAGGCACCAGGGGGCAAACACCCGTAATAAAGAGTAGGGATAAGTAAATACCTTATACAGCCGCCCGGCAGACTCTTCGCCAAATGCAGATTTCAAAAAAGATTCTTTCAAAAGGTTGATAAGCGCCACATCAGGAGAACGCTGGCTGCTATTCAAATAAAAAAAATAAGCGCCGGTAACAAGAAGGAAAAGTAGTATGCCTGCAAGATGCCGCAAACTGAAAATAAACCTGAAAGATTTTATTTGCACACAAATAGCCGCCAGCGTAAGCCCCTGAAAAACCAGGGAAGGATACCCTTTAGTTAAAAAGCCCAGGGCGCAAAAAAACCAGGAACTCAAAAATAATGCGAGGTATTTCTTCTTTTCAGCAAACCAAAAAATGGATATGGCTTGCAGGTAAACGATGAAACTATAAAAAATGTCTATTTCAGCGCCATTGGAAACTGTGTAAAAATACAGGTCAGCGCTGGTAAGCATAAAAAAAGCTGACAAAAGCGCAACTTCTTTTTGCAGGTACCTGGCAGATATTTTATAGTAACTATAAGCAAAAAGCAATAAGAAAAATACTGACGGGAGCCGGGCCATAAACGCAGAATCGGAACCTGCCAGTTTCATAAACGCCGCCATAATCCAGTTAAAAAGCGGCGGCTTATTATAATATTCCCAACCCAGCGTATGAGGCTGTAACAGGTTGCCGGACTCAAGCATTTCCATTGCTATCAATGCCCTTCTTGGTTCTTCTACCCTAAGATGAAGATGCCCCAGGTTCATCAATACTGATACCACATAAAGACAAACAAGTCCCCAAAAGAATAAAACATGAATTGGCCTGGTACTCGTGTTATTCACTTTACTAAAGCTACATTTTGCCACTAAAATAAAAAAGCCGGCTCAATAAAATGAGCCGGCTTCAGGTAATTATAAATATCAGCTTATTTTTTCCACCTGCATATAATTCAATTCTACAGGTGTTGAACGGCCGAATATCTTAACGGTTACTTTCAGCTTCTTCTTTTCATCGTTCACTTCTTCTATCGCACCGTTAAAATCATTAAATGGACCTTCAATAATCTTAATCGTTTCGCCTACGATAAACGGTTCGCTCATGCTCACTCCGCCGGTTTCTGCCATTTCATCCATTTTACCGAGCATTTTATTCACTTCGGCTTTGCGCAGCGCTATAGGGTTTTCTTTTCCCAGGAAATGAATAACATTTGTAGTGTTCTTGATAATGTCCCGCAAATCATCGTTTAGCTTCCCGTTATCAATCTCTATCATCACATAACCGGGATAATAATTTCTTTCCCTCATTACCTTCTTTCCGTTGGCCACCTTGTACACTTTTTCTACAGGCAGAAAAACCTGTTTTACCTGTGTCCATCCACCCCTGGAAATTTCTTTATCAAGATATTCCTTTACTTTTTTCTCTTTACCGCTTACAACACGCAGCACAAACCATTTGGTATCCTGCTGCACACTTTCGGTGTTTATAGTTTCTTCACTCATACTCTCGGTTTTAAGCTGTTGGGAATAAGAACTTATAGGCCTGTTTCATCACATTGCTGAAAGCGAAGTCCATAGCCAGCACAACCAACGTAATAACCATTGTAGCGCCCAGCACAATCATAGTAGATTGCTGCAGTTGTGTCCATGTAGGCCAGGTTACTTTTTCTGCAAGCTCTTTGTAAGAATCCCTTACATAATTTACCATCTTGCTCATATTCTTTTGTTTTTTGAACGGGCCGGAACATACTACGTTCCGATACCCCTGTTTTTAAATCAGCACGGGCACCTGGATTCGAACCAAGATCAACGGTTTTGGAGACCGCTATTCTACCATTGAACTATGCCCGTATTTCACGTTTGGTCTTTAAACGTGAAAGTGAAGGCGGAAACTCGTTATAAGGTTCCGCCTTCACATTATATTATTCTTTC
>CAZLLT010000022.1:0-1669 GCA_964560445.1 uncultured Chitinophaga sp. | reverse complement strand
GGTTTTGGAGACCGCTATTCTACCATTGAACTATGCCCGTAATAAAGCTAAAAGCTATTCCGCATGGTGCGGAACAGCTTTTAGTATTACTTATTGCAAAGATAAAAATTTATCCTTAACAAAGCCTTTTGGCTAACAGCTAAAAGCTATTGGCTAAAAAACTTATTTGATGATCTCAGTCACCTGACCGGCACCTACCGTACGACCCCCTTCACGAATAGCGAATTTCAAGCCCTTCTCCATCGCAATCGGCTGGATCAGTTTTACGGAAAGTGAAGTGTTATCACCAGGCATCACCATTTCAGTACCTTCAGCCAGTGTTACTTCACCAGTAACGTCTGTAGTACGGAAATAGAACTGCGGACGGTATTTGTTGAAGAACGGCGTATGGCGTCCACCTTCTTCTTTGCTCAGTACATAAACTTCTGCTTTAAACTCGGTATGCGGGGTAATGGAACCGGGTTTTACGATTACCATACCACGGCGGATTTGTGTTTTTTCAATACCACGCAGCAGCAGACCGGCATTATCTCCAGCTTCACCTTCGTCAAGCAATTTGCGGAACATTTCCACACCTGTTACAGTAGAAGAAAGAGGAGCGTCTATCAAACCAACAATCTCAACAGGCTCACCAACTTTGATACGGCCTCTTTCAATACGGCCCGTAGCAACTGTGCCACGACCTGTAATGGAGAATACGTCTTCTACAGACATCAGGAAGGTCTGATCAACAGGGCGGGGAGGCAGCGGAATATAGCTATCAACTGCGTCCATCAGTTCTTCCACTTGCTTTACAGCTTCAGCATCACCTTCCAGAGCTTTAATAGCAGAACCTTTGATGATTGGGGTGTTTGCACCATCGAAACCGTAGAAAGTAAGCAGGTCGCGGATTTCCATTTCTACCAGTTCCAGCAATTCAGGGTCATCCACGAGGTCAACTTTATTCATGAATACCACAATCTTAGGTACACCTACCTGGCGGGCAAGCAGGATGTGCTCTTTCGTTTGCGGCATGGGGCCGTCTGTAGCAGCCACAACCAGGATGGCTCCGTCCATTTGTGCAGCACCGGTAATCATGTTTTTCACATAGTCGGCGTGACCGGGACAGTCAACGTGTGCATAGTGGCGGTTATCTGTCTGGTATTCAACGTGGGCCGTATTGATGGTAATACCACGTTCTTTTTCTTCAGGTGCAGCGTCAATTTCATCATATTTCTTCGCCTCGGCCATACCTTTTTTTGCAAGAATACTTGTAATTGCGGCTGTTAATGTAGTCTTGCCGTGGTCAATGTGACCAATGGTTCCAACATTAACGTGGGGTTTATCCCTTTTAAATGTTTCTTTAGTTGCCATCTTATCTTTTTTTAGGTTGTGTTGACTAAATTTTTGTACCTTATTCCTAACGGCATGAAGCCGGTCGAAAACATTTTTCTTATTTTTTACCTTAGTGTTTGAGCCGTTGATGAGAATTCCTGCCTGCGGCAGGCAGGGAACTCATCCTGCGAGCCGTTGGAGGGAATTGAACCCTTGACCTCTTCCTTACCAAGGAAGTGCTCTACCACTGAGCTACAACGGCTGGTATAGCCTTCGAGAACCTTTCTCTCAACCTCTCTGGAGCGGGAGACCGGGCTCGAACCGGCCACCTGAAGCTTGGAAGGCTACCGCTCTA
>CAZLLT010000021.1:17473-61238 GCA_964560445.1 uncultured Chitinophaga sp. | reverse complement strand
TTGACATAAAAAAATTGAACCGAAGACCTGCCCTTCGGGTTTTGCCAGGACCATCCCCCAGCTGCCCGTAGTCTTCCCGGTCCTCCTTAGTCTTCCAATTCTTTAATAAAATTAAAAATTATAGGGTTGCTATGCTTAGTGTTTACTAAGCCTGCCCGTCCGGTCAGGCGGGCATCAAACCCGAAGGGTTTGTCATTCAGCAACAAAATGCCTGGTTAAGATACGGTTCAGGCAACAGTCCCGTCCATTTTGTATCTTTAACCTATGCAAACCCCTCCCCAAAAACCCGTTTTTGACCGGCGCATCTTCTGGGATGTGGATTTTGATAAATTGGATTATGACGGCAAGGCCAATTTCATCATTGAAAGGGTATTTGAGCGGGGCGATGTGGAAGACATCCGCCAGTGCCGCCGCTACTACGGCGATGAAAAAGTGGCGCAGGCATTGCTGAATGCAAAATATCTGCCACTGCACACAACCTATCTTGCCGCCGCCGTTATCGGCCGCCCTTTAACTGATTTCAGATGCTACAGGCTCAGACTATTGAACCCGGGACTCTGTCCGTACTGAAAAAACTAATGGCCTTGCCTGCTTTGAAAGATTTTTCATCAGCAGGCGATGCTGCCCTTCCGTTGAAATACGGCCACCGGCTGTCGGTTGATATTGACCTGTTCAGCCACTTGCCCTTTACTAACGCAGAGATTATTGAAGCTATTGAAAAGGAATTTGGCGATGATTTCAGCCTGCAACTGCACAAGGAAAGGTTTGGCGTATCCGGTTTTATCCAAAAAATAAAAGTGGACATTGTAAAGCATCCGCACCCGCTGCTGCAGGAACCGGAAACGGCAGATGGTATCCGCCTGTACCATAGTGATGATATTACCGCCATGAAAATAAACGCCATTATGGGCCGTGGCCGGAAAAAAGATTTTTGGGATATTGCCGAACTGCTGCAACATTACTCAGTCAAAGACTTTATCAGCAACTATACCCGCAAATACCCCAGCCAGCAGCTATTGATTTCCGTTCCTTATGCCATGACATGGTTTGACGATGCCGAAGAAACCGAAGCCCCTGTAAGTTTAAAAGGCCAAACCTGGGAATCCGTAAAGAAATTTATACAGCAGCAGGTGAGTGATTTTTTGAAATAAGGTTCAACCCCTCTTCAAACAGCTCTCCAAACTCTCCTTCCACCCTTTCATTTTAATACCAAATGTTTCCTGAATTTTTGTTGTGTCCAGCGCCGACCAGGCGGGGCGTTTGGCAGGAGTGGGATATTGTGATGTGGGAATGGGATTTATCTTGCAGGCGCTGCCGGTGAGTTCTTTTATGGTCAACGCAAAATCATACCAACTGATAATACCTGCATTACTGTAATGATAAAGTCCCGGTTGCCAGTTGCCGGAGGCAATGATTTGCAGAATGGCTTCGGCCAGGTCGGCAGCGTAAGTCGGGGAACCCAACTGGTCGTTCACCACATTAATTTCTTCTTTCTCACTCATCAGTTTCCGCATGGTTTTTACAAAGTTTTTGCCAAACCCGGAATACACCCAGGATGTGCGGATGATGATGCAGCCCGGGGCAAACTGCAATGCCTCCTTCTCCCCCTGCAGTTTAGAAGCGCCATACACACTTTGCGGGTTGGTTGGCGCATCTTCTTTATAAGGCTCCTTAGCCATTCCGTCAAAAACATAATCGGTTGAAATATGTACCAGTTTTGTTCCATATTTATTACAAACCGCTGCCAATACGCCTACTGCCTCGCCGTTTATCTGAAAGGCTCTGTCTTTTTCCAATTCGGCCCGGTCAACGGCTGTGTAAGCGGCGCAATTGATAAGATAATCCGGTTTGTACACAGAAAAATAATGCCGCACCATTTCAAAATGATGAATGGGCAGGTCTTCCCGTGAAAGAAAGATGAATTCAAAATCCGGGTAAGCAGGGGCTGCTTGTTGCAGTTCCTTGCCCAACTGCCCGTTGGCGCCTGTAACTAATATTTTACCTCCCGATCCGCCGCGAGGAGGAGAGTTTTGGGAATCACTCATTGAGAAAGTTTTCTGTTTCGTTTATAGTAATATATCAGCAATCAACAAACCTCACCCTGTTTAAGCCCCGAAAATAGGAAATTTCCCTACCCCTACCCCTTCTCCTTCAGGAGAGGGGATTCGGAGTTTCCGCTGTTCAGAAAATTTACTGGGGTGAGGTTTAAAATACAAAACTATTATTGCATTGTGCAAATGTGGGGAGTTGCAAATCCTTTTCTGAAATAATCCTTTCTTCTTCAGGAACCCGCCAGTCAATATTCAGTTCAGCATCGTTATACAAAATACCGCCCTCACTTTCCTTGTTGTAAAAACCATCGCATTTATACAGTACTTCTGCTTTTTCACTCAATACAGAAAAACCGTGGGCAAAACCTTTTGGTATCACCAACTGCCTTTTGTTTTTTGCAGAAAGCACTTTACTGAAATGCCTGCCAAATGTGGGTGAGCCTTTACGTATGTCCACCGCTACATCTAATATCTTTCCCCGCAGCACCCTTATCAACTTGGTTTGTGCATAGGGCGGCAACTGGTAATGCAATCCCCTTATCACTCCATAATTGGAAGATGATTGGTTATCCTGCACCCAGCGGGCATCAACTCCCTGTTCTTTAAAAATATTTTCGTTGTACGATTCAAAGAAATAGCCGCGGCTGTCCTCAAATACGTTGGGTTCAAAAAGCAGCAGTCCGGGTATGTCGGTGGCAATAAATGGCATAGTTATAGACTCCAGTAAGTTCGGTTTACAATTTTATTACGGTAAATGCCTTTCAGATCAGCTACTAAGCCATGTGGTTTGGTGATACTCACAAAATAATCATCTCCCAATTCTTTATAAGCGCTGTGCGGCACTGTAATAATAACAGCATCATAATCAGTACCGGGCTTATCCACTAATTTAAATCCGTATTCATGCTCCAACTCTTCTGAATCGGCATGAGGGTCTTCCACTTCCACATTTACATAAAAATCTTTCAGCGCATTGACCACATCGCTGACTTTTGAATTCCGTATATCGCTTACATTTTCTTTAAAAGTGGCCCCTTTTACCAGCACTTTTGACGACCGTACATCGCCGCTGTTGCGGATGATATGCTGTATCACTTTCTTGGCTACATACTTGCCCATGTTGTCATTAATATTCCGGCCCGAAAGGATTACCTCCGAATGATAGCCCAGTTCTTTGGCTTTGTGGGTAAGATAGTAAGGGTCCACGCCGATACAATGCCCGCCAACAAGGCCGGGCTGAAACTTCAGAAAGTTCCACTTGGTGCCGGCAGCTTCTATTACCTCAAATGTATTGATACCCATGCGGTCGAATATGAGCGACAGTTCATTCATCAGCGCAATGTTCAGGTCCCGCTGCGTATTCTCAATAATCTTGGCGGCTTCGGCAACCTTGATGGAAGAAGCTTTATGCACACCGGCTTTCACCACCAGTTCATATACTTTAGCAATCTGCTCAAGCGATTCCGCATCACAGCCGGATACTACTTTTACAATGCTCGATAAGGTATGTTCTTTATCGCCGGGATTGATTCTTTCCGGCGAATAACCCAGTTTGAAATCAACCACATTCTTAAGGCCGGATATTTTTTCCATAATGGGCAGGCAATCTTCTTCCGTACAGCCAGGGTACACCGTTGATTCAAACACCACATAATCTTCCTTTTTCAGCGCTTTGCCTACCGTTTCCGAAGCTTTTTTAACAGGGGTCAGGTCGGGTACATTGTGCTCATCTACCGGCGTTGGCACTGCCACTATGAAAAATTTGGCTTCACGAAGCACATCCAGGGAATCGGTGAATGTTATATCGCACCCTTCAAATGCCTTTTTCTCTAATTCATTGCTGGGGTCAATGCCTTGCTTCATCAGTTCAATCCGTTTTGCGCTGATGTCAAACCCGATAACGGAAACCTTCCTTGCAAATTCCAAAGCTATCGGCAGACCTACATAACCCAACCCGATAACTGCAAGTTTGGCCTTTCTGTCTATTAATTCGTGGTACATCAATCTGAATATTTATTAACGATAAATGAATTTATACCCTATTATTCAATTATTTACAAATTCCAATATACTGTCTGTTATGTACTTCAATTGTTCTTCATCCAGTTCCGTATGTATCGGCAGCGAAAGCACCCTTTCCGTAAGCCAGTTGGTAACCGGAAGGTCTTGCTGCGCCACATTAAATTCCTCAAACATCTTTTGCTTATGACCGGGAACCGGGTAATAAATCATGGCCGGAACCTTCCTGTCGGCCAGAAATTGCTTCAGCGCCTCCCTGTCAACTCCTTCCAGCAAAACAGTGTATTGGTGAAAAACATGCTTTGAATAGCCCGTACGGTAAGGCGTTGTAATCTTCGGATTGCCTGCAAATGCTTTATCATAAAAACCGGCAGCAGCCCTTCTTGCATCAATATAATCGTCCAGATGGCGGAGTTTGACGTTCAGCACAGCAGCCTGCACTGTATCCAGGCGGCTGTTACACCCCGTTACATCATGATAGTACTGGCGGCTTTGTCCGTGATTGGCCCGCAGCCTTAGCTGGTGTGCCAGTTCATCATCATCAGTAAAAATAGCGCCGCCATCGCCAAAGGCGCCCAGGTTTTTTGAAGGATAAAATGAAGTGGTACCGATATGGCCTATCGTTCCCGCTTTCTTTTTGCTGCCATCAGAAAAATAATAATCACACCCGATAGCCTGGGCATTGTCTTCTACCACATACAGGCCGTATTTTTTTGCAATCGCCATTATTTCCTCCATCGGGGCAGCCTGGCCGTACAAATGAACGGGCACTATGGCTTTTGTTTTTGGGGTGATGGCCTTTTCGATGGCCACAGGGTCAACGCAAAATGTTTTTTCATCCACTTCCACAAATAGCGGGGTAAGGCGCAGCAGGGAAATAACTTCGGTGGTGGCAATAAAGGTAAAAGAAGGGGTAATCACCTCATCTCCCGGCTGAAGCCCCAATGCCATTAAGGCTATCTGAAGGGCATCGGTGCCGTTGGCGCAGGGTATTACATGCTTTACATTTAAATAGGAAGCAAGGTTTGCACTAAAATCTTTTACGGACTGGCCGTTGATAAAAGCCGAGCTATCCAATACATCAAGTACAGCTTTATCTATTTCCGCCTTGATTTTCTGGTACTGGGTACGGGTATCTACCATTTGGATAGGTCGCATACGATGCAGCGTTTAAAGTGCCGCAAAAATAGTAAAATAAAGGTTGTTTAACGGTTTGCTTTTACTTTTGCCTCAATTATAAACCAGGCTTTGAAAGTTATTGCATACAATATATTTCTTCTCTTGTTCCGTGCGGGCATCTATGCCACCTCGCTTTTTAATGCAAAAGCAAAAAAATGGGTACAGGGAAGAAAGAATATTTTCAGCCGCATCAGTTCTGCCATTGCAGGAAACGAAAAGATAATCTGGATGCACTGTGCTTCTCTTGGGGAATTTGAACAGGGCCGTCCATTGCTTGAAACAATCAAACAGGAATGGCCAGGCTATAAAATATTGCTTACTTTCTTCTCGCCATCGGGCTATGAAGTACAAAAGGAATACAAGGGGGCCGACTGGGTGTTTTATCTTCCTTTAGATGGCCCGGCCAATGCCAGAAATTTTCTTGAAATCGTTAACCCTTCGCTGGTCATTTTTGTAAAGTATGAATTCTGGTATTATTACCTTAAAAAAATCAAATACAGGAATATCCCGTTACTGCTTGTGTCGGCCCTTTTCCGCAAAAACATGATTTTCTTCAAATGGTATGGTGGTTTACAACGAAAAATGCTTTCCAGGTTCGACCATCTTTTTGTGCAGGATGAAGAATCAAAAAAAATAATTGACGAGCTTGGCCTGGGGGTTACATGTACTGTTGCAGGTGATACCCGCTTTGACCGTGTAGCCGCTATCGCTTCGCAGCCGGTTTCCCTGCCCCTGATTGAAGCATTCGTTAACGGGCAAAAAGCACTTGTTGCCGGCAGCACCTGGCCGGAAGATGATGAAATACTGCATAAGACTTTCAGCCAACCGGACCGCCTGTCATTAAAGCTGATCATCGCCCCGCATGAAATAAGCGAAAAGCGCCTCAACTATCTCAAAGAATTGTTTCCAGATTCTGTCAGGTTTTCCGAATTAAGTGCCGGTAGCAGCTTTTTGCCAAGCCCGGGGCCACTTATCATTGATAATGTAGGAATGCTATCAAAACTGTACCAATATGGATGGTGTTGCTATGTTGGTGGCGGGTTCAAACCGAGTGGAATTCATAATGTACTGGAAGCGGCTGTTTACAAAAAGATTGTTTTATTTGGCCCCTATTACCACCAATATGCTGAAGCTATTGGCCTGGTAAAAAGCGGAGGGGGCATTTCATTTTATGATGAACAAAAAGACGGGGCAACGCTTTCCCAACTTTTACTTGCTTTGGCCAACGATAAAGATGATTACAACCGGCGCAGTATAGCTTCAGGAAAATTTGTGCAGTCGCAAACAGGCGCTACGCAAAGAATTGCCGGTTACATTCAGGAGAACCGCCTTCTCACAAGATGATCAAACTGCTGTACGGTGGCGCTGTCATTGGACCATCCCAGTTTCACCTTCAGTTCCCGGTTGATCCAGTACTCGGCTTCTGCATAGATATTAAAGCTGTTAATAGTCTTTATGCTTCTCTCATAAGTACTCTCATCTCCTCTGAAAAGTTCGTTGATGAACAGGAACCTGTCGTTGATGCCTACAGCTTTCCGGAGGTCTTTTACAGGAGCTTCTTTGAGCCTTTCACTCAATTCAGTTTTTACTGTTTTCAACTTATCATTTAATGATTCGGATTGCAATCCGCTATCGTTGACCTCCCTGCTGATTGTTTGCTGTGAAAGGGTGGGAATTTCAAGCATCGGATCAAAAGACATATCCAACTGTCCCGTTTTCTGTACAGCAGGTTTTACTTCTTCTTTTGAGGTTTGCAGAACAGGCTCCTTTATTGTACTTATTGGCTGCTCCTGCACCGGCTTCGGGGCATACTCTTCATGTTCTTTTACCAACATGGGTGGCACTATACCTGCCGCAGATGGAAGCACCACTGATACTTTAGCGGTACCCAAACTGGCCATAGTCCCGGTTCTATCTTTAGAAAGTTCAAACTGCAGAAGCTGAACCGTACCAAGCAATGCGGCCTTACCGGCATTTTGTTCGTGCTGCTGCTTCAGTTTCAGGATGAGGGATTCTATTCTTTCCATGATGGTATTTTTGAATGTTCCGGCCGGCCGGATAGATGAAAAACCGCCAACGCAAAAATGCGTTTTAAAATTACAAACAGTTTGCCAATAAAACCGCCATATTTGCGGAGTTATTAAATCTTAACAATGTTTATTGAACCCAATAATAGCGGAGAGCGCCGGGGCAGCATAGAAGTTATCTGCGGCTCTATGTTCAGCGGTAAAACGGAAGAACTGATCCGCCGCCTGAAACGAGTGAAAATTGCCAATCAAAAGGTAGAAATATTTAAACCGGCTATTGATGTGCGCTACGACGAGGTAAAAATTGTGTCGCATGATGCTACTGCCATACAATCTACGCCGGTGGATAACTCGCAAAAGATATTGCTGATGGTGGAGGATGTTGATGTTATCGGTATTGATGAAGCACAGTTCTTTGATGATGAGATTGCCAATGTCTGCGACCAACTGGCTTTTCGGGGCATACGGGTCATTGTAGCCGGGCTTGATATGGATTATACCGGCAAGCCCTTCGGGCAAATGCCTTTTCTGATGGCAAAAGCCGATTATGTAACGAAACTTCATGCTATCTGTATGCAGTGCGGCAATATAGCCAACTACTCATACCGGAAAATCCCTAATGAAGACCAGGTAATGCTTGGCGCCAAAGACGTATATGAACCCCGGTGCCGGAAATGCTATGGCAAATAAAACTATCTGGCCTTGCCGAGTATTTTTATCTTTCCTGTTGTAGTAAACGTTGTTCCCTGAACAGTAGTTGTCATTTTCAAATCCTGGTCGCCTTTCACTATCAGGCCGCTTTTACTGTCAATTATCGATTCCCCGGTAATGGTTCCTGAAATATCCGCTCCTTCCATACTCTGTTTTATAGTAGTTTTTTCACCAAGGGTTACCATATCTCCTTCTATTTCCTTTACAGTGTAGGTAGATTCATAGGTTTGCCCCATAGGGCCGCCTGTTAAGCTTGTTTTTTGCCAGCTATCCCCCACTTTTACCTCCTTGTTGGGAAAAAGATACCATACACGTTCCATCTGCTCTTTTATGCTCTTTTCATTAAACTGCTCTTTGAATTGCGCCGCCACTTCTTCCTTCGTCTGTTCATCACCGGGAAGCGTTGCCACAATATCAGTTGCCATATCTTCAAAGCCTGTAACTTCTGTTATCCTGCCCTCTGCATCAACTTTCATAGTAAATTTTTTGCCTTTAATACTGCTCATCATCCTGTTGAATAAAGCCATCGGGTCATTTTCTGAGCCTGATTCAGGAAGCGGGTTTTCCGTATCCACTTTCAAACTCATTCCACCAACGGCCATATCCATTTTAAAGCGGTCAAAGGAAGAATTGATTGTCTTCGTTTCGCCGTTATCTTCTGCCACATCCATTGAATAATAAACGGCCATATCCATTTTCATTTTTTGCCCGTTTATTTCCTGGTCTATATTGGAAATCATTTCATAATCGTAACCCTTCCCTTTTTCAAAACCAAATTTCAGCATACGGGAAGCAGAAGAAGATTTTGCAGTCTGGCAAGCCTGGAACAGCAAAATGCTGCATGCGAGTATAGCAATAACCGGCAAACTGAAGATTTTTTTCATACAATAACTTTTGAGGAAAGTTAGGCAATAATAACCAAACCGGTCAGCAGGTTTTTAAACACACATTGAATCAATTTAGTTTTATTGCTGTATTTGTCCGACAGGTATTCATCTGTTCCGGCTCTTAATAACAGCAGTTATCCTATTTTCGCAAAAATCTCTGCTTTATACAATCCTTCCGGCACATATTGGCATTATTAAAAAAAGAGGTGCTGCTTGAAATAAGGCAGCAGTACAGCTTTTATGGCATCCTTCTATACATAGGCGCCACCATCTTTGTTTTATATATGGTGATGGAAGAACCGGAAAGCAATGTATGGAACGGCCTTTTCTGGGTTATTCAGCTTTTTATATGTATCAATGCCGTTGCGAAAAGCTTTTTACAGGAAAGCAGGGGTCGCATGCTTTATTATTATTCAATTGTTCACCCGGTACTGTTTATATTGGCCAAACTTGTATTCAATTCGCTGCTCATGCTTGTCATGGGGTTGATAAGCTTAGGCCTTTTCAGCCTTTTTTTGGGCAATCCTATGCAGCATACGGGAGAATTTATCGGGCTGGTTGTTTTAGGCGGCTGGGGGCTAAGCCTTGTGTTCACTTTTCTTGCCGCCATTGCAGCAAAAGCCCAGCAAAATGCCGCCATTATGGCTGTCTTAGGGTTCCCCATCATCCTGCCGCAGCTTTTATTGTTAATGCAACTGTCAAAAGCATCGTTTGCGCCTTTGCTGACGATACCTGCCAGTACAGTTCTTTTATTGATAGCCCTGGATGCCCTGATCATCATCCTTTCCGTTATCCTCTACCCCTTTTTATGGAAAGATTGAACAGGAGGCATTAAAAGCAAACAATTTATTTCTTATGTAGCTATTGCGCCTTATTTTTGCGCCGTTAAGCAAGTCCTTACCCGTTAAGGACTTCCCCGATGACCGATTTCAACAACTATATGTATAAGCCCTGGTGGAAAGTAGCAAGCATTGCTTTGCTTGTTTACACCTTCGTTGCGGGCCTGCTGATGGATGTGCCACGCCTGCCCCTTTTGCAGGAAACCATCCGCAATCTTTATTTCCATGTAGCTATGTGGTTTACCATGATGATCCTGTTCACCGTTTCTGTGGTAAATGCTGTTATTTATTTACGCACCCTTAACCTGCGATACGATATTATTGCCCGCCAGTTTGCAGTAGTAGCCATTGTATTCGGACTACTGGGCTATGCCACCGGCGCAATATGGGCTGCCTACACCTGGGCCGACCCCAATAAACCTGCTGTTAATTCATTCAGTTCTATTGCAAGGGACCCAAAACTGATCGGCGCAGCCATCGCCTTATTAGTCTATTTTGCCTACCTTATACTAAGAGACTCTATACAGGATATAGATAAGAAAGCAAGAATCAGCGCTGTCTATAATATTTTCGCTTATGCGGTTCTTTTTCCGTCCATCTGGATCATTCCGCGGCTGCTTCCCAGCCTGCACCCTGGTAATGAGGACAATCCTGCCCTGGATGTTAAAAACGATATTGATGGCTCCATGCGTATCGTTTTCTATCCCGCCGTACTGGGGTGGACATTATTAGGCGTATGGATTACAACATTAAAAATCAGGCTGGCATTTCTAAAAGAAAAAAACTGGGTATGATGAATTTCTTTAAAAAAATACTGCTATCTCTTTCCCTGCTCCTGGCATGTACGGTATTACATGCCCAGGATGCAACTACAATGGCAGACACCATGCGGTCAAACGGAAGAATATACGTAGTAGTGGCCGTAGTACTCACTATTCTTACCGGTCTTATATTGTACATAATAAGACTAGACAGAAAAATTACAAAAATCGAAAAGAAAACAAAAGCAGGCTGATGTATAAATAAATACTTTTGCCTGCCTAACGATTGCTAAATAAAATCAAAAACCATGTCAGAAAATAATTACAATTTTTTTGGCGCCGTAGAACGAAGTTTCGACAAAGCGGCCCGATTCACCAAATGGGACGGGGGAATATTAGACCAGATTAAAGCCTGCAATGCCGTTTACCGGATGCGATTCCCGGTAAAAAGAGATGATGACAGCATTGAAGTAATAGAAGCCTACAGGGTACAACATTCGCATCATAAAACTCCCTGTAAAGGAGGTATCCGTTTTGCTGCAGAAGTAAACCAGGATGAAGTAATGGCGCTGGCAGCGCTGATGACGTACAAATGTGCCATTGTAAATGTTCCTTTCGGCGGGGGCAAAGGCGGTATCAAAATAAACCCTAAAAAATATTCTGCCTACGAATTGGAAAAAATAACACGCCGCTACACAGCGGAACTGATAAAGAAGAATTTCATCGGTCCCGGCATTGATGTTCCTGCCCCCGATTATGGAACCGGGGAAAGGGAAATGGCCTGGATATTGGATACCTATACAGCCATGCACCCCAGCGAAATTGATGCGGCAGGCTGCGTAACCGGCAAACCCGTTACACAAGGCGGTGTCCGTGGCCGCAGGGAAGCAACAGGATTAGGTGTATTCTTCGGGCTGAGGGAAGTATGCAATATGCCCGATGTAATGCAACGCTTAGGGCTTAACGTAGGCGTGGAAGGTAAAAGGGTTGTAGTGCAGGGATTGGGAAATGTAGGCTACCACAGCGCCAAATTTTTCCAGGATGCCGGCGCTAAAATAATAGCCATTGCAGAATATGAAGGTTCTATCTGGAGCAATGAGGGCCTTGATATAGATAGTGTATTTGCCCACAGAAAGAAAACAGGTTCTATCCTGAACTTCCCGGGCGCCAATAATTTTGCAAAAAACAGCGAAGCCCTTGAAATGGAATGTGATATTCTTATTCCGGCAGCGCTTGAAAATGTAATTGACGGCGAAAATGCCCCCCGTGTAAAAGCAAAAATAATCGGTGAGGCAGCCAATGGCCCTTTGTCCCCCGAAGCGGATGATGTATTTATTGCCAAAGGCACTTTAGTAGTGCCGGATATGTACCTCAATGCCGGCGGTGTAACGGTTTCTTACTTTGAATGGCTGAAAAACCTGAGCCACGTACGCTACGGAAGAATGGAAAAACGGTTCAATGAAAATATGAACTCTCATATTGTACGGCAAATGGAAATTCTTTCCGGAAAAGAAATGACGTCAAAAGAAAGAGAGTATATTGTGCATGGCGCAGATGAGGTAGATCTTGTGTACAGCGGCCTGGAAGAAACCATGATTACAGCGACCCATGAAATCATGAATACATGGAAAGAAAACCCGGATATTCCTGATATGCGTACGGCGGCCTACGTAGTTGCCATCAACAAAGTAGCAACCAGCTATGCCGAGTTAGGCATCTTCCCATAACCACATCCCAATTGCTTATATCAAAAAATCCCATTTGCCAATGCATCTGGGATTTTTTTTAACTGCTTCCGGCCAGCTATTACCGGGAAAAAAACAAAACCTAAAACAATCAGTATTTTGTCAGCTCAGGCCTCACTTCATCCACATAGGCCAGTATGCCCCCCTTCAGGTTATATAAATTGTCGAACCCGAACTTGTCTTCTAATTCCCGAATAGCTTTGGCGCTGCGTCCACCCATCTTACAATGCACTACCACCTTTTTATCCTTGTCAATAGAGGCAGCATTTTCTGCAACAGTTCCTAAAGGGATAAGTTCCGCACCAATGTTCACTATTTCGTATTCATGCGGCTCCCGAACATCTATCAATTGGAATTTCTCGCCCCTTGTCTGCCAGTCGTACAATTCTTTTGCAGTGATCTCCTTCACGGGACGTTCCGCTACTTTGGCGCCGCAGAATTGCTCGTAGTCTATCAACTTTGTTATCGGCGGCGCCTGCTCATTCTTTTTAATGGTAAATGTTCTTGATTCAAAGGTCAATGCATCGAATGTATAGAAACGACCACTTAAAGGTTCCCCTACCCCTGTTATCACTTTAATCACTTCCAATGCCTGCAATGTACCGATGATGCCGGGCAATACGCCTAAAACGCCACCTTCTGCACAACTTGCAATCAGACCGGGTGGCGGCGGTGCAGGATAAAGATCACGGTAATTAGGCCCGATATTCCCGTTCTTGTCTTTATAATTAAATACAGATACCTGCCCTTCAAACTGGAAAATGGAGGCGTACACATTCGGCTTGCCCAAAATAACAGAGGCATCATTTACCAGGTACCTTGTAGGAAAGTTATCCGTACCATCTGCCACTACATCATATTCTTCAATCACCTCAAGGGCATTCTTAGCATTAAGCTGGAGATTATGAATATTAACTTCAATATGCGGGTTTAAATCCCTTAACCTTCTTTTTGCCGCGATAACTTTTGAAACACCGATTTCATTTACGCCAAATAAAACCTGGCGTTGGAGGTTGCTGTCATCCACCAGGTCGAAATCCACAATGCCAATAGTGCCCACTCCTGCCGCTGCCAGGTACAACAACACCGGGCTTCCCAATCCGCCGGAACCGATAACAAGCACTTTTGCATTTTTCAGTTTGCGCTGCGCTTCTATGCCAAAACCGGGGATAATGATATGCCTGTTATACCTTGCCAGTTCTTCAGGGGAAAAATCATCTCCGGCGCCCCCTGCTATAGCAGGAATAATGCTCACCACCGTTTCTTCTTTCACTGCCGTCAGCTCTTTTTTTTCCAGGTTTCTTATATCATCTTTATCAACAAATATGTTGACGAATGAACGGAGTTTTCCCTGCTCATCCAGTAAATGCTTCTTCAGGTCAGGAAAGTTCAGTGTAAGGTCAGTTACAATATCCTGCACAGTGGCCGCCGGTATATCCAATGAGGCATTGTTGCCGGTAAACTTTCTGAGCGGTGTGGGTATCAGTACTTTTGCCATAGTTTATATTTTTATAAGCTGGTTATCAAAAATTATTTCTTCTTCAAATTGCCGTTCTTCATTAAGCGCCCATGAACGTATGGTATCCGTTCTGCCGTTGATGACAGAAATAATGACGTACGAAAAATAAGGTTGCGCCGAAAGCCTGTCCGTTTCAGAAGGGATAGCGGGATGATTGGGATGCGAATGATAAACCCCAAGCAGGTTAAGCTTATTCTTAACAGCAAATAATTCTGCTTCAAGGTAATCAGCAGCAGCAATTTCAAAACGCCTTCTCTTGTCGCCTTCTCTGGAATTATTGACGGGCAATACTGCTTTAATAACCCTTTCGTTTACGGTTTCTTCACCAAAGAAAAAACCGCAACATTCATCTGGAAAAGAGCTTTCCGCATCAGCCGCCATTGTTCTTATTGCATCTTCCTGTAAGATCAGCATACTATAAAAGTTTAGTTATTACATCTCCATATTTATCCGCATTATCAGGCAACACTGTTACCACAATTCCCTTTTCCAGGTTTTCTGCAACCCGGATGGCGCCTGCCACATTGGCCGCAGCAGATGGGCTTACGAGCCAGCCTTCATATTTCAGTATATCTTTAATGTAGTCATAAGCTTCTTCGGTGCTCACTTCCCGGCTATCATCCGCTAATGTTTCATCATAAATAGCGGGGACAGCCGCTGTTTCCAGGTGTTTCCATCCTTCCAGGGCATGCAATGCAGAATCAGGCTGTAAGGAGGTGAGTTGAATACCGGGATTAAATTCTTTCAATCTTCTTCCTGTGCCAACAAATGTTCCGGTAGTACCAAGCCCTGCTACAAAATGCGTAATATCCGGCGCTTCTTTGAATATTTCAACAGCCGTAGTTTCATAATGGGCTTTCCAGTTGTTTTCATTCCTGTACTGATCGGCATAAAAATAAGTTTCAGGGTTATCAACTGCTAACTGAAAGGCTGCTTCCTGTGCACCATCTGTACCTTCCAAAGGAGAAGTAAGTACAAGCTCTGCACCTAATGATTCTAAAATCTGTTTTCGTTCTTTGGATGCATTTTCCGGGAGGCAGAGTTTTACCTTTATGCCTAACTGACGGCCGATGGCAGCATACGCTATACCCGTGTTTCCGCTTGTTGCATCAAGCAGGGTAATGTCTTCATCCAGCTCATAATTCTCAATGGCGTCCTTGATGATCTGGTAAGCGGCCCTCGCTTTTACACTTCCCCCCAACTGCTTCCATTCCTGCTTGGCAAATACCTGCACATTTTTCTTCCTGAAAATATTATTTAACGGCACAAGCGGCGTTTTGCCTATCTCTTTTTCAAGGTCATATACCCGTTTCAACAGTTGTGTCCGGTTATTCTGCAATTCAGTTATCATAGTTATTTATATTAAAAAAGCCCCACAACATGTGGAGCTTTAGTATAAAGAAATCGAAATATTTTTTTCTTATATATCCGCCGATCCACCCAATAGCATTATATGCTGTTGCTTGCAACAACAAATACAACAATGTATATGGATGGTTTGATAGTTCATGAAATTTTACAAATACATGGCAAATATGGGTAAGATTATTTAGTCCACCAAATTTATAGATTTATTTTATGGCACACCAGGGCTTTTAACGTTCCTTTATCAACCCGTTGTAACCGGGTAAATCATCCAGCACAATAACCTCCTCCTGCTGCAATTGCCAGCCGTAAGTGTATTCACCGTTTGTTATGATTATATACTCTACGGGAATAGCAACATTATATCGCAACACCTGTTCCAGTACTTTCTGGTCCAGCGTAACTTCCGGCGCTTTACATTCCACCATCAGCCAGGGCCGGTGGGCGGCATCATATACAAGGATATCAAACCGCTTCTTCAATTCACCCAGTTTTAGCTCTTTTTCAAGCGCCAGCATAGCGGATGGATAGCTTTTTTCTTTTTGAAGATAACTCACAAAATTCTGGCGCACCCATTCTTCCGGCGTTAGTACCAGCCATTTTTTCCTGATGGCGTCAAAGATCAGGTCTTTCCCATTGTCTTTTTTAATGGCAAATTCCGGTTCAGGAAAACGAATAGAAATCATAATTACACAAACTGGTATAAAGACAAATGTAAATGAATTAAATTCGCAGATATGAAGACAAAAGAAGAAATCGTAGAAAACTGGCTGCCCCGCTATACCGGTGAGACATTGGAAAATTTTGGAGAATATATCCTGCTCACCAACTTCGGCAATTATGTAACGCTGTTTGCTGAATGGAACAAGGTGGAAGTTATCGGCCAAGGCAGGCCCATGCAATGCGCTACGGCAGGGAATATCACAATTATTAATTTCGGAATGGGCAGCCCCACTGCCGCTACCATCATGGATTTACTATCTGCCATAGCGCCAAAAGCAGTATTGTTTCTTGGCAAATGCGGCGGATTGAAGAAAAGAAACAAACTCGGCGACCTTATTCTTCCGATAGCTGCCATAAAAGGCGAAGGAACATCTAACGATTATTTTCCGCCCGAAGTACCGGCGCTTCCGGCATTCGCCTTACAAAAAGCCGTATCCACCACTATTAGTGATTATGAAGTGGACTATTGGACCGGAACCGTATATACCACCAACCGCCGGGTGTGGGAGCATGATGAAGTATTTAAGGAATACCTGCAGAAAATCAGGGCCTATGCTATAGATATGGAAACCGCTACTATTTTTACTGTTGGCTTTTACAATAAAATACCGACCGGCGCCCTGCTGCTGGTAAGCGACCAGCCCATGATACCTGATGGCGTAAAAACGGAAGAAAGCGATAAGAATGTTACAGCCCAGTTTGTAGAAAATCATATCCGCATAGGTATTGATTCCCTGAAACAACTGATGAATGACGGGCTGACTGTACGTCATCTTAAATTTTAAATTCTTTAGGTATGAAAAAGACAATTATCCCTGTTATTCTCGCCCTTTTTATTTTCCCTTCCTGGGAATGTAAAAAAAACAATATTGGCCCCTTTAAAGGAAGGCTTGAAATAAAAGGCATCTGCAAGAATTATACAATCGCCGTACTTGAAGACGAAACAGATACTTCCTTTGTTGTGCCTGCCTGGACAGACGAAACCACCGGAAAAAACTATACAAATGTTTTCCGGCTAAGCAGCCCCTGTACATTCCCTGAAAATATTGAACAGGGCGATGAATTCTATTTTACCATTGATACCACAACGCCGCAGAATTGTGCCGTATGTATGGCCTATTACCCCACTCCCCCGAAAGGCCTTTCCATCAAGGTAGTTGATAAAAAGTAACCCGGCAGAAAACATGCTACCCCTGCTATCAATAAAAAATTTATCTGTTGATTTCAACTCGGATAGCGGCGCCACCCATGCCCTCAAAGAAATATCCGTTTCTGTTAACCAGGGAGAAATTGTAGCGCTGGTAGGCGAATCCGGATCGGGGAAATCCGTTACTTCCTTATCGGTATTACAACTCCTTCCCTCTCCACCCGCCCAATATACCAGTGGCGAAATATTATTTTCTGAAGATGGCAAAACGGCCACCGACCTGTTGCAGAAAAATAAATATGAAATGCAGGACATCAGGGGCAATAAAATTGCCATGATCTTCCAGGAACCTATGACATCGCTGAATCCTGTTCTTACCTGCGGCGAACAGTTGATGGAAGCCATTTTATCCCATAAAAAGATAAAGAAAGCAGCAGCAAAGCAAAAAAGCATTGAATGGTTTGAAAAAGTAAAACTACCTGACCCTTCTTCCATATTCAACCGCTATCCGCACCAGTTAAGCGGCGGGCAAAAACAACGGGTAATGATTGCTATTGCCATGTGTTGCGAGCCCCGCCTGCTTATTTGTGATGAGCCTACCACCGCCCTTGATGTAACGGTGCAAAAAACCATCCTGCAACTGATAAAAGAATTACAACAGCAAACAAATATGGGAGTGCTGTTCATCACCCATGATTTGGGCGTAGTGGCAGAAATCGCCCAACGGGCTGTAGTTATGTACAAAGGCGAAATTGCAGAGCAGAATACGGTGGAAAATATTTTCAGGAGCCCGCAACATCCTTACACAAAAGCGTTGCTGGCCTGCCGCCCGTCTAATCAGGAAAAAGGAAGCAGGCTGCCTGTTGTTGCGGATTTTCTTGAACAAACAAACAAGGCAGAAAATACAAACACCAGCCACACCGCTGAACCGGCCATTATATCCGGAGAGATACTGCTTAAAGCCGAACACCTCAGCGTTTGGTACCCTTCGAAAAAATCTTTCTTAGGGAAACCTCTTTCTTTTATAAAAGCGGTGGATGATGTGAGCTTTGAAGTACGAAAAGGTGAAACCCTTGGCCTTGTTGGCGAAAGTGGTTGCGGCAAAACGACTTTAGGAAGGGCTTTGTTACGATTAACAGATGTTACATCCGGCACAATAGATTACAATGGAACTGACCTGGCAGCAAAAACAAAAAAAGAATTACGTTCTTTCCGAAAAGAAATACAACTTGTATTTCAGGATCCTTATTCTTCCCTGAACCCAAGAATTACTATCGGCTCGGCCATCGAAGAGCCTATGAAAGTGCATCGTCTTTTTTCGTCCGGCAAACAACGAAAAGAAAAAGTAGCCGAGCTGCTGGCAAAAGTAGGATTAGACACCGGGCATTTTCACCGCTACCCGCATGAATTTTCCGGCGGCCAGCGGCAAAGAATCGTTATTGCAAGGGCGTTGGCGATGAACCCTTCTTTTGTCATCTGCGATGAAGCCGTATCAGCTCTTGATGTAAGTGTGCAGGCCCAGGTGCTTAACCTGCTCAACAACCTGAAAAAAGAATTCGGGTTTACGGTAATATTTATTTCACATGACCTTTCCGTGGTACGCTATATCAGCGATAGAATAATAGTGATGTATAAAGGAAAAATCGTTGAATCGGGAAATGCAGAAGATGTTTACACCAATCCCCAATCCGGCTATACAAAAAAACTGATCAGTTCCATACCCAGGGGCATTGCCGTTTAATCCATCATGTGCTCAAGCCAGGAAGCTCTTTTTCCTTCTGCTTCATAAAATTTCGACCCGCTTTTTATTTCACCATACAGCAACCGCTTTAATGCTTTTTCGAGTTGCGGTCTTACCGGCTCATCTTCTTTTAGCTTTGTATCTGATAGCCGGGTAAACAAATGTCTCTCATACGATGTGGCCTTGTATGTACCTGTTTTTTCTGCAGGCAAAGGAACAAGAAACTCTCCGGGGTTTTCCGGCACCAGGCCCACGGAAGCAATTTTCCACGATACATCGTCCTTTTTCTCCCTGTATTTATAAAAATAAACCCACCCTTTTTTCCCTTCAAATACAGTGGAAACTTTATCGAGAAAAACAATGGAATCAGGTTTCTCATACGTTACCTCGTCCAGCAACGAGCTTTTGGCAAGGTCTGCATGATTGTTATAAGCTGCCGGGAACAGGTCGGACTTTTTTAAACTCTTCAGGTCTTTGTACAATTCAAAACGGTACTCATCCAGTCCGGCAAAATACTTCAGCAAAGTATCCGCAACCTTTTTATTATTCTTAAGGTACAAGAGCATGGTTGCATATTTCAACCGCTTATCCGCTGAATTAACAAGCTGGTCCATCCAGGGTTGAACGGCAGGCTTTTCATCCCAAAACGGCATCAGCAATGAAGCGTATAGATTAAGCGCTGCATTACCGTAATCCTTTGTATCACTCCCTTTGTAATAATTGGATGAAGGTTTTTTACCTACCTTGCTTTGCTCCGCTTCTTTAAGAGCCTTCCTTTTCTCAGCAATTGACTGCTTTTTCAATTCTTGTTTTGCCTCCAGCATGAACTTGCTGAAATAGGCTTCATAATCTGCCGTTTTCAGCATACTGCTGTCTATCATAACGACGAGCAGCGACATAATATCTTCTTTATAATCTTCAAGATTAACCAACGGAAGAAGGTCGGGTAATATCTGCTTTGCCAGTTCTAATGAGTCGCTTAGCCCGTCAAGGAAAGTGCTTTTATAAGAATAATCATATTCGCTTGTACCGATATCCAGTATCGGCGGCTCCGCATTTACAATATCCCTGAAGACAGCATAAGAGTAAGCTGTCTGCTGACTTACTATACTTTTTAAAACCGCATATTGCAGTTGTATGGTGTCATCCAACGAAAAATAGAGTTGCTTGAGATAATCCGACACCTCTTTTGCCGGTATTTCACCCAGTTTCTCTATCAAAGACTCTTTTGTATCAAGATATTTTTTTTCTTTCCAGCTAAGGCTTTGCACCAACTGTTTCAACTGCCTAAAGTCTGTTGAATCAAATTCAACAGCTTCGATATTTTTCAATGCTCTTTTACGCAGCACACTGTCGCCGCTTGTAAAATCAGAGAAAAACAGGCTTGATTTTTTTTGAAACACATTTGCCCCTTTTAGTGTATCGGCAGGCTGAAATGTTTCGTAAAAAGTTTTTATAAAATCGCTGGGACGGGTTAAAGTATCTGTTTGTGTGGTGAGTGTAAAAACGATCCCATCTTTATAAAACGATTTCAGCCACAGCGACCTGCTGCTGCCGGTATCTGTAAAAATAATCTCGCCCATCCAGTTATTTCCCGGAGATGTGTTCCGAACCTGTTTTTTGACGATCCAGGTAGAATCGCCCCGGTAAGAAAATTTTTTCGGTTCAAAGAAAGAACTGCTGTCCTTCTCATAATGGTAGCGTGGCGAACGATAAAAGGTAACATAGATTTTTTCGCCGGTGGAATCGTTGGCAACGATCCGGCTGCGGAACACCCCTGCCTCCAACTGGTCATCTTCCGAATCTTTCTCCTCCTCATCATACCCGCCCCAAAGGTTGAAGGCCGGTATATCCAGCTTTATTTTATCGCTTTCCTTATATGAAAGATTTTTTACAGTAAAATAAAGTGATGTATCCGTTTCTGTCTTAGACGCTGTGTACCGGAAAGGCGTTATCTCAAACGAATTAAAAAAACGTTGCGCCTCCGGCTTCCCTTTTTTTCCATGTGCAATAAGCGTATAGTAATACGGCCCCTGGATGATAAACTTTGCCTGGAACACATCGCCGTTTTTATCCCTGTAAGAAGCCTCCAGTGCGGGGTATCCTTTATGCGTTGTTTGCTTCCGGGATAATTGCTTCTCTATAAATTCAGACGCCATAAAACTCTCATCCATCAAGCCCAGGTCAAATGTATCTTCCCCTGCAAAACTGTAATTGTTTATTACCGTACGGATAACCCTGTAATAACTACCTGAAACCTTGTCCGCAGCATCATAAACAAAATTCTTCCCGGCGCCGGAATAAGGCGTATGCGGCATTTCTACCGAAAACCCTCCATACGATGGCGAGTAAGTAAGCCAGTTAGCTTTTGTTTCGGGGGTTTTCGTTTCTTTTAATTGTATGCTTCCGAAAAATTTTTGCGCTTCTTCGCCGTCTTTAACATAATCGCCTGTGCCGCTCATTTTAAAAACAAATACCTCAAAAGGAGTGGCAATAATATTGTAACGCTGCACATCGCCGCGGCGGGTGCGGTTTACAATATCAAACCCCTTATACCCATTCTTTACAACAGGTGTTTTAGATATGATTTTGCCCGGTATATTCTCATACAATAAACTGTCAATCACTTTCAACATCCTTTCTTCCGTATGGCCCCACATCCATGCATTCGTCATTATCCGTGTTACCATATAATAACTTCCGTTTGCCATATCCGCATACTGCTGCAGGTTCAGCCCTGCTTCTTCGCCCAGCCTGTAAAATTTTCCGGGAAGTTCTACTTCATACAAACCGTCTTCGGCCACCACTTTATTAAAAATAACCGGCACCCTTATCTTTTCCACCATCTCCTTTTCTTTGCTGGCCCTTTCTCCCATTTTTACGGGCCGTAACTGATAGCCTTTCTCCCTTAAAATTTCAATAACGCCTCTTTCCCCCGGTAAATGGGCTGCACCAACGCCAACAAATAAGCTGGCCCCCGTTTTTAATATAGAGTCAATAGAATTGGCCTGTATGTAATTACGCTGGTACAGGAATTTTTCATCAAATGCTTTGGAAACACTGTTATACTTATTGATAGAATCCAACAGATCGAGGTTACCTGTCCTGTACGCTTCCTGTAATTTGTACATGGAATAATCATCGTCTATATCTCCATAGCTTCTTTCTTTTCTATTCGTATCGCTTACGGCATCTCTGTAAGCTTCCGCCATCAGTTGCATACTTTCTCCATAATTTTCCACACCGGCAACTTTTTTGCCCCATTTCTTACCGCATTGATAAATATACATGTCAAGAAATGTGTCTTCTTCAAAATCGCTGGCCTCATTTCCATAAGAGCGGTACAGCAGGTTGTTGATGGCAGAAGGGTTACTATACAATGCTTTTTCAATCTTCTGTGCATATTTATCAAACTTCAGCGTATGGATGCCCATATATTCATCCGGCATCCTGGAATAGCTACCGTAAGAAGCTGCATAAGCATCCATATAGTTTTCAAAGCCCAGTTCATACTTCGTCATATCTTCCTGCCATGTTTCAGGATTGGTTTCCAAGGCCACTACCTGTGCATTTTTTACAGCTATATAGAAGGAATCGGGCAGGTTGAACGCCAGTTTGCTGCTTACATGCATGGTGCCGATCAGGTAAGAAGGCTTGCTAAGCCCTTTGCCTTTTATCTCCCACAAAAGGCTCGGGTATTTCTTTTCTTTTATGGTTACCTGTGCATCCACTACCATAAAAGACAACAGCACAACTGATAAAAGACTGGAATAGATTTTTTTCATAAACATCGGGTCCGGCGGATTTTAATGATGAGCAAAACTAAGATGCTATTTCGCTGCAAAAGCATAAAGAAATATGAAAATCAACAGGTTGGTTAGCTTACCCTCTTTTTTTCACCAAAAAAGGCTTGTCTAAAATAATACATGCGTTTGAATTAAAATAATGTACCTTTGCACGCCTAATAAGTTGTCTGTCAGACCAAACCCGGCGCCGTAAGGCCGGATTTGAGCCGGTTCACCGAACCGGAACTCCGAGCCACCCTACCGGTATCCATACGGTTTGCGTCATGAGACATTTTATAAAACCACTTAAACTCATGAAGCTTTCACAATTCCGTTTCGACCTCCCTTTAAACCTTATTGCCCAGAATCCGACCAAAAGAAGAGAAGATGCCCGTATGATGGTAGTACACCGCCATACCGGGGAAATTGAGAACAAGCATTTCCGCGACATCCTGGATTATTTTGACGATAAGGATTGCTTTGTAGTGAACAACACCAAAGTATTTCCGGCCCGCATGTATGGCCGCAAGGAAAAAACTGGCGCTAAGATCGAAGTGTTCCTGCTGCGAGAGCTGAACAAACCCAATCGCCTCTGGGATGTAATCGTTGACCCCGCAAGAAAGATACGGGTAGGCAATAAGCTGTATTTCGGCGACCAGGAAGACCTGGTGGCAGAAGTGATTGACAACACTACCAGCCGTGGCCGCACCATCCGTTTCCTTTGGGACGGAAGCGAGGAAGATTTCCGTGCCCAGTTGGAAAAATTAGGCGAAACGCCGCTACCTAAGTACATTAAAAGAAAGCCCGACGAAGAAGACAAGGAACGTTACCAGACAGTGTATGCCAAGCATGAAGGGGCTGTGGCAGCGCCTACAGCGGGCCTCCATTTCAGCAAGGAACTTATCAAGCGTTTAGAGATAAAAGGTATCCGCTTTGCAGAAGTAACCCTGCATACCGGCCTCGGCACTTTCCGCCCGATAGAAGTGGAAGATTTGAGCAAGCATAAAATGGATGCAGAATATTACCATATAGAAGAAGATGCCTGCAAAGTGGTGAACAGGGCCAAAGAATACGGCCACCGCATTTGCTCTGTCGGTACTACCACGATGAGGGCTTTGGAATCATCTTTTACCGCACAAAAATTACTGAAGCCTTCTGAAGGATGGACCAATATGTTTATCCATCCCCCGTATGAATTCAATATTGCCGATTCATTGGTAACGAATTTCCATCTGCCCAAAACAAGCCTGCTGATTATGACCTGCGCCTTTGCCGGTTATGAACTGGCCATGGAAGCGTATAAAAAAGCAATCAAGGACAAGTACAGGTTCTTCAGCTATGGAGATGCGTTGCTGGTTATATAAAGAACGTAGCCAAAATACCCAAAAAGGGAAAGCCGCTATTAACCATTGCGGCTTTCCCTTTTAATATTGCACAATCCCATCTGGCATTATAGCATTATTGTCCATCTTCACTCCAATCCAAACATTCCTCTGTTCAACTGCTGAAGTATTTGTGTTTTATACTCAGCCTGTACCAGCAGGGAAATATTATGCGGGCTTCCGCCGTAAGAAACCATTCGAACCGGGATATTCATTATAGAGCCAAACAGCTTTTTAATAATGGATTCCGTCCGGGCTATTTCATTTCCTACAACAGAAATAATGGTTTGATCCCTGTCCACCTCTATCGTACCGAATGGCTCTAATTCTTTCAGTATCTCTTTAAGGTTCTTCGTGTCATCAATCGTCAGCGACACGGCTACCTCAGAAGTAGTTACCATGTCAATCGGCGTTTTGTATTTTTCAAATACCTCAAATATTTTCCGGAGAAAACCATAAGCCAGCAACATGCGGCTGCTTTTGATCCGTATGGCAATGATATTATCTTTTGCCGCCACCGCTTTTACGCCAACGCTGCCGGCTTCTTCTACAATCAAAGTGCCTTTTGCTTCGGGCTGCATGGTATTCAGCAGCTTTACAGGTATTTTATAGGTTTGTGCCGGCCAGATAGAGGCCGGGTGTAATATTTTGGCCCCGAAATAAGCCAGCTCCGCCGCCTCTTCAAAACTCATTTGCTCCACCGGAACTGTTTTTTTCACCACACGGGGGTCGTTGTTGTGCATACCGTCTATATCCGTCCATATTTCACAAACCGAAGCATTGATAGCTGCCGCTATCAGCGAAGCGGAATAATCACTTCCGCCTCTTTTCAGGTTGTCCACTTCTCCTCTTGCATTCTTGCAGATATACCCCTGTGTAATAAACAACTTCTGTCCCTTATATTTATTCAAGACCTGCGATAGTTTTACTTTAATGCTTCCAATTTGCGGTTCATCATTACCATCAATGCTCATGAACTCAAGGGCAGGCAACAGCACATACGGTATCTTTTGCTCTTCGAGGTAAACGCTGAAAAGTTTTGTTGACAATAATTCCCCCTGCGCCAATATATCCTTGCTCAGCGCTTCGCTGAAAGATATTTTAAGTATGATATTGAGGAAATCAAAATGCTCTGCCAGCACTGCCTGCGCTTTTGCCACAGCAGCAGGATTGGTTACTAATTGTGCAATAAAATCCCTGTAATGGGCTTCGAGGTTATCTATCAGTTGCTTTGCCGCATTCCTGTCGCCATTCGCAATCTGTTCACCGATAGAAACAAGGGCGTTGGTAGTGCCAGACAAAGCAGATAATACAACAATAGCCGGTTCTGTTTCTTTGGTAACCAGCGATGCAATATGGTGCATCCGTTCCGGTTTGCCCACACTGGTTCCGCCAAACTTCATTACTTTCATTTGCTCCCCCCTCCGATATTTTATAAAGGATTAATTAAAAATGTCTGCCTGCCTTCGGCAGATAAACCTTTCGGCGACAGGGCTGCAAAGATAACAGCCTGAAGAATATGATTCTCTTACAATGAAATGTATTTACAGGAAGAGGCTAAAGCGATAAACCAAAACGTTTTCCCAACTGGTCCAGATCGTTCACCACTGTTTCCAGCAATGGAATTCCCTCTTTCAACCGCTGGTCTTCAAATTCCCTTTCCGGGTCGCCGGGAATCAATACCTTTTCTTCACCCGGAACCGGCTTTGCATTTCGGAACCCCTGTATCCAATGGTCCATAGCCGATTTAAACTCATCAGCCGGACGAAAAGCATCTATGCGTAAGGCGCCTAAAAAATGACCTATCCCTTTCCCGGGCTGCTGTGCGGGCATGGGTACATAGGCCGGAAACGGCGGAACCCAGGGGGCATAATTTGCGCCGCTTAGCAAGGCAGAAAAAATATCGACCACAGCGCCCAGCGCATATCCCTTATGCGAACCATGCTCCCTGTCGCCGCCCAGTGGCAACAGGCTTCCGCCCTTTTTTAAAATATGCGGGTCTGTAGCTGATTGTCCTTCGGCATCCTGCACCCATCCGGAAGGAGTTGCCCTATTCTTGCGCTGCAAAATTTCCAGCTTGCCATTAGCCGCAGTAGTGGTAGCCAGGTCAGCCACAAAAGCCGGCTCTGCACCGGCCGGGGCGGCCACACAGATTGGATTGGTGCCCAGCATCCTGTCAACTGAAAAGGTAGGCGCTACCAAAGGGCTGGCATTCGTCATTACCATACCTATCATATCATGCTCCAGGGCCATCATGGCATGATGGGCTGCAATGCCGAAATGATTGCTGTTCTGCACACTCACCCATCCTGTACCAACATTCTTTGCTTTTTCGATGGCAATACGCATGGCATAGGGCGCCACTACAAGGCCCAGGCCGCTATCACCATTAACAACGGCGGTAGATGGCGTTTCGTGAATTATTCCGATGGCAGGCGCTGCATTTACTCTTTTTGCCTCCCAAAGCCGGACATAACCGCTCAATCTTGCTACTCCGTGAGAATCCACTCCACGCAGATCGGCGGCTAATAATGCTTTGGCTGCGGTATCCGCATGTTCCTCATTGCAACCAATTTTTTGAAAAACCTTTTTTGCAAAATCAAATAACTGCTGATAAGAAAATAACTGTTCTGCCATATTACAAAGAAACAAATAAAAACGTCCCGTTACAGTTCAAACTATAACGGGACATTTTATCAGACTGTTTACTGCATTAATCAAAAAGGCAGATCGTCAACAGGCTCTGTAATATCGCTGGCAGCGGGAACATTGCTTGCGCTGCTACCTGCGTAAGCGGTGTTGGCCGGTTGCTGCTGGTAAGAACCGCCGCCGCTATCGCCACGGCCACCCAGCAACTGCACTTCCCTTACCCGCAACGACAAAGAAGAACCCGGAGTGCCATCATTTCGCTGAAAAGACCTTGCTTCAGGCTGCCCTTCCACATATACCTGCTTGCCTTTTACAAGGTACTGTGCAATAGCTGTACGGTCTGTCCAGTAAGCGCAATCCACCCAGGTTGTTTTTTCCTGCAGGTTTCCCTGGCTGTCTTTATACTTTTCGGTATGGGCTACCGTAAAGTTGATGACATTTTTTCCGTTTACCGTGTTCACCACACAGTCTTTACCCAGGTTACCGATAACTTGCATTTTAATCATAGTGCTCAAATTTTAGTGTAACGTAATTAATTAAGAAGTGAAAGGTAAGATTATTTATCATGTGAAATTCATACATCCTTTTACAAAAAGTCATTTTGTGAAAGGGTTGTGCATAACCTCCTTAACTTTTGCCCTGTACAAATCTTGTCCGGGCATAAATCGCTGCGGCTTCAATTGAAAAGCCAAGAGAAGAAAATGAATTTTCAGCGTCCGGTGTTTTGTATTCCTCCAATTCCCAATGACCTGCGGTGTTCAGGCGGAAGGCTTCAATATTGAGGGATAGGGTATCCACAAGGATATACTCCTTTAAAGTGGGAATATCCCTGTATAATTTGAACTTGGAGCCACGATCATATTCCCTTGTTCCGGGAGAAAGTATTTCTATCAGCAATGTGGGATGAACGGCCGTTTCCTCATCTTCTTCGGAAGATTCAATATCACCGCAGATAATTGAAATATCGGGATAAGTGTACAATGTATTTTCAGGAATATAGATGCACAGGTCAGACCCGTAAGGCTGACAGGGTTTCCCCCTCAACCGTATAATAAGCTCTCCGAAAAGATTTGAAAAATAATGTTGCGCCTCTTTGATGCGCCCGAGATGGTCAGTAATTCACCATGCCCGTGCATACGGAATACTTCTCCCTGGTAAAACTCATGCTTCTCCGAAGCGGCTCTTTCAAAAGCAAGATATTCCCGCCCGGATATTTTGCTTTTCCCGTATGCCGGTATAGGTTCCCTCACTTCTTCCATGTACCGAATTTACAAACTATTCACGGAGGTTACTACGAAATCACATTAAAAACACGAACATATTTCGCCTGCGGCGAAAAATAGGTTTTGCCACAGATTTAATGCCCTTGTATCTGTGTACATTCGTGTAATCTGTGGCAACTAAACTACTTTATTGCCTTCGGCAATTTCTTTCGTGTGCTTTCGCGGCTACAAAAACATCACTCTTCGCTCCTGGCGCTGGCAGCATCAATGATACGGCCAAAGAAAATGGCATTCATGAACAGCTTGGCGCCGCCCAGCCAGAAAGCCCGGAAGTTGGGGTTTTCGGCAATATTGATCACCCTGCCACTGCCGGAGGTGTTTACAACAACAGCAGCCGTATTCTTCACCGCATCTTTATTCTCTTTGCTTAACCATCCGCTTTCTAACGGGTTGCTTCCATAATAGAAAGGCGTGGCATAGGGATTGCTGCTTTTTTCCAGGAATACACTATTTGATTTAAAAAGGCTCACCTGCTTAGTAGTATAACCATAAGCCAACGGATGCGTATTATCAATTTCAGCAGCAAAAATAGCCCCTGTCATTCGTTGTGCCCCGGCCACCTGCACCCTGTCATTGTAGGCAAACTTCTTTGTACTGTCAACCGGTGATTTTGCCCTTTTAATCTTAACATTATTGATACCGTTCTGCGCCGCCCAGCTAACCGCTTCTTCCGACAGGATTAATACGCCTCCGTCCTGTACCCATGCTTTCAATTTTTCCTTATTCAACTCGTTGTAATTACCTCCAACCATAATCAGCGTATTGTACTTTTTAAGGTCAATACGATTGAACATGGAGGGTTCCAGGTGGGTGGCTTTCATATTCATCCGCTGGTCAAGCAGGTGCCATACTTCCCCGGCATCCAGGGCATTTACCCCCGGCCCGGCTATCATCGCCACGGAAGGCCGGGTAAGAACAATAAAACTGCTGCTGCCAAAATCACTCCCTGCATTTACATATCCCGAAGGCACGGCAAATGCCTTCAACCGGTATTTTTCTACCATTGCACTTACCATTACAGCGACAGTTTCGCTATTCTCTTTCTGTAACCCTGCAGGAATCAGCAAAGTGCCCCGTTCAAATTTCCTGTTTCCGCTCCCCGTATTTATTTCAAACGGATTGGTAGCCACTTTTACAATTAATCCTGACTGAAGCCATTCGTTCAATGCGGCAGGTGCATACAATTCATTCCACTCCACGAGATAAGCATAATTGCTTTTTCCACCTGCAACCGATGCTTTTGGCAGCATCAGTTCATTTACCTTATCGCCCATTGTAAATGCGGTTGTCAGTTCCTTATAGGGAAGCCCAAAGGCTAATGGAAATGTCCATGAGGTTACATCATAAAAAAGGCTGTCTTTGTAATCAAATGTTTTTTCAAAAATGGCCCGTATCAGGCTATGCTGCGGCTGATTAAGAGAAACCATATAGGCCGTCTGCTTATCAAACGCATTGTCTTTCCAGATGTCAGGCAAATAATTTAGTTCAATCTGCTGGCGTTTCAACATTTCGGCAAAATGAAAAGTTCTGGCAAGGTCATTCTTATCGCCAAATACATAACCCTTCACCGGGTAAGAGGCGGCACGAACCGATGCCTCCTTATAAAAATCCCTTTGAAAAGCTAAAAATTCTTTACGCAATGCTTTTGCCCCTTCAAGTGTGGAAAGTGTTGTTACAAACTGGTTTCTTATTGTAAACGGAAAGCTAAGCGGGCCGTTCATCGTTTCCTGTAAGTGCCCCCGCGAAGATGCCTGCTCAAACAAAATACCGATACATCCCTGTACATCCGGGAAGGTGGAGCCTTTTCCATAATAAAAATCATCATAGCTTTCTTTGGTAAAATAAAGAGAGCCGATACGATCTAAAAAAGCTGCATGAAATGTTGCCAGCTTTGCCGTCAGTTCCTGGTTTTTGGCCGGTGTCAGCGGGTTTACCCTTGAAGGCACACCGGGCTGAAAAAAGAACGTGGCATTGCTCCCCTGCTCATGATGGTCTGTAAGAATATTTGGCTTCCATTTATGAAACCATTTCACCCGGTTCTGGCTTTCTACATGCACAGCAGGAAGCCAGTCGCGGTTCAGGTCAAACCAATAGTGGTTGTATCGTCCGCCCGGCCATACTTCATTAAACTCCCTTGAATTAGGGTCGCTGACAAGGTTTTTGCTTTTATGCTGGTTGGCCCATGTGGAAAACCGTTGCAGGCCATCCGGGTTAAAGCAAGGGTCAAATAATATCACCGTATTTTCCAGCAACTCATCTATTTGTTTGCCCTGCGCTGCTGCCAGGTAATAGGCGCTTAGTAAACCGGCATTGGAACCACTGGGCTCATTTCCATGTATGGAGTGGCCGATATAGACAACTATCGGCATATTATCAATATTCAATGAAGCAGACCGGGGTGGGTCGGTCAGTTGCACATGCTGCTGCCTTATCTGTTCAAGGTTTGCATGGTTTTTAGGAGAAGTAATGATCAGCAATACCTGCGGGCGGCTTTCGTAGGTCAATCCCATGGTTTCCAATTTTACCCTTTCCGGCGCTGCTGCAGCAATGGCTTTCATGTAATTCACCAGCCTGTCATGCGTAACATGCCACTCCCCTACTTCGTGATAGATAATGTCTTTCGGTTTCGGGATGGACGGGTTATAGCTTACACTATCAGGTAAATAATAGCTGAGGTCCTGTGCCTGAACAAAAAAAGTAAAAACCAGGAAACAGGCAGAACAAAGCAGTTTTTTCATACATAGCATTTAGAACCCGGAAATTACTGAATGAAAAGGAAATAAAAGGCGAATGAGGTTCAAAGCAATATATAACTGTAAATTGATATTGGAAGTTTGTATATTTTTATCCTTGCATAGCCATTGACCGAAAGTGATATTATTTTTTAACAAAGAACAGCTTCCTCAGCAAACAAGCTATTCTAAATGTATCCTCTTTGAATTCAATGTAATACTAAGAATACTTAAAAGCATACATTATGGCAAACACAACAAAAAGAAAGCTATCCTCTTCACAACAGGAAGACCTCCTGGAAATACTAAAAGACCGGTTTACTAAAAACACTAATCGCCATAAAGGTATTGACTGGGCAAAAGTAGAAGCAAGGCTGAAAGCCAGCCCGGAAAAACTGTGGTCGCTTCATGAAATGGAACGTACCGGGGGCGAACCCGATGTAGTTGACTATGATAAAAAAACCGGCGAATATATTTTTTATGACTGTGTTGCCGAAAGCCCCAAAGAACGCAGAAGCCTTTGCTATGACCCCGAAGCCCTGGCATCCAGAAAAGAACACAAACCCAAAAGCAGCGCTATCGGAATGGCCGCCGAAATGGGAATTGAAATCCTGAATGAAGAACAATACCGGGTATTACAGCAACTCGGAAAGCTGGATACAAAGACCTCAAGCTGGTTAAAAACGCCGGATAGTATCCGGAAATTGGGAGGCGCTATTTTCGGCGACTGGCGCTATGGCACTGTATTTATTTATCACAACGGCGCCGAGTCATATTATGGCTCCAGGGGGTTCCGGGGGGCGCTGAGGGTATAGTCTATTTAATACAGCAACAGTATAAATAACCCCTCCATTCTTTATTTGTACAGAAGCAAAAACTACATTACATTCAGTAAATATTTACTTTACCTCAATTTTTTTTTATGCTTACGAGAATAATTACTGTTGTCTTTTTAATTATCTGCATTACAGGGTGCAGTTCCAAAAAAGCGGCTTTCAAATACAACCAGGATATTATAAAATACGAAGAAGAGCTTGGCCCTCACATTAATAAAACCGAAGGCGCTATTGAAAAATTTATCATAAATAATGAGTTCGACAGCATTGTTGTTGCCGGAAAAGGCATGGAAGAAAAAGTGGAAGGCGCTATTGAAAAAGTAAAGGCCTTAAAAGTGCCCGATGCCAAAGAAGCAGGCAATTTCCGAACTGCTGCCCTGGAATACTTTGCATTCATAAAATCAATTTACACTTCGTATAAAAACTACGGTGCGGCGGCAACAGACGAAGAAAGAGAAGAAGCAAAGATAAAAATACTGACACTGGCTGGCAAAAAAGAAGAGGTACTCAGGGCAATGCAAAAGGTGCAGAAAAAATTTGCACAGGCCAACGGGTTCAAATTGAAATAGAGCGGCGCCGGTCGAATATCTTTTGTTTTATACTTAATGCTATGATGAACAATGTTTGAGCAAACCAAATGGGTGTTATTGGCAGAGTTGGTTTACCTGCTCGTTGTTATAGCAGTTTGCATACGTATCGTATATGATACCCGGTCGGTAAACAAAACCCTGGCTTACCTGCTTTTGGTTCTTTTCCTGCCTGTTCTCGGCATCGCATTCTATTTCTCTTTTGGTATTAACTACCGGAAAAGAAAGATATACAACAGGAAGCAGGAACTGTCTGTTGCGCTAAAAAGCAAGTTTTGGGAAAGGATACAACAATCAGATCACCCTCTCCTGTCTGTTAATGATGAAGCATTGATTCAAAACAGGGAACTGATACGGCTCCTGTACAGCAGCAAGGCCGGCAATGCACTTATCCTGCCCAATAAGGAAGTAAAAATCCTGCTTAACGGCGAAGAGATGTTTCCCCAACTGCTGAAAGAACTGCAAAATGCAAAAGATCATATTCATATTGAATATTACATTTATCAGAACGACGCAACAGGCAATGCCGTTAAAGATGTGCTTATACAAAAAGCCAAAGAAGGAGTTGAGATACGTTTTATCTATGATGATTTCGGCAGCCGCCGTATAAGAAAAACGATTGTAAGGGAGCTTAAGAAAAACAATATAGAGGCGCTTCCTTTTAATAAAATCAGGTTTATCCGGCTGGCTAACCGGCTTAACTACCGCAACCACCGTAAAATTGTGGTCATTGACGGTATCACTTCATTTACAGGCGGCATCAATATCGCTGATAAATACAGTAACCAGAATGACAACAAATTATTCTGGAGGGATACCCATTTGATGATAAAGGGGTATTCCTCCCTGTCGTTACAGCAGGTTTTTCTATCCGACTGGAATTTTTGCAGCAAGCAGGAGATTGGTATCACCAACCGGTATTTTCCTGAAATGCCCTTTGTAGAAGCAGCCGGCGCCAAAGTACAAATTACTGCCAGCGGACCGGATTCTGATCTGCCCAACATCCTGTACTCGTTTATCCAGGCCATTAATCTTGCCGAAAAAGAAATTTTGCTGACGACCCCTTATTATATACCGGATAATACATTGCAACAGGCATTGATCATTGCTGCGCTAAGCGGGGTGGAAGTAAAACTGCTGGTACCTGAAGAAGGAGATTCTAAACTGGTCAACCTGGCCGCCCATTCTTATTTTGAAGAATTACTGGAAGCCGGTGTAAGGATATTTCAATACCAAAAAGGCTTTATCCATGCCAAAACGCTTGTTACGGATAAAAAATTGGCCTCTGTGGGAACTGCCAATCTTGATTTCAGGAGCTTTGACCTGAACTTCGAAGTGGCTGCTATTATTTACGATACCGCAATTGCTTCAGAACTGGCTGATATATTCTATAAAGACCTCGAAGATGCGGAAGAAATAAAACTTGAAGCATGGCTTAAAAGGCCCTTGTTCAAACAATTGAAAGAAAAATTTTTACGCTTATTATCTCCCCTGATGTAGCAACTTAAATCAATTACAACCCAGCACTTCGCAAAGCTTGGTGCCCAGGTCATGCCCCCGCAGGTTTTTTGCAACAATCTTTCCTGAAGGGTCAATAAGCAGGTTCTGGGGAATTCCTTTGATATTGTACATTACGGCAACGGCATTGCTCCAGAATTTAAGATCGCTTACATGTGTCCAAGTCAATTTATCTTCCTGGATGGCTTTCAGCCACCTGTCCTTCTGCCCGGGACGGTCTAAAGAAACACCTAATACGGTAAAATTCTTATCCTTGAACTTTTGAAAGTTAGCTACCACATTTGGGTTTTCCTGGCGGCAGGGCCCGCACCAACTGGCCCAAAAATCAACCAGTACATATTGACCTTTAAAAGATGATAAGGAGATGGGGTTGCCTGTAGTATCTTCCTGCGTAAAGTCCAGCGCTTCCGAACCCACGGCCCCTATTTTATTCTGCCTGATTGATTCATATAATTTCGTTCCTGATTCAGATTCCTGTACTGTCTTATCCAGGCTGTTAAACCTTTTCTCCAATACCATAACATCTTCACTGAACTGGTACGTGGCATCCAGTATAAAAGCCGTAACAACTGATTTGGGCTTTGCCTTTACCTGGTTATCTATTTGCCCCTGAATCCTTTCTTGAATACTGTTATAGGTTTCCATCAAACTTTCCCTCTCCTCTCCCGCCGGCCTGGAATTGATTGTTTGTACAAGAGAAGACGATTGTTGCAAAAGAGGAAGAAAGGATTGAAGAAAGCCACTAAATTCATTGTGAGAAACAGAGCCTTTCACTTCATACTTATCGGCAGCGCCTTTACTGCCTTTGACACTAATGGCGCTGTTTTCCACAAATAACTCATAAGGCCGTTCACCGCCGATGGCCAGGAAGCACAACACCGGCTCGGCAACATTTCCTTTCAAAACAAATTTTTCCTTCTCAATGACCGAAGAAGCTAATTCGGCATTATCACCGTTTTTATACAACTTTACCGATGTGCCATCCGGGAAACCATCCAGCTTTCCTTCAATAACAAACGATTTGCTACTGCTTTGCGACCAACTGATTACCGGAAGAAACAGAATAAGAAACAGGATATTTTTCATCAGTGTTTACGAATTTATATATAACGTCAAACCAATTCAACATACAAATTTATAAAAGCAACGGGGAGATTAAAAACCCATTTATCCCAATATAGATGATATAAACAATTTTGTGGATGCGTTAACATTCGTACTGTTTTCCAGGGCTTTAATATAAGCGCTGCCGATAATACCCCCGTTTGCCAAACGGCAAACATCGTCAAAACCTGTTTTATCCTTAATGCCAAAGCCGACCAGCACAGGATTTTTCAGTTTCAGTTTATTGAGGCGTAGCAGATAGGCTTCCCGATTTTCTTCCTTTTTATCGCTGCCGGTAGTGGAGGAAGAAGATACGGCATACAGAAAGCCGCTGCTCAAGCTGTCTAATTTTTTAACCCGTTCATCCGAAGTTTCCGGGGTAACGAGAAAAATAAAATCCAGGCCGTATTTTTTTATAACAGTCCCGTATTCGGTTTCAAATTCATGTTCCGGCAGGTCGGGAAATATAAGGCCGTCAATACCAATTGCAGCCGCATCAGCACAAAACTTTTCAAACCCGTATTGCAATACAGGGCTCAGGTAGCCCATCAGAACAACCCCGGTATTGGTTAAAGCCGGGTTTTTACGAAAATCCTTTAGCTGTTCAAATAACTTTGCAATGGTCATTCCATTCTTTAAAGCAATGGCATTGCTTTGTTGTATAACCGGCCCGTCAGCCAGCGGGTCGCTGTAAGGAATACCGATTTCTATAATATCTGCTCCGTTTTCCGCTAATGCTGTCATTACCTCCATAGTAGAATTCAACCGGGGGTAACCTGCAGTGCAGTACACATTGAGGACATTCTTGCCCTTTGACTGAAATATATCTTCAATTCTGCCCATTGCTTTACTTCGTTTCTTTTATGATCTTCTTTAAAACAAATTCAATATTCTTTTCCACTTCACTATTTCGAAACCGTATTACCCGGATGCTTAATTCTTTCAGTTCATACGTTCTTGCTTCATCATATTGTGCATTCATTTTATCATCATGCACTGAACCATCCAGTTCTATGACCAATTTCTTCTCATGGCAATAAAAATCTGCAATAAACTTATCGATCGGGTGCTGCCTCCTGAATTTTAAACCGTTCAATTTTCTGTTTCGCAAATGCTCCCACAAAATCTTTTCTGCATTTGTTGCAGACTGCCGCAGTTCTCTTCCATACTGATAGAGTTTGCCGATAGCCCCTTTATGTAAATTATCCCTATATGATTCAGGCATATTTCAAATCATTTAGTACCTCACCCCTTCAGAAACCTGATAAGGGTAGAGTTTTTCACCCCTCTCCTAAAGGAGAGGGGAATCGGAGTCTCCGAAATTTCAAACCCTTGATGGGGTGAGGTCATAATTTTTTCATGTACGTTGCCAAATCTTTATCCCCTCTCCCACTCAAACAAATAACAACAACATCATCACTATTAAATTGCTGTTGTTTCAATACTGAAAGTGCATGTGCACTCTCCAATGCCGGAATAATGCCTTCTAATTTTGCCAGCTCAAAAGCGGCCTGCAATGCTTCATCATCCGTTGCACTTAAAAATTTTGCCCTGCCTGTTGCAAACAAATGTGCATGTAGCGGCCCGATACCGGGATAATCCAACCCTGCTGAAATGCTATGCGGCTCTATCACCTGCCCGTCTTCCGTTTGCATCAGCAAACTTTTACTGCCATGCAGGATACCTGTTGTCCCCAACTGTGTCGTTGCTGCACTTTTTCCGCTATTGATTCCCTGGCCTGCTGCTTCCACCGCAATCAGCTTTACGTTTTCGTTGTCTAAAAAATGATAAAATGCCCCCGCCGCATTGCTGCCGCCGCCTACACAGGCAATGATATATCCGGGATACTCAATTCCTGTTTTTTCCTTCAACTGTCCTTTTACTTCTTCGCTTATCACACTTTGAAATCTTGCCACCATATCGGGATATGGGTGCGGACCCACCACACTGCCGATGATATAATGAGTATCTACCGGGTTGTTGATCCAATCCCTGATGGCTTCATTCGTTGCATCTTTTAAGGTTTTACTGCCACTTGTGGCAGGAACCACCGTTGCCCCAAGCATCTTCATCCTGGCCACATTGGGCGCCTGCCGTTCAATATCCTTTTCACCCATGTACACAATACATTCCAGTCCTTTCAATGCACAAACCGTTGCTGTGGCCACACCATGCTGCCCTGCTCCCGTTTCGGCAATAATCCTTCTCTTGCCCAATCTTTCCGCCAGTAATATCTGCCCGATGGTGTTGTTGATTTTATGTGCGCCGGTATGGCAAAGGTCTTCCCGCTTCAGGTAAATATTTGTTTTATACTTTTCGCTTAATCTTTTGGCAAGATATAAAGGCGTTGGCCTGCCGGCATAGTCTTTCAGCAACTCACGGAATTCTTTTTGAAAACTTTCACTGTTGATAATATCAAGATAACGGCTCTGTAATTCTTCCACATTCGGATACAGCATTTCCGGGATAAAGGCGCCGCCAAATTGGCCGTAGTAGCCGTGGGCGTTGGGGAATGTGTATGTTTCTTTCATTGATTTTTATTTAACCGGCTACAGTATTGCTATCAGCTTCTGTTGCGTCGCACTCTTCATCGTTCTGTAATTCTGCTCAACAATATTGAACCCCCTTCGGAGTTCCTACAAATCTATCCCCATCGGTTATAAAATATCGTCCTTACAGGGCTGACCCCACACAAACCTTGCATCTTCTCACAAACAGCATTTTCAAATCTCCCCTTTAGAGGAATCAGAAAATTTCTATTAAAAAGCTCTTAACAGGGGCTTCTATTTCAACCCTAACTTAAACTGCAACAACTTCGCCATATTTTTTACTCCCGGCGCTGTTTCAAAACAACTGTTTAAATCCACCCCAAAATAATCAGGGTGCTTAAAGGCTTTCACTTTTGCCGCATCGGAAGGGCCAATACCGCCGCTAAGGAAAAAAGGTTTTTCAATTTTGGCCTGAACAAGTATGCTCCAGTCAAACTGTCGTCCCGTTCCGCCAAGGGTCTCTTTTAACCCGTCATTATCAAATAAATAGTAATCACATACCGCATCATACGGCGCTACCAGTTTATCTACATTTTCAGTGCCGGTAATACGGAAGGCTTTAATCACTTCTACTTCTGTTCCCAGGTCTTCACACATCTCCGGGCTTTCATCGCCATGCAGTTGCACCACATCCAGCCCGTACTCATCAATGGCATCCAGCACATCAATCATTTCAGGGTTTACAAATACACCCACTTTCTTCAAATCAAAATCAGCTTTCTTTACATCTTTCTTTGACAACTTATCTCCAACATATCTTGGAGATTCGGGATAAAAAATCAACCCTGCAAAATCAATATCCAACCCATCCAGTTGTTGCAATTGCTTAATGTCGGTGATGCCGCATACTTTTATATTCATATTTTTGTTTTAAGCCACGAATCAGCACGAAGAAACACAAAAATTTTATCGTGGTTTTCTGCTGCTTTTCAAAGCATTCTTCCATGCGTTTTTTTTCGTGTCATTTTGTGTGCTTTCGTGGCTAATCTTTCAGCTTGTTTACAAATTCTTCGAATGCTTTTCCGGGCTGTTCTTCTTTCATAAAATTTTCGCCTATTAAAAATCCTTTAAACCCTGCCTCTTTCAAAGTTAAGATACTCTCCACATTGCTTATCCCGCTTTCGGCAATAGCCGGTTTATCCAAAGGAATTTTATCAATCAACTGCAAGGATATATTAATATCCACTTCAAAGGTTTTAAGGTTCCGGTTGTTTACTCCCACCATGCTTACCTCATCGCAGCAATGCGCCAGCTCTTCTTCATTGTGCACTTCAAGAATGGATTCAAGCCCGATACTGTTTGCATAGGCCGCAAATTCTTTCACCTGAGCAGGTGTAAGGCAGGCTGCTATCAGCAATATCACATCAGCGCCAAAAGCTTTGGATTCGGCAATTTGCCATTTATCTATAATAAAATCTTTTCTAAGCACCGGAATATCCGTTACCACTTTTGTTTGTATCAGGTCGTCCAGGTCGCCACCGAAAAAATCACCGTCAGTTAATACGGAAATTCCGGCAGCGCTTTTATTGTAAGCCGTTACCACCGGCTCCACTTCCAACTCTTTTACTTTAAACCACCCTTTGCTGGGGCTTTTTCTTTTAAACTCGGCAATAATGCCTGTACTGCCCGGCGCTGACAAACTTTGCACCAATGACCGGTTCCTTATCTGCCAGAAAAAGCCTTCCCGTTCAAACCGTTCTACCGGGCTTTTGGCCTTGAACGGCTCTATCTCTTTTTTCTTTGCTGCTACTATGGTTTCTAAAATATCCATCCGTATTTTTAATATACCGCCCCTACGTGGCTTTTTTAGAATTTTACATTTATTCATTCTCCCGGCATATCGCCCTATGGAGTCTGTAAGGCAATTAACTTTTGTAATGATTGATATGCTTCCCCGCTTTCAAAACTTTCTACTGCTGCATTGTATGCTTCATCATAGGTTTTATACTTACCGGTGCAGTGCAGCGCCATTGCTGCATTGGCCAGTACCACCGCATTCTGCGCCCAGCTTCCTTCACCTTGTAATATCCGGGAAAATATTTTTGCCGCTTCTTCCACTGTGCTGCCGCCGCCTATATCGGTTGCCGTTACCATTCTCTTTCCTAACTGCTCCGGCGTCATTACCTTTTCGCCTTCATTAGTGATAACTTTTGTATCATTCGTCAGCGAAATTTCATCGTACCCATCCAGGCCATGAATAATGGTAAACGGTTTTCCTCCTGATTGTAATAAATAATTATACACCCTTGCCATTTCCAGGTTATAAACACCAACCAACTGGCAGGCAGGATGGGCCGGGTTAGCCATCGGGCCAAGCATGTTAAAGAACGTCCGCATGGCAAGGTTCTTCCTTATCGGCCCCACCGTTTTTAATGCCGGATGAAACAAAGGAGCATGCAAAAAACAAATATTGGCTTCTTCCAATTCTTTTTTCAGTTTATCGTTATCGGTTTTGAACTGATAGCCCAACTGCTCCATTACATTGCTTGCCCCGCTGATAGATGATGCGCCATAATTGCCATGCTTAGCTACTTTTTGCCCCGTACCGGCCACAATAAAGCAGGCCAGTGTGGAAATATTAAAAGTGTTCTTTCCATCACCGCCTGTACCGACAATGTCGAGTGTTTCATATTCGTTCAGGTCAACTTTTACACTCAATTCCAATAATGCCTCCCTGAACCCCTGTAACTCTTCTATTGTAATGCTCCGCATCAGGTACACTGTCATAAAAGCCGTTACCTCATGTTCATTATAAACACCTTTACCGATATTGACCAGCACTTCTTTCGCCGCTTCTTTTGAAAGCGTTTTATGCCCGAATAAATATTGTAAGATTTTTTTCATTTCCTCTTTAACCAATTTGTTACTATTTTTTCCCCGTCCGGCGTCAACACACTCTCCGGGTGAAACTGCACCCCCTGTACATCATATTTTTTATGCTGTAGAGCCATGATATACCCGTTTTCATCCCTTGCTGTTACCTCCAGTTCTTCCGGAAAATTTTCGTCAGCTATAATCCATGAATGATAACGGCCTACTTTGATTGTATCCGGTAATCCATCAAATAAATTTCGTGAGACGTAAGGTGTGAAACCTGAGTTTTCCTGTCCGATAACTATAGACTCATGACTCATGACTCTAATCTCCGTAGCCACACCATGATAAACCGTATCCAGGTTTACCAGCTTACCGCCAAATGCTTCGCCAATAGCCTGGTGTCCCAAACAAACACCCAATATAGATTTAGAAGAACCATACTCCTTTATCAAAGGTAACAGCAAGCCTGCTTCTACTGGAATACCCGGACCCGGTGATAAAATGATTTTATCATATTCCTTTACTTTCTCCAACGCTATCTGGTCATTACGATACACATCTACCTTGCTATGAATTATCTTTTCCACCAGGTGAACCAGGTTGTAGGTGAATGAGTCGTAATTATCGAATACTAAAATCTTCATTGTTCTTTAGCTTATAGCTCATAGCAAATAGCCATGTGCTGAACATTGTTACAAAGTTTCTGCCAATTGTATAGCAGTCTTCAACGCTCCTAATTTATTGTTTACTTCCTGTAATTCACTTTCAGGATTGCTTGCTGCCACCACACCGGCCCCCGCCTGGTAAGTAAGCGTATTATTCTTACTCAGAAAAGTGCGGATCATAATGGCATGGTTGCAGCTACCGTCAAACCCGGCAAAGCCGATAGCGCCGCCATAATAGCTTCTTGCCGTTGGCTCATACGCATCTATCAGTTCCATAGCCTTAAACTTCGGGGCGCCGCTAAGCGTCCCGGCAGGGAATGTAGCCGCCAGCAGTTCAAAAGGATTGGCTGTATTCTTCACAGTTCCCGTTACTTCGCTTACCAGGTGAATAACATGAGAAAAATATTGTACCTGCCGGTAGTATGCTACAGCTACTTCATCGCAATACCGGCTCAGGTCGTTTCTTGCCAGGTCAACCAGCATTACATGCTCTGCATTTTCTTTCGGGTCTTTCAACAACCGCTGTGTTGCTTCCCGGTCCGCCTCATCGTTGCCGGTACGTTTAAATGTACCGGCAATAGGGTGTACAGTGGCCTTTCCGTTCCTTATTACCAGTTGCGCTTCCGGCGAAGAGCCAATCAATTTATAATCTCCATAATCAAAGAAAAACAGGTAGGGCGAAGGGTTGATACTCCGCAAAGCCCTGTACACATTAAATTCATCGCCTGTAAACCCCTGCTGAAACCTTCTGCTCAGTACAATCTGGAACACATCGCCGCGGTGGCAGTTGGCAATTCCTTTCTTCACCATTTCCATGTAGGCTTCATCTGTCATAGAAGTATTTTCATCTCCTTTGATAGCAAAGGGATAAACAGGAACATCCTTGCCTTTAATAAGGGACTCCAATGCCGCAGTATCACTTTCCACGCCTTTAATGCAGTTTTCGCAGATAAATAATTCATCCCGGAAATGGTTAACAGCGATGACGTATTGATAGAGCCTGTACCTTATGAGGGGAATGGTGAGTGGGGAGTGGGAAGTGGGGAGTGCAATGCTTTCAAAGAACTGAACCGCATCGTAAGCGGTATAACCAAATAATCCCTGTACAAATTTTTCTTCCTTTGTTTCCCCTTTTTTTACATCAAACTTTTGCATGAACTCATGCAGAAGTTGCGGCACATTGCTCTTGTTTTTTAACTCCTGCTTCTCCGGGTTTCTGCCGGGTAACTTAAACTCAATCATTTCCCGGTTTCTTATTTCTATTCCACCGATAGCGTTAACACAGATAAACGACCAACTGTTTTCCGCCGAATGATGGTCGGCGCTTTCCAGCAAGAGGATGTCCCGGTACTTGTCCCGCAGCCGCAGGTAGATGCTTACCGGCGTATAAATATCCGCCAGCATCTTTTTACAAATTGTATTTATTTCTATTTTCTTCATATTTCTGTCCTCTGTAAAAGAACCCGATTTCAGTTCATCAAAACCTTTTATGGATTTGGGGCAATTAAAAAACCCCGAACATTGTCGGGGCCTGTGTATTTTGAACAAGTACAGCTATGACATTACAGCCCCGCAGGAGTTGCAAGCCACCACCATATATTGTTATAGCAATTCTTCATTTCAGGGCAAATATAAAAGCTAAAACCAGAACAGCAAATTCTTTTTCAGTATTCTCCCCGTCCCTTTCAGGAAACACCGTTTTTATGCAACCTTTTACAGGAAAAAGCGACTCTTGTTTAGAATAACATAAACATTTATATTAGCGAATTGCACACACTTAAGTTAAGGCCCATGCGAACCATTTTTCTTATTATCAGCTTGTCTGCTTTTATTGCTTCTGCTCAACCGCCCCGTGTCAGTAATTATGCCATTAATCATATAGCATTGCCCGAAAGCATGGACAACCAGATATGTATTTCGGGTATGAAATACATGAAAGGACTGCTTTACCTCGCTTCTGAACGCTGCCCTTCCATCTTTGTAGCAGACCCGGCCACCGGCGCCATCCGGCAAACCATTGCCATAAAAGTTCCGCAAAATTTTGAAATGGAGGGCATGACCTCCTACAACAATAAGCTCTACCTTGTTTCTGAAAATATTGCAGCCGTATATGAAGTAACGCCTGAAACAGGCGATTTGAAACAGGTGAAAACTTCCATTCCTTTGCCCCAAAAATCAAAACATGGCGATGGCATGGAAGGCATAGCCTCAAACGAAACCCATCATAAATTTTACCTGCTGCGGGAAAGAAATGAAGAACGTACCAAAACAGAGCTATATACTTTCAATATTCAACCCGGTAATGATGCTACCATTTCTTTGCAATATGAATCTAAAATGGAACTGCCGCTGCTTAACCCGCAATGGCGCTATTCTGATATATGCCTTGACGTGGAAAATAATATGCTGATCCTGCTAAAATCTTACTCCAAGGGAAAAACCCGCAAGCAATACCTGGAATCGCTCAACATTGATGAAAACGGCAACCTTATTGAAGGCTCCCTGCAAAATATCGAAGTTGAAAAATTCTCCGAAATTTCAAACGAGTACAAATCCCAACGGTACAGTATGAACCTCGAAGGGATTACATTGGATGAAAAAGGGAACTTCTTCCTGGTAAGCGACAATACATCCGGCAAAGCCCAGTGCGACCAGCCCGCTGACGAAAAAACCATATTGCTGCAACTGAGAAAGCGGTAAAGCTGGCAGCAAGGCCCTTTTTGTTAAATCATACCAAAACTCCTGCCCTGCACAACTCTTTGGTACGATTTTCCGACTTTTATAGTGAATATGAAAAGACTTTTACTTTCTCTGACACTTACAGTTACCCTTTCGCCGCTTTTTGCACAGAAAGTGGAAAGTATCCATTTTCACCTGTACACCGACAGCCTGAAGAAAGGACAGAATAATTATATAAATGTGGACGGCAAAATGTCGAACGGCCGCTGGATGCCGCTTACTTCCAAAGACATTGAATTTAGCTGCCCGGAAGCTGCCTTCCAGGGAAATGAGCTGATTATACCTGAAAACTTTACGGAAAAGAAAGTAACTGTAACGGCCGTATTCAAAAAGGACCCTTCCCTTCGCATAGAAAAAACCATTTGGATAAAGCAACTGCCCGACCCGCTGCTACCAACAAAGGAT
>CAZLLT010000021.1:0-17373 GCA_964560445.1 uncultured Chitinophaga sp. | reverse complement strand
CTATACCTTACGCCGTCTTCTTCGCATCCTCCAAAAACTTGGCCAGGCCAATATCCGTCAGCGGATGTTTCAGGAGGCCCAGGATAGAATCAAGCGGGCAGGTACATACATCAGCCCCGGCTTCGGCACATTTTACAATATGCAAGGCATTGCGGATAGATGCCGCCAGTATCTGTGTTTTGAACCCTTGCATAGAATATATCTGGGAAATTTGCGCTATCAACTGCACCCCGTCCCAACTGCTGTCATCAATCCGGCCGATAAAAGGAGATACATAAGTGGCCCCCGCCTTTGCGGCCAGTATGGCCTGTCCGGCGGAAAATACAAGTGTGCAGTTTGTTTTGATGCCGTTATCGGTAAACCATTTCAGCGCTTTTACGCCATCTTTTATCATCGGCACTTTCACTACAATATTGGGGTGAATGGCCGCCAGTTTCTTGCCTTCTTCCACAATGCCATCAAAGTCAGTGCTGATAACTTCTGCGCTGATATCGCCGTCCACCAGTTCACAGATGGTTTTATAATGCTGCAATACTGCTTCCTGGCCTTTAATGCCTTCTTTAGCCATCAACGAAGGGTTGGTGGTAACCCCATCCAGTATGCCCAGTTCATTGGCTTCTTTAATTTGTGCAAGATTAGCTGTGTCAATGAAAAACTTCATGGTTATGTAAGATTGATGATTGAATAGTTGGTTATTTAGCCCCGGAAGTTTTCGACTTTTTCTGCGATGTCTTTCGGGATGAGGCAAAAATACGGGTTAACTCATCAGCCTCTTTGATTATCAGCGATAATTTCTGAACAGGTATCAGTTTGAGGTCTGCTATTACTTCCAGCCAAAACAGCGATTCGTCCATTTCCTCAAAAGCAATAGAAAGCTTGGCTGTAAATGCTTTGGGCGACTGTGCCTTACATGCAGCCCTGTAGTTAGCTGCTGCTGAAAAAGCAGACCTGGTTAATTGGTCTTCAATTACTCTGGAAACTTTTCGTTTTGGCAATGATTCACAAAGGGGAACAATTCGGTAAGCAAAATTCTTAAGCCTTTGTTGCAGTTCGGTCGCATTCATATAAGAAATATATTTAAGATTGAAGCTACATTCATTATTCAATCAAAAAATATTCAATCTTAAATAAAAAATGGCAGGCTGATTACATCGCACCGCTCAACCACCTACTCTTGCTGCCTTCCGGCCCTGGGAGGGTTCAGCAGGAGCTGGTCGTGTAAGACCTGCCGCCGCAAAGATAAGGAAGCGGGGGCAAAACTATTGGTGAAAAGCAACAGGAAAACATACCTGCACTTTAGCAGAAAAATTTTTTATCAGCGAACCCCGGCCGAGTTAACCCTTGCAAAGCCTATCAACTCATCCGTTCTGGCGCCGAAAGGCCGGAAATAAACCAGCACCATATAACCGTTCTCCGTACCCCAGAAATTACCTTCTGTGTTTTCGTAAGAAACAGATGCACCCCGGTCATTTACCGTAACGTAAGAATAATTGTAATATCCCTGCTTCAGGTATAAAGCAATTTCATACACCCCTTTTTCCTCGTTGAATACCATTTTGGATTTATCGTTCTGCTCATAGTTGGTCAGCTCGCCAAAGAGGTAAATATTCCGGCCCTGGATAGGCCTGTTGCCAGGGGGAACAAAAGTAAAATGCACCCAGGCATAATCGCTTTGCCAGTACGGATTGGGATTATCCCTGTTCTCCAATGTATAAATACCGTTCAGGTCGCCATAATACAGGTACACCTGCCCGGTTCTGTCAACATCAGGCGCCACATATACATCCACCCTGTTGCTGGTATCGCTGTCTTCAATTTTCCTTACCCGTTCACTCATAAGCCGCAAACTGCGGAGATCAACCCATCTCCACTCCTTACCGGCAGGAAAGGTTGTTTTTTCTTCATCTATATACTCGAAATAATTGCCCCGGAATACGCTGGGCCTGTCCAGCATGGAAGCATTGGCCCATATATTATTTTGCACCACTACCAATTTCAGGTCCTGCGGGGAAAACGTATTGATCTGGTTGGCTTTGGTCGTAACGCCTATTTGCAACCGCTGATGGGTTTGAAAATAAGCGCCGCTGAATGGCTGGCTGACCTGCGCCGAAACAGAGGCTTTATTACTCACAATCAAAAGCCGCTTTGTAAACACCGGCCCCGATGACTCATTATTCAGAAAAACCTTGAGCAGATAATTCCCTGCTTTCGTGGGCGCCGAATTTCTTTCCGGCAACAAAGCCTGGTAATGAGTGTAACGGACAGGCACCAGCGAAGATGTTCTGTAGTTGGAAATACGGTTGCTCTGAAAACCTTTTATATAATCAAAGCTTTGCACATTGGCCGGCTTCCAGTCCGCATCACAAAGCTGGAAACTGTAGTAATAATACTTCAGGTCGCCATCCATATCGTCAAAATGCAGTTCCAGTTGCTCAGTGGAGCCAAGGGTAAGTACAGGATAACTGTAAATATCGCCTTGCTTAAACAATTTTACCGACCTTATATTATCGGTATATATATGGTCGGGCAACTGTGCCCCGATTTTCAGGCCAATCAGAAAAACAAGGCTTCCCAATATTGTTTTCATACTCAACATTCGTTACAATACGGTTGAAAGAATGAAATTCGGTGAAAAAAGGGAGAAATATCGCACAGGGCTTACTTTTGTTGCATTCTTTCAAACACAAACCCAAAGACAAGCAAAATACATTGAAGGTTGCAGCATTTATAGCAAACCGTATCGCCTTTAACCGTTCGGCAGGGGCCGGAGGGCAGAAATCTTTCTCCAGGTTCATCATCCGCCTTTCGACTGTGGCCACCGCTATCAGTGTTGCGGTAATGATTATTACGCTGGCCTTTGTAAATGGCTTCCAGGAAACGGTAAGCCAGAAAATTTTCAGCTTCTGGGGGCATATACGCATACAGGAAAAGCAACCCGAAAAAGCCATTATCTCAGAAGAAACCCCGATTATTAAAAATGATTCACTGGCAGCACTGATCAGGCAAAACCCGGCCGTTGAAAGCATTCATGCTTTCTCTACCAAATATGCCATCCTGAAAACAAAGGATGAAATGGAAGGGGTGCTGCTGAAAGGTTTTGACAGCAGCTATAAATTTAATCACCTGCAATCCTTTATAAAAGAAGGAAGGGCCATTCAGTTTAATGACAGCACTTACAGCCGGGAAATTATGCTATCAACGGTTACCGCATCGCGGCTGCAACTGAAACTGGATGATAAAGTGCTTGTCTATTTCATCCGGCCGGATGGACGCATCCGCCCGGACAAGCTGACCATTACCGGCATTTATAAAACAGGCATTGAAGAATATGACAAAACATTCGCCATCGGCGACATCCAACTGATACAACGCCTCAACGACTGGGAGCCGGATGAAATCGGCGGATACGAAGCCTTTCTGCATGATTACAAAAAAATTGATGCGGTGGCCGATGAGATTTATGACATGAATGCCTTTCCGCTTACCTGGGATGCTGTGAGCATACGAAGCATATCGCCCAATATTTTTGACTGGCTGAAAATGCAGGATACAACAAGAAATGTGCTTATCTCCTTCATGATTATTGTAGCGCTGATCAACCTGATCACCTGTCTTATTATCCTGGTATTGGAAAGAGTACGAATGATCGGTATCATCAAATCGTTGGGCGCCACCGACTGGACGGTACAGAAAATATTCCTGCAACATGCCGGGCTTATTGCCCTTATCGGTATTGCGGCCGGGGTAATCGGGGCGCTGGCATTGCTCTGCTTACAAAAAGAAACCGGCTTTATCCGCCTCAACGAAGATGCCTATTATATGAGCGCTGCCGCCGTAAAAATTAATTGGTGGCAAACAGGCCTTGTATGCGCCATCACCTTCCTCGTTTGCATTCTCGTTATGCTGATACCAAGCTTCCTGGTAAAAAAAATACAACCGGTAAAAGCTATCCAGTTCAGGTAAGATGGGAAAGAACAATACCTGTGGCCACTGCTGCATTTAAAGATTCCGCTTCTCCCCTTTTGGGTATGGTAACACGAACATTGCTTCTTTCCAGTATGGCTTCCGAAATACCGTTTGCTTCGCTGCCTGTTACAATAATGCCCTCTTTGATTTTTTCTATTGTCCTAATATCTCTTCCCTCCAATGCGGTGGCATACACTCTTGTTTCCTGCTCCAGCAGCCATTTGTACATATCAGTATAAAAAACATTTACCCTGCCAATGCTTCCCATAGTGGCCTGCACCACTTTGGCATTGTACAATTCAGCACAGTCGGCGCTGCAAACAAGTTGGCCAACACCAAACCAATCCGCTATCCGGATAATGGTGCCGAGGTTCCCGGGGTCCCGTATGCCATCCAACGCCAGGATAATATTGTTTTTTACCGCAACAACCTGTTTGTTTTCCCATTGCCGCACAACGGCAAGCACCTGGTTAGGCGTTGTAAGCTGCGAAATTTTCTCCAATTCATGCGGCAGCACTTCCGTTATGGTTGTAGTGCCCAAATGCTGCCTGTTAGCCTCCATCCAATCACGAACGGCGAACAACTCTGCTACAGGTGATTGTTTTGCTTTTAACAATTCTTCCGCCAGTTTAGGTCCTTCCGCTATAAATAGCTTTTCCTGCTGCCTGAACTTTTTCTGGCCTAAACTTTGGATATATTTTATCTTTGATTTCGTAAGCATAAAGCATTGTTTCAAAATATGTTAAAAGACAGGCCATCCTTTCCGCTTCTTACCCTTTTCATCCTGTCCGGCATTGTCTTATTTTCTTCCTGTTCCGTCATCCCGAAAGATTATCCTCCCAACACCCCTTTCGTGTACGAATATAATATTAACGTGGAAGGTAACCTTTCCAACGAGGAAAAATCAAAACTGGAATCAGGGCTTAAAAACCAGTTAGATGACAGCATCCGTGTAAGGAGTGTATATAAATTTTTATACAGAGGCCATATCAACAGACCTGTATTGGATAAGCCGCCTGTTTACAATGATGAAAATGCAGCCAAATCCGTAACCTACATGAGGGCATTGCTAAACTCGCAGGGCTACTTCAGGGACACCATTACTTACGATACGGTGGTGAACATTAAAAAAGACCAGTACCGCACTACGGTCAACTTCAACGTAAAACCCGGAAAACCTGTACGGCTGGATTCCATCAAATACACAATAGCAAAACCGAAGCTGCAGCAGCTTGCCGATTCTACTATCCATGAATCACTGTTAAAAAAGGATGACCCTTTTGCCAAAGCAATAATATCTGCCGAACTGGACCGCCTTGTGGACCTGTACCGAAACAGAGGCTATATGCGTTTCAGCAGGGAAGAACTGATCGGCGTATGGGATACATTGAATACGGCTATCCTGCTGCCTACATTAGACCCTTTTGAACAGATAGCCTTGCTTGACTCCATCCGGAAAAGCCGGGAAAACCCAAAGGCCAACCTGGAAATAATGCTGCGCCCCGGGCTTGACAGCAGCAAGCTCAGAAAATATTATATCGGCAATATTACCATCATCCCCGACTTTATACTTGACAGTTCGCTTGCCGCTTACAGAAATGATACCGTCATCAATGATATAAGGGTTAAATACAATAATTATCTTTTCAAACCAAAGATATTTAACCAGAATGTTTATCTACGGCGGGGCATAGCGTATAACCAACGGCGTTTTTTAAAAACAATCAACCGGTTCAATGCCTTGGGCGCATGGCGCATAGTAAACGCAGACCAGGACCCCCGCGGCAACACCGATACTGTTGACCTTACCTTTAAGCTGACACCAGCCAGGAAATATTCCTTTACAGCCAACCTGGAAGGAAGCCGCAACCAAAGTATTTTCTCCGGCAACCTTTTTGGCATCGCATTCAACCTCGGCCTGCAAAACAGGAATTTTGCCAAAGCATCCAACCAGACCATCACCAATATCCGTTATAATATTGAAACGGGACGGGATACGGTTGCCGGTGTTAAGTTCGTGCAAACAAGGCAGCTTATCCTGAGCCATACTATTTATTTTCCCCGCCCCATACCCAATATGCCTTTTATCCAAAAAAGGTTCTCCGATAATTTCAGAACAGTGCTGGCAGCCAACGTGGGCACCACAGAAAGGCGGGAACTGTACAACCTGAATACATTCAATGCGTCATGGGGATATGAATACCAATGGGACAATAAATTGCTTTCATTGCGCCTGCCCAATTTCGAATTTTCCAATCTCAGGTCAAAGCCAAAACTGGATACCATTTTCATGAACAACCCTTCACTGCGCTACATTTTTACCGATGGTTTTATTTCATCCGTCATTGCCGGTATTACCATCAATGGCCGGAAGGAAACTCAGCCAAGCATCTTACGCTTAAGCGTAGAAAGCTCCGGCCTGCTGGCCGGTATGATAAAGAGTAAGTTTCTTGACTCCAACCTGTATCGTTTTGTACGGCTGGATTTTGATTTTGCCAAAAAATTTTCATTCCGGAAAAATCATTTGGTCATGCGCCTGTTTACCGGTGTTGGTTATGAATTCAGTTCTACGGTGGACCCTGATAAAAAGAATAACCTTCCCTTCTTTCGCCAGTATTTTTCCGGCGGCCCCAATAGTATGCGAGCATGGGCCTTGCGAAAATTAGGGCCGGGTTCTGTTGTGAAGGAGTTTGGTACCAGCGGCTCACCTGACCGGTATGGCGACCTGCAAATAGAAGCCAATATCGAATACAGGTTTCCGTTCTTTACAATATCAGGCATAGATGTAAACGGGGCCTTGTTTACCGACATCGGAAATATCTGGTACGTAAAAAAAGAAGCCGGCGAACCGGAAGAAGTATTCAATTTCAACCGGCTGCTCAAAGACCTTGCAGTGGGTGTAGGCGCCGGTTTACGGGTTGACCTTAGCTTTTTTGTGATACGCATGGATTATGCCTATAAGGCCAAAGACCCCAGCCCTCCTCCTTCGCAGGCTGCGGGACAAAACAAATGGTTTTACGGAACCAGGCTTTTCAGCGGGCAATTTCAATTAGGCATCAGCTATCCCTTTATCCAGTAAGGCTTTCTTCAAAAGCAGCGATGCTCATAGCATCTTCCAGCTTAAAGGCGCCAATTCTTGTGCGGCAAAGGCTGCTGAGATAAGCGCCGCAACCCAATGCTTTTCCAAAATCATGGGCAAGGCTGCGGATATAAGTTCCTGTTGAGCAAACCACACGGAAATGCACTACCGGCATTTCAATCTTTTCAATGATAAATTCTTTGATAACAATCTTGCGTGGTTCAATTTTTACTTCCTTTCCCTGCCGGGCCAGTTCATACACTCTTTTGCCATCAATCTTTATAGCGGAGTGTGCAGGCGGCACCTGCATTATCTCCCCCGTAAATGATTTTGTCGCTTCCAGGATCATATCTTCCGTAATACCATCCACCGGTTTAAAATTTTCCGGCTCACTTTCCAGGTCATAGGTAGGTGTAGTGGCGCCGAGGGTAAAAGTTCCGGTGTATTCTTTTTCCTGCGCCATAAATTCATTGATGCGCTTGGTAAACCTGCCGGTGCAGACAATCAGCAACCCGGTAGCGAGGGGATCAAGCGTACCGGCATGGCCTACTTTTTTTATACGGACGAGGTTGCGGATCTTTCTTACCGCATCAAAAGATGTCCAGCGCAGCGGCTTATCTATCAGCAATACCTGTCCTTCTTCAAACTTATTTACCGGATTATTCATCCGGCAAATGTAGGCGTTGGCGGGGAAATAAGGGTTGATGTGGCCGGGTGGATTGTCCTAACGACAATCCCGCTTATTAGCGGAACAGGTACAAAATGTATAACATTAAAGCATTGATTTTCAAGGGCTGTATTTTTTGTATTGTTGCGTCTTATAGCATAAATTTATGTGTTGTATGTCACCCTATTGGGACACAGCATTCCAGTTTGACAAGACCCAAAAAACTTTGCCATGCTGCCCAACGCAATTTTTAGCACATGGCAAGGCACACAAAACCCAGACACAATGCCAACCTTGCCAAGAGCTAAAAATGCCAAAGCACTGCCCACCCTCCCCGGCTAACGGAATTCTAATCAGCGACATAAATTAGCATCACCTCTATATCATTGCTGAGCAAACCAACTCTGTTGACACATTCCTGAAACTCTTTAAACCGACATTTTTACTTACTTTTAAAAATAATTTATCGACCAAAACTGAATGAGCAAAACACTGACAAGCATAAACTTATCTTCAATCCGAGACAACCGTGACAGAGGCTCGGTTGGACAGTTCCTTCGTGACAATATCAAAGACAACTCTGACCTTTCAATTGTCTCTGCATACTTCACTATTTATGCTTACAACCATCTTAAAGACCAGCTTAACAATATCAATGGGCTTAAATTTCTTTTCGGTGAACCAACCTTTATAAAATCACTTGACCCAAACAAAACAAACAAACGAGACTTCAAAATTGAGGATGACAAAATAGTTATCCCTATTGAAAGCCGTTTGACACAGAAAGCAGTTGCAAAAGAATGCTCAGACTGGATTGAGGAGAAAGTCGAAATCAAATCAATGGTAAAGCCAAATTTCCTTCACGGAAAAATGTATCATATCACTCAACAAAGCGGTGTTGAAAAGGCAGTTGTTGGTAGTTCAAACTTTACTGTTAATGGTCTTGGCTTGGGAGGAAGCCCCAACATTGAATTGAATATGCTGGTTGACAATGACCGTGACAGGGCTGATCTTAAGCAATGGTTCAATGAACTCTGGAATGATGATACTGGCTTGGTAGAAGATGTAAAAGCAACAGTACTCAAATATCTTGAACAACTTTATGTTGAGAACGAGCCAGAGTTTATTTATTTCAAAACCCTCTTTCACATTTTTGAAAATTATCTTGATGAACAAAAGAAAGGCGGACTGCTGACAACTCAAACCGGTTTCTTTGAAAGTGAAATCTGGAATATGCTTTATGAATTTCAGCAAGACGGTGTGAAAGGTGCGATCAATAAAATTCTAAAACATAATGGATGTATCATAGCCGATAGTGTGGGTTTAGGTAAGACATTTGAAGCCCTTGCAGTCATCCGCTATTTTGAATTATTGAATTACCGGGTACTGGTTCTGTGTCCCAAAAAACTTTCCAGCAACTGGACGATATACCAATCCAGTCAGGCCAACACACTTAATCCTTTCAAGACAGATAAATTCAATTACACAGTTTGTTATCATACCGATCTTGGCAGAGAAACAGGAAAGAGTGAAGCTAACGGAATTGATCTTGAAAATTTTAATTGGGGAGCATGGGATTTGATTGTGATTGACGAAAGCCACAATTTCCGTGGAAACCCAATGGACAAGACTAAAGATGATGGCACTATAAAAATGAATCGGGCAAAATGGTTGATGGAGCAGATCATTAAGCAAGGAGTCAAAACAAAAGTGCTGTTACTTTCAGCAACACCGGTAAACAATAACCTTCGTGATTTAAGAAACCAAATCCACCTGATAACTGAAGGGAAGAACGATGCAATGTTTGAAACAACACAGATCAAAGACATTGCTCTTTCACTAAAGAATGCACAAACACAGTTTACACTTTGGGCTGACAACAAGAAAAATCCTAACCGGACTGTTAAACAACTCATCGAAAAATTAGATTCATCTTTCTTTAAGCTGTTAGATGAGTTAACGATTGCAAGAAGCCGCAAGCACATAAAGAGCTTTTACAAAGCAGAGCAGGAAATTGGCAAGTTTCCCGAAAGAGAAAAACCCATTGCAATATATCCGAACATTGACATCAAAGACAGGTTTTATACTTACGATGAAATCAACAAAATAATTCTTCAATACAAGCTTTCTGTATTTAATCCATCAGCCTATGTATTACCTGACAAAAAGAGCAAATATGAAGAACAGGCAATGACGAAAGGTATTTTAGGATTTAAGCAAAGCGACCGTGAGCATTTCCTTATCGGGATGATGAAAGTAAACTTTCTTAAACGACTTGAAAGTTCTATTCAGTCTTTTGAAATTTCAATGGACAGGACTATTCAGAAAATTGAACGACTTGAAAATAAAATCCGAGAGTTCCAGAAATCAAAATTGAAAACCCAGGAAGAAGAAATGGAAACATTGCAGCCAGACGAGGACGAGATGGAAGAAAATGCTGATGATTTGGAGCAGTGGCAGGTAGGTAAGAAACTGAAATTTGATTTAGCTGATTTGAATCTTGACAAATGGCTAAATGATTTGGAAAAAGACCGTCAGGCCTTGATAAAACTTCACAATTTTTCACTTGCTGTTACTCCTGACAGAGATGCCAAGCTGAAAGACCTTAAAAAACTTATCACTGATAAAATCAAATTACCGCTTAATCAATCCAACAAGAAAGTAATTGTCTTTACTGCCTTTGCCGACACTGCAAATTATTTATATGATTGCCTGAAAGATTGGGCACAGAATGATTTAAAACTGCACATTGCTTTGGTCGCCGGATCACAAAGCAAAACAACATTGGGCAAAGCAGAGTATTCAAATGTCCTGACAAACTTCTCTCCTATTTCAAAGAATAGAAATAAAATGAAGGGAATGACACAATCGGACGAAATCGATATTCTGATTGCTACCGACTGTATCAGCGAAGGACAGAACCTCCAGGATTGTGATTACCTGATAAACTATGATATTCACTGGAACCCAGTACGCATCATTCAGCGTTTCGGTCGTATTGACCGTTTAGGAAGTAAGAACGACAAAATTCAATTAGTAAATTTCTGGCCTACCAAAGATTTAGATAACTACATAAACCTGAAAGAAAGAGTTGAAGCCAGAATGGCATTAGTGGACGTAACTGCTACAGCTGACGACAACGTATTGGCCACTGACCAGATCGAAGAACTTATTGAAGAAGATTTGAAATACAGAAACCAGCAGTTAAAAAAACTCAAAGATGAAGTACTTGATCTGGAAGATATGAATGAAAGTATTTCTCTTACTGATTTCACATTGGATGATTTCAGAATTGAGTTGCTGAATTTCTTAGAAAACAACCGAAAGAAATTGGAAGATGCCCCATTCGGGTTATATGCTGTTGTACCATCTCCTTCAGGAAAACATACGGATCATCTGGACTTGTCAAGATTTGCAGATGCTGAAAAAGAAATAATTAAACCCGGAGTTGTGTATTGCCTGAAACAAAAAGGAGATACTGATGGCAATGAAGAAGTAAATCCATTACAACCCTACTTTCTGGTTTATATCTTTGAAAACGGACAGGTACGGTTTAACTATACTAACGCAAAACAGATTCTCGAAATCTATCGCCTTATGTGTGCAGGTAACAGGGAGGCGTATGAAACGCTTTGTGATCTGTTTAATGAAGAAACACAACAAGGTGAAAACATGAATCAATTCACGGAACTGCTAAAGCAAGCCATAGAGGAAATTAGCCGTGTGTTTAACAAACGAAGCAGCCAGAAAATCACAGGCAACGACAGAGGAGCTTTGCTGATTCCAAAATCAAAAAGAATTAACGAGATAGATAATTTTGAACTTGTTACATGGTTAGTGATCAAATAAAGTATGACAGCAGAGCAAACAAAAACTGACTTAAAACTTTCGTTACAGGCATTTGGAAGCGGCAATTTCACTTCAAATGCCTTATCACTTTTTCAGGCGTTGCGTTATGTTACCGAACGCCAAGCACCGCTGCATAAAAAATCAAAAGAAGAATTCAGGGACACTTTCATTTCTGCCGATAAACGCTTTGACGAAACCAAAGCAAGATTTACCGAGTGGAAGTATGTTGACTTGCTATTCCAGCTTTCAAAAGAAGAGGTGCTGAAACAAACATCTTTGTTTGACACCAAAAAGGTTGACAGCACCGTAATTGAAACCTATTTGTTTTTTGCCATTGAGTTAAGCAAGGAACAATATAGCCGTACAGAACTCTCAGTTATTACCCGTGAAGTGAACCGTCTGTTTCCAATGCCTGTCATGATTTTGTTCAGGCACGGTAATACAATCACTTTATCCGTAATCAACCGCAGATTACACAAGCGGGATGAAAGCAAAGATGTGTTGGAAAAGGTAACGCTAATTAAAGACATCAATATTGAAAATCCACACAGAGCACACATTGAAATTCTGTTTGATCTTTCATTTGATGAGCTGAAAGATAAATTTCAGTTTACAAACTTTGTTGAGTTACACAATGCCTGGCAGAAAACACTTGACACAAAAGAACTCAACAAGAAATTTTTCAACGAACTGGCAAACTGGTATTTCTGGGCAACAACAAAAGTTGTATTTCCTGATGACGAAATTGAGGACAAAGAAATCCGCAATGCAACCGGAGTAATTCGCCTCATTACACGATTAATGTTCGTTTGGTTTTTAAAAGAAAAAAAATTGGTGCCTGATGATTTGTTTGATGAAAAAAAATTGAAGCAACTGCTGATATACACAGACAAAAACAAAAGCACTTACTACAAAGCCATACTTCAAAATTTATTCTTTGCTACACTCAACACAGAAATGGGCAAACGCAAATTCAGAAGTTCAGCCGACAAATCACAAAGCGGCCATTATTTCATTCATAATCTTTTCCGTTACGAGAATGAATTTTTGAAACCAAAGGAAACGCTTGAAAAATTCTTTGACCCGATTCCATTTTTGAACGGAGGTTTGTTTGAATGTTTGGACAAGCAAATTGAGAAAAATGGAAAACTAAAACCCATTCGCATTGATGGTTTTAGCGACAGGGAAGATAATGTGCTGAAAGTGCCTGATGAACTTTTCTTTTCTGAAAAAGAAAAAGAAATTGATCTAAGTAAAGTTTACGGCACACCCAAAAAGAGCAAGGAAAAAGTTCGTGGCTTAATTGACATTCTCAGCAGTTACAAGTTTACCATTGCAGAGAACACACCGATTGAAGAAGAAGTTGCTCTTGACCCAGAGTTGTTGGGAAAAGTTTTTGAAAATCTTTTGGCGAATTATAATCCTGAAACACAAACAACAGCAAGAAAGCAAACCGGAAGTTTTTACACACCAAGAGAGATTGTCAATTACATGGTGGATGAAAGTTTGCTTGCTTACCTGAAACAAAACCTGAATGACAAACCGGAGACAGAAAATAATTTAAGAGAACTTCTTTCTTACTCGGAAAAGGAATTTCAGTTTTCAAATGCTGAAAGAGAGAACCTAATCAATGCTATTGACAATATAAAAATTATTGACCCTGCTTGCGGTAGCGGTGCTTTTCCAATGGGAATCCTACATAAGTTGGTTCACACCCTTCACAAGCTTGACCCAAAGAATGAATTGTGGAAGCAACGACAAATTGAAAAGGCAAGTGCCATTGATGATATTACAAGCCGTGAAGCAGCGATTGAAACCATTGAAGAAGCATTTGAAAATAACGAACTGGATTACGGAAGAAAACTTTACCTGATAGAGAACTGCATTTACGGAGTGGACATACAACCTATTGCCGTACAGATTTCAAAACTCCGATTTTTTATTTCACTAATTGTAGAGCAGAAAACAAACCCCAAAAAAGAAAATTTTGGAGTAAGACCTTTACCAAACCTTGAAACTAAGTTTGTAGCAGCTAACAGCCTTTTTTATATAGAAAAAGAAGAACATAATTTATTTACTAACCCAGAAATTGAAAAGAAGAAAGAGCAACTAAAAAAAGTTAGACACGACTATTTTGAAGCCAGAACGCCAAAGCGCAAAGAGAATTGCAGAATTAAGGATAAGCAACTTAGAGATGATTTAGCCGAGCTACTAATTACGAATCACGATTTGCAACCAGAGTCTGCTAAAAAAGTCGCTGCTTGGAATCCATATAATCAAAATCAAACGGCATCCTTTTTCGATGCAGAATGGATGTTTAGTGTTAAGGCTGGTTTCAATATTGTCATCGGCAATCCTCCATTTATTTCATATTATGCTCGAAGGAGTGCTAAACTTGATACTGCAAGCTTAAGATATTTTCAAAAACATTATGATTTCATTACCGACACTAAACTTGATGGAAAATTTAATTCGATGATGTTTTTCCTCGAAAGAGGATTTAAGTTGCTTAATGAATTCGGTTCTACATTTTTTATTCTTGATATCGCTTTCAATGATGTTCCGTATAGGTATATTAGAAAATACCTTGTGGAGAATACAAAAATTGAGAAACTTGTGTTTGGCTTATCTGAATTCGAAAACGTTTATAGTGATCAGATTCTAATTCAGTTTATAAAGAATTCCAAATTCCAAAAAATAAAGAATGATGTGAACTTATTTGATGGAATAAGTAATGCTATTTCAAATTATAGCCAATCGGTACCACAAGAAACTTGGGCTAAAAATAAGTTATATGAATTTAATCTGCCTCAGAATGACAGTATTGAATTACTAATTCAAAGAATTGGCAACCATGTTCAATTAGGAGATATATTTCCTGACAAACTTATTCGGACATGCATGAGTTTGGCTGGGCATGAAGATGAATTTCTTTTGAAAAATAATAAGAACTTTAAAAAGTATCCTACTTTTTTATATATACAAAATGCAAAAAATTTACCAGAGCGGTATTCTCCTATTATTAATCCTGAAAAGGTTGTTTACGATGAAGAGTTACGGGATAACCTTAATCAGTTTTATAGACAGGATGCCTATAATGAGATACGAAGACAACCTAAGGCATTGGGTCTTGGGAACTATTTTGCATACACTCATCCTAAATTATTCGTAAGACAATCAGCAGATAAAATTATTGCTACCTATGTTGAGGAAAATTGTGCAGCAAATACAAGTTTCTATATTATTTCGCAAAGAAATGAGGATGGAACTGAAGCAAAAGTGAGTCTACTCTACTTACTACCTATCCTAAATTCGAATTTGATTACTTTTTATGCGCTTTACAAAAAAATCATAGTTACTGGCCAGAAGAAGCAGCCTCAAATGATGATTAAGCCTTTCAAAAATCTTCCTATTGCATATGGAAATGAAAACTACAAATTTGAAATTATTGCATCCTATTTACTTTGCTTAAAAGCACATAAACAAAGTACATTACTTTTTGAACGCCTTATTGATGCGATGGTGTACGAGTTGTATTTACCCGAAGTCATTCAAAATGCAAAATGTGAAATACTGAAACACTTAAATAATTTACCGGAATTGGAGAAAAGTAAAGATGAAAAGAACTTGAAAACAATTGAGAAAGTTTACAAAGAATTATCAGACCCCAAGCATCCGGTAAGTGCAGCAATGTTTAAGATGGACACCATTGAAGAAATAGCAATCATTGAAGGCAAGAAATGAGATGGATAACAGGAATAACACTTGACAACTACCGGGCTTTCAAGGGTCCTTACATTACCATTGCTATTCCGGCAAATCAACATTTACTTATTTATGGTGAAAACGGTAGTGGAAAATCCTCAATTTACAATGCTACAAAAGATTTTTTCAACTCATCTGCCGATACAGCAAAGCCATTTGAAGTAAACTTATTTTCGAAACTTGCAGGCAATGACACAGGTACAATCAAATTAAAAATTACAGATTTAAATATAGCAGGCAATCCCGAAACGGAATACACTTTCGGTAAACCTGATACTCAAAGCAATCATCGCATTGCAGCGATTACTGTTCCAAACAAAGTCAAAGGGTTTCTAGACTACAAAAATGTTCTGGAAACTTATTTCAGAAAAGGCGAAGCAGGACAAAATCCAAACATCTTTTCATTAGTTGTTGAAGATTTACTTTCAGACCATTTAATAAATCGTGCTGGTGGCGGTGTTGCAACATATCCTTTGGGAGATGAATGGAAAAGAATATGGGAACCTTTTTACAACTATGACCGAAGGTTTCGATCACATAAAGATGCTGTGGCAGAATTGCCAGCCTTCGAAGGATTACTCCGCAATCTACTAATACAGGTTTTTACAGAATTCAGAAGATTCATCACCACATATTTTGACCCGAAGTTGGACATAGGTGTAGTTCTTTCAAACATGACGATTGATTATGCAAAATGGGAAATCAAAGAGGAATTGAAATTGGAAATTCGTTATGCTGGCCAGCTGATTGATCCTTACGATGCTTTTTTAAACGAAGCAAGATTATCAGCAATCGGAGTAAGCATTTATTTAGCCGCACTTAAAACTTATCCCCCTGCTGCATCTGATTTAAAGGTGCTTTATCTGGATGATGTTTTCATTGGACTTGACACAAACAATAGAATTCCATTGCTCAAAATATTGAAGAATGAATTTATGGCAAATGGTTTCCAGGTTTTCATTTCAACATACGATAGACAATGGTTTGAAGCATCTAGATTTTGGTTCGAGGCTGAAAAATGCAAGTTTAAATGTGTTGAGTTATTTGTCAATGATGATGATGGAAACCCATTAACACCAGATGTTCCGGTTGTAATTGACCCTTCAAATAGTTTATTTGACAGCGCAATTAAACATTTTGAAGCAAAAGATTATCCTGCAGCTGCAAACTATTTGAGAAGAACCTGCGAATCAGAATTGAGACGAATTTTGCCACAGCATCTAACTTTGAAATTGGACATGAACACTGGTGAACAAACTATTTTCAAACTTGAAAAACTTGTTGATAATTTCAGTTCGTTCTTAACGAAGAATAATTTAAATGCTGCTCCGTTCACTCATTTTAAAACATTTAAGAAAATTATTTTCAACCCTCTTTCTCATGATGATAGAGAAGCACCTCATTATAAAAAAGAAATTCAGGATGGTATTACTTTGGTGAGAGAACTTCAAAAAATAAAAACGAAAGTTATTGTAGCAGCAAAAGATAGTTTAGTTAAACCAATGAAATTAAGGATGGTTGATGTTACTTCAGGAGCAGATCATGACTATGAAATTGTTGTATTAGAGAATCTTCAAATTATTCAGCAAGATGCATCATCAATTCAGTTATCAGTCATTGAATGTGAAGTTACAGAAGCTACAAAACGTAAATTCAATACACTTCAAGCTGCGTTTGATGCGCTTTGGCTTGAAAGAGGAAATGCAGCTCCTACAAATAATGCTGACTTTCATAATCGCATTCGAATCTCAAATACGAGAAACCTGATTAACCTTATGACGTTTTAGTAGTATAATGCCCGACACACCAAGTCAGGCACATTTGCAAGGCACACAAAGCCAAAACACAAAAGCCAACCTTGCAAAAGAGCCTGTCTTGTTCCAACGCTTCCGGGACACACCCTACTTCGGTGGACACATACTTTCAATTCATAGCACCAAGACGAAGGGCGAACATACAACAGGGAGTTTGCTGCTATGCTGGCAGACGAACATATTCTCAGCTTCATATCGCTATCAGCCCATATCCAGCTGACGGAATTCTATCA
>CAZLLT010000020.1:0-62018 GCA_964560445.1 uncultured Chitinophaga sp. | reverse complement strand
ACTCTGTCGATTTTAAACTCTAACTTCATCTGGCCGAACTTTGGGGGAGCCTACATTACCATGCAATTTGTTGCTTTATAATTATGTTGAAATTCACTTTCCTGCCCGCAGTTTTTCCCCGCGGGTGCCTGCCATGCCTATTTCTGAATAGTAACTTGATAAAGCAGCTATTTATTTTTATTTTATTCTTTAAAATTGGCAACTATGGTTATAGCCAAGAAAGTATAGAAGTCTATAATCGGGTTATTAAAGATTTTGTTATAAGGAATTTTAATCCTCTAAATGACGATAGCACCGAAATAACTATTATTGCATTGGACAAACCTTCACATCTTTTTAAAGACATTACATTTCACAGATTAAAGAAAGTATATCGAAAACTAAGTGAACAAGCCTTTAATGATTTTTATAAGAAAAATCAATTAGACTCGAAACTTGAAGAAATTAATATCTTGGAATTTAAATTGGTAGTGTTTAACAAAGACACGATTCCCGGTCAGGAGCAACTTGCGTCTGCTTATCCTGGATGGAATCGGGTTATAATCGAACTCTCTAATATTGGCTTTAATGAAAGAAAGAATCAAGCAATGGTTTATTATGGCGCAATTATTGGCTCAGGGGCAGCTGGAGGAATTTATGTAATTTATAAACTGAAGAAGGGAAAGTGGAAACAAAAAAAAATCATACCTGCTTGGTTTTCATAAATGACCTTTTTCTTACTGCCCGTAGTTTCCCACACAAAACGTTCATGCCCCTGTCTGGCGCAGCCGACTTGGGGCAGTTAAGAAGCGAAATGCTTCTTCTTCGCCCCCAAGCCTTCCCCGCCGGTGATGCCTATTTCTGAATAGTAACTTTTGTGCCTGTGGTGGTATAGTTGTATAGCTCCTTTACATGCTCATTCTTCATGGAGATACAGCCAAGTGTCCAGTTCTTATAGCGGTCTATCACAAAATCTTCGTTCGGCCAGGTGCCGTGTATGCCAATGCTTCCGCCAATCCTGGCATTGGCCGGTATTTCTCCTTTTTGTTTCCGGTTGTTGAATTTTTCCCTGCTTTCTGCCGTAGGGTAGTCTATTGCCAGGAAGCGGCACCATTTATCATGCACCCGCTTGCTTACAATGCGGAAAGTTCCTTCTGGTGTATTCTTATCCCCCTCCATTTTTTTATCGGCCAGACTGTTGTTGCCGAATACAACCGGGTAAGTAGCATACCAGCCTTTTTCATCATAGATGCTTAGCTCATAATCCGATTTGTCAATAACGATGGAAATGGCGCCGACAGGTTCTGCGGAGCGCTGGCGATGTACAGTCCTGTTTTCTTTATCTGCATGAAGCAAAGGGTTGCCCAGGGCTAATAATCCAAGTACGAATAAGTGTTTCATCCGGCCAGATATGTTTAGTAATGTATCCATGAAATGCCGGGTGGACAGCATTGACTTCATGGCTAAAATAAGCATCCTTACATTGAATCAAACGGAATGCCATAAAAGAATAGTATGCGATGTGGAAAATGCGAACAGCCTTATGAGCAAGTTTTAACGGGATGTTTGGAAAATTACGGAGTAGTTTAAGGATGGGGCACAAAAAAACCCGGCTTATCTGAAGCCGGGGTTTTTTTGCAGACCGGGATTTTACCAGTTGCTTAAGCGGAAGCCAAGTGTATAAGGCGTCATATCCAGGCCTTTTTCCCACATGTTTTTCATGGCATAGCTTCCGTAAAGCCGTATCGGCCCCAGGTTAATTTCCCCGATATACGAAAGCTTAAAGCGTTCCAGGTTAAAATCGTCTTTCACCTTATCTACATTACCGTCAAGTTTTGTTTTATAACGGGCGGAATAAAGATAGCCTGCGCTTACACCGGCGCTGAAGCCAAACCCTTTCTTTGTTTTTGGCGTAAAGTTGAAGTTGAGCATAATGGGTACGGTAAGATAATCGGCAGCTAATTTTACCTTTTTAAAATCTGTAGCCCCCTGGTAAATATAGGTAGGGTTCTTTTCAAAAACGATGTCTTCATTTTTGAAGAAATAGTTGTTCAGTTCCAGTCCCAATCCGTATTTCAGGTTTACGGCATGTTTTGCAATATTCAGCCGCTGCATAAAGAACCAGAGGTTCACATTGCGGGATTTGCCGGCTTTCAGTTTCAGTTCGTCTTCACCAATGCCGGGGGCAACAAACCCGGAAAAGGCAGCATCTATGTAATTGGAATTATCAACGTAATTGGAAAACCCAAGGTCAACGATCCACCAGTTGGTGCTGAGATTGGCGTTCTTGTTTTTTTTCCGGTTGGTAATAACAACCCCCTTGTCTTTTTTATTCTCTTCCTTGTTTTTGGCGCCGGGTTTACGGATGATGACCATGCCCCCGATACGGATGGTGTCTTCTTTGGGCTGGGTGGTAGTGTCTGTCTGCGCAAATCCTGTCAGGATGGTGCATAGTGCAACCAGCAGGGTAAATGTCCTTTTCATGTTCTGTCGTGATTTGTATAAAGTAATTAAATTAATTTAAGTTGATGGCAAGTCCGGCTACCAGTAACTTATTGTCTTCATCGGTAGCATCTATATCTGTTCTTTTTTCAAAGGTCCGGGTAATCTTCCGGAAGAAACCGCGGAGTTTGTTTTTCTTGCCATCCCGCTGATTCAAAGCAACATCATTGTCGTTTTGAAATGCAGCTTGTTTAATATCTGACGAAGCAGGTGTTTGTTTTGTTACACCGGCAATTGAGTTGGCCGGGGGGTTAACATTCTCTTTCGCTGTATTGTTTATTGCAGCGACAGCATTTTTTTCCTGAACAGGCGCTATTACATTCGGGTTATTATCGGGCCTGGGCAGGTTATTGGTAGGCTGTTCCTGTTTTTCTTTTGCAACGGCTAATACCGGTGCGTTTTCTTTTTGAGCAGTAACAGGTAGCGGATTCTTGTCTTTTACATTGCTTTTTTGCTGCCCGGTTGCAAACTTAGCCTGGTACACAGGTTGGTCTTCCTTTTCAGTACTTACTGCTATATTGTTTGCGGTATTGTTGTTTTCTTCAACAACGGGCGCCGGCAACTGGTTTGCTTCAGGAACCGTTACAGGAGATTTGGTTTCATTATTATCCTTGCTGGCAATATCATTTTTATCCGGGGCCGTTTTCCTGTTGTTGACAATGTTCAACGTGGTAAGGCCGATACCGAGGATGAGGATGGCAGCCACAGCCACTTTCCACCAGCGGAGGGTAACTACCCGTACCTTTTCTTCCTGGCGGTACAGTGAACTTTTATCAGGGAAAACAATGGCTTCCGGTTGCAACTTTGTTTTTTCTAATAGCTGCAACTTTTTTGCATAAGCAGGGTGGGCAGCAATAAACTGCTCCACAGCCTGTTTTTCTGTTTTGCCCAACTCGTTATCAATGTATGAAGAAAACCATTCTTCGTAATTACCGTCGTGGATCAAAGAATTATCTGTTGTTTTCAGCAGTTCTTCTTTACCCGGAAAAACGATATGGGTATCCGGTGTCAGTTTATACTGCGATAGCAGTTCAAGCTCTTCCTTAAGGTCGGGATGCAGTTGCACAAAATCCTCCACCATACGGCGCTCTGCACTGCTCAGCTCATTATCCATGTAAAGGATAAAATATTCTTCGTAATTATGACGGTCTATTTTTTTCATTGACAGGCTATATTACATTTTCCAGCTTTACCAAATATTCTTTCAACTGAACCCTTGCCCGGTGCAGGTACACTTTTACCTGGCTGGCGTTCAGGTTCATGATCTGTCCTATTTCTTCATAACTGTACCCTTCGTAATCTTTCAGTAATACCAAAGAACGCTGTGTTTCGCTTAACCGTTGCAGGGCTTCGTTCAATATTTTCTTCAGGTTGTTCGCCGGTTTGTTTTCCGTTCTTGTTTCGGCGCTGAATTCTTCTTTCAGTTGTATCCTTTTCACTTTCCTGATATGGTCTATCATCTGGTGATAAGCTACGGTAAAAAGATAAGACTTGCTTTTCTGGGCATCCACCTCTTCCCGGTGGCGCCACATTTTCTCAAAAGCCGTCTGCACCACATCCCTTGCATCTTCCTCATGCCGGAGGTTTTTCAGGATGAAGCGGTACACATTGTCAGCGTATTGCGTTACACATTCGTTATATTCCCGTTCAGTCATAAACAGCCGTAAAAGGCAGGATAAAAGTATGTTTTAATGTGTGGCCTGCCTGTATATAATACGGATGGCAGGCTATAAAGTTACAGTATCCTGCTGCTAATTTTTAGGGGTTAAAAATGTTGAAAATCAATATATAAGGCGATTGTTATTATAAAAACTGCCGGGGAAATGTTTCCAGTATATGGTCATTTCCTGTTTTGGAACCACCTGCGGGACACTTTTTAACCTTGTTCTTACAACAAACAGAGCCGGGAGGGTCGGGCTGTGAAGAAGCGGTTGTTGACCGGTTCAGGAACAGGATAGCGGCTGTAAGAAGAACAGCAGAAAAAAAGAAATAACTATTATTCTTTTTCAGCATATCAGCCGGTTTTGAAGTGGGACGAAGGTAATTCCGTGAATGTTACTGTAAACCTAAACTTTCTTCCGGGTTTTTTTTAGCAGAGTTGCCCCAACCGTATAAAAAGCGGGGTGAAATGCGGTTTTTGGCCTTTGAATATTCCTGTCCGTTGGGAAAAACTCCCTTTTCTATATTTGCTGCAAATATTACCGATATGAACGAAAACCTGGTGCAGCGCATAGCCAATGAACTGGAAGACATAAAAGCCACCGGCCTGTATAAAACCGAAAGGGTAATAGCCAGTCCCCAAGGTGCGGAAATTGTAGTGGGCGGTAAAACGGTGTTGAATTTTTGCGCCAACAATTACCTTGGCCTGTCCAGCCATCCTGAAGTGATAGCGGCGGCCCATGCCGCTATTGATGAAAGGGGATATGGCCTCAGCAGTGTCCGTTTTATCTGCGGCACGCAGGATATTCATAAAGAATTAGAACGTAAACTTTCCGCATTTCTCGGTACGGAAGATACCATACTATACGCTGCCGCTTTTGATGCCAACGGCGGTGTGTTTGAACCTTTGTTCAACGAGCAGGATGCCATCATCTCCGATGCGCTGAACCATGCTTCCATTATTGACGGGGTACGGTTGTGCAAGGCGCAACGCTTCCGTTATGAACATAATAATATGGATGACCTTGAAGCAAAACTGAAAGAAGCGGCATCGTTGCGCAGCCGCATCATTGTTACGGATGGCTCTTTCAGCATGGATGGCACCATTGCCCAACTGGATAAAATAGTGGCGCTGGCGGAAAAATATGATGCAAGCATTATGGTGGATGAATGTCATTCTTCGGGTTTCCTGGGAAAAACGGGAAGGGGCACACATGAGTACAGGGGGGTGATGGGGAAGATAGATATCATAACCGGAACATTGGGCAAAGCCCTGGGCGGCGCCTCTGGCGGTTTTACTTCAGGAAGAAAAGAAGTGATTGCTATGCTGCGGCAGAAATCAAGGCCCTATTTGTTCAGCAATACCCTGGCGCCGTCCATTGCCGGGGCCTCTATTGTAGTGCTGGATATGCTTACAGAAACAACGGCATTGCGTGATAAACTGGAGTACAACACAAGATATTTCCGCAGCAACATGACGGAAGCTGGTTTCGACATCAAGCCCGGTGAACATCCTATTGTGCCCATCATGCTGTACGATGCGGTGCTGGCGCAAAACTTTGCTGCCCGGCTGTTGGAAGAAGGTATTTATGTTATCGGTTTCTTTTTCCCGGTGGTGCCGAAGGGGCAGGCAAGGATACGGGTGCAGTTAAGCGCCGCCCATGAACAACATCACCTGGATAAGGCGATTGCTGCTTTTGCCAAAGTGGGTAAGGAACTGGGTGTGGTAAAGTAAGTGTTTGGTAAGTTTATTCCGTTCCTCATAGTCTTCAGTTCCTTGATAAATAATAAAATTATAGGATTGCTATGGTTATGTTTTTAACTAACCGTCAAACTCAATAGGGTTTGTCTTTTTTTGTTTGGTTGAATCATTCAATTCATGACCTTGCATAAAAAAGCCCCCGATAATTCAGGGGCTTTCAATTAGCTATAAGATGAAATTATTCACCTACCACTTCAAAATCAATTTCAGTACTTTGGCCATTACCGAAATCAATAGTGGCTTTGTAAGCTCCGAGTTCTTTGATGTCGTCAGTAAGGCTGATCTTTCTCCGGTCAATCTCGTAGCCCCTTTGCTCACGGATGGCACGGCTGATCTGAAGAGAAGTTACACTACCGAAGATTTTTCCGCTGGTGCCTGTTTTGGCGCCTATTCTTAACGGGGCTTCTTTCAGTTTGCTGACTACGCTGTTGATTTCAGCCAGCATTTTCTCTTCTTTTTTGCGTACCTGTTTCAGCCTTTCTTCTAATTGCTTTTTATTGCTTGGGTTGTTCTCTACCGCCAGTTGACGGGGCAGCAGGTAATTGCGGGCATAACCATTCTTTACCTTCACCACTTCGTTGGCGCCGCCCAGGGTATCTACATCTTTAATTAATATTACTTCCATTGTAATAGCTTTTAGCTATTAGCTATGAGCTAATGGCTTACTTTAATAAATCGGTTACGTAAGGCAATAATGCCATCTGGCGGGCCTTTTTTACTGCATCAGAAACCTTGCGCTGGTATTTCAGGCTGTTTCCGGTAAGGCGGCGTGGCAACAATTTACCTTGCTCGTTCAGGAATTTTTTCAGAAACTCTACATCTTTATAATCAATGTAGCGGATGCCATATTTCTTGAAGCGGCAGAATTTTTTTACCCTTTTGTCGCTTTTAATGGCGGTCAGATATTTTATTTCATTTTTTGCCATGGCTTATACCTCCGCTAATTTTTCAGTTCCTGTTTTAACACCACTTCTCTTTTTGGCATTGTACTCGACGGCGTATTTATCGAGTTTAGTGCATAAGTGCCGAAGCACCGTTTCATCGCGGAGCAACTGGATTTTTAATTTCTCATTAAAATCAGCAGCGGCTGTGTACTCCAATACCCAATACAAACCTGTGGTTTTTTTCTCGATCGGGTAGGCCAGCGATTTTAATCCCCAGGGGTTTTCAGCTACTATAGAGCCACCGGCATCGGTAACAAGCTTTGCATATTTCTTCTGCTCGGCTTTAAACTCATCATCGCTTAAAACAGGGGTAAAAATCACCATCAATTCGTAATTGTTCATTTTACCTTTTTAAAGTTTAAAATTCGATTTTATCCCATCGGACAATGATTTTCAGGCTGATTACCTGAAAACCAAAGAATCTGCGAATACAGATTTGGGGCCGCAAAGATAGTGAGAAGAGTGCAGAAAAAGCCCCCGTTACAATAATTTTTAACTGTGTCCTGGAGCTGGTTAGTTGCTAACCTATTGATTATGAATTAAAAACCTTTTTTGCTCTGTTTTTGCTTTAGAAAAACGATATAGGTAGGAAAGTGGTCGCTATATCCCCCCCTGTAACTGTTGCCGTCCCATGTACGCATGGGATACCCTTTGTACCGTCCCCGGTTCTCCAAAAGATATTCTTTATTGAATATATATGGTTGATAAAAAAACAGGCCGTTCTGCTCCTTGTCAAGCCAGGCATGGGAGATAATGATCTGGTCAAACAAGCCCCAGGCATCCTGGTAGGCCAGTGTGCCAATGCCCTTTTTATACATTTCCATCCAGGGGTTAAAAAGCCCTCCTTTTCTTACCTCATTTTGTTTACCCCGGGCATTAAGCACCACAGCTACACTTTCATTAATGGGATCGTCATTCAGGTCGCCCATGATGACGACTTTTGCATTGGGTTCGGCTTTTTGGATAGAGTCAAAATGGTTTTTGCACACCTGGGCAGCAGCGATACGGGCCGGGGCGCTGCGTTTTTCTCCTCCGCTGCGGCTGGGCCAGTGGTTTACGTAGATATGTATGGTTTCGCCGTCCAGTTTTCCTTTTACCCATAAAATATCCCTGGTGAAATAAGCGTCTTTGGCGCCGCCGGGCATCTGAACAAATAATTTATCGCTGGCCTCTACCGTAAAATAGCTGGGATTATAAAGAAGCCCTACATCTATTCCGCGGATATCCCTCGAATCGTAGTGAACAATTTTATAATTTCTTTTTTCTATCAGTTTATTACGTACAAGATTATTCAGCACCGTATCATTCTCTACCTCGGCCACACCCAATATAGCCGGGCCGTCAGGGTTTACGTCTGTGCCTATCTGGGAAATGACGGTTGCCAGTTTATTCAGTTTGTCAAAATAAATTTTCGAGTTGTAGTTCCTGGGGCCATCGGGGAGAAATTCTTCATCGTTCGTCAGGGTATTATTAACGGTATCGTAAAGGTTTTCAAGATTATAAAAGCCGATAATAACAGGGGTGTACTCTTTTTTTTGTGCGGAAGCAGAAAAGAAAAAGGCCAATAACAGATTGATAGTGAAAAGCTTTCTCATACTCTTACAATGTAATTGACGGCAAACATACAGAAACTAAGGATGCTGTTAGCCGTCAAAAGGATGTGTCGTGAATTAAATAAATATTATGTGCCAAGTTTTTTTGCGCCGATAAGGGGGAGGGGCTTACTTTTGCCTCTTCGCAAAAAAACTGAACATGCTTAAACTGAGAGTCTTATTGTTGCTGTTATGCACCGCTACTTCTGCCATGTCGCAGATTGATTCCACGGATAAAAAAGACAGCTCTCTTGTACTTGAAATACAGGAAGGGGTACTGGATAATGTACCCACCATTGCTTTGGATGAAAATGATTTTGGAGATGGTGGCGCCCAAAACATTTCTTCGTTGCTTACTGCAGGAAGAGATCCATTTTATTCAGCCGCTTCTTTCAATTTCAGCGCCGTCAGGTTCCGTATCCGGGGATACGATAATGACTTGTTCAGTACTTATATGAACGGGATACCAATGGATAACCTGGATAACGGGTTTACCCCTTATGGTTTATGGGGCGGCCTGAATGATGTAATGAGGAACAGGGATGTGTCCTGGGGACTTAAATACAATACGTTTGGTTTTGGCGATTTCGGGAGCAATACGAATATAGATTCCCGTGCCAGCAGGCAAAGGGCACAAACAAGCATTGGATATGCTGCTTCCAACCGGAATTACAATAACCGTATAATGATCACTCATTCCACGGGTTTAAATAAAAACGGGTGGGCATTCACTTTTAGCGGAAGCCGCCGCTGGGCCGAAGAAGGCTATGTACCCGGTACGTACTATAATGGATGGGGATATTTTGCCGCAGTAGATAAAAGGATTGGCCAAAACCACCTGTTATCATTAGCCACTTTTGGCGCCCCTACGGAAAATGGCCGGCAGGGCGCATCGGTAGATGAAATGATTGACCTTGCAGGCACCAATTACTACAATCCTAACTGGGGTTACCTGAACGGGGAAAAAAGAAATGCCAGCGTAGGGCGTACACACCAGCCGGTAATTATCCTTACTCATGATTTTCGTATTAACAACAATGCCACGCTGACCACAGCGGCCGGTTATTCCTTGGGGAAAAGAAGTATTACTGCTTTGGATTGGTACAATGCCGCAGACCCAAGACCTGATTATTACCGGTATTTGCCAAGTTTCACTTCCACCTGGGCCAGCGCTACAGACCCGGAACAGGGGCAGATTTTGTATGATCTGATGAAGAATGACATTAACTATCGCCAGATAAACTGGCAGAACCTGTATAATGTAAACAGGGCCAGCTATGCAACCATAAATGATGCCAATGGCATACCCGGTAATTCGGTTAGCGGCCTCCGGTCAAGGTATATTATTGAAGAAAGAATTATCAATACCTCAAGATTAAATGCCAATTCAGTATTAAATACAAAAATTGGCAACCATGTTGATTTTACCGCAGGCGCCTCTTACCAGTTGCAGAACAATCATTATTATAAAGAAGTGGAAGATTTGCTTGGCGGAGAATTTTATGTAAACCTGAACCAGTTTGCCGAAAGGGATTTCCCGGTTGATAATTCAGCCAACCAGTTTGACCTTGACAATCCTAACAGGATATTACATGAAGGCGATAAGTTTGGTTATAACTACAATATTAATATAAGCAAGGCCCAGGGCTGGCTGCAAGGCGTTTTTAAATTCAACAAGGTTGATTTCTTTCTTGCGGGCCAGGCATCTTACACTTCCTTTTATCGTAAAGGCAATGTAAGGAATGGCTTGTTTCCCGATAACTCTTATGGAAAAGGAACGGAGAATAATTTTTTCAACTATGCCGGGAAAGGGGGCATTACCTATAAAATTGACGGACGTAATTATGTATATATAAACGGGGCTTATATGACGAGGGCGCCTTATTTTGAAAATGTATTCGTCGCTCCCCGCACCCGTAACGACCAGCAGGAAGATGTAAAAAGCGAAACCATACAAAGCGCTGAAGCCGGGTATGTAATGAATTCACCTAAATTTAAAATAAGGCTGGGCGGTTATTATACCCGTTTTCAGGATGGGATGGATGTGTTGACCTTTTACCATGATGCCTACCAGAATTTTGTTAACTATGCCATGAGCGGTATAGATAAGCTGCATTTTGGAGGAGAGTTTGGTATTGAAGCCAAAGTAAGCCCTACGGTTACTGTAAATGCTGCGGCTGCAGTGGGCCGCTATTATTATGACAGTAAGCAAAAGGCTGTTATTACAGTAGATAACAGCGCTTCTATATTGGGCGAGCAGATTATTTATGCAGAAAACTTCAGGATACCATCCACGCCGCAGGAAGCATACAGTCTTGGCATCTCTTACCGTTCTCCAAAATTCTGGTTTGTAAGCTTGACCGGCAATTACTTTGACCAGGGCTATTTAAGCATTAATCCCATCCGCCGTACGTATGCAGCATTGCAATACGAAATGGACGATAAGGATGGGCCGGGTTACCACGAAATTTTTGATCAAACGAAGTTTGACCCTCAATACACCCTTGACTTTTTTGGAGGCTATTCATTAAAACTTCCAAAGGATATGGAGATCAACAAAAAGCCTACGTACCTGGTTTTTAATCTTGGCATCAACAATATTCTGAACAATAAAGACATCATAACAGGCGGATATGAGCAGTTGCGCTTTGACCCGCAGGCTTCCGCCAGCGACCCTGTGGCAGTAGGCAAATTCCCACCGAGATTTTATTATGCCTATGGCCTGAACTTTTTTGCAAGTATGACTTTAAGGTTCTGATAGAAAAAGATGGTTTAACACAAACTGATAAATGTATGCGATCAATAAAATCAAGAAGGCCGGCACAGTTAATCGGCGTTTGCTTTTCATTAGCTGTGCTGCTTTTCTCCTGCGATAAACAACCCATCGGCCCCGAAGGGCCTGATCCGGTTGCTCCCAGCGACCCGGGTACTTTTATGACCCTGGAAAAATTTCATCAGGATTTTTCTGCGCCTCCCGATGTAACGATTCCTGCAGGGACGAAAAAAATCCGCGGGGTGGTGATATCCAACAGCGCCAATGAAGCGGCGGGTAATTATCGCCTGCAGGATGAAAGCGGCTGGGGTCTTTACTTTTATTCTGTAGTGGGATCACCGGTGTATGCGTTGGGTAGTATTCTTGAGATCAATCCGGTAGGTGGTGTGCTTATAGATTTCAATGGCGACCAGGAACTGAAAAGCGTACCGCAGGCCAACGTAGTACCTGTAAGCGGCAATCTTGCAGTAACACCGAGAGTAACTACGATAGCAGATATTATTACCAACAGGAAGGAGTATGCTTCCACACTTGTGAAAATCAACGGCATTACATCCGTAGTGCAAACTTCTTCCAATGCAATAGGAGTTACCTATGCCATTACAGACGCAACAGGGTCGCTTTCTACATTTGTGAGGGGGGCCTCCAATATTGTAATGCCTGCATTGGGTAGCATTAGTTCGTTGACAGGTTATGTGTCGATTTTCAATTCAAATACACAGGTGCAGATCCGCACGGTGGCAGATTTGCAATAAAAGTATTTTCAGAACAGGATAAAAAATAACGAATGAAAACAAATCTTAAAAATAACTGGCCTGTATTAACAACACTTGTTGCCCTGGCCTGCTTGGCAGTAAGTTCCTGTGAGAAGAAATTTACAGACCCGCCGCAGCTTGGAGAGCCTGATATAGTGGCAAACATTACGATCAAGGATATTAAAACAAGATATACCTCCGGCGCCGCGGTGCTAATCGATGATGATGCCGTTATCGAAGGAATTGTTTCCTGCGATGACAGGAGCGGTAATTATTACCAGCAAATTGCCATTCAGGATGCCACAGGAGGTGTACTGTTTCGCCTGGGGTCTTTTAACCTGTTTAATAACTTTCCCGTAGGCCGCAAAGTATATGTAAAATTAAAAGGTCTTTACCTTGGCCAGTACAACGGAACCCTGCAATTTGGCGGAGGAATAGACCAGGAGTATGTAAACCAGGGTGGCGTAACGCTAATTGCCGCTAAACTCATTGACCGGCATATTATAAAAGGGGCGCTGAACCAGCCATTGGAGCCGCAGGTGGTAACCGTGTCGCAACTGACTACCAACCTGCAAAACCCTTATATCAGCACATTGGTGAAGCTGGAAGGGTTTGAATTTGCCCCGGGTGAATTAGGAAAGAATTATGCAGACGACAGCCAATCAGGCAACAGGATAATCAGGAACTGCGCAACACCGGCTGCTTCAATCACATTGCGTACGAGCAATTATTGCAATTTTGCCACGCTTCCCGTGGCGCAGGGTAACGGCGACATAATTGGTATCTATTCTTATTTTGGATCTACCAAACAATTCACCATTCGTGATACTACGGATGTGCGTTTTTATGGTTCACGCTGCCCGACTTTTGCGGGTAATGGCAATATCAGCCTCACGGCATCACCACAAACGATCAATTTTGATAACCTGGCAAGCGGGTTGCCTTCCGGCGTATATGTAAAACAGGATGCCACTCCACTTGACCTTGGTAATGAAGGGCAGGTGTATAACACTGTATTCAGCAATCCAACGGCATGGAACCAGACAAGTCTCGGGTTCAAGAATTTTGCATCGGCTACGGGTCTTACCTCAACATCCAACGCCACTGCACAAAATGCTTCTACTAACAGGGCATTGGGCATTCGCCAAACAAGTACTGTGGGAACAGGCGGTGACCCCGGCGCCGCTTTTGCCTTTCAATTGGTCAATACTACCGGCAAATCAAACCTTCAGTTGGAATTCAAACTGCAATCACTGGATGGTATTTCAGCACCGGGAAGAACAACCACTTGGCGGGTAGATTATGGAACCGGGCTGAGCCCATCTGCGTTTTCAACTGTCAATACTGTTCCGGCCACGCTAACAACAGCTTTTGGTACATTTTCAAACACCACAGTGACAGTTAATTTCGGCAGTTCTCTGAACAACATCAATGAGCCGGTATGGATACGTATTGTAGCGCTTAACCCGACTACAGGAGGGGGCAACAGGGCTTCTACAGGTATTGATGATGTAAAGTTCTCGTGGAACTAAAAACTATTGGTAACAGTGTGATTAACGCTGTTCATTTTATTAAAATGCTTTCGACAAACTGATTTGATATGAAGAAGCTTTACTTATTTCTGGGATTATTGCTTGTTGGTAAAATTTCAACCGGACAACTACTGACAGAAGATTTTAATTATACGGCCGGTCAATTGCTGACAAATAACGGATGGACAGCACATTCCGGAGCAGGGACTAATGCAATTACAGTTACATCGCCGGGTTTAACATATACCGGCCACACCGGTTCCGGTGTAGGAAATGCCGTTAGTATGACAACCAGCGGTGAAGATGCCAACAGGTCTTTTACCGAAACAAGCAGCGGCAGCTTGTATTTTTCCTTTTTGGTTAATCTTAGCGCTGCTCAGGCTACAGGGGATTATTTTATAGGAGTGCTTCAAAGCAGTTCAATTTTTCCTATCAGGGTTTATGCTAAGGCGGACGGTTCGGGAGGCTTTAATTTTGGTGTAAGCAAAGGGAATTCAACTGTCAGTTATGAAACAACCTCAAGAAATTTTGGAACTACCTATTTTATTGTTGCTAATTATCTATTTAATACAGGGTCAACTTCTGATGATGTAATTAATTTATGGGTTAACCCTTCTCTTGGTGGGGCCGAAACACCCGGTACTATAGCAAATGTTACAGGTTCGTCTAGCGACGCTACTTCTATTGTGGGGGTATATCTTCGTCAGGGCTCAGGTGCTAATGCATCCACCCAGCAGGTAGATGCCATCCTGGTAGGAACAACATGGGAAGATGTTACCCCTTCAGCCGGAACGGCGCCAACATTAACTGCGGGAACAATAAGTGATTTCGGCAGCATTACTGTTGGTGAGCAATCAACATCTCAAAACTTTACACTAACCGGCGAAAACCTTACCGGGGCGCCGGGAGATATTACCATCACAGCGCCTTCAACAGATTTTGAAGTTTCAAATGATAATACAAACTGGAATGCCAGTACCACTGTTCCTTATACTACGGCTACATTAGGGGCTGTACAAGTGTATGTAAGGTTTACGCCGCAATCGGCAGGACTGAAAACGGGCAATATTACTATTTCAGGAGGCGGCGCTTCCGCCAATGTTGCAGTAAGCGGCACCGGATCGGCAGCATCAGTGCCGGCAGCGCCTGTGGCAACGGCAGCCACAGTAGTTACCAATAGTTCCTTTGTTGCTAATTGGAATCCCGTATCGGGTGCAACGGGGTACTACATAGATGTATATACACTTTCAGGCGGTGGCGGAACGGTGGAGGAAACGATTGCTGGTTGGGATTTTGGTGTTAATACTGTAGCCAGCCAAACAGCAAATCTCGGTAATAGCAATAATCAGAATATCGCTGTTATAAATGGTGTTAGCCTGGGAACAATTTCCTATCCCGGAGGGCCTTCAGGTACAAGTGGAACACCTAATCCATACTCAGTATCTGCTAATGGCTGGGATAATGGTGTCGGCACTAAAGCCTGGGAAACAGTGGTGAATACCACTGATGTTAGTGATATTAAAGTATCCTCTTTGCAAGGAGCATCGAATACCGGTCCAAGCGAGTTTAAATTACAATACAAAATTGGAGCAGGCGGCACATGGACAGATGTAACAGGCGGCACAGTAACTTTAACCGTAGCTGTTGTGCCCGCCAATTTAGCCACATGGGCATCTCTGGAAAATGTAGCGCTACCCACTGAATGTAATAACCAGGCTGAGCTGCATCTTCGCTGGGTATGTAATACGACCACGGCTGTAAATGGTAATCAGGTTGCTGCAGGGGGCACCAGCCGTATTTCTGCTGTTTATATAAAAGGATTGGTAGCAGGTGGCGGAGGCCCAACCCCGGTTTATGTTCATCAGAACTTATCTGTAGGCAATGTTACCAGTCATGAAGTAACAGGATTAGACCCTGCTACAACCTATTACTATGTAGTGCGGGCAGAAGGGCCTGGTGGCACATCTGCTAATTCAAACGAGATTGAAGTAACAACACTTGTCGGCGTTTCTCCGGTTATCAGCACAACAGCGCTGTCTTCTTTCGGAAATATTTGCATCAATACCACAACAAGCCCCGGTTCATTTACTATAAACGGGGCCAATCTTACTACTGATGATATTACTGTAGGCCCGTTAGATGGCTTTGGTTTTTCAACCACTTCAGGCGGAACCTATACACCCTCTTTATCGCTAACACAATCCGGCGGAACTTTCAGCCAGGAAATATTTGTACAATTCTCTCCGACTGCAACTCAGTCTTACAACGGAAATATTGTTGTGGATGGCGGCGGTATCAGTAATCCTGTAAATGTTGCCGTAACAGCAGCCGGGGTAGATGCAACAGCTTCTGTAGTTACAGGCGCTGCATCGGCTATTACAATGGTGTCGGCAACGTTGGCCGGCAGCATTCCTGCAGAAGGGTGTAGTGCCGTAACGGTTTATGGCATTGAATACAGCACTGTAAATAATTTTCCAACAGGTACAGGAACGCAGGCAACTTCAGCAAACATTAATAATGGTAATTACACAGTTGCTGTAAGCGGATTGTCGCAAGGCACAACTTACTATTACAGAGCCTTTGCTGTTAATAGCGGAGGAACAGCTTATGGAGCGCAACAGTCTTTCACTACAGCGGCTCCTCCTCCTCCGGCGCTTTCAGCAACAACATTGGATCCGTTCGGGTCGGTTTGTTTAACCCAGACAAGCGGACCGAATAGCTTTACGGTTACCGGTGGCGATCTTACTGTAGCAGATGTAACGGTTGGGCCGTTGGCGGGCTATAGTTTCTCAACCTCAGCAGCCGGTCCTTTTGCGGCTTCTTTATCGCTGGCACAAACAGGTGGTTCGTATAGCCAGGTTATTTATGTACGGTTTACTCCTGTACTGGAGCAAACATACAATGGGAATATTCCGGTAGGTGGTGGTGGAGCGGCTACAATCAACGTTCAGGCAAGCGGAACAGGAGATAATACACTGGCCACAGTTATTACCGGCATCGTTAGTGATGCTACCAACCATAGTATTGTTGCGGCAGGCTCGGTTGCTGCTACCGGCTGCTCCAATGTTACCTCTTACGGAATTGAATACAGTGGTATTAATGGCTTTGCCAACGGAACAGGCACACAGGTTGCTGCAACAAATATCAGCGGCAATAATTTCTCTTCGGCATTAGCCGGACTTGTTCAGGGAGCTACCTATTATTACAAAGCGTATGCTGCAAACAGCGGCGGCACTTCATACGGATTGCAACAATCGTTTACGGTTCCCGCAATTGAAGATGGGTTTAAGCTGTATCCAAGCCCGGTAAAAAGAGGAACGGAAATAAGGATTACAATGAATAACCTTACTCCGGGTTATTATGGCCTGTTATTGTTCGATACCCAGGGCAGGCTTGTTTTCCAGAAGAATATGAATATCCAGGTAGATTTTATTAACCAGGTATTTACAATACCGGGTTCGCTTCAAACAGGTTTTTATACGGCATTTCTTATGGACTACAAGAGCGAAAATGTAGGAACAAGAAGAATTGTGATTTATTAAAAAGTAAAAGAAATAGAAAGTCAAAAGGGCTCCTTGCGGGGCCCTTTTGCATATATTGTATTAAAAATGTGTAAGCTTTATCACTGTTTTATATTGTTTGGTTTCCACCTGCAGGAAATAAATGCCTCTTGCAAGTGGGCCGGGCAATGCGGGCCGTATCCATGCACCGTTTTGAATAATTGTATAAAAACCGGCGCTTATTGTTCTTCCGTACATATCTATTAATCTTACTGATACATCGTTTAATGTTTTTGAAGCCTTAATATAAAGGTCTTCCTGGAACGGATTGGGTAAAATACGGATACCCATTTCTTCTGCGGAGATAACGGGTACATTGGTGGTAACCCCGGCCAGGCTGTATTTTGAGAATACAGGATAGTGATCGGACGTATTGTGTGCTGTTACATAATCCGGAACAATATCCGTAACGTCTGTTCTTACCTGTGCAGACTGTAAAACATAATACGGCTCTGCCTCATTGGAGATAACATGGTTGTCAATTACGTTGGGGTAATTGATCATAGTGGTTTGCCCTGCATTGGCAAGGGGGATGGTAATGGATTTATAATGATCACCATCTGTAGAATCTGCAACTATCGGCTGAAAAGAACTTTGTGGCCCTGAACCAGTAGAAATGGTTTGATTAAGGGCATCATTAAAATCGCCGATGATCATACAGGTAGCCGAAGAAAAATGGGCATCCAATGTGTCTTTCAATTCCTGCGCCCCGGCCAGCCGGCGGTTATAATCGGTGGCAGTGCTTCCGGATTTTGCATGTATCAGTATAAAGTGGATTGTTTTGGTGATGCCATTGATTGTTACATCTGCTTTCATTAAAAAAGGCAACCGGCCATTGGCCCAGTTAGATACCGCGGTAGGGCTGTTGAGCATCATTCCCCTTGTAGTGATATTGGAAAACATATCTTTTTTATAAAGAAAAGCGAGCTTCTGGTCTTGCCGCCAGCCATTCCCACCGATGGCGCCATTGGTGCTATACGGCGCAATGATGTATTCAAAATTAGTACCCAGAGAATCCCTCAGTTTTCTTAAATGGGTAGTATCTACTATTTCAACCAATCCGTACAGGTCTGCATCAAAATAACGCATTATCTTTTTTACATTGGCTTCCTGCAGGTCTTTATCTGTCGGCCCGCTGTTATAGGGTGCGCCGAAAAATTCAAGGTTCCAACTGACTACATCCAGTGTAACGGCGCTGCTTTGAGTATAGGAAACCAGGCAATGCAGGAATATGCCTGCGGATAAGAAAAGTAGTTTCTTTTTCATGTTCAACCTTCTTGTGGCAAATGTAGACAGAAAATATAAGAGGAGATTAGGTTACTCTGAATGCCGGAAGTCAATAACCCGTAATTGCAGGTTGGTAACGCCGTTCCACTCATTTTCATCTATTTTAAAAACAATATCTACAGGTTTATTTCCTTCAAGAAGATGAAATTTATCGGCCATATTAAAGCCAATTCCGGAAAAGGTTACATTGTCCTGCTTTAATGAAAATTTAATATGCTGTTCTTTTACAATTTTTGAATAGCCGCTGTTGAATACCTTCCTGGCTACAAAAACAGGGCGCGGATTTTCAGGACCGAAAGGCTCCATCTGGCAAATAATATTATACAGCGGCTGTTTTATATCAGCAAAAGAGATTTCGGTATCAATCCATATCTCCGGTATTAATAGTTCAGGATGAATAGTAGAGGAAACCACTTCTTCGAACTTCTCCCTGAAGGCATCTACTTTATCCAGTTCAAGCGTCATACCGGCGGCGGCAAAATGACCGCCATATCCCAGCAGGTATTCCCGGCAGGCATGAACAGCTTCATACAGGTTGAAACCGGGAACACTCCTGGCGCTTCCGGCGGCATAGTCGCCGGATTGGGTTAGTACAATAGTGGGGCGGTAATAGGTTTCTATCAGCCGGGAGGCCACTATGCCTACAACGCCTTTGTGCCAGTGAGGTTGAAACAGAACGGTGGACTTTCTTTTTGCCCAATCACTTCTGCTTTCTATCATTTCAAGAGCTTCGGTCGTGATATTTTTATCAGCTTCCTTCCTGTCTGTATTATCGCTGTGCAATTGCTCTGCAAAGCTGGTTGCTTCCTCATACGTACCGGCAATGAACAATTGCACTGCCTTGGTAGCATCATCCATTCTCCCGGCAGCATTCACCCTCGGGGCAATCATGAAAACAAGGTTGTTGATCTGGATATTGCCTTTCAGTCCGCTTAAATCTTTCAGAGCTTTAATTCCATGATTGGGGTTCTTATTCGCTTTTTCCAATCCATAAAACGCAAGGATCCTGTTTTCTCCCGTTACGGGTACAATGTCTGCGGCGATGGCAGTAGCCAGCAAATCCAGGAATTCAAATGGCAATGACTCCGGAAGCTGCAATGCCTCTGCCAGGGCACACATTAATTTGAACCCGACACCGCAACCGCATAGCTCTTTATAGGGATAACTGCAATCTTTCTGTTTGGGGTTAAGAATGGCCACGGCTTCCGGCAATGTATCATCCGGTAAATGGTGGTCGCATATGATGAAATCAATACCCTGGGTTTTTGCATACTGAACCAGGTCAACCGATTTAATGCCACAGTCAAGTGAAATAATAAGGGAGCAACCGATTTTCTTTGCATGGTCAATACCGGCTTTGCTTACGCCATAGCCTTCCCGGTAGCGGTGTGGGATATAAAATTCAACCAGCGGATAAAAGCTTTTCAGAAAATTGTATAAACTGGCTACGGCAGTGGTGCCGTCCACATCGTAATCGCCAAAGACCAGGATTTTTTCATTTTTTTCGATAGCGGCAGCAATTCTTTTGGTTGCCTTATCCATGTCTTTCATCAGCCAGGGGCTATGCAGGTCAGTCAGGGAAGGGCGAAAAAAACTTTTTGCTTTATCAAAACTGCCGATGCCCCGCATTATCAGGAGGTGGCAAAGCAGGGGGTGAATTTTCAATGCCTGCTGAAGTGAAGCAAGCTCCTCTTCGTTCTCAATAGCCGCTGTTCGCCATCTTTTTTCCATTTCCTCAGTGTATTTGCAGGGTTTAATATCTCCTGTTGATAACAAATAATACCATATTCTCTAACCCCTGTTTTTCAGGGCTGTCGGGGAATTGCTGAAGAATATTCAGCGCTTCTTGTTTATATTTTTCCATTTGATCAGCAGCATAAGAAATGCCGCCGTTTTTTTCTACCTGTTCTATTACCCATCGTACTTTCTCTTTGTCAGTATTCTGATTTTTTATTATATAGATAATTTTTCTACGGGTTTCTTTATCAGTGTTGCTTAAAGTATAGATAAGCGGCAAGGTCAGTTTTTTTTCTTTGATGTCATTGCCTTTGGGCTTTCCTACATTATCACTGGAATAGTCAAAAAGATCGTCTTTGATCTGGAATGCCATACCTGTTTTTTCACCGAAGAGCCTCATTTTTTCAGTTATGCTTTCATCCTGGCTGGTGGACCAGGCGCCCGCAGCACAGGCAGATGCCAGCAGGGAAGCTGTTTTATTCCGGATGATCTCATAGTAAATATCTTCCTTGAGGTTCATACTGCGGGCTTTTTCCAGTTGGAGCAGTTCTCCTTCACTCATTTTCCGTACCGCATCGGAAAGTATGTGGAGAATACGGTAGTCATTATGGTCAAGGGAAAGAAGAAGCCCTTTGGCCAGTAAATAATCGCCGATAAGTACACTGGCTTTGGTTTTCCAGAGGGCATAGGGAGAGAAGAAGCCACGCCTTTCCATAGAATCATCCACCACATCGTCATGTACAAGGGTGGCTGTATGAAGAAGTTCAACGAGGGAGGCCGCCCGGTAAGATGGATCGCCAACAGGGCCGTTAAGTTTGGCGCATAGCAGAACGAACATGGGCCGCATTTGCTTCCCTTTTCGTTTAACGATATACCGCATTATCCTGTCAAGCAGCGGGGCCTGGCTGCGGGCGGCTTCTTTGAAGTGCGATTCAAAGATTTTCAGCTCTTCCTGTATTAGCTTAACGGGTAAATCCATTCGGTAAAGAGGGGCAATTTACGGGCAAAAAAGTAATTGTTAAGAAAAGCGGTAAAAGCGGCCGGTTTAGTGAATAAGTAATTGAAAAATAATTACCTCCGGAGGTAAATATTTATCATAAAAATTTGGTAATTAATCCTCAATATCTATTTTTGCACCTTAAGTAGGACATTTGTTCAGTAAACTTTAATCCTTCGTTATGGCAAGCAAAAAAAATTTTGTACTGGCAGTGATGTGCTGCCTGGTAGCATATTCTGGGTTTTCTCAAAGGGTAGGAGCCAGTTATGATGTAAAAGATTCGTCCCTCGTTCCGGATAAAAGGATGCCTCAGCATACTGAGTTCCTGAACGGAACGTACAATTTCCCTTCCAAGCCTCGTAATCAATGGGAAATTGGTATTAAAGCCGGCTTATTTCAGGTAAGTGGCGATATACCGGCTCAATTTCTTTCGCCTGGTTTTGGCGCTCACATCCGCAAAGCTTTTGGTTATATATTCTCTGCAAGGTTAGAATACCTGTACGGCATAGGAAAGGGGTATGCGTTCAGAGAGTCTGGGAATTTTCGCAAGAACACTGCTTGGTATAATGCAGGATATTTTGCTCCGCGTAGAAATGGCGATGGCAGTGTTTCTTACGTTTCTGCAGCAGGAACGTCTGCTACGGGGGGGGATGTTGTGTATTATAATTATAAAACGGTAGTACAGGATCTGAGTTTACAAGGTGTAATTACCCTGAACAATATTCGTTTTCACAAAGCTAAGACCGGTATTACTTTATATGGATTTGGAGGCGTAGGCGGTACTATATACGACACAAGGGTTAATGCCCTGAATGGCCAGTCTAAGTACAACTTTAATTCACTAACCCAGGCTACCTATAAAAATCGCAGGGATTTTATCAAGGATATGAAGAATAATATTCTTGATGACAGTTTTGAAACACCTGCTGAAAATCATGGCGATCGCAGACCTAAATTGTTCGGAGATACGTTCAAACCTTCCGGTACGATTGGTTTAGGTGTAGCATTTAAGTTGAGTAACAGGTTGAATCTTGCTATAGAAGATCGCTGGACTTTTGTAAAAGACGACCTTTTAGATGGTCAGCGCTGGCAGGAAAGTGCTTGGGGTGATGCGTCCCAGACCAGAGACTATGATTCATATAATTATCTGAGTGTAGGTCTGAACATCAATTTAGGAGCTAAATCTGTGGAACCTTTGTGGTGGCTTAATCCATTGGATTATGCCTACAGCGAAATCCGCAATCCCCGCTTGATGCGTCTGCCAAAACCAGTATTACCTGATAGCGATGCAGATGGGGTTACAGATCAGTTTGACAGAGAACAAACACCTGATGGATGTCCTGTTGACAGCCACGGTGTGAGCCTTGATACGGACGGTGATGGTGTTCCCGATTGTAAGGATAAAGAATTGATCACACCTACTTATTGTCAACCTGTTGATGCAGATGGAGTTGGTAACTGCCCTGTACCTTGCCCTGATCCTGAAAAATGCCCGGGATGGGGCGGCGGTCAGACTGCTTGTGGCGATAAATTGGGCGCTTTGCCAAGTGTAGCTTTTAATTCCGGTTCTCCTAAATTGAGCAGCGATGCTACTGCGGTACTAGCTACTGTAGCTTCAAGGTTGAGAAATAATCCCGGATGTAAACTGGTGGTTGTAGGATATTGCTCTTCAAACAAGAGAGAACAACAGCTTAGCTGGGATCGTGTAAATGCAGTTATTAACTACCTTGTTGATAAAGAGGGAGTTAGTTCAGACCGCTTTATCTTCAACTATGGTCAGGATGGCGGTGATTGTAATACGGTTGACCTGCGTGCTGCTGCTGAAGGAGAAGATGGTCCAAACCGTGTCGATCCTCCGCACCCGAACCTGCGCAAGAATTAATTTCTGAATAATATAATTTTATTGCAGACCCCGGTTTTATACCGGGGTCTTTTTCTATGTATTATGCAGAGTATCAATCATATAGATTTATCAAAACCTTAACTGCTTTATCTTGGCGCTACTTTTTTTTTACCTCAGATTTGACTTTATCAATTAACTTTGCACTCCTTTATGAAATTTAGCTGGCTTATTATTATTGGGTTTGTTTTTGGGAGTTGCAGCAATGGCATGGGCAAATTGCTGAAAAACCCTGATTATGAATATAAATTACGGATGGCGGAACAGTTCTTTGTCAAAAAAAAATATACAAAAGCCCAGCAGGTATATGAAGATGTGATGCCTTTTTATAAAGCCAGCAAGGAATTTGAAGACATTTATTATAAGTATGCGTATTGCGCTTATTATTTAGGCGATTATATGAATGCCGAGCATCTTTTTAAAAGTTTCCTGGAAATATTTCCTAACAGCAGCAAAGCAGAAGATGTAGATTACAGGAGAGCATATTCTTTTTACAAGCAGTCGCCGAAGCCGGAACTGGATCAAACCAATACGATTAAAACGATTGGCATGATGCAGACCTTTATTAATACACATCCCGTTTCTCCGCATAATAAAGAGGCGGCTGAGATAATTGAAATATGCAGGAGAAAACTGGAACAAAAAGCCTTTCAAAGCGCCAGGTTGTATTATGATATCGGGCATTTCAGGGCTGCCGGTGTTGCATTCACCACCTTACTGGATACTTACCCGGAAACAGAACGGGGAGACGAATATAAGCTGATGGTTATTAAATCTTATTTTCGTTTTGCAGAGTTGAGCATTGAAGATAAAAAAGCAGAAAGATTTGAACAGGTTATTACAGAATGCCAGGATTTCAGCGACCGTTTTCCTGACAGCAAGTTGAAAAAAGAAGCAGAACAATATTTAAATTTATCGCAAACAAATATCAAAAACTTAAGTAATGAGCAAGCTAAGACGCCAGCTTAGTGCCGGCATAACCAATAACGTGGAAACCCGTAACCTGGATGATTTAAAGGCCAAGACGGGAAACCTGTATGAATCTATTTCTATTGTAGGCAAAAGAGCCGCTCAGATAAATATTTCACTGAAAGAAGAACTGCACAATAAATTAGAAGAGTTTGCAAGCCATACAGACAGCCTGGAAGAAATTCATGAGAACAAAGAGCAGATTGAGATTTCAAAGGCTTATGAGCGAATGCCAAACCCTGCTTTGCTGGCTACACAAGAATTCCTGGATAATAAAGTGTACTTCCGCAAAGCCGAGGATGACCTTTTCAGCTAAATAATGACTTTTGTATTAATAGAAACCATCTCATTCTGTAAAAGGGAGATGGTTTTTTATTTTCAAGCGGCATCATTTTGGGAAAATTGTGGGTTATGGCAAGTCCTGTGAAAGTTAATGTGTAATTGGTATTTTTGGATAATAACATGCTAAGCGGAAAAAAGATATTGTTGGGTATTACGGGTAGCATAGCTGCCTATAAATCCATTTTGCTTGTCAGGCTACTGGTAAAAGCAGGGGCAGAAGTAAAAGTAGTAATGACGCCTGCTGCGAAAGATTTTGTGCCACCCCTTACGCTTTCTACACTTAGTCGTAATCCTGTTTTGACTGATCTTTTTGAAGAAACTAATTGGTCCAATCATGTTATGCTTGGTCGTTGGGCAGATGTTTTCCTGATAGCGCCATTAAGCTGCAACACCCTTGCAAAGATGGCCAACGGGCAATGTGATAATCTTTTATTAGCTGTCTATTTGTCGGCAACCTGTCCTGTGGTAATAGCTCCTGCCATGGATGAAGACATGTGGCTGCACCCTGCCACCAGGGCAAATCTGGCAAAGCTTGCATCATTTGGCAATAAGGCGCTGCCTGTGGAAAAAGGCGACCTTGCAAGCGGATTGACGGGGGAGGGCAGAATGGCCGAACCGGAACAGATAGTATCATTTCTTGAAGGGTTATTGCAATCCACGGCACCATTAACAGGAAAAAAAGCTTTGGTAACAGCCGGACCCACTTATGAACCTATTGACCCTGTCCGCTTTATAGGAAATTATTCTTCAGGAAAGATGGGAATTGCCATTGCAAAGGAGTTGGGCAAAAGAGGGGCGTCTGTTACGTTAATTATAGGCCCTGGTGCTTCGCCCATAGAAACAAATGGAGCAGAAGTCGTACGGGTGGGCACGGCTGCAGAAATGTATGAGGCTTGTAGCGCTGTATTTCCGGGTATGGATATAACAGTAATGGCAGCGGCCGTAGCTGATTATACGCCGGTTATTAAGGCAAACGAAAAAATAAAGAAGGCAGAAAGCCGTTTTACTATTGAATTGGAGAAAACAAAAGATGTTTTAGCAAGTATGGGGCAACAGAAGAAAAAGGGGCAGGTATTGGTTGGCTTTGCGCTTGAAACAAATAACGAGGAAAAGAATGCATTGGAAAAAATGAAAAGGAAAAATACCGATCTTATCATTTTAAATTCATTGAGGGACGAGGGGGCCGGGTTTGGGCATGATACAAACAAGGTTACTATTTATAATAAGAACGGAGAAGTGTACCGGTTTGAGCAAAAACCCAAACAGGCAGTGGCGGCAGATATTGTTGACAAAATAATCCAGTTGTACCATGTATAAATTAATTTTTTCAATCCTGCTACTCTCTCATTTTACTGTTAATGCAAGGGCGCAGGAGTTGCAGGCCCGGTTAACAATAATTACTTCCAAGATCAGCACGCAGATAGACAGGAAGGTGTTTCAAACATTACAAACAGGGCTTACCAATTTTTTAAATAACCGGAGATGGACAAACGATGTATTTCAACCGGCAGAGAAAATTGAATGTAATTTTTTGCTGACCCTTAACCAGGACCTTGGAAATAATGTCTTTAAAGGGAGCCTTACGGTGCAGGCGGCAAGGCCCGTTCATAGCACAAACTATGCTTCTCCTATTGTTAATTATATAGATGATAACATAACCTTCAGGTACCAGGAATTTCAACCTATTGAGTTTAATGAAAACAGGGTGCAGGGCAATGACCCGCTGGCAGCTAACTTAACAGCCGTATTGGCTTATTACGTAAACATTATATTGGGCTTTGATTATGCTTCTTTTTCGAAAAGAGGTGGGGACCCCTATTTCAAAAAAGCATGGAATATTGTGAACAATGCCCCTGAAGGCGGCGATATTGGTGGATGGAAATCGTTTGAAAACCTTCGAAACCGGTATTGGCTGGCGGAAAATTTGAATAATTCCAGGTTTGCACAGATTCATGATGTTATTTATTCTTATTACCGTTCAGGAATGGATGTTTTTTACCAGGATGAAAAGGCTGGCAGGGATGGTATATTAGGCAGTTTAAATTCTCTCAACTCCCTGAATACAGATAACCCGAATTCAATGATTATGCAATTTTTCTTTCAGGGAAAAAGCAATGAACTGCTGAAGGTATTCAGTAAAGCGGATAAAGAGCAAAAACAGAAGGCTAAGGATCTGCTGACGAAGCTTGATATTACCAATGTTTCTGTTTATAACGAATTATAATGAGGTGGTTGCTGCTAATCTGCCTGGTTACCGGTATGCTTTCATGTAGCAGAAAGGGAAAAACACCCCGCGGTATGCTGCCTATGGAGAAGATGCGGGCTGTAATGTATGACATGATGCGGGCAGACCAGTTTGTGTCCTACTATGTATTGAAAGATAGTACGCTTAACAGGGAGGAAGAAGCCATAAAATCGTACAGCCAGGTTTTTGCCATTCATGGTATCAGTAAGGAGCAGTTCAGCAAAAGTTTTGCTTACTATCAATCGAATCCGTTGCTGATGAAAGAAATGATGGATTCCATCAACAGGATAAAAGATACGGCAGCGGTAGCTTCCCCCGTCAAAGAGGATACTGTGATAGTAAGAGCAGACAGTTTACCAAAAATAAATCAAGGCGATTCCATCCTTTCCCTGGACAGTACTCTTTTGAGGAAGAAAAGAATGAAGCAACTACAGCCCCTTCCTGTTAATCAATGAGGTTGTTCTTTACGGCAAAAAATACCAGCCCGGCTGTGTTTTTGCTGCCAAACCGTTCCATCAGGCGGTCTTTGATAGCTTCAACAGTGCGGGGGCTTATTTCCATCTTTCGGGCAATTTCCTGTGCGGTAAACTCCATACAAATAAACCGGAGTACATCTTTTTCCTTGTCGCTCAGGGTAATTTCATTATTCAGCGTGGGAACAACCTTTTGCCGGGCATGAGATTTTTTCAGAAGTATCCGGTTTACAAAATTGTTCAGGTAGTACCCTTTTTCATATACTTCCATAATGGCCCTGCGGATTTCCTGCGGTTCGGCATTTTTCAACAGGTAGCCGTTGGCGCCATTTTCCATAAGGTGATATACAAAGCGTTCATCCTCGTACATGCTTAAAATAAGCACTTTGATATGCGAAAACTGCTTGCTGACATGTTTGGTGGCTTCAATGCCATCCTTGCCGGGCATACGAAGATCCATCAGGATAACGTCCGGGGCCGATTCTGTTAAACCACTTATCAGTTCATCCCCGTTATCTGCTTCCTGCACAAACTTGATGTTGCTGAACGGCCTTAGCGACAGGATAACGCCTTTCCTGAAAATCTTGTGGTCATCTGCTATGGCAACCTTTATAATTCCCATGAGTTAAGATTAAAACAAAAATAATGAATTAGAGTTAATTCAGTCCTGGGAATAGGGGTCGTCTTTGGGCAGTTCGATAGTAACTTTATAATAGGTTTGCGAAATATCTTTCTCAAAATTGATGCTTCCCTGCACCACCCTTAGGCGGCTTGTAATATTTTTTAAGCCCAACCCTGAGTTGTTGCTCTTATTCAGCTTTTCAAAATCAGATTGTACAATGCCCCGGCCATCGTGATGAATGCGGAGGTAGAACCTGTCTGCATGCACATTTTGCGTAAGGTGGATAAAGCTGGAATTACTGTGCTTAAGGATATTATTGATCAATTCCTGCACTACGCGGAAGATGATAAGCTCTTTTTCCTCCCTTAGCCGTTCTTTATACTCATGAAAACGGCTGCTGGCATTGATGGCGCCCGAACCGCTTATTTTCTGGAAAAGGTCGTTTATGGCTGATTCAAGGCCGAAGTTCTTTAACGTAGGCGGTAAAAGGCTATGACTGATGTTACGCACCAGTTGAATCGTATCGTCAATAATCTGGCGGGCCTGGAAGATGGATTGCAGTTGGGTGGCCTTGTCCTGGTTTACTAAATTCTCGTTCAGGTACAGGCGGGCAGTGGCCAGCAGCGGCCCGGCATCATCATGCAGGTCGGCGGCAAGGCGTTGTCTTTCTTCTTCCTGTAATTTGATGGAGGCATTCAATAGCAGGCGTTGTTGTTCGGCTTCCATTTGCTGTATCTTCCTGTTGAACTTAAGCACACGGCGCTGGTGGAAGATGATAAAGATAATAAGGCTGACGGTGAGCACAACCATCCCGAGGGTGCCCAGGAAGAGAACAAATGAAACGGTTTTGGTGGTCTGAAGGAAGAACATACGGGGTGTGGTTGGCAGGTTTAATTTAAATCATATCAAGATTAGGTATATCGGTTGATTTTTTTGTAATGGTATTAGCCCTGTGCTTAAACGGATAACCTAACACTACCAGGGAAAAGAGGATATTTTTTATGATTTCAGGTAAATAAGTATAGTGCCAGTAGGTTTTTATTTGCTCCGTGGATAATTCATTGGCCAGGATATTAAAGAAAAAAGAACCCCCTAAATAAAGCAAGATGCCCACGATGAGCCAAAAACTCTGGTATTCGTAAATATTGTAGCTCAGGTTATATTTGAAGTACTGCCGGAGGAATAATATGGCAAATATGTAAATCAGAATTGTTTCTACGCCAATAGGCACGGAATCCATAGCCTGAGGCTTAGAAAAGAAAAAATGCACAACTTGAAAAATGATAAAACCGAATGTAAAAAGGCGTATAAAATTTCTTAATTTTTTGGTTTGGCTATGATAGATGATAGCGTAAGAAAATACCAAAAACTCAAGCGATGTGTACAGGGTCTGTTGAACTTTCCGAAAGTTTCTGGGAAAGTCATAATAAAAGAAGAGGGCAAAGAAAAAAAACAAGCCATAAACAGCCAGAACAATTGCTAACCTGCTCTTTTTGGAGTTACCAAGAAGGTAAAGAATGGGAAGCAAAAGAAAGGAACAGAGCAATATATAATTAAAAAGCTTTTCTATTGTTTGGATTTTCACCAAAAATAGAAAAACTTTTTAATAAAACTAAGCTAACAATTTACTCTTCCCACTCGATTAAACCGAGTGCACCTAAATCTAAATACCTTTTCATAACAGTAACATTTTAAGCCTTATACCAAATCGATTTGCACTGTAAAAATTGGGTTTCTATAATTTCTTCGCAATCGGTTGTTTTTATACAGCAACCCTGATTCCTGCTGAAATTACCTCCCAGAGAGAATTTCAGCCAATTTCAGCAGCGTAATAGAATGTCAAAAACAGGTAATATTACCTGTTAAAAATAGTAAATTTACGGATAAAAAAATCGTAATCTTCCGGAGGGAAATTCCGTTTATTAACAGATGTGGATAACCTGGGTAAACCCGGTTTTAGAGAAGGGAGATAAAGAAAAAGAAGTTGATTGATATTAGATTTCGCTACGGCATTCAAAGGATTTGGAAATTCTGTTTAGGACGGTTCATAAAGGACATTGGACGATTTAAGGGGCTGGATCCTTTATCAATCAACTTGAGTCAAAAGTATATCCACAACGGAATGTGTACAAGAGTGATACCGCCCTGTTTTCAGGCTTCGGTAAATACGGAACGAATCGTAAGATTTCGGTTTGCTTGAGGAAGACTACGCAAACGAACCATAGAAACTACTTCTTTCACCATCACAATGCCTTTTCAGATGTGCTACATAGATTGCAATGGTATTCGCCCCTTGATTTGTTGCGATAAGATTTGGGGTTATCCGGGAGAAATTGTTTTGTCTTAAGTTAAAGCATTGGTTCGTTAAGGTTATATCCAAAATAATTCTTTTTTATTCCTATGCAGTTTATACGTAAAAAAGGGTATTTTTACGCAAACCCAATTTAACCCTTTAAATTCAACTGCTTACATTTCCCATGACATCCTCAACCCAACAAATCAAAGTAGCTATTGCCGATGACCACAAAATATTCCGTGATGGTATCCGTATGGCCCTTAAAGAGAAAGACTACCTGAAAATCCTCTGGGAAGCTGAAGACGGCAAAGACCTGATGCACAAACTGCAATTAAAGCTGCCGGATGTAATACTGATGGATATTCGTATGCCGGAGGTGGACGGTATTAATGCCATCAGTCTCATCCGCAAAGAATATGAATCCCTTAAGATTATCGTGCTGACGATGTACGATGACCAGGAAATGATTACTAAAATGATGGAGATGGGCGCCAATGCCTATCTTACCAAAACCACCGACCCGGAAGAGATATACCAGGCTATATTGACCTGTATGAACGATGATTTTTATTTCAATGACCTGGTAAATAAGGCGGTGCTGCTCAAATTGCAACATAAAAAAACCGTAAGGCAGTTTTATCCCAATCCTGTAAAATTTTCGGAGAAAGAACTGCGTATCCTGAAGCTTATTGCCAGCGATAAGACGACGGATGAGATATCGAAAGAGGTTTTCCTGAGTCCCCGCACTATTGAAACCATTCGTCAGAACATGAAACAGAAGGTTGGCGCTAAAACCATTGCAGGCCTGGTAATGTATGCCAGCCGTAACAAACTACTGGAATAAACTAACCAAAAGACTTCTACGTCCAGATGGGTGAAAATATCAACGATACTTTTTTCAGCGGAAGGTATAAGGATATATGGCGCATGCTGATACCCGAGGAATTGACTGTTAAAGAAGTTGATTTTATGCTCAGCTTCTTTAACCTGGGCAAAGAAAGCAAAGTGCTTGACCTGATGTGTGGTTATGGACGCCACGCATTATCGCTGGCAAGAAAAGGGGTTAGTGTGGTAGCCATAGATAACCTGGCGGATTATATAAGCGAGATTGTTGAAATTGCAGATAAAGAAGAACTGCCGGTAAAGGCAATACAAGGCGATCTTTTGAAATACAGGACAAACGAATCGTTTGACCTGGCTATCTGCATGGGCAACAGCCTGAATTTTTTTAATGCAGTTGATTGCACCACTATACTGACCAATGTCTATGCTCATTTAAAGCCGGGTGGCCAGGTTTTTATCAATAGCTGGTCTTTGGCGGAAATCACTTTCAAAAATTTCAAGGAGAGGGGATGGGGTACGATTGGCGATATTAAAATGCTGACGGACTCCCGGATACTTTTTTACCCTACCCGCATGGAAACGGTCTGCACCATGATAGCCCCGGACGGGCCTGAAGAAGTGAAAACGGGCATTGACTATATATTTTCCATCAACGAGTTGGAAAATATGTTCCGGGAAGCAGGCCTGGTTATGAAAGAAATTTACAGCATACCCGGTAAAAAGAAGTTTTTGCTTGGCGACCCCCGCGCCTATATTATTGCGGAAAAACCCCTTTCCTGATTACATCAGTTATAAAACCCTGCCTGGCATCAGTGCAAAAAAATGGCCCCGGCGTTATGAGGACCGGGACCTGGCGTTACTGTTATGAAAAGAAAAATAATTAACCATTAAATTTCATAAGGACAGTGTTTAATGGTATTGGTTTTTGTTCTTCAACAAGGTATTGGATTATAAAACGGGACTAAATAATTAATAGTTTAAGAAAGTTGATTGATGTGGAAGAGGGTCGTTCTGGTTTTTCAAAGGATTTGGAAAGAACTTTCTGGACGGTTTGGACATTGGATGTGTAAGGATCAAACGAATCAACCGTGTCAATCAACTTTCTGAAACAAAAGTATATCCACAACCAAATGTGCACAAGAGCATAACTGCCCTATTTAAAACCATCGGTATTTACGCCTGCTATCGTAAAATTTCCTGCCCTGCTTTTCGTATAATTTCGCATGGCCCAAGTGTGTAAGTAGATTCCACAAAACGTAAATTAAGTACTTATACTATGGTATATGTTGCAGGAATTTTTCAATTTGCACAACGAAATTCATATATAACCCAAAAGTTTTACTAATAATCCAATTATGAAAAACTCCGACACTAACTCTGTGATTAAAGTGGCAATTGCTGATGACCATGCTTTGTTCCGTACTGGCGTTAAAACTTCCCTTCAGAGCAGGAAGGATATACAAATGGTGGCAGAGGCTGAAAACGGCATGCAGTTACTCAATCTATTACGCCATATTCAGCCGGATGTGGTATTATTAGATATACAAATGCCTATCATGGACGGGTTGACAACTCTTCCCGAGATAAAAAAGCTGTATCCTGGTGTAAAGGTAATCATGCTGTCCATGCACAATGATCATTCTGTGATTTCCAAGATGATGGAAATAGGCGCCAACTCTTATCTTACGAAAGAGTCAGGTTCGGAAATGATCTATGAAGCCATCAAGGCGGTGTACGAGCAGGATTTTTTCTTTAATGAGCTTACCAACAAGGCATTGTTAAGCGGCCTGCGTACAAAGCGTACCACAGAATCTTCCATGCCCCAGGATGTGCAGCTTACAGAAAAGGAGATAACTATATTGAAGCTGATGTGCGATGAAAAAAGCACAAAAGAGATTGCCGATATTGTTGACCTTAGCCCCCGTACGGTTGAAGCTATCCGGGATAAGCTGAAAACAAAAACAGGCACCAAGTCCATGGCCGGCCTGGTGATGTATGCAGTAAAAGCCGGGTTGGTACAACAGGCATAATTATTTATCAAGGCAAGTAGATAAGCCGTCCCGATTTTATCAGGATGGCTTTTTTGTTTTTATTTTCGGTAAATGAAATATATCTGCGCTAACGGAGATTTTTTTCCTTCTGACCGCCCTGTTATTACCATCCGGAACCGGGCTTTTCGTTACGGGGATGGCTTGTTTGAAACCATGAAAATTGCAGACGGAAAAATTTGCCTTGAGAAATTTCATTTTGAACGGCTTTTGTCAGGCATCTCCCTGCTTCAATATGAGGCGCCGGTTTCGTTTGCAACAGATCAGTTAAGGAACTGCATCATTGAGCTTTGCAGAAAGAACGAGTGCCTTAAGCAGGCAAAGGTAAGGCTGTCTGTTTCCGGCGGGGAAGGCGGCTTGTATGATGCAGACAATACGCTGCAATATGTAATTGAAGCCGAAGCGCTGAATGATGTGCCAACCCATTCTGCCAGTAAGGGCCTCCATATAGGCGTGTACCGGGATTGCCGTAAGGGAAATGATGTATTTGCCAATCTTAAAACGGTCAATTTTTTGCCCTATGTAATGGCCGCAAAGTTTGCAAAGGCAAACGGGTTAAATGATTGCCTTGTTTTGAATACCGAGGGTTTTATAGCGGACGCTACCATTGCCAATCTTTTTATTATAAAGGATAACCGGCTTTTTACGCCTGCCTTAACTGAAGGGTGTGTGAATGGTGTAATGAGGCGTTTTTTACTGGAGCAATTACCGGGGCTTGGTTATATGATAACAGAAACCCGCTTGTCTTCTATTGATGTGGAAGAGGCGGATGAAGTTTTTTTGACAAATGCCATCAGGGGCATTCAATGGGTGAAAAAATTGGAGGGCAGGCAGTACATTAATATGGTTTCCTCTGTAATAGTAAAGCAACTGGAAAAGTTTTTCAATTAAATGATGTTGAAATTGATAAGCCTGTGCTGCATTTTTTCAACAATTCATGTTGTGTACACAAACCGGGAAACTGCAAGTAGGGAATGCCGCCCACAAACATAATGTCACAAAGCGATAAAAAATAACCTGTTTATGGTATTTTTTGGAAGGCAGTAACTATATACTTTGCAGGCAAACCCCATGCTTATGCGAATACAATATTGCCGCCTATCCCGTTTTCTTCTGCTTGCCTGGTTGTACTTTTGGTAATAGCCTGTAGAAAAATAGATACTATTATTGAAAGACCGGATAGCCCCGGAACAACACCTGTCTTAACAAGCCGGTTCTTCACCATTCCTGCCGGTACGCATCCCGTTGTAAAAGCTATTGCAGCGGATATGCAGAAACAGGATTCTACTTTAAAGTTTACCCCCGCATTGATCAATAAGGCCGGTTATCCAAGATGGGATAAGGCATGGGTAAGTATTTCTCCCGGAAGCAATGGCATCAGTATTGAAAGTGGCGGGGGGCACGCCCAGGATACAACTGTTGTATTTATCCCGATAACGAGGGGCCATGTTACCTCCGCTGTTATGACGGTTGCCATTAATTTATTTTCAACAAGAGATACGGCTTACAATATTGTTTATCCGCAGCACTACAGCCTATACGGTTTTGACACAGCAAAGAAATGGAGTTCCCGGAACATATTTACAATGTTTTCAGATTTCGATAAGCAAATCTTTGATGCGGACAGTGCATGGGTGTTTGATGGAAGAATATTTGGCAAATTGGAAACAGATACATTAAAGGTAAAAAGACACCCTGTTGCCAACGATGGACCGAATGTAGAAAATTGGGAACTGACATCCTGTGTTGACTTTACTGTTTGTGAGGAAGTGCCACCCAAAAAGGGATTTAGGATGCCGGGTATTATAACAGAGTCTATAGAAGATAATTGTTTCGTAATATCTATCTGTAACATTATCGGGACACCAACAGGTGGAGGCGGAGGCGGTGGTGGAGGTTTTGATCCGGGTGATCCCGGGCCACTTATTTGCCCTTCAGGGGGAGGCGGTGGTGGAAGTGGAGGCGGAGGTGGAGGTGGAGGTGGAGTGCCGGGCGGCCTTGAAGACATACTTAATATACCGGTATGCCCGGCATCGGAAAGAATATCGACAGAAGACGAATCGGGTTCTCCCTGCCCTACGCCTTGGGTGCCGATACCAAGTCCTGTTGCTCTTTTTGATCTGTTCGTAGAAACGTTGACCCAGCAGCAACAGGATTTTATAAATGATCCATCAAACAATGCGTTTAAAAATGGCTTCAAATACTATCTGTATAATCATGAGTACAGCCAGGAATCGGAAGACTTTGTGATATGGGGCATAAATTTTTTGATAAGTAATCCTGCAACTACATTTGAACAGTTTCAGAACTGGTTTATGGGAGAAAGCGAAGGAAGTGATGGGGGTGACCCTTTCAATTTTAACGATTATTCAAACGTTCAGGTACCAACCTATCCTTCATTACCCGGAAGAAATGCCTTTTACGATGCCTTTCCCAAAGATGGGGCGGCAGGTATGTCCGCTAGACAAGTATATCAACTGGTAGGAGGTAATATGTGGATCCAGCATGACAATGGTAACCCTAATTATCAAAATGCCTGCGCAATCAGGGTATCCCGAGCCTTAAATTATTCGGGTCATCCCGTTCCTGTTTTTAAGAATAATGCAAATGTTCAAAGATCAGAGAAGGGGGATGATAATAAGAACTATATACTGGATGCTGCCAGCCTATTGGCCTATATGAAGAAAGCATATCCAAATAATCCACCCTTGCATTTAGAAAATAAAACACCGGAAGAATTCTTAACTGCTATTAATGGTAAATGGGGGATATATATTATGATACCAAAGCCCAATTCAGATTTTGACGCTTCCGGGCATGCCGACTTTTTTAGTTTTTCAGGCTGCTTGTCTAACTGTTATTTTAATAAAGCAAAAGAGATATATTTTTGGGAGTTATTTTAAACCTCTGTATATGTTAAAATTCTTAATTCTTTTTTTATTCATAATTATTCTCACAGGAGGCTGTACGAATACTGAACGAATAGGGAATTTCAGGTATAAAACCAAAACAGAAAAAGTATTTATTGATGATTATGGCGGCATGACTATATCTATCAAGTCTTACTACCTAGGGAATGAGTTTCAGGCAGGGTGCAAGATCAAGGCGCAAAAATTAGATTTTGGAAAACAATCTGATACCGTTTTTTCAAAAGGATTTATAACTATTGACAATAAAAACAAAAGATTGGTATGCAGGGAGTATTATCTGTACGGTTATAGCGAATACCTGAATATGGATAGCTCCGTAAAAATATTTGAACAACAGCTTGACGGTAAGCTAAAGCGTATTGAGTAATATATCTTTCCTTGCCTGTAGTTTTAAAGATGATTTCAAGGATGTAAAAGAAATTTACTTTTGGGAATTATTCTATCTTATGCGAATTATTATTTTATATATTATAGCATTGCTTATTTGCGGTTGTGCCAATTATGAAGAAATAGGCATTTTTCGGTATAAGATTAAAATTGAAAAGGTTAATACCGGCGATTATGATGGTATTATTAATTCCATCAAGACCTATAATATAGGTAACGAGTTTCAGGCCGGATGTATCCTAAAATCACAAAAACTGGGATTTGAAAAAGCAACTGATTCAGTTTTTTCAAAAGGAACGACAATTATAGATAAAAAAAATAAAACATTGACATGTAAAAAGTATTATTTCTTTGGATATAAAGAATACTTACGTAAGGATAGCGTTATAACAGTATTCAAACAACAGCCGGATGGGAAGCTTAAGTTGGCGCTTTATAAAGAGAATAATAAGAATGCTATTCTGAATATGGATAGTGTAACTCAAAAATTTGAAAAAACAGATTTATAAAATTGATGAAATGGCTGAGATTGTTCAAATGAATAACGCAACTGCCTCCCGTTTCAAAGTACCGGAAAGGCGTTGAAAGACCTCATACAATACCTGTATGGCGCTTTTCCCTTCTTCGCCCAGGTCAAGGCTGTAATTATTGACATACAGGTCAATATGTTGCCTCATCACTTCTTCGCTCATGGTTTGGGAATATTGCTTTACATAGTCCCGGATAACAGGATAATGCTGAAATGCATATTCGAGGCTTTTGTGGATGAGAGAATCAACTTTTTTTATGACAGGCGAACTCAATGAACGCTTTGCAGCAATGCCGCCCAGGGGGATGGGCAGTTTCATTTTTTCTTCCCATAATTCACCCAGGTCGGCTATTTTTTCAAGACCGTTTTCCCGGTAAGTGAACCTGCTTTCATGAATAATAACACCCATGTCGGCCTTGCCATTCATTACAGCCTCTTCTATAGAAGAAAAAAGCATGTATTCCTTATTTATTGCTTCAGGAAAAGCAAGGCTGAACAAGAGGTTGGCGGTTGTGTTTTGGCCTGGGAGAGCAATGGAAGCATCATTAATAACATCAAGACCAGTTTTTCCCCTGGCTACAAGCAGCGGGCCAACCCCTTTTCCCAAAGCGCTGCCGGCGTTTAACAGGATATACCTATCCAGTGATTGAAAGAAGGCAGGAAAACTCAGCTTTGTTATATCCAGTTTTCCTTCTGCAGTCCATTGATTAAGGGTTTCCACATCTTCCAGCGCTACATCAAAGTCAAGACCTTCCGTATCAATTCTGCGGTTGACAAGGGCCTCGAAAATAAAAGTATCGTTGGGGCAGGGCGAAAAACCCAGTGTCAGTTTCATAATTTGTTTAACAAAGCGATTAATTCATTGTTCAGGTTGCGGATGGAGCCTTGCATATCCCAGTTTTTCTTGTTTCTTTCACCGATATAATTGGAAATGCTTCTTATTTGTATAAACGGAATGCCTTCCATCAGGCATACATAATGCAGGGCGGCGCCTTCCATAGATTCCACCACCGGCTGGAATGTGGATTCGTAAAATTTTATTTTTTGCCGGGATGTCGTGATTTCATTTACTGAAATTCCCCTTACTTTTTTAAGAGGCGTTTTTTTCAGCACATCATTTCTGTTTATCAACCAGCCTTTTTTGAAAGGATGTTTATCTCCCGGCACCAGTTTCAGGTCAAAAATGGTTTTTAATTTATTCAACTCTATCACACTCTGGTCGGCAATGGCTTCCTGTTTTATACAGAATACAGAACCCATCGGGGCAGAAGTATCAAAACAGCCGCCTACTCCTGCCTGTACAATTATGTCCGGCCTTTTTACCTGTATTTGCCGGGTAAGGGAATAGGTAGTTGCCGTTAACCCGATGCCGCTTATAAGTACATCAGTGTTTACAGAAATACCTCCTTTTTTCAGTTTTTCCAAAAAAGGGGCTATTTCAATAATGGTGGCCGCTACAAGGAGTACATTCATGCTTTTGCAAAAATAACAGGAAACAAGGTGCGCCGGGCTTTATGCCCTCAAACTTTCCCTTACCTTTGCGCTTCCTGTTTCTTCCGCCCGATTGCTGAGAAGAAACTAAAAAGTAAAGCATGGTTTACTTGACAAGATCTGAACATTTTAACGCCGCCCACAAGCTCTATAATAATACATGGAGCCCGGAGAAAAATGAAGCTGTTTTTGGCAAATGCGCCAACGAGAACTGGCATGGCCATAATTATGAATTGCTGGTTACCGTAAAGGGGCAACCAGACCCCGATACCGGGTTTGTTTTCGACGTAAAGAAACTAAGCAATATCATAAAAGAGCAGGTGATAGAAAAAGTAGATCACAGAAACCTGAATGTGGATGTTGAATTCATGAAAGGAAAAATGTGCAGCACGGAAAACCTTGCTGTTGCTATATGGAACGAGTTAAAGCCGCATTTGCCGGAAAAAGTGCAACTTCACTGTGTAAAGTTGTATGAAACGCCCCGTATCTATGTAGAATATTTTGGCGGGTAAAGCCGGGCATTTTCTTCGTCAATTTTGTAATTTAAAATAATGAGTAAGCGAGTTGCCGTTTTCAGGAAGGAGCATTTTAATGCCGCCCACCGGTTATTTAACCCCGCATGGGACCAGCAAACCAATGAAAAGGTTTTTGGTAAATGCGCCCTTCCCAATTATCATGGCCATAATTACGAACTGGAAGTTAAAGTAACTGGTAAGCCCGATAAAAGAACCGGGTTTGTAATTGACATGAAAGAGCTGAGCCGGTTAATAAGGCAGGAAGTGCATGCCCGGTTTGACCATAAAAACCTTAACCTGGACACAAAGGAGTTTAAAGGCATCAACCCTACGGCTGAAAATATTGTTATTGTAATTCATAAATTATTGAGGCCGCATATTGATAAAAAAATGGGGTTGCAGATAAGATTGTACGAAACACCACGCAATTTTGTAGAGTACCCGGTTGACTAACTATTTTAATATTGAGATTATGAGCTATAAAAAGACAGAGAATTACGATGAAAAGATAACCGCCGGATTGATGGATAATTATAAGCAGGTGCTGAACCTGTTAGGAGAGGATGCTGAAAGAGAAGGTTTGATTAAAACACCGGAACGACTGGCCAAAGCCATGCAATACCTCACGCAGGGGTACCAACTGGATGCGAAAGCCATCATCAATTCAGCCAAATTTCATGAACCGGTAAGCGAAATGATAGTAGTAAAGGATATAGAAGTGTACAGCATGTGTGAGCACCATATGCTGCCCTTTTTCGGCAAAGCACATATTGCCTATATACCTAATGGATGGATAACGGGCCTTAGTAAAATAGCGAGGGTAGTGGATGTATATGCCCGCAGGCTGCAGGTACAGGAAAGACTTACCGTTGAGATTATGAATGTGATAAAGGAAACATTGAACCCGCTGGGGGTGGCCGTAGTCATTGAGGCCAAGCACTTATGTATGATGATGCGGGGGGTGCAAAAGCAAAATTCGTCCACTACAACATCTGCGTTTGACGGGGAATTTCAGAAGAACTCCAGCCGCAGCGAGTTCCTGAAATTAATCAGTTCCGATTTGCATTAAGGAAATATTATATTTGCATCAATCAAGGTTTGATTGAAAATTCAATCAGACCTTTTTTGTCGGGGTGGGGGTTAAAATTATTATCAGATGAAACATGCGTTTATATTCCCGGGGCAGGGTTCCCAGTTTCCGGGAATGGGAAAAGAACATTACGACAACAGCGCTTTTGCCAGGAAATTATTTGAGCAGGCAAACGAAATATTGGGCTTTCGGATTTCAGATATTATGTTTTCAGGCACGGAAGCCGACCTGAAAAAAACAGACGTTACCCAGCCGGCCGTTTTCCTTCATTCCATTATTGCTTACCGAACGATAGAAAACGCTAAGCCGGATATGGTGGCCGGCCATTCTTTAGGCGAATTTTCTGCTTTGGTTGCCAACGGGACATTAAGTTTTGAGAGTGCATTGCAATTGGTGTCTATCCGGGCCAAAGCCATGCAAAAAGCCTGTGAAGTTCAACCGTCAACGATGGCGGCAATATTGAACCTCGCTGATGAAATGGTGGAAGCTGTTTGTACTGAAGTACAAAAAGAAACCGGGGAAGTGGTGGTGCCTGCCAATTATAATTGCCCGGGACAATTAGTTATCAGCGGTACGGTAAAAGCAGTTGAACTTGCCTGTGAAAAGATGAAAGCTGCGGGGGCAAAAAGGGCTTTGCTGCTCCCGGTAGGAGGGGCTTTTCATTCCCCACTGATGCTGCCCGCAAAAGAGGAACTGGCAACGGCTATAGAGAAAACAAGTTTTCATAATCCTGTATGTTCTGTATACCAGAATGTGGTGGCAAAAGCTGTAATAGATAAAGAAGAAATAAAACAAAACCTGATAGATCAGCTCACCGGCGCTGTCAGATGGACGCAAAGTGTACAGGCCATGATTGCAGATGGCGCTTCCCGGTTTACGGAGGCGGGCCCCGGAAAAGTGCTGCAGGGCCTTGTACTGAAGATCAATAAGGAAATGCAGGCGGATGGAGTAAGCTAAACGATAAATAATAATCCCCGGTCAAGCCGGGGATTATTATTTGGTGATCGAAAAGGGTGGTGCTTCATAGAGGATTTACAGGGCTTCTTTATTGTTTTATTACTTTCAGCGTTTCATTGTTTATTAACCTGATGAAATAAACGCCGTTCACATAGCCGCTTATGTCTATGACCTGGCTTTGGGCGGCAATCTTGATGCTTGTCAGCAACCTGCCGTTAAGGTCATATACATGTGCCATCGTGCCGATCAGGTTCCTGTCGCCCACTGTGATCGTAATTCTGCTGCTCGCCGGGTTCGGGTACACAATCGAATTTGCTTTTTCTTTTTCCTTATACGTCAGCCTGATGATGGACGAAAGTTTGTGATTGTTATCCAGGTCAACCTGTCTGAGCCGGTAATACATAACAGAACTGTTCAGCCGGTCAATCCGCTTGTCTGTGTAGCTGTAACGGGTGGTGCTGCTGCTGTTACCTGCTGCAGCTACCGTGCTTATCACAGTAAAGTTGCTTCCGTCCAGCGACCGTTCTACCTGGAACTCTTTTGTATTTTGTTCGCTGCCGGTGGCCCAGTCGAGTATATTATCCTTTTCACGGTTGGTACCGGTAAAATAGAGCCATGTAACCGGCAATGGCCCGCCGCCGACAAATGTATTCCTGACTTCGCCGGGGCGCAGCACTTCCGTATTCCCCACACTATCTGTAGCCAGTACAAAGAAGTAATATCTTGTGCCTGCCGCTAATGCAAGGGTGGTATCTGTTCTTGTAATCTGGGGTTTAAGCACACTGAAGTTGATGCCGTCATCTGATATGTACAACGTGTAATAATGCAACCCGCAACCATTTACATCATCCTGCCCGCCCCAACTTAAGGCAACAGGGCTGAAGCTGTTGTTCGGCAGGCTGTTCATGTGGCTGGTTGGTGCAAATGCATCAATAGTGTTTACCTCCTCATTGGTTGGAATCGTTTCGTTTGTATCGAAGATGATATCTGCCTTTGCAAGAATAGTATCTAAAGTTACCGCAGTTGTTACCGGCTTAATGCTGAAGTTGACAAACCCATGCCCGTAAGTGGCATTGGCGCTGTCCTGCAATAACAGGAACCCTTTCAGCGGGTCGGCAGGCGGCAGCAAGGTAGCAGGGTCTATTGACTGAAACTCCCAGAAGGCTATATTTTTCTGTACATCATAGCCCGCTACAACATCTACAAGCAGCCCCAGCGAATCCCTGCAATCCAACCGCTGATAATGGGAAGCGGCGGCAGGCGGCGTAGTGAACATAAGGCTGTTGAAACCAAAGCTGCCCAACTGGAAGGTGGCCGGGTCCATATTTTCATGAATGGGCACTTCTACTTTTACATATTTTGCCGGTGCGCCGGCGGACTTGTCATTTTCAAAAGTTACCGTATAAGGCAGCCTGTCTTTAACGCTTATCCATCTTTTATCGGGAACGCCGGCAGGGCCTATGATCTCGTTGGGGTCTTGGGAGGAAATGGCTTCGGTAGTACCATCAGGGCCTCTGCCGGGGCCGGGCGGTCTTTGAGTGCCGCCGCCATTAGGGGGGCAGGGGTTATTGTTGCGGCGGACTCTCTTAGGCTTATATACCCTGTTTGCCCATTTTTCCGCTTCAAGATAGTTCCGATGGTTAGTATTGAGTCCTGCATCAACTTCAAGCTTTTTTTCCCACCATTCTCTTGTTTTTTTACCATTGTACATGCTAATGTCGGTAAAGGGTATTGAAAGATCATAATCATCCCCTAATAGTTCGCCTGTTTCTGCAATAGAATGACCACCAACAGCATGGGACGTTATACTAAGCGGTATCATAACAGGTGCGGTGAGAGGATGAATTGTTGAGAAAGTTTCACCCATCTTAGTGGAATTCATTGCAAAATCATACCCTGTCTTTGAAGTAGCAACATTATAACCATCGGAAGCAAGCGCCGCACCCCCAAGCAGCTGCCCGCCCGCCTTTAAATATGGCGCAGCCTTTGAGATACCGGTGTTTAATGCAGAGAACATACCTGCAGCTGCATTATTTCTTCCTGCCCGGATCACTGCATCCGCATATGGCACTCCGTTCCTTGTAAAATTCGCCAGCCTTCCATTAAGTGCTCCTTCCATACCAGACAGCTTGCTAGCGATGACGCCTTCCTGCTGCATAAACTTACTAGCAAATTGCTCAGCCATTTTTTCTGCACTATACGCCCCATCTCTATATGAGGCACCCATTTTCCCAAACTTATCGGTCAAGAAAGAGAAAGCTTTATCTTTATGAAGACGATAACTTAAGCCTCCTATCCATCCTATAATTGTAGATGTATTATTTCCATTCTCATCACAATCTTTCAACCCTAATACATCCACTCCATTAGCCGGGTTATTATGCACATACTGGTACATGCCCATCCCATCGGCATAACCTATCAGGTCCCTTTGGTTAAACAAGCCTGTTTCGGGATTGTATTCCCTGAAAAAGAATTTATAATTGCCAGTGGCGCTGTCATATACCTGGCCGGTAAAGCCAAACCGGTTACCGGCCAATGAACCGGTTAAGGAATTGTTCAATGAATCATAAATACTCATTTTCCCATACGCATCGTATTCATATCTTTCTAACAGCCGCCCCTGTTCAGTGGTAATGGCTTCCACAGAGTTTAGTTCGTTCTGGTGGTAAAAGAAACGGCTATTGTTTTTTTCATTCGCAACAGGTGTCAGAAAGCCGTTAAATATGGTTTTGCTTAAAACATCACCGCCTGCATTTCTTTCTTCTATTGGCGCCAGGCCCGAAAACGTATAATTTAAAGAAAGGCCGTTAACGCTTTTCTTTACCCTTCTGCCGAATGCATCATAACCATAAGTAATGACATAAGCAGGCGACAGGGAATCTTTTACAAGCCTTTTTTCTGCATCATAAGTTTTATAATATTTCCCATCGTAGGTAAGGTTGCCGTTGTTGTCATAAACAAAGTTGATGGTTTGAGAGCCGTTATTACTGTTAAGAAGCTGGTTCAGGTTGTTGGAAGTGTAGGTAGTATTCACACCATTCAGGTTGGCCGAAACCCTGTTGCCCAGTGCATCATACACATAACTGTTTTGTATCACCGGGCTACCGCTTATTTCGCCCCGTTTGTAATTAATGAGGCGGCTGTTATTGTCATAAGTGAACTGCTCTGACCCGGAGGGGTTGTTCAGCCGGTTGATGGCTGTTTTTTGCTGCTCTTTATTATAAGTGAAGCTGCTGTTTTGAACAGTAGTTCCCGTTGTAAAGCTGCTGAGCCGGTTGGCAAAATCATATTGGTAATTTGAACTTATACCGTTGGCAAAGGTTTTGGCGGTTACCTGGCCGAGCTCGTTATACTGGTAGGTAACCAGCGGCGCATTGTTTTGTACAATGCTCACAAGCCTGTTCCGGGTGTCATAGTTATAAGTGATTTCCGTATCATCCGGGTAAGTTATGGTTTGCGACCTGCCGCTGACATTATAGGAATAGTTTATGGTTCTACCGCCGAAAGACTCTGATGTTACTCTGCTTAAAGCATCATAGGTAAAGCTTACTGTGCCTTCGCTGTTCGTTGCAGTAAGCACCCTGTCAAGGGCGTCATAGCTGTAGGTAAATACCTGCCCGTCCGGTAGTGTTTTGGAGATTACCCTGCCTAAAGAATCGTAGGCAAAATTAATGACAGTTCCGTCAGTAAGCCTTTGGGTGGTGATGTACGACTTGTTATTATAACTATATTCAAGGTACTTTGAATCAGGGTAAGTGATCCGGGTTACCCGGTTCAGGTTATCGTATATGTAGTTAGTTGTATTGCTGTTTTGGTCTGTGAGTGCAGTTATGTTTCCATTAGCATCATAAGTTGCTGTTATAACATTCCCGTTGTTATCAGTAAATGTTTTTACCCTGCCAAGGTTATCGTATGTGTAGGTTGATGTAAAACCATTCCGGTCGGTTATGGAAACAATATTGCTGTTCTTGTCGTAGGCAAGGGTATATGAGTTGCTTAACGGGTCTGTTATTTTTTTTATCCTGTCTAAGCTGTCGTATTCGGCGGTGTAAGTGGCGCCGCTTGCATTGGTAACTCTTGTAACATTACTGTTCTTATCGTAGGCCACGCTTAATAAAGCCCCGTTGATGTCTGAAACAGCAGTAACCCTGTCTAATGCATCATAATTGTAATACATGGTTTGCCCGTTGGGCAGGTTAACAGATGTAATGTTCCCGTTATCATCATAGGTTGCCGTAACGATATTGCCTTCTGCATCGGTTATTCTGTTCAGGCGGTTTTTGTTGTCATAACTTAATCTTGTGATATTACCCAGGGCATCGGTAATGCTTTTTATATTGTCCATTCCATCATAAGCTGCATAAGTTTTTTGTCCTTTCACATCGGTAAGCTCTACCAGCCTGTCAGAAGCATCATAAGCCACATAGGTTGTTTCATTATTTTCATTAACAAATGAAACAAGGTTATCCTGCGCATCGTAGCTTGCCTGCACATTATTGTTTAAAGGGTCCGTTATTTTTTTCAGCCTGCCTAATATATCATATTCAGCATTACTGGTATTGCCCAGGGCATCTGTATAAGACAACAGGTTGCCCCTGGCGTCAAATGCAAGCTGGGCGGTAAAGCTGCCAGGCCCTGTAACATTTACCGGGTTTCCATAAGTATCGTAGCTATACGTAAATGTGTTTCCCTTAGGGTCGGTACTGCTAATAATGTCGCCATTAGCGGCGTATGTTGCCGTATAAACAAGGTTGCCCGGCTCTGTTATTTGCGTAAGATTACCTTTTGCATCATAAGATAATGTAGTTGCGTAACCCTTTTCATCTGTAAAACTGGCAATATTATTAAAATCCGGGGTGTAGGTATATGTTATCGTTTGGTTTAGCGGGTCTGTAATAGTAAGTACGTTTCCTTTCACATCATAAGTGAAAGTTGTTACATTTCCTTTAGCATTCGTTTCCTTTGTTTTATTACCTGCTGCATCAAATTCAAATTGTTTATCAAACCCGCAGCAATTGCCCGACATGCCGCTTAGCCAGGTTTTATCTTCCTGTTTTTTGAAAAAGTATTTTGTTACCTGGTTGCCATCGTCAAGATGGTCGGTTGCCACCGTGGTAAGGGTTGCCGTATTGTAAGAGAAACTTATTCTTTTATTACAGCCTATCATTTCGCTGATGGCAAAATTGTTGAAATAGATAATGTCAACTTTGTTATTGTTCTTATCTGTTATGGCCTTCATCGGGCCGTTAACAAGATAGGCGTATTTGTAAGCGTTATTCAGGGGGTCCTTCGCTTCGGTCAGGTTGCCTGCTGCATCATAGGTATAAGTGAAAATACGGGTGGGTGCAGCCACAGCATCTGTTACCGTGGTCAGCCTTCCGTTCGTATAAGTAAAGGAGATGCTTTGACCGTCTTTGTTTGTCATTGCAGTTAGCAAAGTGTCGGTATAGGAAAAGCTGATGTAATTGCCGTTAGGCTCTTCCATCCTGGTAATGCGTTTATGGGCGCTGTTGTCAAAAAGAACGACGACGCCGTCCGGCTCGGTAATGCGGTATTTGCCTGCTTCATATTCCGAAAGCGTATTAAAAAAGCCTCTTGGTGAATGAAAAGCGCCGCCGCCAGCCGAAGTGTAAACATCTTCCCTGCCATCGCCCCAGATAATGGTTTTGGCGCCTGCACTGTCATTCCTGTATTTGATATTATAGTTAAAACTCCAGCCGTTGCCGTATCCATCGCTTTGATCGAAATTATAGCTGTTGTAATGAAACGAGATATTCAATGAAAAACCTCTTGTAGGAACATACAGGTCGGTACGGGAAAAATACAGGTTCCCGGTCAGCGTATTTACCTGCAGACCCATAGGCCCGGTTTTGTTGGGTACATTGATGTTCTGTGCTTTCACCGCTGTTGTTGAAGAAACAAACAGCAACAGGCCAAAAAGGGCTTTATGAGTATAACCTGCAAATTTTATAATCATGTTCTTTCTCATGGTTGCGTTCATTTATTTCAGTGTAAAATTGATGAATGTATGACCCGGCATATCCGGGGGCGTTTTTCCGTAAACAGTTATGGTGCCGCTGGCCCCGGCCCTGATGATGCCGGGAGGGCCTCCGGGTTCTGTCAGTTCAATGTATAGTGATGGGGCGCCGCTGGCCAGACCTGCCTGGGCATGGGCCATCGATACTTCCTTGTCGTTATACAGTGTTCTTACCTGTGCTGGTACATCAAAGTTGGCCGGGTTGGTATAATTGATCTGGATAACAAAGGGCCAGCCTACAAACACTTTTTCCGGAACTACTACTTCGGTTACCAGTAAAGAATTTACACCGCCCGGTGTTCCCGGATCACAACCGGGTTCATTGCCGCTTCCGCTTTGGCCGGTATTGTTACCGCCGCCGGTATGAATGCCGCCGTTATTGGCATTGGTAATAGTGAAGCTGCCGCCCAGCGTGGCAACGGATGAATCCTGTTTTATCAGCGATACATCGTATAATCCTAATTCCCTTCCCTGAAGATTGAATGTTGCAAATACAGCAGTGCTGTTGGTATAGTAAACGGCGGACGAATAAATAGTGGTCCCCGGCTTGCTCAGGGTGGCCACCATATTATTGCTGAAGAGGGAGCCGCTTATCCTCACGGTAACATTACCGATGTTTCCGCCGGAGTTTGCATTTACATTCAGTATGGCAAACGGCAGCACAACTGCATCCAGCGTTATATCCTGCACAGAAGGGCTGGCGGAAGCGCAACGTACTAAAATGTAGTAAACCGAATCAACAACAGATGTCATGACTACCTGCTGGTTGCCATAATTGGCCGTGCCGAATTTATAATCAAACTGTGCCGGAGAGGGCACATAGCCCTGGCCTATGTACATTTCATTACGCATGGTTAACGAATCGTTTGTTTTCAGCGTAACGAGAATGGTGGAACCGTTTAATGAATCAGGGATAACCAGCTTATAATACCGGCCAATGGTATGTAATGTATTGGTTTCGGTGATGTCTAATTTCAGCTCTTTTGCTTTTACATAAATGGCGCCTGCCGCCACTCCTGTATTATTGTCTTTATTGGTTTCAGGTATATTATTAAGCATGTCCGTTCTTACCAATACATTATAATTTCCTTCGGGCAGGGTGGTTATCAACGGTTGCAGCGTAATGGTGTCCCTGCCAAGCGGCGGCATGTTGATGTTTTTAGTTTTTATACCGACCAATACTGCCGAAGAGTCAAGCGTAGTATTGGAAGAAAGATAAACGCCGTCAGATGAAATGCCGCTTGCCGTGTTAGGCGAATTGTTTGCAATGACCCATTTAGCCGTGTCAATGGTATAGCCCAGGTAAACCGTATCCGGCTTTTGTATATTTTCAACAACGAGGTCAACCGGAGCGGGGCTATAAATGGTTAGATAGCTGAAAGCAAGATTGTTGGCTTCATCTGCCTCTACGATACTGTTGAGGGCATCGGCCTGGGCAATGAGTATATAATTGCCTGGAACGGTATTCAGGCCAAGCGTAAATGCGATGGTATCATTCAATGATTCTCCCGGCTGTAACACCCTTGAGATGTTCCGGCCTGCTAATGATACGTCTCCGCCATTGCCGGGAACAAAGTCGCCGGACAGCCAGAGGCGGACACTAAACTGACCCGGGTAGGTTGGCCCTTCGCCTGTATTGGTTACCCTGTGTACAACCGTTACAGGTTGCCCTACAGGAACTGTTGAAGGGGCGGTAAGAATACTGTCAACCAGGTCGGGCAACAAAGGTTGGATAACATGTATTTTTTTAGCTGTACCATCGCTGTTCCGGATAAAGTTGCTGTTGTTATTAGTTACTTTTTCAGCGCCGATATAGCTATACGCATCGGATTTAACCATCACGTAATAATCACCGGTAGGCAGATTAGGGGGTATGGCGGGTTTTGTGTCTGTATAGGTCTGCCCCGTTTCCAGTCTTGTACTTTCAAGGAAATAGCTTGCCAGAACAGCATTGCTGTTTTCTACGGAATCGGGAGAGAAATAAACGGCATCATACCAGGTATTGTATTGCGATGCACCCGGGTTAAGCCCTATATTTTTTACCGCCCAGCTTGTGCTGAACGGCCTTGCCACAATGGCTGTATCGGGACCGGTTACAGTAGTTACAATATGATCTACCAACGGGTTGGTTAATACCCTGGCGCCTGAACCGGTTACATTGTTATTGCCATTGCTTCCTTCATACAGCGTACCGGATGCATTGGTTTTTACAAAGAAATAAGCCGTTGCATAAGTTATTTGCGGGAAGCAGTTATTGATTACCCAGCTAAACGGCAAATTTACATTAAACGAATCGGTATAGTTGCTGCCCATAGCCAGCACACTGCTGTGCTCACGTTTGGCCACAAAATAGCTTGTAGCAGGGTTAAAGGTGGGGTTGCAACTGATGAAGATGCTGTCCACCCAGTTGCTGTAAGTGCTGCCCGGGCCATTGTTGGTTACTGTATATTTTAATTTGGAATTAAGAATTGTAAATACAGTATCTGCTAATGGCACACCTGATACAACCAGGTCAACAGCGGTTGGGTTTACCACATTGGTTGCTGCCGCAGCGCTGATATTATTATTGTAATTCGTTTCACGGAAAGTGCTGTCAAAATTGGTATGTACATAGAAATACCGGTTACCTAATACACCATTCGGCATGTTGTAAGTGAATGTATGCGGAACAGCAGTTCCTGTTGGAAGGTCTTCCGTGAATGTCTGTGTTCCTATCAGTTGGGCAGAGCCGTCAAAAACAGAAGAAGCGCTGATATATATCCTGTCGTTGCGTACAGCGCCGAACACAGCGCCGGGGCCGTTATTCAGAACATCGTAGCTGATGTTTACAGGCAGGCCTGCATAAGAGACAGCAGGAACAGTTGCCGATACGGTTACATCGGGCCGTTGAATAGTTATAGGAAGGTCGCTCCGCCTGATCTGCGGTGTACCCGGGTATTCATACACATCCTGGTTGGCATTGGCCTGTACATATACATAATAATTACCCGGCAGCAGATTAGCGGGAACGGAAAAATTATATACAGCAGGGTGATTGGAGCCGTTGCTGATTACATTATGCGTATTGATATTGGGCGCTGGTGAGCATTGGGTATAGGGGATAGGATAATTTTCAACATTAAGGCCGCTATTTAATATGCCATGTGTTTTTTCCCCTATCAGTATGGCATTGCCATTGATGCCGGAAAGGTCTGTACTCAGGTAAACCTTATCTTTCCAATAACTGGAGCCAAAACCTATACTGTCCACAAGTTGGGGACTTGCTATGCTGCCGCTGCCATCGGAGCTTGTATAGCAGTGCTGCCCATTCGGTATATAGTAATGGCCTTTGTTCTTTTCTATATTATCGTTGAAGCCGGTGTTGAGTATATTCCAGTTGATGCCTATAGGCTGCGTGGTGCTTGCTGCAGTAACCGGAACATTAAGACTGCTGATTGTAAGTTGTGGCGTTGGCGTAAGGAATACCTGCAATTGCTTGCTGTTAATGTTATTATTTGCCAGTGCTCCTTCATATAAGGTATTGTTGGCGTTAGTGTGTACATAAATAAACCATTGTCCTGAAATGAAGTTGGGTATCACCACATCCACTGCTTTGGTATATGAGTCATCTTCCGGCAACTGCATATTGTTCGAAACGGTTGCATCTGCTGCATTGGGGTAATAAGTACCGTTGGCCCTCGGAAGTTTCAGCGGGATGGCATTGTGGATATTGAAAATGGGGCTTTGGGAAATATAGAACTTATCCGTCCATCCGCTGCCGGGCGGCGTTAGTACACCGTAATTCTGCACTTTATACGTAACACTTACGGTGCTTCCGGAGAAAACGGAAGACGGGGCAAATACAGTGTCCACCCGCAGGTCAGGTGTGGGAGAAAGCGTTACATCAATCGCTTCCGGCGCCCTGGCTGTATCGTTTGCAACACTCATTTGCTGCAACGAGCTATGAGCCGGGTAGTTGGTAATAACATAGACATACAGGGGCTGATTATAATTCACCGGTAAGGTAAAGTTGATCGAATTGTCATAATGCTGGCCGTTGTCCAATGCAGAAACATTAGGGCGGGTGGCAATAAGCAATGGCCTTACAGGAAACTCTAACTGGTTCCATGCTGCCGGGCTGGTATTCGGCGAAATAGTGAAATTGGGTATAGTATCAAACGAAAGAAAAACAGCATCTGTCCAGCTTTGGTTGGTAGCTGTATTACCCGGCCCTTCATTTGTTACACTCCAGTTGATTGTTATCGTTTGCCCGGAAAATGCAGTAGCCGGCACCTGTACATTGCTGACCACCAGGTCGGGTAGTTCTTTTAGTGTGAAGGTTTGTACAGTGCTTTGAGCCTGCAGACAGGCATTCTTTGATACGATGCGCCATTTATAGGTTTGGCCATGGATAAGCGAACCAAACGGTAGGTTATAGGATACGTTTGTAATATTGGCTGCATAGGGCTGTACGGGTTCTGTACTATCTGCATGCCATACATACAGGTCATAGCTAAGTGCATTGGTTCCTGGTAACCAGGATAAGGTTAAGGGTAGGGCCAATCCTGTTGCTCCATTCGCAGGCAGCATATTGGAAACAGCGCCGGGTGTTACGGCGGTAACCACATTCACTACCAGTGAGTCGTTGACAGTAGGTGCTCCACATGGGCCTGTAGCAGATACTATTAACGTATAAGTGCCGGATGCCCCCCATGTGATATGAACTGAATCCGTGGTAGAAGGATAGGTTGTTCCGTCAGCTAAACGCCAGCTATACGTAAGCCCGTTTATTTTATTGATATGATAATAGGCAGATTGCCCCGGGCATACATATTGCGGGCCTGCTATGGTTGTCAGGTCAGCCACTCTTACACAGAAAGTTCTGGTAACAGCAGTAGCAGCGAGATAGTTTGAGTTTCCGTTTTGTTTTGCTTCAACGGTTACATTTCCGAGACCGCTGTATATTACCTGCGTTCCGGATAAATAAGCCGGCCCTGATAGTATGCTGTAAGTAACCGGCAGGCCGGATGATGCTGTAGCATTCAGTGGTAATGCTTCTGACCCGAATACCTGGTCGGCTATAACAGGGAAGTCAATAGTTTGAGAAGCCTGGTTGATTACGATATTCTGGAAAATAAAAGCAGCAGTGTCATACACATCATTACCCGGCTGACTGGCCCTGATGGTAGCTGTTCCGGCAGTGGTAATGGTAAATGTATTGCCCGTTATTTGTCCGGGGCCGTTTATTATGGCAAAAGATACGGGAAGACCGGAAGAAGAAGTAGCCATAAGGCTGAACGGTGCATCTCCGTAGATTTTATTACCAATGGCAGGGAAATTAATGGTTTGTGCAATGGCATTGGCGGCAAAAGAAACAGCATTGGATGCAGGGCCTTCTCCGCAGAGGTTATAATATTTAACAATGTAGTTGCCCGCAAGAGAAGCATAATAAGATGGATCAGCGGCATCATTTATCAATACATTATTCCTGTACCATTTATAACCGGTTGCATTTTGGGCAGGATTGGGTTGTGAAGCATATAGCCATCGTCCTACTTTTGTTATTACCGGGGCATCGGTTGGCGCTGGCGGATTTACCTGTACCCATAAACCTCTTACTACATTTCCGCAGGCATTCATAGCTGTTAGCTGCAGGCTATACAGTCCCGTTGTGGCCCAGTTTACAATAGCCGTATCTCCGTTCGTTGTAAGAGTGCCACCGCCGCTTAGTACCCAGCTATAGGTTACACCCGGTTCTGTAAAACTCGGATAGTATTTATACTCCCCATCTCCCAGGCAAGCCTGGTCGGAGCCGGTTATAGTAACGGTGTTTTGCGGAGCAGTAATAAAGCGGATTGTTTGTGTGTTAATACTGGTATCGGGCGGAAGGTTGCCTACAATCCTGATTTTATAATCTTTATCAGGCTGCAGCACTGTAGAATAGAACAGGATAGAGTCTGCAGCAGCGCTGGTAAATTTTGAACCGAATGTGGGATTCCAGAAAGTGCTGAAATTGCCCAGCGTATCCGAAATTTCAACCCGCATCTGGTTGCCCGCTATCATTGCCGTATCGGCAGTATAATGCACATAAAATGCACTGTTCAGGCAGCGGATGGGATCCATTGCAGTAATGCTGATAACGGGTTTCCGTACAGGTTTAAATGACAGCGTTAATGGGCCATATTCCGTCAGCGGCGTTGCCGAAATTACAGTACCTGATTGAATATTTCCGGTATAACCACCGGATGACCACGACTTCCATAAGCTCCCATTCCATCCCGCTACCTGCATTAGATCATATTGGTAAGCTATGCCGCTCCTGGCGCTGTCGTAGCTAAGCGTTACCTGCACATCGGAGTTGCCGTTATTTCTCTGGAGATTCCAGTATTCTTTTCCTGAAATGCCGCCAAAGCCGGGTTCATATAGGGAAGTGTCATAACCTTCGGCGCCGGGGTTATGATGAAAATATTCTGCGGTAAATTCATCGGTATCGGCTGCCGGCGCAGAAATACTTATTGGGCCGTAATTATCGCCTCCAAAATCAAATTCATATTTACCTACCGGGAAAGTAAATGCCTCATTACCTATCTTTTTTACAGGGCCGTTTACAAAGCCCCTGTTGTTTGCGGGATCACGGGTTACGGTAGCGCCATTGTTTAAAATGAGCAAATTTTCATAAGTGGTATTTATTTTATTGCTGCCTTCATCAAATACAAGGCTGTTATTAATTTCCACATTATGGTCCAGTCTTGTTTCCGCATCATACTCCAAAAACAAATTGTCTATTACAATCCGGTTGCTGCCTAATTGCCGGGTATAAGGATTAAAAGTGCCGCCCACCAATGTTAAATTATGGATATCCACCCGGCCATCGCTGGCATTTATATTCACATCGCCCTGCACTTTGATAGGTCTGCCATCGCCAAGTCCTACGGAAATATTAGCAGAAGAGTTGTTGACTACAGTAAGGTTGCCTTGTACAAAGTCATAATAGCTGTCGCCGGCCGATGCATTGCTCAGGTACATATTACCTGCATCGCTGTTATTGATAAAAGTAAGGTCGCCGTAAAAACTATTCAGGAATGTACTGGAATAATCTGTACGTTCGGGGGCATCGCTCAGTACCGTATTGCCCCATACAGAATTCCACCAAAATTCGTGGGTGCCGGTATAATTTAAAATGGAAAGATTTCCTTCAAAAGAGCTTGAAACAACATGCGGATCCACTATACCGTTAGCAACAATATTACCGGCGTACCATATACTTGCATTTTCCATCCAAAAGGTATTCTTTATATACAGGTTGTGCCAATCCATATTGAGGTAAGCGCCGTCTATCATCATCAGCCCGCCGATATTGATATCGCCGGTAGCCATGGGATCATTGGTCAAGCTGCTTTCCCAAATTGTTACTTTTGTGCAGGATCCCGGAACCCCCGTGGGGTACCAGTTATCGGGGTCATTCCAGTCTGAACTGTTATTGCCTGTCCAGGTTTGTTCCGGCAAACCCGTACAGGTATTGCCGCAATTGGCCTGTATTTCGCTAATGGATGAACAGCCGGCGGCATTATCATGTATTTCTGTATCACTGCTGCTGTGGCTTTCAAGAAAAGCGCAAACAGGCACAAATGAGCAAAGGGCAAGCTGTTCATTATTCCATATTCTAAGTTTATTTTGATCGGGATCCTCATCATCCAAAGTAGCTTGTATGATTAAATTGCTGTTCAAATCTTGTAAAGTAGTAAGCAATGGATTGTTCATTATCCATAGCCCGCCGCCTATATTGGTAATATTGCCCAGCCCGGCAAGGCTTTCTAATGCGCCGCAACCGTTTATTTCCAGTTTGCCATAATCTACATGCTGAATGCCCGAAAACCCCGAAATATTTGTAAGTGAAGGGTTGCTCCACAGGCTTATACCGTAATCGGCATGTGTTATATTTTCCAGGCCGTCTAAAGAAGTAAGATCGCTGTTGAACCAGGCAATAAAGTTCACAATTCCCGTTAAACCTTCCAGGCCCGATAAATTCGGAAGGGCGGTATTGTAAAGATATACTGAGCCTATTTCCGTTTCGTTGAGCTGGGCAGTAAGCGGCCCAATGTTGCTAAATGCAGGGCAATTCCAAATAGTTACCCCCCCCAAACGTGTAAGATTGGTAAGCCCGAGGCTGGTTTGTTGCTGGTTGTTATCCAACAAAAGGTATCCTAATTCGGTAAGGTTGGTTAGCTCTGCCAGGTTGGTAATGGCTGTGCTGCGTATTTCTAACTGGATGTTTATCTGTGTTAAGCCGCTTAAGCCATTAAGATTAGTGAGCGGTACATTCTCTATTTTAATTTTTTCTATACTGGTAATTTGGTTTGCCAGGCCATCAATGTCCGTAAGGGCGGGAAGGTCTGTTAAGGTAAGCCAGGTTAATGAGGTTAAGTTCAAAAGCCCCAAGCTTGTGAGCAGGGGATTATTTTCTATTGCTAACTCCCCCATAATGGATGTAAGGTTGTTGAGTGGGTTTAAAGTGGCAACAGAAGTATTGCGGATGCTAAGGTTATCTACCCCGGTAAGATGGGAAAGCTCGTTTAGGTTGGCAATGGCGGGGCTGGCATCTTCCCCGTCAATGATTAAATTTTCTACGGAGGTACAGCCGGGGTAGTTGTCGCTGAAATTATCAATATCATCCTGGCTGCTAAGTGTAATAGTGCCAGTGGCGCAGAATGAAGAAGTTGAAGCGCCGTTCACCACCCGGGCCTGTGGTTGCGGGGCAGCGGGCCTTCTGTAAATATATACGTCAGGCGACAACCGGCCGTTGATGGAATGGAATGTTACAGGCAGCGCCGTTTTTTCGGCAAATACATTTGGCCTGCTTGCAGGGTTTGCCCTGCGCTCCTGCCTGTTATGGTTTTCTGTGCGGTTGGCCACAGCAGGCCGGGTAGCGGATCTGCTCACAGGCAAGCTGATATTGTGTGTACCGTTTCGCTGCACCACAGTAATCTGCCCGGGTATTTCCCTACGGGTGTTATGCGATGGCCTTTGCTGTGCCGAAACAAAATGTGCGACAAGCAGCAGGTTGCACAGACAATAAAAAGATTTGAATTTGTACATCTGTCAGTTAGTTTATATTAAACTTCTGGTTATAAAACAGGCAATACCCGGCAAGTCGGCCAATTGTATAGCACAATAGCCACTACATGCAATCGGGAAATGGTGATAAGTTGGTTTTTAACAGATCGGAAAAAGATGAGTACTGATGTAAAAATTGTAATTATAAAGGGGTGTACAAATACATAATTTGTAGTATTGATTTTCCCCTTGGAATTGTCATATTTTAGCTTAACAATGAAAGGAATCAGGATATATATTGTATTGATTCTGCTTGCTTATAACGTTCCTGCGCCAGCACAGACTCAGCTTATAGAAGCATTACAAGAAGAAGTGTACGATGCCCGTAATGATGAGGAAAAACTTGGGGCGCTACTGGCCTTATGCGAAGAATACCAAAGCATATACCGGGATAGCCTGGATGTATATGCTCCTTTAATAAAAGAACTTGCCGAAAAAAGCAAGAACCAGCGGTATAAAAGCCTGGCGGAACTGGCTTATGCAAACTGGTATTATCGATGGGGGTGGAGCGATAGCTCATTGGTTTTCATTGAGCCGGAAATCAGCAAAAACCCGGTTACTAACAGCGCAACAAGGGATATTTATTTTAAGATTTCAAGGGCAAAAGCTATTTACCTCGGCTCCAAATCAAGGTATGCAGAAGCATTGGATGTATTGTACAAAATACTGCCCGAAGCTGAAAAATACCGGGATACGGTTGCTATCGGGATGACCTGTAATACCATTGGCTCTGTTTCAGTGGCAAGGCAGGAAGCCGATAAAGCAAAGTTCTGGGTACAAAGGGCCATTACAATTGCAGGGGCGGGGGAAAGGTTTATTGAAGTACTGGCCCCGGCCTACCTGAATATGGCGTATGCCTATGCACTGCTCGGCAAATCAGATTCGGCTGAGTATTTTATAGAGAAAGGGCTTCCGTTATGCAGAAAAATGCAGAACCTGTATTATATGGCCACAGCGTTACGGATACAGGCGAATATTTATACGGGGACAAAAAGGTATAAAGAAGCGGAAAATGCTTTGCTGGAAATGATAGAAACAAGAAGAAAAATTGCCCCTGCCAGTTTTTTTGTGGAAGACAACCTGCAGTTGGCTGAATTTTATGCCAATTCAGGGCAGATAGAAAAGGCCATCGAGGTATGTAAGGATAATCTCAGGAAGGGTGACCGCAATACCGCCGGCAGTGGCGGGATGATAACTGTTAATAACGACCCGATAACGAGGCTGGAATACCTCGATGCTTTAGGGAGATATTACAAAATGGCTGGTAAGACAGCAGAATACCAGGCCACACTGGAAGAACTGGTAGTTGCAAAGGACTCCTTGTACAAAGCAAATTCGGCGGAAGCGATTGCTGAATTACAAACAAAATATGAAGTTCAGAAAAAGGAAAACACTATTCTGCAACAGAAATACGATCTGCAACGCAAGAACTTTTTGTTTTATGGCTCTGTTGCCCTTACACTTATAATGGCAGGAATGGGGTTTGCCCTGTTCAGGAACTATAAAAAGAAGCAGAGGGCAAAAATGGGGCAGATGATGGCCGAAGAAAAAAAGCAGGCCGAACTGGCCATTAAGCAGGCCGAGGAAAAAGAAAGGGTCCGTATTGCCGCCGACCTGCATGATAACCTGGGGGCTTATGCCGCCTCCATGGCATCCAACCTTAGCTATATAAACATCTCCAATGCCGATGAAAAATCAGAAAACGCATTTAAAGAACTGTCCAATAATTCCAATGCCATTATTTCCCGGTTAAATGACACTATCTGGGTGCTTAAAAAAGAAGAACTGAGTATTACTGCCATCAGCGACAGGATCAAGGCTTTCATCAGCCGCATTCAGAAAAGCTATCCCGGAGTAGAAACAGAAGTAGAGGAACATATAGAGGTGGACCACAAATTACCTTCTTCACAGGCATTTCACCTGTACCAGATATTGCAGGAAGCCGTCAGTAATGCGTTCAGGCATAGCAAAGGGAAAAACATAAGAGTAAAAATAACGGCTGCTGAAACATGGTGCATACGTATAATAGATGATGGGGTGGGAATGATAATGCCGGAAGCGGAAAAAAATAACGGAAACGGACTGCTGCACATGAAGGAACGGAGCCAGGAAGCAGGATGGAGCATTAGCTGGGGAAAGCCGCCCGAAGGCGGGACTATTGTAGAGATAGCATCTACTACAAATTAATTATTGCAGGCTTTTCTTCACTGCATAACTTTACGGCATCTATGGGTTTTATTGTAGCGCTTTGCGAGGATAACAGCATCAACCGGAATACATTTTTGCAAAAGATTCAACTCTTGGGCAATATGCAGGTTTCATTTATTGCATGTAATGGGAATGAATGCCTGGAAATGATGAAAGGAATGCCTTTGCAAAAAATGCCACAGGTAATTTTTATGGACCTGGAAATGCCAGAGATGAATGGCATAGAAACCATCAGGCTGGCAAAATCCTTATTTCCACAAATACATTTTATAGTGCTTACTGTATTTGATGACGATGAAAAGATTTTTGAAGCGATAAGATCCGGGGCATCCGGCTATTTATTGAAGCATGAACCGGCAGGCGTATTGCAGGAAGCGGTAATCAATGTGCTTGAGTTTGGCGGCGCCCCGATGAGTCCCGCCATTGCCAGGAAGGCGCTCCAGATGATGAGCAAGGCATCGCTGGAAAATACATTGCCCGCTGATGACATGAACGCCTTGCCTGAAATGATTACTGCGAGGGAAAAAGAAATATTGCAGCACATGGTAAACGGGTGGGATGCCAAGCGTATCGCTACTGCCCTTGATATAAGCGTACTAACGGTGCGTAAGCATATTGCCAATATTTACGAAAAGCTCCATGTGCAGTCAAAAGCAGAGGTTATCAGCATGGCGCACCATAACAAATGGTTCAACCATTAATGGTCAGCGTGCAGTTTACCCATTCATCATCAAACGAAACATTGTATTTCTTGTAGAAATTAATCGCCGGTTCGTTCCAGTTAAGCACCTGCCAGGTAATGCCATTAAAACCTTTTTCCTTTGCTTCTTCAATAACTCTGTCGAGCAGTAATTTCCCAATCCCTTTGCCCCGCATTTGTTCTGTTACCAATATATCTTCGAGGTACATCCGTTGCCCTTTCCAGGTGGAGTAGCGGATATAATACAATGCAAATCCGTGGATGACGCCTTCTTCTTCTGCCACAAAAGCCCAGTACACCGGCTTTTCCCCAAAACCGCTTTCGATGAAATGTTCCGTAGAAACAGTTACTTCATCCGGCGCTTTTTCATAAACGGCCAGTTCCCTGATAAGTTCCAATAGCCTTGCACAATCTTTCTTTTCAGCTTTCCTGGTTATAACCATCTTCTTTTACAATATTTTTTTGGCTTTAAAAGTTCCGTTGGGCTGAATAAAACTCACAGCTGTTACTTTTCCGTCTTCGTTCACTTCAAATTGTACAGTATAGCCGGATAGTATCTTCAGGGCAAATTTGTCTTTGCCAATAGGTACCAGCTCGTATTCAGGCTGGCCTTCTATGAAGGCGTAAAGCGTTTTTTCATCTTTGATATAAAACTTTGCATTCTGGCCGGGGGCAAATTCAAAAGTGCCGGCATACTTTTCCAGTTCGCTTTGGTCAATGGCTTTTGGCCGGTCTTTGCGGTTAAATAGAAGATCATCCAGCCCCGGCTGGAATGCCCCCGATACAGTTGAAATATCCCCGGCCGGCGACATGCCGAACTGTAGTTTGAAAGTTTCCTGCTGTGTTGTATCAATGCCTTCTTCTTTGTCAATATTTAGTAATTCGAATATATCGTAATGGTAGTGGCGAAACCAGGCCTCCCCGTTTTGCGTAATCAATACCAGGGAATCGTTCCTGTAAGCAATATCCATCGTTCCATAACCGGGATGATTGTATAACCCTTCATACTCAGCCAGGTCATGCGAAGGTTTTGTGCCCTCTTTCTTATTTGAAACAAAGCTTTTTTTGCTTTCTTTTTGAGCTTCCTTTGCTTCTTTGTCAGCTTTATTCCTTCTTTCGTTCCAATCAATTTTTTTAAGGCCAAGTATCCTGTCGGCAATGATGTTTCGTACAACGCCTGTAAGGGCCGACCTGTTTTGATTGGTGAGCACAATTATCCCGATGCTGTCTGATGGAAAAAACGAAGCGCTGGCAGAAAACCCGTCAATGTTTCCGCCATGTTCTACCCTGTAATGCCCGCGGTAAGATGATAGCATCCATCCAAAACCATAGTTGGAAAGATGGGCATCCGGAATCTCTTTATCGGGAAGGCCCCCGGCTATTACCATTTGAGAGCTGGTGGCTTCGGTAATATAGGAAGCCGGAAGAATTTCTTTTCCTTTAAAGCTGCCACCATTGATCCAGGTAATAACCCAATTGGCCATTTCATTCACATTGCTATTGATACTGCCGGCGGGGCCCATGCCGTTGATATTGTAATAATCAATTTTTTTAATGATACTGTCTTTGTAAAGGGTATAACCAATAGCAGCATCATTGCCTTTTTTAAGGTCTTCGATAGCGGTGTTGGAATTGGTCATTCCCAATGGCGTAAATATTTTTTCTTTAATGCACTCTTCCCATGATTTCCCCCAGAGCTTTTCTGCAATCATGCCTTGTGTGAGAAACATGAAATTATTGTATTGCCATTTCTGCCGGAGCGGCTCTGTCGGCTCCTGGTATTTCAGCCGTTGCAGCAGGCTATCCCTCGAAAGAGTACTGAACAGGTACCAGGAGTAGTCGTGCCGGGGCAGCCCTGTGCGGTGGCACATCATATCCCTGACGGTAACCCCGTTGTTCAATTCATTATTAAAAAACTCAAGCTCCGGCAAATAGTTCCTGGCAGGGTTATCATACTCCAGTTTACCTTCTTTATTCAGCAACCCCATCAGCGAGGAGGTAAATGCTTTGGAGCAGGAACCAATGGCAAACAACGTATGGGCGGTTACAGGTAATTTCTTTTCCATATCCCTGTAACCAAAACCTTTGGCATAAATGATCTTGTCTTTATTAACAACGGCTACGGCAAAACCCGCCGCCTTCCGGTCATTTAATACCTTTTGTAATTCTATGTCAATGCCTGCAAAAGGGTCTGCGGCGGTTTTTTTCTGGGCCTGGCAATAAATGCCGGAAACGAAAAACAAGAAGAAGATAGCGTATTTCATACAGGAAATTTTTACAATATTAGTTGATTCCTGGGTAGGACGCAGTTTTGCCGGTCAGGTTACGGTGATAGCAGCCTTGTAAAACAAATAAAGATTTACCGGCAGGCAGTTCTTATTCCTGGATGATATAGATTTGCCGTATCTGACCCGGCTATTACCCGGCTTCATCCATGAAATCAGTTTTACTTCAATTGGCTGCTTATAATGCCTGGGCCAACCGGCGGTTAACTTCTTTATTGCTAAAACCGGCCGAAGAGAAAAAAAATACAACCGCCATCATTTATAACCAGCTTATCTCCCTTTGGGATGAGGAAAGCCTTTGGTGGCAGCGGATGAAATTATTTGAAAAGCCGGTGCTTCCCAGTAAAAATTTTAAAGGCACCACAAGAGATGCCATAGACGGGCTAATGAGCCAGTCTGCATTATGGGAGGCATGGACAGGTAATGTTTCAGACTATATGCTGGACCATGTGGTGCAGTACATTGGCGATGGCAAGCAGCCGGTGAAAATACAGGTGTGCCACCTGCTGACACAGGTATTTACGGCAAGCATTTCCCGCAGGGGAGAGCTATTGGCTTACCTGAAACAAGAAGGCATAGAAAAAATCCCTGTCCTGGATTTTGCACTCTTTATACGTGGCAGGAAATAAAGATGGCTATAAAAGGTTAATGGCACTCGGCAGAGAAGAAAGGCTTGGCACAGCCGACATAGGCCGGTTAAGGAACGAAATACTTTTTATCTTTAGATTAATAAAACGCCGAGTCCATAGCCAACGCACAAGGCTGCGTGAGACCCGGCTGCGAAAAAACGGGAAGTACAAATCCGTCTATGTAATTTTCCATATTGTCATTTATTTATTCAATTCTGTGTTCGTTTTTATTTTTCAAACATTTTTTCAAATGATTTTCCATTAAATTTATAAACTCCTGCATTATGGCTTCCTGAGATGGCCTAATTTCTACGGACAGTAAAATCTCTTACATTAGAGATTAATTA
>CAZLLT010000019.1:0-63745 GCA_964560445.1 uncultured Chitinophaga sp. | reverse complement strand
CATGTGTATTTAAAGTTTAAAATTAACAACTCTGTCGATTTTAAACTCTAACTTCTTCTGGCCGAACTTTGGGGGAGCCTACACACTGTTACTATAATCTGAATATGGTAACAGTACTTTTTAAAGGAAAAATGCTTTTTTTATTTTTTTTGCAAAAATAATATGCTATAACTTTATTGTAACCATAAAACCACCTGTTATGAAAGTTCAAAGCCAGACTAACTGCGGTTTTGCATTTTTAAAACGCAGTGTTTTTTTTCTCCATGTCTTTTTTGTTTCAGGTTTTAGTATTGCACAAACGAACTATTCCGCTTTATACAATAGTTCCAATTTCATCAAAACCATAGACCTGTCAAGGGCTGTTGGTACAGTGAGCGGAGAAATGGGAACAACACCTGCCGGGGGAGTTACCTATTCTATTCCTATATATGCTCCTCCGGGTACTAACGGGTTACAACCATCTATCAGTATTACTTATAATTCCCAGGGAGGACCGGGGGTTGTTGGTTACGGGTGGAACATATCCGGGCTGTCAATAATCGGAAGGTCGGGTAAGAATTTATACCAGGATGAGGAGGTTTCTCCAGTACAGTATTATTGGGAGGATGCTTTTCTGCTTGACGGAGTACGATTAAACCCGGTTCAGGGAGATAATGGGGCTAATGGGACAATATATGCTACCGAATCGGAAACCTTTTCTAAAATAAGATCCTGGACAGGTGGTGGCTCCTGGGCTAATCCCGATTGGTTTGAGGTAACAACAAAAGACGGAACAGTAATACAGTTTGGCAATACAACCGATTCGAGGATCATGGCCGAGAACGGGTATAGTGTAATGATGTGGCGACTGAACCGGATAATTGACATTAACGGTAACTACGTTGATTTTAAATACAACAATACCCTGAGGGATACCCGGATTGATGAAATAATCTATACCGGGAATGTTAATACCGGGCTTGTTCCCTACAATAAAATAAAGTTTACCTATGGTAACCGCTATGAAACCAATAAGGTGTATGAAGCAGGGGCTTCTCTTACTTCATCTTATCTGCTGAATAAAATTACAATCACCCATACCACAGAACAGCCTGCTACTGAAACCGTAAAAACGTACCAGTTTAATTACGGGTTCGATAACGTACATTCTCTTTTAAAGGAAATTGTAGAATACGGAGAAGGCCTGGTTTCTCCCCCGGCCCTGAACAGTACCATATTTTTATATGGCGACCAGCCGCAAAATATTCAGATTGAAGCACAAACCAGTTTAGCAGGTTCCACCAATTATTTCCCCGGGGATTTCGATGCAGACGGGAAAGTGGACCTGTTGCAAGTGAAAAGTTATTTTGACAGCCAAATGAACATGAGGTTTGATTCAGCGTATTCGTTGATCAAAGATTTTCAGGGTAGCGGACTTACTTTAATGTATTCAAAGTCGTTGCCCCAAGGTACCAAGCTAAATCTTGACGATAAGAAATTTTTTAATTTTCTGACATCTGACTATAACAAGGATGGACGAGATGATGTTTTGCAAACTAATATAGCATGGTCGGCTACTCATTTGAGAAGGTATCTTACCGGCATTACTATTAATTTAACCGGGAACCATAATTCAGGAACGGGATATTATGATTATGCAATACAGAACTGCCCTGTGCCAACCGTGAACGATGTCTATATTCATCCAAGCGGAAATTTTTTCATCCCCGGGGATTTTGACGGGGATGGGAACCAGGATTATATTTTGATACTTGCTAAATGGATCAGCGGAAACCAATTTGAGTACAATGCTTTTGTCAGTTTTCCTGCCAAGGGTAGTTATAATTTAAAAATTAAAGATTTAGGTTATGGTATCCAGGCGCCGCCCGGTAATTATGCAGAAAGAGTGGCTGAAGCACATTTAATAAATGCAATAGATATTGATGGCGACGGGAAAACAGAAATTATGGTTACACATGGGGCAAAAACCTATTTTTTCTCCCTTAAAAAAACATCAGACTACCCTCCCTATCTGTATATCGCCTTGAACCATTTTGATCTGATAACGGAAGAAATAAATTACGAAAGCAAGGTTTATCCAGGTGATTTTAATGGCGACAGGAAAACAGATTTACTTGTAAGAAATGCAAACAATACCTGGAAAATTATAACAAGCACAGGCACATCGCTGCTGGTAAACCCTTTTACTTTTAACCAGACGGTAGTGATGAATGGCTCTGTTAACCACAAAATATTAATATCCGACTTTAACGGGGACGGTAAAAGCGATATTCTGCATGGTATCAATGACGGGTTTGCAAGTAGTTCTACCTTTTCCGTTTATTATTCCAAAGGCTTTAATTCATGGCTGAATGAATCATATCCTTATAACAATCCCATTCCTTCTGTTCAGCCTGTAATTGGCCAGGCCTTTACCTATGCCGATTTTAATGGCGACGGAAGATCTGATATTCTTAACATCTTAAGCGTTTCAGGCGGTGGGGATATTGTATATTTTAAACCGGATGGAAAGGAAAGGTTATTACTCAAAGTAACAGATGGCCATAATACTACCACATCATTTGAGTACAAGAGGCTTACAGATAAATCTTCATATCCTTATGTGTATAACCGAACCGTGCCATTGGATGACCCGGCAAACCAAAGCCCTTACAATTATGTACAGTTACCGATGTACGTTGTTTCGGCTGTATCGGCTCCGAACGGCATTGGCGGAGTTAATACAACAAATTTCTTTTACGAAGATGCTGTGATCCATCGTTATGCAAAAGGGTTTCTCGGGTTTAAGAAAACAACAATAATCAATAATACAACAGGGCTTACTTCTGTGGCAGAAATGGGAATAAACACTCAATTTGCTACTCCTTACCTGTTAAAACAAACCACAAGGCTTACCTCGAACAACGAATTGATCTCGGAGAATACAGTAACCACTTCTTTTATTGATCTCTCAACCGGCCCTCACGATAAACGATTCTTTCAAAGACCTGATAAAACTTTAACCAAAGATGTATTGAACGGACAGGCTGAAGAGTCGGAGAATACGTATGACAATTATGGAAATATTACTACCAATGTAACCAAAAAAGGCTACATGTCCGGCAGTTCCGTTATTGCCACAGAAACAACTACTACCGTTACAACTTATGGCACTTTTGGTACGCCGTTCCCGGCAAGGCCAACCAGTAGGCAGGTTACCAATCTTCGTTCCGGAATGTCGGCATTGTCTTTGGCTATTACATTCCAGTATAGCACTATTGGACGCCTTACTCAAAAAATAGCTTTTAGCGGCTTGCCTAAAGCGGTAACCACTGTTTATACATATAATAGTTTGGGAAATATTCTGTCGGAGCAGGTAAGCGCCACAGGCGTTACCACCAATACCACTAACTATTCCTATGATAGCAGGGGGCGGTTCCCGCTTTCAAAGGAATTGCAGGGAGGGTCTTTAACTATAAAAGAGTCTTCTGTGTATGATGGAAAGTGGGGTAAGCCGCTTTCGCAAACCAGTTCAGATTGTATTGCCACTACCTACCAGTATGATGCGTTTGGCAGGTTAAAAAAAACAAACTTCCCTGAAGGGTTCCATGTAAACAGTTCGTTGCATTGGGATATATCCGGGAATAATATTTTTTATGCGCTGACAGATTATTCTGCCGGAAAACCGGATGGCAAGACATGGTATGATAAATTGGGCAGGGAAACCCGTACAGACATAGTGGGCTTTGGCAGCCAATGGCTTAGTTCCTCTGTTACTTATAATACTAAAGGACAGGTAACCCAAAAGACTGCTCCTGCTTATTCCCTGGAAACACCGTTGAATACTGCATATACCTATGATGTCTATGGCAGGGTACTTACGGAAACCAACCAGTTGAACACCGTTTCTTATTCGTATGCCGCACTTGCGAATGGCAAAACGGAGGTTACCGTAACCAAAGGAGGGCAAAGCGCCTCAAAAATAACCGATGCTGCGGGCAGGGCAATCAGTTCCATTGATAACGGCGGGCAGCTTGATTTTACTTATAACAGCCGGGGCAACCAGGTACAGGTAAAGCATGGAACGCAAACCGTAGTTCAATCAGTTTACGACGATTACGGCAACCAGGTGCAGCTTACCGATGTCAACGCCGGAACCATTCAATATACCTATGATGCTTTTGGAAGGTTGCATACGCAAACCGATGCTCTCAGTAATACATATACTATGGCATACGATGCCATTGGCAGGTTGCTTAGCCGCACAGGACCGGAAGGGGTTACTTCCTATGAATATGCGGCCAACTCTGAGCTAAACCCAAACCCTGCTTGTGGCAGTGCCAACAACAGGATAGTTACTGTTACAGGTTTTAACGGGGTAAACAAAAGTTACCGCTATGACAATCTGGGACGTGTTATAAGAGAAACGGTAACCATAGACGGAATTGATTATCAAACCAGTTTTGCCTATAATACATATAGCGATCTCACCAAAACAACATATCCTTCCGGCGTAGAGGTAAATAATATATATGATGCCAACGGTTACCTTACCAGTGTAACGGGCGGCACATCCGGCCTTCAGAATACCCTTTTTACGGGTACGGCGCAAAACGGTTTCGGCCAGTTTACCCAATACACATCGGGCAATGGCAAAGCTTCTCAGAACGCTTATCATTTTGGTATTCCGCTCCGTTTTTATACGCAGGGTGTGCAGGACCTTCGTATGACATGGGATTATACAAAAGGCAACCTGTTGAGCCGCCAGGATGTATTAAAAGGGTTCACAGAGGATTTTACATTTGATAACCTTAACCGGCTTACTTCTGCAAGCATAAACGGTACCCAGCAGTTTGCCATCAGTTACGATGGCAGTACGGGGTCTTCTATGGGCAATATTACCGCCAAGACCGATGCAGGCAATTATGTGTATAAGAACGATAAAATACATGCCGTAGCCTATATTACCAACCCTGCCGGGGCGCAGGCGCCACCGGTAACTATCTCCACAGACCAGCAGGCGATCAGCTACACGCCATTCCTTAAGGCGGCGATTATTGATGAAGGCAATATCTGGAACCTTAGCTTTACTTACGGCCCGGATTATGAACGGGTAAAGACCGTTTTCAAGGAAAGCGGCATGGTAACGGAAACCCGGTATTTCCTGGGCAGCTATGAAAAGCAGGTAACCGGCGGTATGCAGCCTGCTACACGGGAAATACATTATGTGGCAGGGGGCAATGGCCTTTGCGCCGTTCTTGTAAAGGAAGGAGGCACCATTACCCGGCATTTTGTTTATACCGACCACTTAGGCAGCCTGCTTACGGTTACCAATACATCAGGCGCAGTTACTGCCAGCCAGAACTTTGATGCCTGGGGGCGAAACAGAAACCCCAATAATTGGCTGGCTTACCTGCCGCCGCTTGGGGGCACAGGGGGCGGGGCGCCTGCATGGCTTTACCGCGGCTATACGGGCCATGAGCACCTGCCGCATTTTGCATTGATAAACATGAACGGCCGCATCTATGATCCCATACAGGGGCGGATGATTAGCCCGGATAATTATGTACCCGATCCCTGGGGCACACAGGGGTATAACAGGTATGCTTATGCGAATAATAACCCGTTAAGTTACACTGATCCGGATGGAAACTTTATCTGGTTTGTATTAGGAGGAGCTATCTTGGGAGGATATTTGGGAGCATCAATGCAACAAGGCACATTAAATCCACTTAAGTGGAATAGTGATTGGTGGAAAGGAGCAATTACCGGGGCAATTGTAGGGGCAGGAGTTGGGGCGTTGGCAGCATCGATGATGCCAGCAACAGCAGGAGGGATATTTGCAAATAGTGCTACCGCAGCAGGTGGTATTACCAAGGCTTGGGGTATTACAACGAGTATACTTACTTCGGCAAATATTAACATTGCCATGAATGGCATATCGGGTGGCGGATGGGATGGTGCGTGGAAAGCGGGAATGGTTGGTGCCGCTTCAGGTGCTTGGGTAGCTACAGGTGGCTTGGGGTTAGCAAAAAATGGCTTATTTGGCAGCAAATTGGCAGGTAAGCTTGCTTATCAAATTGGGGGAACAGCGATGGGGTCAATTGGAAGTAACTGGATAAAAGGAAATGGGGTGTTATCAAAAGTTAATGTAGGTGTTGGCCCTATCACATTTACGCTAGGTAAAGGACAAAAACTTTTTCAATTTGGACCAAATGCAGGAAGTATAATTACAAATGGCTTAGGGCTAATGAATGCTGCCTTTTTTGACGGTAAGATTAAGTGGGATAATGAAAATTTAGGCATAAACTACATTGGTGGACTTTATGACAAAATCGATTTTGGGTCAACAGGTGCATACGCAGCGGGATTACATTCAGGCCAGTTGAGACAGGAAGGTCTAAAGCTTATTGCCCACGAATATACACATACTTGGGATTCTAGAGTTCTAAGCAATCTATTTTTACCTAATTATTATTCATCCTTTTTGTTTTCAATATTTCATAAAGGCAAAAATGCTTTTGGGTATCCGAATCTTTATTACAATAATTACTATGAATTCAAAGCTTTTACTAATTCTTATTAGTGCTATCTTTTTTGGAGGTTGCGATGGAATAAAGCGCTTTTGTGTAAAAGCAATTTCATCTGACACTGATACCTGTATTTATAAAGGGGCTCTTATTGGTAATTTGGATACGGTCTTAATTTCAAGACCTAGCCGTAAAAGCAAAACAGACTATGACATAATTATTCGACCTTGTGCAAATAATTTCGACCCTGATAGTTTATCTATTGTAAAAAACAACAAACGCATATATTTTAAAAAAATTCAGAAAGAAGCTCTGAATGGGAATCCGTATTATATATTTTCATCGTTTTATTTTACAGAAGGAGATACAATTATTATACGCACAAGGAGCAGCAATATGACGATACTAGATACGTTAGTTCTCGAAAAAGAGAAGCTATTTTTAGAATGATTACGGGAAAAAAAAGCATTTGGGGATTGTTTTGATAGTTGACGTTTTGCTTTTACGGTGATCTGCAAAAAATATACGGGTTTATATTTTCTAAATAAGGTGTCAAGAAACGGAATTAGCAGCAAACGATACCTGGTTGTTATTATTATATGTAAAAGCAAGGGGTGAAAAGTTTATTATATACTTCAGAGCGAAATACCTGCTTTCAAAATATTCAGGCATTTCTGTTGATACAGGAATCAACTTTGACAAAGTGAAGTATAATGAAGAAAATATAGTGCGTCGTGTAAATAAAAATGCAAATTATGAAATACATCACTATTATTTTTGGTATAGGCTTATTGTTATTCGGCAGTTGCCGGAAAGACGGCAAAGGCTGCTGGCAGGGATGGGACCATATTGGTGCAGTAGATGCGGCAGGCTACCTGGCCTGTGATAAAACAAAGGCCCAGGCTGAAGAGCAATTTGGGGGCATATGGGTTTACAGGCAGGGGGAAACCAAATATTGCTACAGGTCAACAAAAGGCACCGAAATTATCTATTGGGCCAACGTGCCGGAATCTATCAAGGAGCGTTATGCCGCTCATAGCGGGGCTTACGGCACAAATTTCACAAAAATAGATTGCAGCAGTTTTTGCCATTGCACCTGGCGTGAAAGACAGCAAAGCAAGATCACCGGAAACTATGGCCCCGTTATTCAATACAAGGAAACATTTACCAATGCAGACACCTGCTCCACGCTTTTTATTGGCCGCATCATTACAGTAAGGGAAACAAGCGACTCTCTTATAACAAGGGAGCTGATAGATAAAAAACCATAACCTAACCTTTTATGAAAAAGATCATTATTTTTTTACTGCTATTTTCTTTAACAGGCCCCGAAGGGTTTTCCCAGCAGTTGCCCTACGGTACCTGCGGGGTCGTTTATACATACGATGCAGCGGGCAACCGTACTTTACGAACCTATTTCTGCAATAATGGAGAAGGTAAAACGGGAAGAATACCCGATGTTGCCGGGGAGGAAGCGGAAACAACCGAATTTCAGTACGTGGATGCCCTGTACCCTAATCCTTCAACCGGCAGGTTTACTATTACATTCAGCAAACCACTGAACAATGCTTCCATAAGCATAGTAGATAATACGGGTAAACCTGTTGCCTCTTTCAGGACAAGCGGCAATAAAGCGGAGATAGACCTGTCTTCCTATGCTGCCGGAATATACTATGTGAGGATTGAGGAAAACGGGCAAACGATTACCAAAAAAGTGGTAAAGCAATAAACTACAATTTCCCCATTTCCTCCTTCACAAATAGCATCAGGTTTTTTATATGCCCCGGAGAAAGATCGAATTTTAAACCGGCTGCTTTGAACAGTTCGGGCAATGTCCTCGTTCCTCCTAATTGTAAAGCATTCATATAATTATTAATGGCGGCATCCGGGTTTTGTTTGTACTGCTGCCATAAACCGATAGCGCCTAACTGGGCAATGCCGTATTCGATATAATAAAAAGGCACTTCAAACAAATGCAATTGCCGCTGCCATCCGTAGCGGCGGTATGCTTCAAGGCCCGTAATATCTATCACCGGAGAAGAGAACTCGTTGAAAATTTTCAGCCATTGCTCTGCCCTTTCTTCTTCAGTATGCGTTGGATTTTCATGCACCCAATGCTGAAATTTATCAATAGTGGCTATCCATGGGAAAATAGTGATTACCCGTTCCAATTGCTGCTCTTTGGCCCTTTTCAGTTCTTCTTTATCGGCAAAGAAATTATGCCAGTGGTTCATGCTGAACAACTCCATTGACATACTGGCCACTTCTGCCATTTCGGTAGGGTATTCCTTAAACCCGGTCAGTTCTAATTGATGCGCCAGGAAAGAATGAATGGCATGTCCGCCTTCATGTACCATCGTTGTTACATCATCCAACTGGCCGGCCGCATTCATAAAAATAAACGGTGCGCCGCTTTCTGCCAGCGGACAGTTATACCCTCCCGGCGCTTTGCCCTTACGGCTTTCCAGGTCCAGGTGGCCCATGCTTTTCATCTTACGAAGACAATCGCCGAAGAAAGGACGCATCTCGTTAAAACAGGCAATGGTTTTTTGTACCAGTTCTTCTCCTGTTGCAAAGGGGCGAAGCGGCATCGTTCCTTCCGGTTCCGCATCAATATCCCAGGGCCTTAGTGTATCAAGACCTAACTTTTTTTTCTTTGCTTCATAAAGTTGATTGACCAGGGGCATTACATGCAGCTTCACTGCTTCATGAAACTGGTAGCAATCTTCTTTGGTGTAGTCAAAGCGGCCTAATTCTGCAAAACGGTAATCCCGGTAATTTTTAAACCCGGTGTTCAGCGCTACCTGGTTACGCTTGTCAAGCAGTGAAGAATAAAGTTTGTTTAATTCTTCTTTATCGGCTAACCGGCGGCTGTTTATTTTGTGATATACTTCTTCCCGCAGCTTTCTGTCCGGGTCTTCTAAAAATTTGGCGGCTTGCGGTAAAGTATATTCCTGCCCGTTTACTTCCACGGTCATTTTACCGGAAATAACGCCAAACTGCTGCTGCATTACATTCAATTCCGCCTGCAGGGGTATATTCTCTTCGCGGAAAAGGTCAATGTTCTTTTTTACGTTCCGTAAATAGGTAAAATATTTTTCAGCATCCAGTTCTTTGATAAAAGGAGAGCTGACCAATTTTTTATTCAGCTTGTCGGCAAAAGCCTGTACACGGGGCTGAATTTCCATCATAAAAAACTCAAAAGCCTTTTCCAGGTCTTTATTTTCCGTATCGCAGGTCATTTTTATCTGTCGCCAGCAGGCATCCTCGCTGATGGCGGCTTCCAGTTCGCTGGCATCTTTCAGCCATTGCTCCAACCCGGCTACAGAATCAATATTTCTTTCGTCCAGGTTATTGAAATACGGGGCAAGTTTATCCCAATCGGTAATCGAAAGGTCTGCCGGTAAAAAACGGCGGGGCAGCTTCTTTATATCGGCGCTGTATTGCATAGAAATATTCTTTAGCACCGGCAACTGTTGTTATTCAATGGCCGGTACAAATAAGTAAACGAATCCGGTTTATTTTTTCTTTGGCGCTGCTTTTTTAGGGGCGGCGGCTTTCTTTGCCGGTTTTGGTTCTTCTTCCTTTTCTTTTTTGGCAGCCTTCCCGCCTGCCGGGCGGGCAGGTTTAGCCGGGGCCGGCTTTGCTGCAGCGGTTTCCTTTTTAGGTTTTTCCTCTTTCTTTTCTTTAACCGGTTTTTCTGCTTTCGCTTCCACTACAGGCTCCTGCTCCGGTTCCTCTTCCGGAATTTCGGTGAGCTTTATTTCAATATTATTTTTTTTAAGCAGGGCAAACCATTTTACCATTTTTTTCATATCGCTGGCATACACCCGTTCAAAATCCATTTCAGGATATACTTTTTCAAAGTATTTCTTTACGGCTGCGGCGTCTTTTTCATCAGGAAGCGGGACGCCGGCTTTCTCCATTACGTTTAACACCTCCACGAGGTTTGCATTTTCCCTTTGGGTATAAATTTCAATGCTTTCCAGGTGAGAAAACTGGTGAACCCGGGTTGATACAAAGCGGGTTGATTTGTCATCAAGGGAGCGGACGATAGCGCCGTCGGTTTTACTGCTTATCAATTCAAATAACCCGGGCAATCCCGATACGGCGACAAGTTTACTGTATTCCATAACTGATTTATAATGATTAAGAACCTGCAAGATAGTTGAGATAACTAAGAGAAAAAGCGGAAAATTTTTCACCGTCCGAATGTTTTTTCAGAACATTCCCGTCATATCTGTCAGTTTTTTTATTAAACACATAAAATACAATGAAAAAGAACCTGGTCTTTACACTATTTGTACTTGCCGGTATGGCGGTATATGCCCAGCCCGGAGGCGGTTTTCAACGCCAGACACCGCAGGAAAGGGTGGCTGCCATCCATGCAAAATTAGACAGCGCCTTCAAGCTGGAACCGTCCCGCCTGGCCACACTGGACACAGCTCTTACCGTTTTATATACCAAACAGGATGAAAAGATGAGGGAACTGTTCACCGGCGGTGAACGTCCTGACCGTGATGCCATGCAGGCATTGATGAAGCAATATTCCGATGCAAGGGATGAAATGATCAAAGCCGTAGTTTCGGAAGAACAATATGTTACCTGGAAAGAAAAACTGGAACCCTCCATGCGCCCGCAGGGGGGCAGAGGGGGCGGCATGAGGCCACGGGATAACCGATGATTTATAAATAGAAATTTTCTAAGGCTGTTTCAAAAGTGAAAAATAAAACCACGGGCCCTATGGCTGTCGGGCCCGTGGTTACAATATTTTTTAAAAAGCCTCTTTTATTCTGCTGAATAGGCTCTTAGTTTTTAATAAACGCTTTGCCCTGCCATTGCTTACCATCAAATACCCGTATATAATATACATCCGGCCTCAGGGCGCTGACATCTAAGGTGATTTGCTTGCCTGCTGCATAATTATAACGCCTTATTACCCGGCCTGTTTTATCGGTTAATTGTATTTCCCTTGTGCCGGAGCCATTTGTTACAGCCGCATCGCCGGTAAGCTGTACTGTAAGCGATGTATGGGCAGGGTTGGGCGATAGCGAAATGCCCGTTGCCGTTCTCAATTCTTCCACCGGTTCAGACAAAGGCTGAATGCCGCAGGATGCCATAGTTACATTACGGAAACGGTAGCCTGTACCTTTGGAGCCACAAGCTGTAGTAACAGTAACCGACAGGTCCACTACCTGGTTTAATGCAGAGAAATTAACAAATGCATTATTGCCTATCTGGTACCAGATAACCCCTACCGGACATGAGCCGCAATACCATGATACCGTAGCCCCGGCCGGGAAGGTGATATTGGTAACAAAAGCAATGCAGGCCTCATTTTCATATTCAGGCAGTACCCTGGGAGGGGTGGTTAGCATAGGCTCCACAGGATCAGTTGGTGAATTATAAGTACCGGTTACAGGGTTGCCTGTGCCGACAATGATGTTTTTTGTAAGAACAATGTTGCTGCCCCCGCATGGATTAGTAATTGTGGCGGTAAGTACAGCGTTGCCGTTACTGCTACCCTGTCTTGTAAGGGTGGTTTGTAAAGCAGGAGTTGTATTAGGTGTTGCATAGGCCGGGGAAACCTGCCACGTAACTGATGCCCCTGCAGGAATACCTGGAATGGTATAGGGATCAGATGTAGTGCATACGAAATCAGGCCCGGATATTGATAAGCTTTGACAAGCAGCTATACAAGAAACTCCTGCATTTCCGTTAAGTTCTTGTGCCAGCCAGTTGGCACTTCTGATATATAAACCTTCATGCGGTTCATCCCCGGTGGAAGTAAATTGCCATATAACATTATTATCGTCATCTATTTTGTTAATCGTTATCGGATTCTGATTATAGGCTGTGTTGAAATTATCAAAGGGTATTTGAAATGGCGCCGCTTGCGGGGTACCGCTTGGGTAGCGGTTCATGTACTCTGTATTTGTAATAGTGGTATTACCTTCTCCGACATCTAATGCCGAAGTAGTATGAATAAATGCAAACCTGCGTTGAATGGAAAATGTATTATCATAGCTGAACATCCAATCTCTCGATACACTACCGGGTTGATTTCCAATCGTGACAGTATAAAACCCTCCCGGATAAGTGTCAAAAGGCAATAGACCGGAAGGGGCATTGTAAGTACGATTTGTAATATTCAATGTTACCGGTAAAAGCCAAAGTACTTTTTTGGTATAGCTGATTTGACCGTGGTAAACCTGGTTGCCTCCTCCTGATGCAAGGGCCTTAATATCAAGCAACGCACTAAATTTATTGCTTCCCGGAATTGCCAGCGCTAAAAAGTAAGGAGAATAAGTTCCTACTAAAGGACTAAGCCCTATTGCTATAGGCGAAACCCCCATAAAGAACAAATCGCCCAGGAACCTTGTTTTGGTAGTACGATTGTGGTAAAGCAAAGAGCTTCCTGCCGCAAACTCCTGGTCTATTCCACATTCGCTGCCATTGCTGATGGCTATGCTACGAACATTTGCAGGGTTAGGATAATCCCATTGTGTCCTCAATGCATTCATAAAAGTAGTATGCGTGCCATTGGCCGCATTGAAAAATACGTCTATCCTGTTTGAAAGCAGTTGCCTTGCAGCAGGTTGATCTGCCAGCAGCAGATTTTGCAAAGGGCTGGGGCCATTCCTTATCAATTGTATTACTTCCGTAATGCCTATGGCCACGGGGCCGCTTCTTAGATATAATCGCAAACCATGCCTTGCCAGCGCCTGGTAACCCAATGGCACATTGGCCCCCTGGTGTGGCGCATCCAAGCTTATGTAAAGGTTGGTTTCATGGGCATTAAAACCACCTGTTCCGTTAAAACTACCTTCGCCCCTGTCCATCCTGCCCAGCGCCATGCGGGCTATCACCCCACCCATGCTGCTGCCCAGCACTACATTGGGCTGCCTTACACCGCCAAGCGGCTGCTTATTTGCATTTACCCAGCGTATGACTGCCTCCAATGCCAGCGCATTGCGCTGCAACCAATCTGTGCCGTTGCGCCAGTTGATATACACTATATCGTATGTGCTGGGGTCATCGGAAATTAACGCTTGTAATGTAGCACTATTGCTGTTCCTGACAGTTTGAATAAACCCACTAAATGTACTTTCCCCTTCCGGTTTTTCGGGGCTGGTTATCCAGCCCGCATCCAGGCCTTCTGCAATAATCAGGGGGCGGCGCAATACCTGGTCGGATTCGTTGCGATAGCTTATTACGATATCGGCTATGCCCTGCACACCCTCAAACGCCTCATCAGCAGTGATGGCAACACGGGCATCTATTTCGCCCCTGGCGGCTGCACCTCCGCTGCCTGCCTTATTGCTGGCGCTGTCAAAATGCAGTTTGCTGTGGCTATACAGCACCTCCGAAGTATTAAGGGTTATTTTAAACACCCAGTGCTTCCAGCCGGTATCAGCATAGTTCAGGCTAATGGGTGTATCGTAAGCAAGGGTTTGATAGCCGTTGCCATCATCGGCATCAAGCTGTATGCTGCTTACCTGCCCGCTTATATTGCTGAGAAAAAGGCCGGAAGGAAGCACCACGCTGCAATAGGTAAGATTGTAGTCAATAATGCTGGGGCTGATGGCTGCTGCGGTAAACTCTTCGTAAGGGTTTTGCCATACGCCGCTTACATATTTATCTTTCAGTTGGCCGTTTACGGTTTCCATCTTGCCATTGGCTTGTGCATTGGGGTGAATTGCATTGTATTTAAACAACAAACCGCTTAATGTAATTACTTCTTTTTGCCTTGCAATATAGCAAAGGCTGTCATGTACGGATGGGTGGCGCATACCTGATACCGTACTGTTAAACCTTGCTGTATAGAGTGTTTTGTATAGCTCGCTGTATATACCCTGCTCCACCAGCGTACTATCGTGCAGGGATACCCCCTTGTATATTTTGGGGTCTGTAAAGTCAAATGCATAATCCAACAATAAGCCTGTGCTTACCCTGTTTGGCTCCAACAAACCAAATACATTGTTTACATAAGTGCGATAAGTAGTATCTATATCTGCGTAGGCAGGCGGCGTATAGCTTTGAGAAAATCCCTGCATAGCAAACATACCTGCAAGGATGACTGAAGTAATCCTTTTCATAAGTCCTGTGGTTTTAATTATTATGTATTTAGTAACGAATATCAAAACGGCCTTCCGTTATATTCACACTTTCACCTGTACTTGCATTTATTCCGATGAAAAAAAAATTTCCGGAAAGAATACGATTTTGTTGATCATGTTTAGTAATGTTTAGATACCCATCATTATCTATACTTGCATAACTTATTCCCTTGTCATAAAATGCCTTGGAACTGCCTTTTTGATTTTTAAATACATACGTTAACCCCTCTTCCAATAAAAGACTATCAGTAACAATCCTTACTGCTTCTGGAGGATTAGGCCCCCAATCTGTTGCAGGTATATTCAAATACCACCCGCCCCCTGGCCCGCTGCCAAGGTTTACATATTGGCAAAAAAGTCCGGGATGGCCATTGCCATCTCTCGGCACAAATACTTTACCGTTTATCTTGCAACCAAAGGTCATGGCGCCGGTAGTGGTTTCAGGCGGCAGTTGCGGTTCTTTGTCCTTATTTTTCCGGCAGGCGGCAAGGCTAACAATACTGATAACGGCAAGGAGGTATAATATTTTTTTCATAGTAAATAGTTTATGTGTGTAAAATTTATAACGGTCAATGTAATTGTTGTTAAAGCATGGTCATTTTATTATTTCGTAATGACACGAAACAGGGCGGAGGTATATTTTGGGGTCTGTAAAATCAAAAGCATAATCCAACAATAAGCCTGTGCTTACCTTGTTTGGCTCTAACAAACCAAATACATTGTTTACATAAGTGCGATAAGTAGTATCTATATCTGCGTAGGCAGGCGGCGTATAGCTTTGAGAAAATCCCTGCATAGCAAACATACCTGCAAGGATGACTGAAGTAATCCTTTTCATAAGTCCTGTGGTTTTAATTATTATGTAATTAGTAGCGGATATCAAAACGGCCCTCAGTAATGCTTACTTGTTGACCTGTTGAAACATTAGTGCCAATAAAAGAAAACGTCCCCGATATTATACGATTCGTTTGGTCAAATTTTGTAATTGTCAATTCTCCTAAATCGTTATCTAATTTTGGATAAACATCGCCATTATCATAAAAAGCCCTTGGAAAGCCCTTCGCATTTTTAAATTGGTATGTTTGTCCTTGACTAATCAGTAGGCTATCAGTTTCAATATTTACTCCCTCTGGCGGATTGGGTTTCCAGTCTGTTGCCGGAATATTCAAATACCACCCGCCCCCGGGCCCGCTGCCAAGGTTTACATATTGGCAAAAAAGTCCGGGGTGGCCATTGCCATCTCTTGGCACAAATACTTTACCGTTTATCTTGCAACCAAAGGTCATGGCGCCGGTAGTGGTTTCAGGCGGCAGTTGTGGTTCTTCTTTGTCTTTCCTGCATTGGCAAAAGCAAAAGCAGGTAAAAAGGCTGACGGCTAAGAAAATTTTTTTCATGATAAGAGTTTTAATAGTGCAAAAATAAAATATTCGGTTATGAAATTGATATAACTTTTGTAAGTTAATTGGCATATTTCCCCTTTGCGTATAATAGCCTGGTAATAAATGCTGCGGTATTATAAAAATTGATCCTGGTTAATAACAAATATTTTTAATTGATTTCGATTAACAGGATTTACTGACAACTATTACAGCATAACCGCTGCATGTATATCTTATTGGTAAAGGGAATGGGGCATTCATCGTTTTTCCCGGACAAGAACAGCCTCTAACAGTTTTTCCAAAATGGGTTCCGGGGCTGTTTCAAAAAATCAGAATATATGGCTTTGCGAGAAAACAAATCTTTTTGTGGCAGTCTTTTTTATTGCCCTAACCATTCCTTAAAAGCGGCGGTATTCTCCTGGCTGATGATGATGTCCTCATTTACTGCCGGCTCTATTTCTATTTGCAGCTTGCTTTTAGGAATGCTCCGTATTTTTTTGATGGCATGAAGCTGGGCCAGGTATTTCCTGTTTACCCTGAAAAAAAGGGCAGGGTTTACCTGTTTTTCAATATCAGCCAATGAAAGATCGAGTATAAACTTTTGGCTTTTGTTGTCCACCATGCAAACCAGCTTATGCGTGGCATAGAAGTAAGCAATATCTTCTGTTTTTACGGTTATGTAATCGGGGCCTCTTTTTACCAGGAACCTTTTTTTATAACTATCCGCCGGTTGCTGCCGCCATGCCTGTAATTGCTGAAAATTTTTGGCAAAATGCTCTTTCAGCCGGTCATATTTTTTCAAAGCGGCTTCCAGGTTTTCCTGCTTTATGGGTTTTAATAAATAGTCAATGCTGTTGTATTCAAATGCTTCCTGCCAGTATTCATCAAAAGCGGTGCAGAAAATTACGGGACTGCTGATAGTTACCTTGTCGAATAATTTAAACGACAGGCCATCGCCAAGCTCTATGTCCATAAACAACAGGTCGGGCGGCGGGTTTTGTTGCAGCCATTCCACAGCAGCCCGTATGCTGTTGAGAATCGCCTGCACTTCCACAGCCGTATCTGTTCTTCGCAGGGCTTTCATCAGTTTTTCTGATGCCGGTTTTTCATCTTCAATGATAATTACTTTCATACCTATTCAATTTTTAGTACCGGAAGCGTTACGATAAAAAAAATTTCGCCTTCATTCACTGTAATCTCCTTGCCGGTGGTCAGCTTATATCGTTCGTTCAGGTTGTGCAGCCCTATCTTTGAAGAGGCTTTTCGAAGTTTTTTCACCCGGATGCTGTTCTGCACAATCAATCCGCTGCTGTTCATTTTAATTTCCAGCAGCAACGGCGAGGTTTCGGAAAATTCATTGTGCTTTATGGCATTTTCTGCCATTACCTGTAAGGAGATCGGCGGTATAAGATACTGGTCAGGCGCTTTTTCATCAATGATAATATTCAGCGATACGGCTTTGTCAAAACGTATTTGCAAAAGGGAAAAATAATTATTCAGGAAATCTATTTCGTCCCGCAGCAGCACAAGGCCCCTTGCTTTATTTTGTAAAATATATCGGTACACATCTGCCAGGTTATCGTTAAACTGCTTGGCTTTTGAAGGATGCGCTTCTATAAGATGGCTCAATGTATTCAGCGAATTGAAAATAAAATGCGGGTCAATCTGGTTTTTCAGCGCTTCCAGTTCGGCTTCCGCTTTGGCTCTTTCTAACTGCTCGTTCTTTATCATCTCCGTTTGCGATTGCTTTACGAGGAAAACCGTTTCATAAATATGTGTGATGAACAGTACGGCAATAAGTATGATCAATGTGGATTCGGTAATGATCTGCCAGTTAACAGGTTCGTCAGTGAATAGCTTATACCACCCGATCAATAATATAACGCTTACGGGTATGGTATAAAAAAGCACAGTAAGCAGCAATACTGTAATCTTTTGAACAGGCTTATTAATCCAGTCGAAATAGCTGTGCAAAGAAAAATGCAGGTAGCGGTTGCCCTGCCAGATAACGAGGGCAATCATTATTGTATATAAAAAACTCAGCTTAATGGGCCAGTGCCCGAAATTCTGCTCATTGATCATCCGGGTTACAAGGGGTATCGCTATGCCGAATGCCGGAATAAGCACCAGCCGGAAACCGATGTCTTTTACAGGGTTTTTGGTATTCGCCCCTGTCAGTTCGTTTTCTGTATTCATCCCCCTCTTTTTCACCTTCGGTCTTATTTGTGTTGCAGGGTAAAAATTATAAAATAGTTTAGAGAAACAACTTTATTTATCATTAAAACTTTTTGATTATGGATGCAGGCGCCGTAAACTGGCTGGCCGTATTGGTGGCCGGGATTTCTTCTTTTGTTGTAGGAGGCATCTGGTACTCGCCTGGTTTGTTTGGCCGGGCCTGGATGAAGGATAATAATTTTACCGAAGAACAGGTACGGAGTGGAGGCAACAAAGGAAAGATTTTCGGGTGGACATTCTTTTTTTCCCTGCTTATGGCGGCAAACCTTGGGATGTTCCTGGCAGACAGTCCTGCGGAATGTACCGGTAATTGTGCCCAAAAAACCGATATTGTGTGGGGAGCCACGGCGGGCTTCCTGGCCGGTATCTGGACGTTTTGCGCCATCGCCATTCATAGCTTGTTTGAGCAAAAACCCTGGCGGCTCATTTTGATCAACGGTTTTTACAGTGTAGTTTCATTGATTCTCATGGGCGCTATTATAGGCGCATGGAGATAAAAGAAAAAACGTAGTTTAACCCGCAATTACCCGGAGCTCCGGGTTGTCAGTAAAAAAACCAACCGCTTATGAAGAAACTATTTTATGCAATTGTTGCAATAGCCTCACTACAGGAGAGCATAGCCCAAATGGACCTGCCACCTGTTGGCGGTAATCCGAGGGCCACTATTACCGAAGAAGTAGGCATTACAAACATCAGCATCTCTTACAGCCGCCCGGATGTAAATGACCGGGAAGGAAAAATATGGGGCGATGGCAAAGTAGTTCCCTATGGTTTCAGCACAACCAGTTTTATTACCAATAAGCCGACTGCTCCCTGGAGGGCAGGGGCCAATGAAAACACCACTATTACGTTTGAGCATGATGTAAAAGTGGAAGGCAAGGACTTAAAAGCCGGTACCTACGGATTGCATATGGCAATAGGCGCTGATAATGCCATTGTTATTTTTTCTAACCAATCCGATGCTTGGGGCAGTTTTTATTATGATGAAAAGTATGATGCGCTGCGGGTAAATGTAAAGCCCGTTGCATTGGACAAAAGTGCAGAGTGGCTGAAGTATGAGTTTATTGAACACGGGGAAAAACATTGCATAATAGCCTTGCAATGGGAAAAGCTTGCTGTTCCTTTCAGGGTTGATGTTGACGTTGATAATATTGTATTGAAAAGGCTCAGGGAGCAGGTTATAAGTCAGAAAGGGTTTAACAGTACCAATATGATACAGGCTTCGCAATGGTGCTTCAATAAAAATATTAATCTCGAAGAAGCATTGGGCTGGGCGCAACGGGCCGTTTCCGGCTTCCAGGGGCAAAAAAGTTATGTAAGCCTCCGGAACCTTGCCACCGGCTATGAAAAGCTAAACCGGTTAGCGCAAGCTGATTCCGTAATGACCGAAGCGTTAACGATGGCCAACGTAAACCAGTATGTGGGTTATGCACGGGCATTAATTCCACAAAAGCGTAGCGACAAATCTTTGGAAGTTTTACAGGCCGCAAAAACAAAATTCGGTGATGTATTTGCGGTTAACAATGCACTTGTATTTGCCTACTCTGCAAAAGGGGATTTTGCCGCAGCAATAAAAGCCGCAGAAAAAGCAAAGACCCAGGCAACCAGTGACGCTGCTAAAAAAGCATTAGAAACGCAGCTTACAAAGTTGAAAGAAGGAAAGGATATTAATTAATAACCAATAGAAAATGGCAGAGTTAAAAACAAAAAAGAACGATGCAAGTGTAGAAGCCTTTCTTCAAACCGTACAAAAAGAAGAAGAGAGAAAAGATTGCAAAACCATTTTAAAAATGATGAAGCAGGCCTCCGGGGAAGAGCCTAAAATGTGGGGCAGCAGCATTATTGGTTTCGGAACCTATCACTATAAATCGGAACGCAGTAAACAGGAAGGCGATTGGTTTATAACAGGCTTTTCTCCCCGCAAGCAAAACCTTACCTTGTACCTGATGCCGGGTGTGGCGCACTATGATGACTTGGTAAAAAAGCTCGGCAAGTGCAAAACGGGAGGCTCCTGTTTATACATCAAAAAACTGGCAGACGTGGACACAAAGGTTTTAAAAACGCTGATAACAACAGCTTACAAAAACATGAAAACCATTAGTAAAAACAAAAAATAAAATATGCAAAATGCAATCAGTTGGTTTGAAATAGGAACCACCGACCTTGAAAGGGCAACCACATTTTATGAAACTATTTTTGCCGTAAAATTGTCGTCGCTTGATCTTGACGAAATTAAAATGCGGATGTTCCCGCTGGATGATATGATGACACAGGTAGGCGGCGCATTGGTGGACAGCGGCGGGTTTCACAAGCCGTCAGCTACAGACGGGCCTTTGCTATACCTGAACGGGAACCCGGATGTACAGGTTGTTTTGGACCGGGTAGAAGCGGCAGGCGGAAAAATTATAATGCCGAAAACCGAGATCAGTCCTGAATACGGGTTTATGGCCGTTATCCTTGATACGGAAGGAAACAGGATTGGCCTGCACTGCAATACATAAGTATATTAGAGGTAAATAGTACATTATGATAGTCTTATACATAGTTCTCGGTATCATCGCCGCTTTGCTGTTGGCCGGATTGGTCATCAGCAAAGACATGAGTGCAGAAAGGGAAGTTATTATTAATAAACCGGCTGCTGAAGTGTTTGATTATATCAAATACTTAAAAAATCAACTTAACTATAGCAAGTGGGCCTCGATGGACCCGGATATAAAGTATGATTTTAAGGGTACTGACGGCGCCGCGGGCTTTTCCTATCATTGGACGGGAAATAAGAAAGTGGGAGAAGGGGTACAGGAAATAACAGGCATTGAAGAAGGCAAAAGCATTGCTACCGACCTGCAGTTTATCAAGCCGTTTAAATCATTTGCTAAGGTGTTGATGACAGTGGAAGCAGTTAGCCCCGATAGTGCAAAAGTTACATGGGGCTTTAAAAGCCGGATGAACTATCCCTTAAATGTGATGAAGCTGTTTATGAATATGGACAAAGCCATCGGGGATGATTTCAGCACCGGGCTGAATAACCTGAAAGCATTGCTGGAAAAATAACAAATAATGATTCGGTAATGAAACGGTTATTTGTTGTTATGATAGCATTGTTTTTACTTTCTTTTACCTGTTCACAAGATGGAACGATAAAACAATTTAGCTGGCTGGAGGGTGGTTGGACCATGAAAACAAAACGGGGCGCCATCATCGAATGGTGGCAGACGAAAAATGACAGCCTGATGACCGGAAGCAGTAAAATGGCGGGTTTAAATGGTGATGAAAAGATGTTGGAGACTCTTGAATTAATTTTTACAAGCGGCAGCTATTATTATGTTTCACGGGTAAGCGGGCAAAATAACGGAGAGGCGGTCTGGTTCAAGATTACTTCTTATAGTGAAAAGGGTTTTGTTGCTGAAAACCCGGAGCATGATTTTCCCAAACGTATAACATACGACCTTGTCAACAAAGATTCCATTCATGCTTTTATAGATGGCGGGCCTGCATTGCCGGGCAAGAAGTCTGATTTTTATTACACAAGAAATCAAAATTAGCAATGGCAAATTTTGATTGGAAAACATTTACACTAAGAATACCGGTAAACGCCCCGGTTGAAAAATTGTATAGGTGCTGGGCTACCCGTGCCGGAATGGAGCATTGGTTTCTGCGGCTAAGTGAATATAAAAACTCCGATGGCTCTTTACGGAGCAATGATGAATTGATTAAAAAGGGAGATACCTACAAGTGGCTTTGGCACGGCTGGCCGGATGATACGGTTGAATACGGTGAAATATTGGACTGCAATGAAAAAGACTTTTTCAAATTCAGTTTTGGAAAGGCAGGTAACTGTGCTGTAAAGATTTACCGGGAACAGGGAATGAATATGGTGGAACTGGTACAGGACGAAATCCCTGATGATGAAACCGGAAAACAAACCTGGCACATCGGTTGCAAAACCGGCTGGACGTTTTACTTAGCCAATATGAAATCTTTGCTTGAAGGCGGCATTGACCTTCGGAACAGGAACGAAAATTTACAACAGGTACTTAATTCCTGACGATAAAATGCGCTGCCGGAAATAATTTTCCGTACTTTAAATTCCCAAAATACTTTTTATGCAATCCAAAGCCACAACCCCCGTAGCCTATATTGCGGAAATGCCCGCAGACCGGCAGAAAGGGTTTAAAAAATTAAGGCAGGCTATAAAAAAGAATATACCGAAGGGTTTTAAAGAAGGAATGGGCTATGGCATGATGGGCTGGAGTGTGCCCCATTCATTGTATCCGCCCGGTTATCATTGCAATCCCAAAGACCCGTTGCCTTTTATGGGCATTGCCTCACAGAAAAATTTTATCGCCGTATATCACATGGGCATTTATGCCAACCCCAAACTGCTGAAGTGGTTTACAGATGCCCATGTAAAAGCCTCGCCGAAGAAATTAGATATGGGCAAAAGCTGTATCCGCTATAAAAAGACGGAAGACATCCCTTTTAACCTGATTGGCGAGCTGGCTTCTAAAATAACGCCGCAGGAATGGATTGAAACCTATGAAAAAAAGTTCAAGTATAAAAAGTGATTACCGGGTAAAACATTGTTTTCATGGCTACGGAAAAAATTGATAAAGTAGTTCAAACACAGATTAACAATATTGAAAAGAGCACAGGGGAAAAAATAACTGAATGAATTTTTATCTTAAACAAAAGTACTCCTAACCGACACAAGTTGGTTGCGCCACCCTTGTCAGCAATCAGGCAGGCAAGGGTATAAAAAATAAAAACCCCGCTGTCCTTCGGTAAACTCAGGACACCGGGGTTTCTTATACAGTATTGTTGGCTTATTTTTTCCTGGCCATCTTTATTTCAAACATCTTATACTCTTTGCCTGTTTTGGCATCGGGGCCATACATTTCCATAACCTGCGTATTGTCGTCAATGATTTTATAAATCTCCTTCATGTGGCATTCTTTGCCCGGCCTGTTAATGTCAGGAGAAGATCCTGTAAATGTAAGAGATTTGGAAGCCTCATCCCATGTGCCTGTCATAATCATAATGCCGGTGCTGAAATTATCAACCCAGGCAGAAGTAAATTTTTTAGTGGCATTATCATAACCCAGGATGCTGCGGCCTTCAAATGGCATCCCCATCATGTCGCCGCTATAAGTGCAGTTCTGATATTTTCCTCCAAGCATCATGGAATTAACTGTTTTTGTGGGTGTGGAAAATGGCGCTGCGCCTTCATAATCCCACATTGTCATTTCTCCTTCCCAGGTACCATCCCAGGAAGCCATCAGGCTGTGCATAGGGCCGGGAGTGCCGTACTCCATCATGTTGTTCATCATCGTAGCAGAGTCAACAGGCACCCATACATCTTCTTTTACGGTACCGGCAGCATCAGCGCCTTCTTTTTTATCGGTGCTGGTACAGGCAAACAGGAAAAAGGTTGCAGCGCAACAAGCAAAAGCAATTCGTTTCATGGTTTATTTTTTTAGGAACGTAAGATATACCTCCCGTATGTGAAGGACAAAAAATTAAGGACGAAGGCGGAAAATTAAGGGATGAAATAAAAAGGCGCCTGTTTTATCCCGCAGCGCCAGCTTCTGTTAAAACATTGTCTATCCGCAATTTCAGGTCCGGGTACGATGTATAGCCCCTTGCCAACAGGTAAAATTTTGCATCTGCCACCTGCATCAACACAGCGGGGAAGCCTGTTACCTGCAATTGCCTGCACAAAGCAAATTCGTACTGTGCTTTTTCTTTATATGCTTCCGAATGAAGTTTTTGATAAAATTCTTTTTCCGGTATATCATATTTTTTCAGCAAATGCCGGTAGGCTTCATCGTCTGTCAGGTCCCGGCCTTCATAGTTCAGTGCATATTGCAGGTCGGAGGCAAACGACACTTGCTTATCCGGAAAGTATTCTTTAAAAATGCACAGGGCAATAGCTGATTTTTCGGAATGTGGAAACCAATCGCTCTGGTCAGGATTGAACATGTGCCAGAGAAAATCTTCGCCGAATTGAATGCCGGTCAATTCCTCCACATTTTTATAGGCTTTACTGACAAACCCGGCTATGGCCGAAACAGGCTTCGGGTTTTCATTCGGCATCATGCCCCCGGAAAGCACTTCAAATGCTACCCGGTCTTTATACTCTTCTGCAATTTGTTTGATAACCGGGCTGAAGCCGTAGCACCAGCCGCAATAAGCATCGTAACAGTAATAGATTGTCGGGGCCATGTGGTATAAAACAGTGAACTTCCGGTTTTGTTTGCAAGAAATAGCAGAGGGACCTGGTTTTATTCTTCAAGCAATAATTTTGACTCCCTGGGCGACTGGTATTCTTTGTATTTCTTGTCTTTCTGCTCTTCCAACCGGTCTGTAAGCAGAATGCCAAATAAATGATCGGTTTCATGCTGAAAGATTACGGCGGTAAAGTCTTCAACGGGTTCAATATGCTGCACCCCCTGCATATCGGTATAAGACAACATAATAGTATAGCTTCTTACTACTTCGCCCCGCTTGTCTTTAAAAGATAAATCCCCTTCCATACCCCGGCGCAGCAGGGCGGAACGCCACACAATTTTGGGGTTAATATAAAACTCAAAAGGCTCTCCGGCCTTATCATATCGCTTTACCCATACCAGGTTCCGGTTGATGCCCACTTGGGGCGCCGCAATGCCAACGCCCCTGTTGTTAGGGTCCTGAACAGATTTATACATTCTTTCTTTCAGCAATGGCAGCAGCGGGTCGTTCCAGGCAATGTCGGTAGATGTGGCCCGCAAGGCCTTATATCCTTCCGGCTCAGACAAGGGAATAACACGCAGCAGGGTTGACGTGTCGCTGCTGGTAATGAGTTTTCGTTCTGCTTCGGTGAAGTTTTGTGCAACAAGGCTTACAGAAATGAAAAACGAAAAAAACAAAGACCGGATTTTCATAAACTATTTATTTTTTGTTAATGCGCCTCCAGCCAGTTCTTACCCTCTCCGCATTCAGCAATGACGGGTACATCATGAGGAAGCGGCATAGCTGATTGCATAGATTCTATGATGAGGGGTTTCAATTCATTGACTTCTGTTTTCAAGGCGTCAAACACCAATTCATCATGCACCTGCAGGAGCATTTTGCTTTGCATCTTTTCCTTCTTCATGGCGACATGCACTTTCTGCATGGCCAGCTTTATCATATCGGCGGCAGTACCCTGTATCGGTGAGTTGATGGCATTCCGTTCGGCAAAGCCGCGGACGGTGAAGTTGGCGGAATTAATATCCTTTAGCCATCTTTTTCTTCCCATCAGTGTTTCCACATAACCATTTTCCCTTGCAAAGTTGATGCTGCTGTCCATGTACTGCTGTATGCCGGGAAATTGCTTTTTATAATTATCAATGATTTCCTTGGCCTCGGTTCTTGAAATGCCGAGGTTATCTGCCAGCCCAAAAGCGCCTTGCCCGTAAATGATACCGAAGTTCACACTCTTGGCCTTGTAGCGCATTTCCTTCGTTACCTCTTTCTCATCTACATTGTATACTTTGGATGCTGTAGCCAGGTGAATGTCTTTACCGGCCCTGAAAGCATCACACATATTCTTGTCGCCGCTGATGGCAGCAACGATCCGCAGTTCAATCTGCGAATAATCTGCAGAAAGAAGAGTATAGCTTTCATCCCGGGGAATAAAAGCTTTTCGTATTTCCTTACCTCTTTCTGTTCTTACGGGAATATTCTGAAGGTTGGGGTTATTGCTCGCCAGCCTGCCGGTTACAGCAACGGCTTGTCCGTACGTAGTGTGTACCCGTCCTGTTTTTTTATTGATCAACTGCGGCAGCGCATCTACATAAGTGGATTTTAATTTTGTGAGTTCACGGAAAGTCAAAATATCGTCCACAATCTGGTTGCCCTTGGCCGCCAGTTTCAGCAAAACATCTTCACCGGTCTGGTATTGTCCTGTTTTTGTTTTTTTGGCAGAAGGGTCGAGTTTTAATTTTTCAAACAATACTTCACCCAATTGCTTGGGCGATGCAAGGTTGAACCGTACACCGGCCTGTTTGTAAACGCTTTCTTCAGCTTTTTTGGCATCTTTTTCCAGTTCTTTTGAATAACCGGTCAAAAAATCAACATCTACTTTAATGCCTTCGTATTCCATGTCAACAAGCACTTTCACCAATGGATTCTCCACTTCATTAAAAACCTTTTCCACTTCTTTTTCTTTCAGCATCGGTACAAAAACATTTTTTAATTGCAGGGTGATGTCGGCATCTTCGGCTGCATAATCTTTTATTTTTTCAATTTCCACATCCCGCATATTGCCCTGGTTCTTTCCTTTTTTCCCGATAAGCTCTTCGATATGCACGGGTTCATAGCCAAGAAATTTGGCGCTAAGGTCATCCATCCCTCTTTTGCCATCCGGCTCTATCACATAATGCGCCAGCATGGTATCGAATAGTTTTCCGGCCACTTCAATATCATACCATTTCAATATCAGGAAATCATATTTCAGGTTTTGACCCACCCATGTTTTCTTTTTATCGGCAAACAAGGGTTCAAAATGCGCCAGTATCTCTTTTGTTTTTTCCTGGTCTGCCGGGCAGGGAACATAAAACGCCTCGCCGGGTTTTACGGCAAAACTCAATCCCACCAACTCTGCTTCATTGGCGTCAATGCCGGTAGTTTCCGTATCAAAGCATATCTCGTCATGCTTTTTTAATTCGCTTACCAATTTCTTCAAAGCGGCATCGCCTTCCACAGCTTCGTATTGATGAGCCGTATTTGAAATATTTCTAAGTTCAATATATCCATCCGAAGGAGAACCTTCCGGATTTCCGGAATCTGGCTCACGACTCACGACTACCGGCTCAAGGCTTTCAATAACATTTCCAAACAAATCTGTCTGCACACCTTCTGGTATCGGGTTCTCAATAGCCCCTCCTTTGGAGGGGATGGGGAGGCTTTCTCCCAATAGTCTCTTGCCCAATGTTCTGAATTCCAGTTCTGCAAAAGTTTCTTTCAGCTTTTCTTTATCCCAGTCTTTTAGTTTAAAATCCTCTTCATGAAACGCAACAGGCACATTCGTAATGATAGTGGCCAGTTTTTTTGAAAGAACAGCCATTTCGGCGCCTTTCCTTACTTTTTCACCCATCGCCCCTTTGATCTTGTCTGCATTGGCCAGTGTATTTTCCAGCGAGCCATATTCGGCCAGGAACTTTGCCGCGGTTTTTTCTCCCACGCCGGGTATGCCGGGAATATTATCCACCGCATCGCCCATCATGCCCAATATGTCAATTACCTGGCTTACATCCTTAATGTTCCATTTGGCGCAAACTTCTTCCGGGCCCAGTATTTCTGCATCATTGCCCTGGTAGGCGGGCTTATAAATTTTTATTTTTTCAGAAACCAATTGCCCGTAGTCTTTATCGGGTGTTACCATGTACACTTCATATCCCTGCTTTTCTGCTTGTTTTGCCAGCGTACCAATCACATCGTCTGCTTCATAACCATCAATAGCAATGATCGGGATATTAAACCCTTCGATTATCTTATAAATATCGGGGACAGATTCCCTTATATCTTCCGGTGTTTCCTGCCGGTTAGCCTTGTACTCTGCAAAATCGGTGTGCCGTTCTGTTTCAGCGGCTGTATCAAAACATACCGCCATGTGAGACGGTTTTTGTTTATTGATGAGTTCAACCAGTGCATTGGTAAACCCGAATTGTGCATTGGTATTCTTGCCTTTTGAGGTAAGGCGGGGGCTTCGTATCAGCGCATAATAAGCCCTGAAAATAAGGGCATAGGCATCCAACAGAAATAGCTTTCTTTCCATGCCACTAAGGTAAGGAAACGGAGGGGCTGCTGTCAATATATGCCAAACCCCTTTTCAGCCTGGGCCGAAAAGGGGTTTATTGAAGGTTGGTCGCTTATGTCTTTCTTAGTTAATGGAAAGCCGCAATGGTGTTGTTGCCTGCTCTGCAGAAAGTTTCTTTTCGCTAATATGCTGTACTGCACTGGCTGGTATTTTCGGTGTTGACTCAACGAAGTCAGCATTTAAGACGGCCTGGTTTTTTTCATGTCCGGCAGCAATGCTTACGGAAGGAAGGTTGTTTTTGTCGTTGTGAATAAAGTTCAGGTAAAGGGCGAAGAACAGCAGGTTGAAAGCAAAGAAGTTAACGACCTTGCGTACACGGGTCTTCATAACATATTGGATTTATAGTTTTAAATAATCTATCCAACGGATGGCGCCGGATAGTGGTTTTATTCTGGATACTAACGCCAAGATAGAAGGTCGATGCAGGCTTCGCAATACTTTAATAGCCCATTTTAAAAAGATCAGGCATTTATACCCGGTATCTAATCGTAGAAATACTAATTCACTACCTTTTGGAAGAAAAAAATGCCTTTCCCCTATCTTTGCGCCCTTCAATATTACGCACATGAAAGTTCGTTAAAGCAGGTCTGCTAAAAAGCTGTTTATTCAAGAACGGGAACCGGATGGCATTTCCCGGACGATAGGGTCATTTTCTCATTTCAATTTTATGTTCTGCAACTGACCTGTTGCTAAAATCCTTTAAACGAAATTTTTCATGTTACAATCTTACATAGCCAAACTATCCCGCTTTGCCGGCCTGGTAAAAAGGGCCCTTAAAGGCGAAGAATATGATTATACACAAGGGAGTATAAAAGGCTCTATTGTTTTATTAGCCGTTCCTATGATCCTTGAACTTAGCCTGGAATCTGTTTTTGCGGTAGTGGATATGTTTTTTGTAGGCAAGCTCGGCGCCAATGCAATTGCAACAGTCGGCCTTACAGAATCCGCTATCACCATTATTTATTCCCTTGCTATCGGGCTAAGTACTGCGGCCACAGCGGTAGTGGCAAGGCGTGTAGGAGAAAAAGATGCCGAAGGCGCTGCCCGGTCTGCGGTACAGTCGCTTATCTTTTCCGTACACATCACCCTACTGCTTAGTATAGCAGGGTTCTTTTTTGCCTCTGATATATTGAGATGGATGGGCGCCTCTGAAGAAGTAGTAAAAGAAGGCACAATTTTTACCCGCATCATGCTTACGGGGAGCCTTTCCATTATTCTGCTATTTCTTATTAATGGCATATTCCGGGGGGCCGGTAATGCAGCGCTGGCCATGAAAAGTTTGTGGATTGCCAGCCTGATTAATATTGTACTATGCCCCTTGCTTATTTATGGCTATGGTCCTTTCCCTGAATTGGGTTTAAAAGGAGCTGCTATTGCTACCGTAACAGGACGAAGCGCCGGGGTGCTGTACCAGGTGTACCATTTGCTGAAAGGAAACAGGTTTTTAAAGATCAGGCGCAGGCACTTTATCTGGGATGGCCCGCTGATGGGTAATATAGTAAAGATAGCATGGCCGGCAACCCTGCAATTCATTATTCAGTCGGGTAGCTGGATCATACTGGCTGCTTTGGTAGCTTATACCGGCCATACAGACGCTTCTGCCGGTTACCAGATAGCTATCCGCAATATTGTCTTTTTCATATTGCCCGCCTGGGGATTGAGCAATGCGGCTGCCACCCTGGTAGGGCAGAACCTTGGGGCCAAACAACCGCAACGGGCCAGTGAAAGCGTATGGCTTACTGCAAAGTATAATGCAATCTTTATGCTTTTTGTTACGCTGTTTTTTCTCCTTTTTGCCCCGGCTATTATACGGATATTTACTGATGACCCGGAAGTGTACAGGTATGGTGTGCAGGCCCTGCGTATTATCGGCTCCGGTTTTGTGTTTTATGGTATCGGGATGGTAATGGTACAGGCCCTGAACGGCGCAGGCGATACAAGAACGCCTACTATTATTAATCTTGTTGGGTTCTGGCTGTTGCAGGTGCCCCTGGCATGGATATTATCTATATCTCTTGGCATAGGGCCGGTAGGCTCATTTATTGCAATACCTGTTGCAGAAACGTTATTGGCAGTGGCTGCTTTGTATTTTTTCAAAAAAGGAAAGTGGAAGAATGTTAAAGTATAATCATTGTTATACATTACAGACAAAAGGTCTTTTTACCTGTAATATATATTGAATGATGAAAGTAGGCTATTTTTATTGACAGAAACTATGGGTACAAGCAAAGTCATTAATCAAAATCAGTTACGGCAGGTCTTTTTTATCGGAATTATCCTCCTGATGGGTATTGTGCTGTTCCGGGAGCTGATTTCTTTTCTGCCTGCCTTATTGGGCGCTATTACCTTATATATAATCATGCACAGATGGATGCTGTATTTTACAGAAAGGAAAAAATGGCGAAAAGGCTGGACCGCCGTTTTGCTGATGCTTATTTCTATTATCGTCATTTTATTGCCGATAGCTCTTCTGGCCAATATGCTTTCTTCTAAAGTAAGCTATGCCATACAGCACTCTGCAGAGCTGACAGAGGCATTGAAAAAAATTGTAGCCAATATCGAGCAGAAGTTTGATGTTACGCTGGCCAGTAATGAAAACATAAACAGGCTGGGCAGTGGTATCGCTAAAAGCCTGCCCGGAATAGTTGGCGCCACATTTAATACGCTTACCACCATCTTTTTCATGTACTTCATCCTTTATTTTATGCTGGTGAACAGTAAAAAAATGGAAACGAAGCTGTATGAATATATACCACTGAAAGACGAAAACGTACAAAAGATAAGCAAGGAGGTGCACACAATGGTATTGTCTAATGCCATTGGCATTCCCGTTGTTGCCTTTGCCCAGGGGGTGGTGGCCCTGGCTGGTTATTTACTTATTGGTATTAAAGAGCCTTTTTTCTGGTTTGGTGTTACCTGCATAGCCGCCATGCTGCCGATTGTGGGGGCGGCATTGGCTTATGCGCCTATTGCTATCATTCTTTTTGCCAATGATGAAACAGCCAAAGGAATTATCATGCTGGCTTTTGGTTTTGGCATTGTAGGAACAGTGGATAATATATTACGCTTTACATTATTAAAAAAATGGGGAAATGTGCATCCGCTTACTACCGTTTTCGGCGTTATTGCCGGCCTCAGCCTGTTTGGCTTTATCGGGCTGATATTCGGCCCGCTGCTTATTTCCTTATTTCTCCTCCTGCTACGCATTTATACCAATGAGTTTATCACCAAACAGCGGGAAGCCCCTAAAATAATGGAAAACTGACGCCGTGAACGGGCATTTCGTAAAACCACCTTGTATTGTTCATACTGCAAGGCCGTAGTTGTTCGCAACCAGGTTGAAAAACCTTTGTTATTGCTTTGAATTAGGCGCAATAGGATACTATTTTGTAGCCGTGTTCGTTTAAAACACTGTAATCCAAACCCGCTTGAAAAACGTATTCTTTCTTTTACTGACAGGATGTATTTCTGCATCGTTTACCCTGGTAGATTATAATGGTCCGGATAAAGGCAACCCGGAAATTATGACTACAAATGGCGTTTATGAACAAGAGGCGGATCTCATTGAATTAAGAAAAGAAGTCATTTATCACAACGCCTGCCTCAGCGAGTCGGGGCTTTCGCAGGCTGCTTTTGCCGATGCGTGGAAGGGGTACAATTATATGTTGTCAAAAGGGTTAATAGCAACACAGCAGTATCTTTCCATCTGCGATTTTTCCCAATCTTCTTCGGACAAGCGGCTGTATATAATAGATATTGACAAACAGCAACTGGTTTTTAATACCTATGTGGCGCATGGACGCAACAGCGGAACCAGCTTTGCAACAAGCTTTTCTAACCGCCCCGAATCATTGCAAAGCAGCCTTGGTTTTTTTATTACCCAAAACACTTATATCGGAAAGCACGGCTTATCACTTCGCCTGAAAGGAGTGGAAAAAGGCATTAACGATAAAGCGCTGGAAAGAACAATTGTAATACACGGAGCAGCGTATGTTGATGAAAAAAGGGCAAAAACCGGAACCATGATGGGCCGAAGCTGGGGCTGCCCCGCCGTACCGGATAAAGAATCCGGCGCTATTATTAATACCATAAAAAACGGAACCTGCTTTTTTATTTATCACCCTCAAAAAAATTACCGCCAGGTATCAAAAATATTAAACGACTGACTGGACATGCCAAAAGGATGGATGAAACCAAAAGCCCGATCGATCACTTCGTCGGGTTTTTTGTTTTACCGAAAAAATACGGTGCCTCAAATCGGGTATTTCATCGAGCCGCAGTTTCCCGCAGTCGGCTTACCTTTACAGGTCATGGCAAGGCCCAACTACAGAGATAACCTCAATATGCTTTCCAAACTTACGCCACGCCGTGCCTGGAATGGGGTGAAAGTGCTTTCAAGCTATTACATCAGCAAGTGGACAAAACGTCCTGTACAATGGGGCTACCCGGTATCTATTTCTTTTGAGCCTACTACGTCCTGTAACCTGCGCTGTCCCGAATGCCCCAGCGGACTAAGGGCTTTTACACGGCCTACCGGCATGTTACAGAAAGACTTTTTCAGCGAAACAATAGATCAACTGCACAAAGACCTCCTTTATCTTGTTTTTTATTTCCAGGGAGAGCCATACCTGAACCCTTCTTTTCTGGATATGGTAAAATATGCCTCAAAGAAGAAAATATATACCGCCACTTCCACGAATGCACATTACCTGACAGATGCCAACGCAAAGAAGACCATAGAAAGCGGCCTCGACAGGCTTATTATCTCCATTGATGGCACTACCCAGGAAGTGTACCAGCAATACAGGGTGGGCGGCAGGCTGGATAAGGTGCTGGAAGGGGCCAGGAATATTGTGAAATGGAAAAAAGAGCTAAAGAGTAAAACACCGTTTATTATTTTTCAATTCCTGGTAGTAAAACCAAATGAGCACCAGGTGGAAGAGGTGAAAGAACTGGCAAAAGAAATTGGCGTAGATGATGTTTGGTTCAAAACAGCACAGGTTTATGACTATGTAAATGACCCCAACCAACTGATTCCTACTATTGACAAATACAGCCGGTACAGGAAAAATGGCAAAGGGTATGTTTTTAAAGGAAAGCTGTCCAATCATTGCTGGCGTTTATGGCATGACCCGGTTATTACCTGGGACGGCCTTGTGGCGCCCTGTTGTTTTGATAAAGATGCACAGCACCGTATGGGCGACCTGAAGAAGCAAACCTTTAAAGAAATATGGAAGAACGGTGAGTATGGCAAATTCCGCAGGCAAATATTAAATGGCCGCAAAAATATTGATATATGCGCCAATTGCTCGGAAGGAACAAAAGTGTGGAGCAATAATTAGAAAACAGAAATATGCAGCTTTCATCCACCATATCAACCCGCTTGCATTACCAGCATAAAGCGCTGGTGGACCTGATAGAAGGATTCAGTGATGAACAAATCAGGAGGCAGGTGATTCCCGGCAAGTGGTCTGTCTTTGAGCATATCGTTCACCTGCAAACCTATCAGCATTTTTTTGCCGGACGTATCAGGTTAATACTGGAACAGGATAATCCGGTCTTTCATGCTTATACAGCAGAAGCCGATCCTCTTTTCCTTGATAATTGCCATATTACATCGAGAGAGGTTATACATGACCTGTTTTCTCTTCGTAAAGATATTAACGGAGACCTTACCGCTTTTCCTGCTGACCATTTCATAAGGACAGCCGTACACCCGGTGTACGGTAAAATGAACCTGACGCAATGGATTGAATTTTTCTTGCTGCATGAGGCGCATCACCTGTACACTATTTTCAAAATATGCAGCGAGTTGAGAAAAGAGATTGATTCTGCAAAATGAGCTTGTACAAAAGGGATTAAGTCGGCCAGATGCCCCTTTACCCCGTATGCGGGTTTTTGAAAGCGGCCTGTTTCCCGTTATTCCAAACTATATTATTGAAAGAGCTAATTTTACACCAGCTATGCATATGAATATGGGAATTGAAAAAGATATACAGCAACCACGGTTCAGAAATGCCCGCCAAAAGGCGGCAATTAACCTCCTTTATACGGCAAGCTGGTTAAAGGAAAAAACAAAAACGATTATTGAAGAGGAAGAAATTACTGCCCAGCAATTCAATATCCTTCGGATATTAAGAGGCAGTTTCCCGGAGCCGTTATCCACTTTACAAATAAGGGAAAGAATGCTCGATAAAAAGAGTGATACGAGCCGTATTGTTGACAGGTTGGTAATAAAGGGCCTGGTAAGAAAAATTGTTTGTAAAGTTGACAGGCGCCTTGTGGATGTTATCATTACTGACAAAGGAAAAAAAGTGCTGGAAAGATTGGATACCCGGCAGGATGACTTAGACGCCATTCTCCGGAATATTTCTGAAAAGGATGCTAATATTTTATCCGGGTTGCTGGATCAAATAAGAGATAGCGCTGAATAATATATCTTTGCGGCTCAATAGTTGCTAATCTGTAGTTATGAAAAGAATGTATTGGTTATGGCTGGCCTTTATTGGCATTTTTTCTTCTTTAAACGCCCAACCCAAATATGAATTCAGGGGCGTATGGGTGGCTACCGTAGAAAATATTGACTGGCCTGCAAGGGGTAGCTGGAACCCCGAAAAGCAAAAACAGGAATTTATTTCTTTGCTGGAAATGCACAAACGCAATGGCATGAATGCCATGATTGTACAGGTGCGGCCTGCCGGAGATGCTTTTTACCCTTCGGAGTATGAGCCCTGGAGCCAATGGCTCACCGGTGTACAGGGAAAAGCCCCGGAGCCATATTATGATCCGCTTGAATTTATGATAGAAGAAACGCATAAGCGGGGAATGGAATTTCATGCCTGGCTGAACCCTTACAGGGCCGTTTTTAATGTCAAAACCTCGTCAGTAGCTTCCAATCATATTACCCGGACACATCCGAACTGGTTCCTAACTTACGGCGATAAAAAATATTTTAATCCTGCCAGTAAAGAGGCGCAGGCTTTTGTGGTTAAAGTAGTAAGGGATATTGTGAAGCGGTATAACGTGGATGCTATCCACATGGATGATTATTTCTATCCTTACAAGATTCCCGGAAAAGAATTTCCCGATGAGGCTTCTTACAAGAATTCCGGCAGCAAACTGAACAAAGATAACTGGAGAAGAAGCAATGTAGATTCCATTATCAGGGCCATTCATTTAGCAATCAAAGAAGAAAAACGCTTATGCCGGTTTGGGATTTCTCCTTTTGGCGTATGGCGCAATAAAGATAAAGACCCTCTCGGCAGTGATAGCCGTGCCGGACTAACCAATTATGACGACCTGTATGCCGATGTACTTCTTTGGCTTAGAAAAGGGTGGGTGGATTATGTAACACCACAGCTATACCGGGAAATCGGCGATGATAGAATAGATTATGAAAAGCTGGTGGATTGGTGGGCCAGGAACAGCTATGGCAAGCATGTTTACATCGGCCATGCCATTTACAGGGGAAATTCAAAAGAAACAGCCGGATGGAGGGACCCGTCGCAGCTTACGCGACAGATACAACTGCTCCGCAAAAACCCGAAAGTACAGGGCAGCATTTATTTCAGCAGCATTTCTTTTGCCCGCAATCCGCATGGATGGAACGATAGCCTGCAGAATAATTATTATAAATACCCCGCCCTGCTTCCTCCTATGCGCTGGATTGATAATGAAAAGCCCTGGCCGCCTATTGTTGAAAAAACAATAACACAGGATTCAGTAATAAAACTTACAGTAAAGCCTGACCCACGGAATACGGTGGATATTAAATATTATGTAGTGTACCAATGCGCCACGGAGTCGCATGATTCTACATTCGGCAACCTTCCTAAATATATTTCGCAGATTGTAGCAGAGCCCAGTGGGTTTGAGCTAAAAGAAACACTTTCTTCTTCTCATTTCTCTTATCGTTATGTAATTACCGCTGTTGGTAAAAACAACAATGAAAGTGAACTGAGTGAAATTGCTATCCTGGTGCAGCCGGACGGCAAATGGAATTTTTATAACCAGAAACAAACCCGGTAAGAAGCCTGGGTGCGGGGCATTTTTTACCTTTGCGCTGGCAAAGTTCAACTCTTCTCACCTTTAAAAGAATACACCATGCCGGGTTTTGAACGCTGGAGTGATAAAGAAAGAAAAGAAGTAAATGATGTACTGGAAACAGGTATCCTGATGCGTTATGGGTTTGACGCTCCCCGGAAAGGAACCTGGAAAGCAAAAGAACTGGAAGAAGAAATTACCCGTCATTTCGGTTGCCGCTATGCACAGCTTACTTCCAGCGGAACTGCAGCGTTGACAACTGCATTAGCCGCCCTGGGTATTGGGTATGGAGATGAAGTGATTACTCCTGTATTTACTTTTGTGGCTTCTTTTGAAGCTGTGCTGAGTGTGGGGGCCATTCCCGTACTCGTAGATGTGGATGATACGCTTACCCTGAGCCCGGATGCTGTTGAAAAAGCAATTACTCCAAAAACCAAAGCTGTTATGCCTGTGCATATGTGCGGCAGTATGGCAGACCTTGATGCGCTGAAAGCCATTTGTGAAAAATATAAATTATTCCTTTTGGAAGATGCGTGCCAGAGTATCGGCGCATCATATAAAGGAAAGATGCTCGGTACAATCGGCGATGCCGGCACTTTTAGCTTTGATTTTGTAAAAACAATGACCTGCGGAGAAGGCGGTGCTGTTTTGACCAATAACGAGGAAGTGTACACCAAATGCGATGGGTACACAGATCATGGACATGACCACAAAGGCGCTGACCGCGGGGCAGACCTTCATCCTTTTATCGGGTACAATTACCGGATTTCAGAGTTACATGCTGCTGTGGGCCTTGCACAGGTAAGGCGCCTGCCGGAATTTCTTTCGGCACAGAAAAAAAACCATGCACAACTGAAAGAAATAGTATCGCAAGTGCCGGAAATAAGTTTTCGCAGAATACCCGACCCATCCGGAGATAGCTGCACTTTTCTGAGCTGGTTCCTGCCTTCGGAAGAATTAACAAGGGCGGTAGTAAACGAATTGAAAGAACAGGGCATCCTGGCCGGTAACTTTTACTGGTTTGATAATAACTGGCACTATATCCGCAAATGGGAACATCTTAAAAGTGCCGCAACCCTGAATACATTACACCCGGACATAAAAGCAAAACTGATACAGGAAGCTGGTAAAGATTTTTCGGCCAGTGATGCAGTGCTTGGCCGGTGTATCTCCACCGCTATCAGTTTGTTGTGGACAGAAGAACAGGTTCAGGAAAAGGGAAATAAGATAGTAAGTGCAGTGAATAAAGCGCTGAGCCGGTAATTTCTCGTTGCAAAGAGAAGACTTTTTCTGAACCGGATAATGTATTACCGTTCAAATACGTAATTTAACCTGATGAAATACCTGTTTTTTCTGCTGCTTTTCCCCGCTGTTGGCTTTGCCCAGACCTGCGATATACTTATCATCAACGGAAAAATTATTGATGGCGCCGGCAATAACTGGTACTACGGCAACATTGCCATAAAAGACGGAAAGATTGCTGCTATCGGACGAGGAATTAATTATACGGCCACAAAAACTATTGATGCTGGCGGTCTTATTGTAGCCCCCGGGTTCATTGATGTACATACCCATCTGGAGGGAGATGAAAAAAGCGATCCGCAGGCTACTAATTTTATTCTTGACGGGGTTACTACCTGCATCACCGGCAACTGCGGCTCTTCAGAAACAGACATAAAAAAATATCTTTCATGGATTGATTCTTTACAGCTTTCTGTTAATGTAGCTACGCTGATCGGGCACAACGATGTACGCAAAGCCGTAATGGGAAGGGCTAACCGGGATGCAACTCCGGAAGAAATGAAACAAATGCAGGATATCGTTGATAAAGCGATGAAAGATGGCGCCGTTGGGCTGTCAACGGGGCTTATCTATATCCCCGGCACTTATACCAAAACGCCGGAAATAGCTGCCCTGGCAAAAATTGTTGGCCGGTATAACGGCGTTTATGCCAGCCACATGCGTAGCGAAGGCGACAGCGTAACACAGGCCATTGATGAAGCATTGGCCATTGGCAGGGAAGCAGGCACGCCGGTACAGATTTCTCATTTTAAATTAAGCGGCCAGCAAAATTGGGGGCGAAGCAAAACAACGATTGCGATGGTGGAAGAGGCAAGGCGGCAGGGCATAGATGTTACCATTGACCAATATCCTTATACGGCCAGCAGCACCTCCATCAGCACCTTGCTTCCTGATAAAGTGCTGGCTGATGGGCAGGATAGTATCAAAGCAAGGCTGCAGCGACCCGATGTAAAAAAATACGTTATCAGCACCATGCTGGAGAGGTTAAAAAAAAGAAAACTGAAACATTTCAGTTATGCCGTAGTGGCTTATCATGCGGCGGACACCAGTTACAACGGTAAAAGTATTGAGCAGATTAACCTGATGAAAGGAAGAAAGCATAAGGCAAAGGATGAAGCAGAAACGGTTATTGATATAATGATGAACGGCGGCGCCAGCGCTGTATTTCATGGCATGAGCGAAGAAGATGTGAAGCGTATTATGCAATATCCATATAATATGTTTGCCAGCGATGCTACGATACGAACCTTTGGTTATGGAATGCCCCATCCCAGGGGATATGGCACCAATGCAAGGGTGCTGGCTAAATATGTCCGTGAAGAAAAAGTAATTTCTCTCGAAGAAGCCATCCGCAGAATGACGTCCCTGCCCGCACAGAAATTCCAGTTAAAAGACAGGGGACTGCTGAGAGAAGGATATGCCGCCGACATGGTGGTATTTGATGAAAAAGAAGTAAAAGACCTTTCCACTTTTGAAAAGCCCCATGCTTATTCCACCGGGTTTAAATATGTTATTGTAAACGGCCGCCTGACTGTTAGCGAAGGAAAGCACACAGGCGCAAGGGCCGGTAAGGCGCTTTATCATAAGCCATGAAAAGGACAGCGGCCCGCTGGTTTTTTATTCACTGTATTACAGATGAAAGAAGTAACTTATCGTCATAATTGACGTAGCATGAAAATTCTCTGGAATTACCTGAAACCGTACAAATGGTGGATTGTGCTGGCTTTGTCGCTGGCGGGCATGGCGCAGGTACTATCGCTTTACGATCCCGTTATATTCGGAAAAATAATTGATAGCTATGCGCTGAATCCCGGAAACAAGACGGAGGACGAGCTGGTCAGCGGTGTTTTGTTCTGGCTGGGTATTGCGATTGGCATTGCCCTACTGGCCCGGCTTATCATGGTGTTTAAAGATTATGTGATGCGGATGGTGGTGCAAAAATTCGGGATGCAGATATTCAATGACGGTTTGCGGCAAACCCTGCGACTGCCTTACCAGGAGTTTGAAGACCAGACCAGCGGCGAGATCCTATCCATTTTGCAGAAGGTCAGAAATGATACGGAACGTTTCATTACCTCGTTTATTAATATTCTTTTTTCATCTTTTGTCGGTATTGGTTTTCTGCTCTGGTATGCTTTTACCAAACATTGGATGCTGATCCCCGTATTTATTATTGGAGTGGTTTTGCTTGGCGGGCTTACCAGCTTATTGAGCCGTTCCATCAAATCACTGCAGCGTTCATTAATGCGGCAAAACCGCCAGATGAGCGGCACTATTACCGAATCATTAAGAAACATTGAATTGGTAAAAAGCCTTGGGCTCACCTATCCGGAAATACGGCGGCTGCGCCAGCATACACAGGAAATATATGACCTGGAAATGGAGAAAGTAAAGAAGGTAAGAACACTTACTTTTTTACAGGGAACGGTGCTCACCTTACTGAAACAGTCTATCCTGTTCATCCTGCTATGGCTGATATTCAGAAAAGTATTATCCCCGGGGGAATTAATCTCCATGCAATTTATCTCTACCAGCATTATCGGGCCGCTGCAGGACCTGGGCAGCATTATTCTTTCTTACAGGGAAGCGGAAGCTTCTCTTGTCTTGTTCAATGAGTTGATGAACAAAGAGCCGGAGTACCGGCCTGAAGAGCCGGTGGATGTCGGGCTTATTGAGCAGTTGCATTTTGACAAGGTCGTTTTCCGGCATCGCAATGCTACCGTAAACGCTATTGACACCATTTCTTTTAAGGCGGGTATTGGGGATACCATTGCCTTTGTCGGGCCATCCGGTTCGGGAAAATCAACACTTGTAAAACTGTTGGTGGGATTATATACGCCGGTGGGCGGCGATATTTTGTACGACAATATTTCCTCGAGGGAAATCCGTTATAACCGTATGAGGCAGCAGTTGGGGTTTGTAACGCAGGATACACAACTTTTTTCAGGCAGCATCCGGGATAATATGAAATTTGTAAAATCAGATGCTACGGACGAAGAAATCTGGGAAGCGCTGGAAAAAGCGGCGGCAGCCACAATGGTAAGAAGCAGCAATAACGGCCTGAACACTATTCTTGGGGAAGGAGGTAAGCGGTTGTCGGGCGGAGAGAAGCAACGCCTGTCCATTGCACGGGCATTATTGCGCCAGCCCCGCATACTTATTTTTGACGAAGCTACATCAGCCCTGGATTCACTGACTGAAGAGCAGGTAACGGAAACGGTAAAAAAAATCTCCGCATTAAGGCAACAGATTACCATCCTGATAGCACACCGCCTTTCTACCATTATGCATGCCGATACCATTTATGTCCTTGAAAAAGGAAGGGTCGTAGAGCAGGGCAATCATTATGACCTGGTAGAGAGAAAAGGATTGTATTACGCCATGTGGCGGCAGCAGATCGGTGAACGCAAAACAATATTGCCGGTAATAGAAGAAGCGGAAGAATGATCAGATCACCTGCTTCAGTATCTCCCGGTACGAGGCTTCAACCAGCGGCTTGAATTTCTCATACCATTTTTTCCATTCCGCTTTGCCCATGCTTTCGCTAAGCGACTTTTCATATTCAGCCAGTGAATCATGCCCCTCTTCAAAAATGAGACGATAGGCTTTTCCTGTAAAATCCGATAATACCCTTGCTGATTTAGCATCAGGAAGTAACCCCTTGCTGTAAGCTTCTTCCAGCAACGCTTTGGCGTCTTTGAATGCGCCAAAGCGAAGTTGAAAAATATCACGAACAATATACATGATGATCTATTTATAAGAATTAGAAAATCAATCTTTCTTCCCTTTTGCATAGTCCACCATACCCTGGAAATCCACTACCACTGCAGGTTCATCACCCACAACCCAGGCATCATGGCCCGAAGCGAACAGCGAAACATCGCCGGGCTTACATTCATACATAGTTCCATCATCCATTTTCACCATCAGCCTGCCGGAAAGATGATACTGGTAATGCGGCGCTTCACAAGTCTTTGTTTTAACCAGCGGCTGCACGGATTCGGACCATTTCCATCCGGGTTCAAAGGTGGCCTTGCCAATACTGGCCCCGCCAACAGTAACTAATTCAACTTTCCCTTTGGGAAATTCTCTCACTTCATCTGGCTTTGCAAAGTTTTTTATTTCCACCTTTTCACCCGCATTTGTTCCGGGCGGTCGGTGAGACAAAAGGACGGCGCTGACAACAATTGCTACCCATGTGATGATCGGTTTCATTACAATAAATTTTTTGGTTAAGAAAATTCAGTATTGTCTTACCCTGCAAGCCTGCATCGGTAATTGTTGCAACAAAGATGAGGTAAAGTGAAAACGGTTTCCTTGTATGAAAGTCGGGAGGATTTGTATAAATCAGCGTTTTTTGCGCCATTCAAGTGGTGGCCAGCCGGTATGCTGCTTGATGAAATGACCGAAATGAGCCTGGTCGCCAAACCGGAGGCGGTGGGCAATTTCGGTAACAGTGAGGTCGGTGGAACCCAGCAACACTTTGGCTTCGAGCAGCAGCATATTGCTGATAATCTCTTTGGGTGATTTCCCGGTATGCTCTTTCACGACTTCTGATAAATGTTTGGGAGTTATATGTAGCATCGCAGCATACTGACTCACCTCTCTTGTTTCAATAAAATTTTTTTCCACCAGCCGTTTGAACTCCGAAGCGATCTTCATGCTCCGGGTGGCCGATTCATTAAGTTTTTTTGCATGAGGCCGGTAAATTTCCCTCACCCGCAACAGGAGGATATGAACATAATTACGCAGCAGGTAATCCTTTTCCGGAGAGAACCGTTCGTACTCACGGATAATATCCCGGAAGGATTGCTGCATCAGTTCACTTTCCTCATCGGTAACATTAATGATATGCTCGGCATCCATGTTCAGGTATGAAAATTCTTCTGCAAGGGGTTTATTGAGAAGGGGTTGAACAAATTCCGTTTTAAAGTGCATACAATATCCCGTGCAGCTTCGCACATTTTTGGATGCATATACGGCATTTTCGGGAACAATGACCAGGTCATTCGGTTTTAACCAGCGATAGTCTGCGCCGAGATATACATCATGCACACCTCCCAATAAAATATAAATCAGATTGAATTGCCGCCGCAGTGCCTGAATTCCTTTTTCCGGGTCCACATCTTTATGCTTGTCTTCCAGTGTGCCCGGCATCAGCATCATATTGATATCATAAGGACGGTCATCCCGATTGATCTTTCTTTCAAAGTCGGCCAGGTTCTCGATGATCAGTATGTCTTTCTTGGACATAGCCGTAGCTCCTGCTTATAAATTTACGTTTCTTCCGGTTAAGTCATTGGGTTTCCTCTTTTGGCTTTTCCCGGATACGGTATTCCTGTATCAACGGCGGGTTTTCCGGCGAGAGGGTAAAATACACTTCAATATTTGTATTCTCCCCTTCAATGATGAACGACCCTCTCAACTGGTTTTCCGGCTTTATTTCTTTAACGCTTATAATCCTTCCCGTTTTTGCAAAAAGCTGCTGCGATTCTTTTCTCAGCGAATCAATGGGGAAGTCAGGAAAAAAATTTTCGGCAAACAGACCGCTTTGCTCTGCATTGTACCAATCCGGTAATATTTTCACTAATTCATTTTGACGTTGCTTCAAAATTCCGGAAGCGGGTAATTCCCGCGGTTGCAATTGTGCTATCTTAATGATCGTATCGAGCAATCGGAGGTTCACGGCCCTCATCGGCGCATAGGTGCGGTTGGCATACGACACAATACCGATACCATATTCCGGCATAATATACCAGTTGCTGCCAAAGCCGGGCAGACCGCCGCTATGGTTGAGAAAAGTGCGGCCTGCACAGTCTTTCATCCAGCCCAAACCATACGCATAGGCTGTTGCGGTGGCGCAAATTCTGCCATCCGGAAATTTATAGTTAGGATTAAAGCTGTTCCATTGCCAGGGATGATGCATTTCCCTCACCGAACTTCTTTTCACTGGCCCGTCATCTTTTGCATTGTTGGGCGGCCATGCTGAAAGATGCAAAGCCATATAATTGGCAAACTCATCAATAGAAGTAATGATTGAACCCATGGCGCCCCAGCTTCCGTCTTTTGTGTCGTGCAGCAAAACTTCTTCATTCCATTGATTATTCAGCCAGCGATAACCATGCGCCAGTTTACCAGGTTTCACATCTCCATATTCATAAGTAGTGGTTTTCATACCTAACGGCTCCCAGATATTTTTCTTTATGTATTCCTGGTATTGCATTCCCGACACTTTGGTAATAATCTTTCCTAATAAGGCGAAACCGAGATTGCTGTATTCATACGCAATGCCCGGCGGATTACTGAAAGAAATTTGTTTGCTGATAAACTCCATAAATTCTTTATCACTATCGGCCAGTTGGCGATCACCCCAGGGATTATCTTCAGGAAAACCGGCGCCATGTGTCATTAAATGCCTAATGGTGATATGAGGGGCATCTGCAGTTGGGTATTTCAGGGTTTTTAATTCAGGAATATAGAAATAGGCAGGGTCGTCCAAATTAAGTTTGCCGTCATCCCTCAGTTTCAGCGCCGCCATGCAGGCAAAGCTTTTGCTCATGCTGGCAATGCGAAATAAAGAGGAAGTAGTGGCCGGTATTTCCTTTTCAATATCTGTGTATCCAATAGCTCCTTTAAAAACAAGTTGCCCGTCCACCACCAGGCCATACGTTACTCCGGGCAAATGCTGCGAATCGGCGTACTGCTGAAGAATGTTTTCAATAGCAGGATACGCTTTGCTGATCTTTTCTAACCTGTCCGGATCGGTGAACACAGCAGGTTGGTACGCATTATCATACTGAACGGCTGAAATTTTATTTGCCGGGTTAGTTTGCCCGCATGAAAGCATAAATCCTGCTATAATAACATAAGGAAATATCTTTTTCATAGTTGCACTATACATTGATTAAAACCCTTTTTTGTCGCCTATATATTTTTCAAACCATTCCACATTGGTTTGCATTGCTTTTAATACCAGCTTTGGCTCCTGTATTCCATGCGGTTGTCTCGGTAAAGCCAACAGTTTTACCGGCACATTTCTTCTTCGCAAAGCATTATAGAACATCACCGCATTGCTGAAGGGTACTCTTACATCAGCCTCTCCATGCTGTAGTAATACCGGTGTTTTTACATTTTGCACATAACGCAATGGTGAATGTTTGTCATACAAACTCCAGTCGTCCCAGGGGTTGGCTTTAAAATAGGATGGAAGGAACCCTTCAATATCATCAGTAAGGTTCTGATGTGAAAGATCAACTACCGGGGCGCCGATGGAAGCTGCTTTGAAACGATCATTGTGTCCCACAATCCAGCTACTCATAAAACCACCATAACTCCAGCCCATCACTCCCATCTTTGTTTCGTCAGCTACTCCCATTTTAATCACATGGTCCACACCTGTCATTATATCTTCATAATCTTTGCCACCCCAATCGGCACGGTTGGCTGTTCTGAATGCTGTGCCATACCCGGAAGATCCTCTTGGGTTGGGACGAAGAATGGCATACCCGGCTTCTGCCAATGCAGCAAGCGGATAAGCTCCCTGGTTAGCCGCTACACAGGTTTGCTGAAACACACCGGCGGGGCCGCCATGAATATTTAATATAAAAGGCACTTTTTGACCGGATTTATAATTCAACGGGTAAGTGAGCAGCCCTTCAATCTCCCGGCCATCTTTGCTTTTCCATTTCACCACTTCTGTTTTGGGTAATGGTTTGTTGAGGTGTTCTGCATTAATGCCGGTTACTTTCACCGGCGAAAAATCAGTGAGCCTGCTAATATAGGCTTCGGGCAGCCGGGAAGCATTTTGCAAAATAAACCCTAAATGCGTTCCGGATTCATTCAGTGTAATACTGCTTATGTGATCCTTCATATTTTTACTCCATTCGGTAATCCATTTTCCATCGACGCTTAAAAGATAAACACTACCCAATGTTTTGTTTGCCTCTGCCCACAACACATTTTTCCCATCAGGTGTCCATCCAAAGATGCCATTGGAACCAATGCCGCCATTCTCATCCGGTGTAGCTTTCAAGGGCCAGCTTTTACCATCTGCCAGAGAATAGATCCTTGCATGTCTTGCTCCCGACCAATCCACCGGGTCGGCGCTGCAATAGTAAGCGATATGTTTTCCGTCAGGGCTGAATAACGGATTTATTTCACCAGCCCCGCTATTGGCAATAAGTTTTATTGCTGCGCTTTCAATATCTATCAACGAAATATCGCTGTACAGGTTGTCATTGGCTTCAGGAGTTTTACAATGGCTGTAAACAATGCTTTTGCCATCAGGGCTCCAGTCAAATGTATTGACGTTGTAATTCTCTTTTGTCAGCTTTTTTTGAATGTGGTTACCGCTGGTATCTTTTTTCCCTAGCCACAGCACATAAAGCCGGTTCTGTTTCACTTCTTCATCCATAAAATACCAGTCATCTTTTCCTTTTTTATCTTTCTCTTCTTTTGTTTCGGCAGCATCCAGCATGGTAAAGGCAATCATTTTGCCGTCAGCGCTCCATTTGTAACTGCCCACACTTGTTTTTACATCCGTCAGCCTTTCTGCTTCTCCACCACCCACCGGCAGCACATATAAATTATTCTTGCCGTCCCTTGATGAGGTGAAGGCAATCCATTTTCCATCGGCGCTCCATCGGGGGTTGGCAGAATTCTTATCCCCTTTTGTTAGTTGAACAGCGTTACTGCCATCGGCATTGCACATCCACACCTGGTTTACATATTCACTGCGGTCGTCTGTCATCACTGCTTCCCTAACAGTATATAAAACTTTGTTGCCATCCGGCGAAGGCGCCACTGCCGTGATGTTTTTAATTTTAAGGCATTGTCCCGGGCTCCAGTAGGTTTGGGCCACAGAGACAGAAGCAATAAAAGAGGATAGAATAATTATGAGTAGTCGCATCATTGTGTTTTAGATATATTAAAAATAGAAATGAACCCTATTCCGGGGGCAACGTTCCTTTGTCTTTTTTAATCGGTTGCTTTTTCCAATAAGTGAGGCTGCGCCATAGCCATTCCAGCGGGCCGAAACGGAAATACCGCAGCCAGAGGTGGCTCCAGGTTATTTCAATTACCCAAACGGCTGCCACCACATAATATAATTCATAACGCTGCAATTTTCCCAACAGGCCAAACCCAACGCCGAAAAAGATCAATCCGCAGATAAGCGATTGCATAAGATAATTGGTGAATGCCATCTGCCCCACAGGGCGCATCAATGCAAAAAGCCATTTGAACCAGCCGGATTTATACATAAGCATAATCAGGCCAAACAATCCAAGCGAACGAAGCGTTCGTGAAAGTTCATAAAACTCTATCCTGCTGTTCCTGGTTATGTTAAAAAGATTAAACTGGTTATCGGTTACCGAACGAAGCCGCAACCAGGTCAGGAATAGCCCTGCGCCCATGCCCACAATAAATAACAACCAATAGGTTAACGGCGGGGCCCTGCCAATCAGCGCCCCTGATTTGTAAAAGGCCATTCCAATCAGCATAAAAAGAAGAATGTCCCAGATACCATAATAAGTATAATGAAATTCAATTATTGCGCTTACATTGCTCATATACTTGTATAACTCGCTATAGCTGCCTGTCATCTTTTCTATATTTCTCTTCATTTCTTTCCTCAAAGCGACGGTATCCGATTTTTCCTTCATCGCCGTCACGGCGCCTAACTTTTCTTTCTGTACATCCGTGAGCTTTACCTGTGTGGTATCCAGCTTTGCCACCGCTTCCCCTTTATATATGGTTTGCTTTTTCCTGTACAGGTCCAGGTTTTCCCTTGCCATCATCAAAAAAAGGCATGCCCCGGCGGCGATGAGCAGCCCTTTTACCGGCAGGCGGCGAAAAGCAAAAGCAACGATGCCGATTATAGCGTATTGAAATAAAATGTCGCCCGGCCACAGGAGTATAAACGCATTAAACAACCCGAACAGCAGCAACCACAACTGGCGGCGCAGAAAATAATCTGCGGGCCACAGGCCGGTTGTCCTGTTTTCCAGCCGGGAAACAAATAACAGGATACCGGCCCCAAACAGCATGGAAAAAATGGCCCGTTGCGTTCCTTCGGGAACCAGGCTGATAAACCACCAGACCTTCTCATTGATGGTGCCTGTTTCATTATTAAGCGTAAGGTTCTCAAATGCAGGTTCCGGCAACCCCATGAAAGGAATATTCATCAGCAGGATGCCTAATATGGCAAGGCCCCTCAGCGAGTCAAGAATAACAATCCGTTCCTGCTGGCTGACAGGGGTAGCAGTTGGTGAAACATTGGTTCCCATTGTGGTTAATTTGGCTTGTTGAAACGAAGGGGTTAAATAAAACGGGGTTTCAGGGGGAAGGAAAGTTTCCTGAAAGTACTTGTTTTAGAACAGAAAGCAAATTTTTTAACTACGGCAGGGAAAAAATCAGGCGTCTTTTATATGCTGGCAAAACCTAAGACACAAAGCATTTCGTTCCCTGACCGCCCAGGTCGGCTGCGCCAGGCAGGGGCAGGGACGTTTTGTGTGGAAGACTACGGGCAGGAAAAATATTATTTATTACTAGTTTATGGCTTGCCAATACAAATAAGGGAGCATTACAACATTTAGCACTATCATTCCTATCCCCATCCATTTTTCAAAATTCCTTTTAATCAAAAGAAATAATATACCCGTCAGCAATCCTCCAAAATGAACTACCAAAATGTCGAAAAATTCTAGGCCATTAACTACTGGCAACTCTATCCCTCTTTCTAGAAGCAACTCTCTACTATACAGGTATATTATGTAGCTACTAAGACAAAATAACATGATACGATATAACATACTATTTTATCTTATTGGAATAACCTTTTTGTTTCCGCCCGGAGTGTCTTACTCCCCGCCCTGTGCGCCGGCAAAGACTCCGGGCAGTTATGGAACAAGATGTTACTTTTCATCAGCAAAATTTAAAGATACAAAGCATTTCGTTCCCCGACCGCCCAGGTCGGCTGCGCCAGACCTGTCTGCCGACAGGCAGGCAGGGGCAGAAACGTTTTGAACGGACAACAGACAGGAAAGAACCCGGAACAAAAACCCTGTTTATAACTGCGGGTTGTTGCAAATGATTCAATATTATAACATTAGGGCATTGAGACAATAAAGGATTAACACCCTACCCGGCAAGTACCATAAGTTGAAACATAGATTATTGTTTTACTGTAAATACTTATATACATTTACATAGTAAAAATTTTTAGTGCATGTACCGCCTGCCATTACTTCTGCTTGTTTGTTTTGGGGGTATTTTTTATCCTTCATGTTCTCCCACCAAGAAAATACAAACAACTAAAACTGAAATTACCGATGTTAATAAAAAACTGGAGGAAAATAAAGACAAGCTTACAGACCTGGATAAGCTGAGAAAAGAAAAGGAGGAGAGCAATGAAATTGATGACACCGTTAATGCCCGTATAAAAAAGTTTATTCAAAAAACAGAGGAAGAGATTAATGAAACGGTAAATGAAAACCAGGTGCTTATTGCCGGTGTGGCTGTGAAAAAAGAAGACTGGAACAAATTGAAAAATGCGTTAACCAAATCCCAGAAGAGCCTTTCCGCTATCGAGAACAAAGTGGCTTTTATAAACGACCTGCTGAACAGGAACATGGTGGTAAAGCTGGACCAGGATGTGTTGTTTGAGCCGGGCCAGTATGAAGTATCATCCGGTGTAGCCGCTTCAATCAATAGTTTTTTTGAACCGGCTTCCAAAGAAATAGAGTATTTTGTAAACAAATACCCGGCGTTTCCGCTTTCCCTTGTTATTACCGCCAAAGGATATGCCGACGGTACTACCATTGCGGAAAACAGCACCCTGTACAGGCAATTAAAGGAAAGGCTTACGCTTCAAACGGACAAACCGGATAATACGGCGCTTAATAAAGAACTTTCCAGGGTAAGAGCGCAGAAAGTGATTGACCTGTTTAAGAAGTTTACCAATAACCGTCCCGGGGGCAACAGCATTCAAAATGTGTTGTATTTGTATGAAGGAAAAGGCGAAGCGTTTCCTGATCCTAAACAGAAGGATTATAAAACCAACGATCCCCGCCGCAGGGTGGTATTGTTGTTCTGGAGCGTATTCCCGGAGTAAAGAATTTATAAAACTATTTTCCGAACACTTTTTTCAGAATATCAGTGGCCCTTGCACCGGGGTTGGCCCTGATATTGGCTTCTTCTTTTGCCACCTGGTCAAATAGCGCATCTACTGCTTTGTTTACTACATAAGAAGGAAGATCAGGGTTAACCTTTTTAAAAGTAGTGGGCAGGTTGTTATAGGTGGTAACAATATCCGTATAATGTTTGGTAGCATCTACCTTGTCCAATGAAGTTTTTACAGGTGGTGTAAAGGCTTCAATCAGCTTGGCTGCTGTTTTTTGTTTAAAATATTGTGTGGCGGCATCTTTGTTTCCTTTTACAATATTCAGGGCATCTGTTAGCGTCATTTCTTTAATGGCATCAATAAAAATAGGTTTGGCAAAAGCTACGGCATCTTCTGCGCCGCGGTTGATGGAAAGAATGGCTTTGTCCACCTGTGCGCCCATACCGATACTGCGTAATGTTTTTTCTATTTTTTGTGCATCTTCCGGCAGCAGCATTTTATAGATATCGCTGCCGAAAAAACCGTCTGTTTTATTAAGGTTTAATACGGCCTGGCTAACGCCCTGCAGAAGCGCTTCTTTAATACCCTGGCCGGCTTCGGCTTCTGTTATGCCGGAGCCTGTATTTTTTGTAAGAATAGAAGGCAACTTTATTTGTGCAAACCCGTTGAGGGCCAGCAATGTAAAAAGGGCTACGAGGACAGTTAAACGCATTTTCATATAATGAATGTTGAATTTAAAAATAATAAAACGCTGCCATTACGAAGAATGGCAGCGTTTTATTTGACGTAATTTTATCGTTTTAGTTGCGCCGGGTGGGGGTTTTACCACTTTGCTCCGAACACTTTCCTTAGCAGGTCGGTAGTTCTTGCCGCAATATTTTGACGGATATTTACTTCTTCCTTGCCTACCAGGTCAAATAGCGCATCAACAGCTTTGTCGGTTACATGCCCGGGCAGGTCCGGGTTCAGTTTTTTAAAGGTTGTAGGAAAATTATTATATGTATTAATTACATCGGCATAATATTTAGTCGCATCTACTTTATCAAGTGATGATTTGATTACCGGTGAAAAAGCGGCTATCAGCTTGTCGGTTGTTTTAACACGGAAGAAATGGGTGGCGCTGGTATCTCCGTTTTTTACAAGGCCGATGGCATCGGCGATAGTCATGCTTTTAATAGCATCCACAAAAATAGGTTTGGCAAAGCCTGCGGCATCTTCTGCGGCCCTGTTGATTTGCAATATGGCTTTATCTACTATTTTACCCATGCCAAGATCCCGCAGGGTGTTTTCAATTTTTTTTGCTTCGGGCGGCAGCAATATTTTATAAAGCGCATCTTTAAAAAAACCGTCTTCTTTATTTAATTGAAGTACAGCTTTTACAAGCCCTTGCCCCAATGCTTCTTTGATTCCTTCGCCGGCTTCATTTTCAGAAATGCCGGTACCGGTAGGTAAATTGGAAATAACATCGCAACCGGAAAGCGTTGCAGCCAAAAGAATAATGCCCAAAAATCGTTTCATAGTGCTGATTTTAATAAGTTAAATGCTTTGGGGCTTGTGATATTTATGCTTAATCTGGAATAAAGCTAAGAAATATTGGCCGGGGCCGGATTATTTATTTTAGCCAAAATATACCTTCTTTTATTATACAGGCAGGCTTTTCTTTCTGCCGGTTATTTTTTCTCTCATTAACCGGAAAAACTTTGCCCGTTCTTTTTCACTTACCTCGCTTATTAGTGTGGACCGGCGCATAAGATTTTGTACATATTGATAATAATTTTCGCAGAAGGCAATATCTCTGCTCATCATATAATTGATTGCTGTGTGAGGAACAACGGCCAGCTTGCTATTGTCCATAACAGTCATCATGCTGTTATCCAACAGCACGGTTTCATTAAAATACAGATGGTATTTGCCCAATGGTTTGCGTTCCCGGTCGGCAGCATCAAACTTATAACCTAACCGTGCCTGCTCTTCGAGGTGGTTCATTGTTTTTTCCAGCGCCTCATAGATACTCATAATATCATGGTCGGACTCAAACATGTGGCTATCACGGTAATAGTCTATCTGGCGAAGGGTGCTGTTGAGGCTTTCAAAGTTCCAGATTTCATAGCTGTCTATCTGGTTATATAAGGCGAGTATTTTTTGGCCTAATTGCCATAATTCATCGGGGTATTCATTAACGTTGATTTTCTTATTCCTGAAGTCAGGGAAATAAACCAGGTTGCCCATCCAGAAAAAATATTTGAATGCTGAAAATTCACGGAACTGCCAGTGATGGAATATCGGCACATCCTTACAGAGATAATAATACTCCTTATGCCTGAAGCTGGCAAAATAGGTTACGTTTTGCAACATGGCGGAGAGGTATGCATCAAAGCGAAAAATTTTGCTGTTAAGCAGCTTGCCGCTGAATTGATAATTGCCTGTTTCAATATTCAATAATTGATCCAGCGATACGCTATAATTCGTGGCAATAACATACAATTCATCAAATGTGAGGGCTTTTTCACCTCTCATTCGCCGGTAAGCGCTGTCGGTGCTGATGCCGAGCAGCCTGGCAATTTCTTCAGCTACCGATGTGTCCGGCGCCAGTTTTGCTTTAACAGATTGAAAAAGCCGCTGTTGAACCTCGTTAATATTCATAGCAGATGGTTTATGGAGAGTGGCTGTTAAGCGGATACGGCTTGCGTTATTACCAAAAATAACGAATCTCTGAAATAGTTCAGGCTAACCTCCTGCGGGAAGCGGGCATGAGAATAGAAACCCGATGAAGTTGTCGTTTTTTTACAATGATGTAAACTAATAAACTGGTTATCATTATTCTTTGAGGCAGGGGCTCCTGTCGAAAAAATGCCCGCCATGCTGAAACGAACCGGGCTGGGAAAAATTTTTGCCAGAAGGGTAAAATAAGCCCCTGTCAAAGAACCCTTTTTCTTTCATTTATTTTATTCAATATGATGCTGAAAAAAATGTTTCGTTGCTTCTCGCTGGTTTGGCTGATCTGGGTGCTGCGTTTAATAAGATTTTCAAAATCCTTGTAAAGCTGGTTACAGAATTCTTCATCGGTGGTTTTGATATAATTCAGGTGACCGTAGTTGATAAAACCTGTTCTCACTGCATCTGTAGTAACAAGGATTGTATTATCCCCTAACACTACCCGGTTGAAGAAAAGCCTGAAGTTGTTTTTCTTTATATCAGGGTTTTCATGGGGCATAAATTTGCTGCCAAACTCTGCCTGTTCTTTTACATGAAGGATAGTTTGCTCCAACGCTTCATAAACCAGCTTTATATCTGCTGAAGAAGTAAAATGGCCGGAATCTTTGGAAAATTCAATCTGCGAAATAGTGCTGTTGATGCTTTCCGTATTCCACATTTCGGCGGAAGGGATTTTCTGATAAGCTTCCGTTACATCCCGGCATAATTTTTCCACTTCCGGCGGCAGAACAGAAAACTCAAACTCCCTGTTGGCAAAGCCGGGATGCGACAAGTGTGTCTTCATCCAGAAATAATACCGGAAAGCAGATAGTTGAGGGTAATAAAAGTTGTGAAAGACCGGAATGTCTTTTGACATATATATTACTTCTTTTTCTGCAAAGCTGTTTATTATTTCCATTTGTGAAAGCAGCCCCTGCATAAACTGTTCGTAGGTCAGGTGGTTTTCCTGAATTCTCACATCATGGAACAAAACCGCAGCTTTCCTGATATGCAGAAGCTGGTCAAGCGACAAATTAAAATACCTGCAAAGCTCCATAGCCTCGTCCAGCACCAAGGGGGTTTCACCCCTGATCCGGCGGTAAGCGCTGTCGGCACTGATGTGTAATATATCCGACACGATGTCCACCATTGAGAAACCTGGTGGGGTTAATTCTTTGATGCGTTGAAATAAAAATTCCTGGGCCTGGTATGATGGCATGATAAATAATTCATTTGATTGTTGCAAAAAATGCAAGCCCGGTAAACAACACTTTGAAGATAAGCTATTTATTACAACCATGCAATGCGGATACTGTTTCTAAAAGGTTGTTTTTGAGTATCTGTTTCATACCAGGATATCCGTAATCCCCCAAATAGAATGACCCCGGTTGCAATTTCTGCAAATGGAACGGCAACCGATGTAAAATTCAATTATAAACCGGCTTTGCACAAGAGTAGCTTAGCATTACTAAAATGAACAACCATGAATCAGCAGGAAATATTATTAGTTGCCGGTAACAAAGGCAACCCGCTTTTTACAAAAGAAGAGTTGGGGCAAAGCTATTGGAATGGGTTGTTAAAGGAAATGCTTCCCGGAATGATTCTTTGTTCTTCCGAAATGAATGCCTGGCTTATATGGGAAGTGGAGCCTACCGGAAATTGTATATGGATCAATATGGGCTGGCATCCGTGTGTACAGGAAAAGCAAAGTACAATTGACCCTTGTTTCCTTCCTGCTCAAAACTCTTTTAACTGATATAACCGTTTCATTTCATCCATAAAGCTGTTCTTGTTTACAAAAATGCTGACTAAAAACGGATGAAAGACCTCAAAGCCCCTGCTTATGCCCTTGTATCAATACCCAATCAATTTAATTAACCATACAAAAGCAAGAAGATGTCAAAAAAGGCCGTAGCTTTTATAGCCAAAGAAAGAAAAAGCCAGCTTAAATGTTTTGCCATTTTTCTTTCTATAGCAGCCCCGGTAGTATTGGTAAGCAGCTTTTTCCCTTTACGGGCGCCTGTATTTTTCCTGCTCAACTTTCTTACAGGCATTCTATGCTGGACTTATCTTGAATATCACCTGCACCGGTTCCGGGCACATAAGAAAAAGGGAAAAAAGTCAAGGGGAAAAGTATATAACAGCCATCTCCATCATCACAAGCACCCGACAGAGATTAAAGTAACCGGTGTACAAAGAACGGTGTTCTTCATCCTAAGCGGGCTGTTTTTTTACCTTGCTGTAATATGGAACAATTATTTCACCCTGGCTGCCGGGTTTATAGCCGGGTTGTCCTATTCGTTTTTCAGCCATTGGATGCTGCACAAAGCCTGGTCGAGAAAATTATGCCCTCAATTACACCGGTTTCATATTCATCACCATTGCAAGTACCCGGACAGGTGTTTTGGGTTCAGCACTACACTATGGGACCATGTTTTCAGGACACTTCCGCCTCCGGAAGAAAAAATTTCTTCCGGCATCTATAGTTTTTATTACAAAAAGAGCCGTTAAAACGATACAGCGATGCTTTTACCAATTACAAAAAGGCAGGCTATGAAATATTTCAGGATTTACAGTTGTATCATTGCTGTAATTATTATATCTATCCTGATTTTCCTGGCAGGCTTCTGCAAAGAGGATTATCCTGCCCTGTACCGGTATATTTCGCCACATTAAAACATCAAATATGAAACAGCTATCCATTTGGGCGCACATTCATCCCTGGAAGGCCCGTTTAGTAATGATTATTTCCTGGATTTTGCTTGGCTTGCTCGCTTACCTGGCAGGAACGGGTCTGAAAAATTCAGGCATTCAATTACCCGAATCTTTGCCCGTTGTTCTCATTGTTTTGTTTTTATTGCCGGTCCTTTTTTATCCCTTTCGCCGGATGAAAAAAAGAATAGGCGGCATTTTGTTTTACCGTTGGCAAAAAAGCTGCGATTTTCTGTTGGCTATCTCTTCCTTCGGCCTGATCTTCTATGCAGCTCATCAGCCGGGCAGCTTATTCAGGAACGGGAGTTTTCTTTATGCGGCCACCACAGCGCCGGTGTCTTTACCAAAAGATAGCAGCGCCAAAGTTTACTTATCCATAAAAACCTTTTCTCAAAAGATGTATGGAGAAGATGGCAAATTGCTGAAATGGAAAGAACGAAAGAAAATGCTGAAAGAGCAGGTAAAAGCTCTTAAAAAGTCAGATTTGACGAAAAGCGAAAAAACCATTCTTATAATCCTGTCTGCATTGGTTGCGGCGGGGCTGCTTCTGTTGGTTACAGGATTGGCATGCTCACTTTCCTGCAACGGCTCGGGAGGGGCTGCAGTGCTGGTGGGAATAGGCGGCATCGGCCTTACTGTTTTTTTATTAATATTCGTGATACGTAAAATAAACGGCAGGAAAAAAATGAAGAACAAGGAAGAGGTTCCTTCCACGGAGTAAGCCAAACGGTTTCTTTTGCGCTGCTGCAGCTTATCCAGTACCTTTGCGGAAATTTTGGAAAAGCGCAATATGAGTACGCAACATTTATCCGAGCAGGAAAAATTAAGAAGGGAAAAGCTGGCCGAGCTGATTATGATGGGTATTGACCCTTACCCGGCCCCGCTGTACCCGGTAAACAGTAATTCTGCATATATAAAGTCAAACTTTACTGAAGAGAATAAAGACGAGTTTGCCGATGTGTGCCTGGCGGGACGTATTATGAGTGTGCGGGATATGGGCAAGGCCAATTTTGCCGTAATGCAGGATGCCCATGGCCGCATACAACTTTACCTGAAACGGGATGATATATGTCCCGGCGAGGATAAAACGTTGTATGATGTTGTCTGGAAAAAGTTGCTCGACATAGGTGATATAATCGGGATAAAGGGATATGTGTTCATTACCCGTACCGGGGAAATTTCTGTACATGTAAAAGAGCTTACCCTGCTCAGCAAATCATTGCGTCCGCTGCCGGTTGTAAAAGAAGCGGAAGGGCAGGTTTTTGATGCGGTAACGGATACGGAATTTAAATACCGCCAGCGCTATGCCGACCTGATCATTAACCCTTCGGTAAAGGAAACATTTGTAAAAAGAACAAAACTCGTTAACTCCATCCGGGAGTTTTTGAATGAAAGAGGTGCATTGGAAGTAGATACACCGGTGCTGCAAAGCATACCGGGCGGCGCCGCCGCAAGACCCTTTATTACGCATCACAACGCATTGGATATTCCGCTATACCTGCGTATTGCCAACGAATTGTATTTAAAAAGATTGATTGTTGGCGGGTTTGACTGGGTATATGAGTTCAGCCGCAACTTCCGCAACGAAGGAATGGACCGTACGCATAACCCCGAGTTCACCATCCTGGAATTTTATACGGCCTACAAAGATTATTTCTGGATGATGGAAACTACGGAACAACTGCTGGAAAAAGCAGCGCTGGATGTAAGCGGCACTACGGAAATTCCGGTTGGCGATAAAACCATTTCTTTCAAAGCGCCTTTTAAACGCATCAGCATTTTTGATGCTATACTGGAACATACAGGTATTGACGTAAGCCGGATGAACGAAGAGCAAATCCGTTCTGTCTGCAAACAATTGCATATACCGGTTGAGAACAGCATGGGCAAGGGGAAACTGATAGATGAGATATTCGGTGAAAAATGCGAGAAGAATTATGTGCAGCCCACTTTTATTATTGATTACCCGGTGGAGATGAGCCCCCTTACCAAGAAGCACCGCGACAAACAGGGCCTGGTAGAACGTTTTGAATTAATGATCAACGGGAAAGAAATAGCCAATGCCTATAGCGAGCTAAACGATCCCATTGACCAGCGGGAACGTTTTGAAGAGCAGGCCCGCCTGATGGAAAGAGGCGATGACGAAGCCATGTTTATTGATTATGATTTTCTGCGGGCTTTGGAATACGGCATGCCGCCTACTTCGGGTATCGGGTTTGGAATAGACAGGTTGTGTATGCTGCTTACCAATAATGCTTCCATACAGGATGTATTGCTTTTTCCGCAGATGCGGCCTGAAAAAAGGGATGAGCAGGAACAACAGGAAACTGAAGAGTAGAAGCTATCTTATAAAAAGAATTAGCATATCCAGCAAAAACACAAAGGGCACGAAGGTTTTTTGATTAATGATATTGCTTTGTGTTCTCCGTGCCTTTGCGGGAAACAACTTTTACGACTAAACAAAAGCTTCCCTCATTAATACATTATGACCAAAGAACAATTACTGCAAGACCTTAAACAGGATACCTATGTGATGCTGCGGCCATCTACCCTGCATGGCATTGGTGTATTTGCCATCAGGAATATACCCCAAGGTTGCCGGAATATTTTTTCAAAAGGTGTTGGTGATTGGGTAAAGCTCTCTTTTGAAGAAGCGGAGCAACTGCCCGAACATTCCCGCAATCTGATTGAAACCTATTGCCTGTATGACGACACCCATTATTTTGTTCCTGATTACGGCTTCAAGCTGATGGATATGGCACTTTATCTTAATCATTCGGATAATCCTAATATTACTTCTGTAAATGAAGGCGAAGAATTTGAAGCCCTTCGGGATATTGCCATTGGCGAAGAACTGTTGGTGAATTATAAGAGTATTGCGGAAGGGCTGGAAGGGTATTGAGAATGGAAGAAAGGGTTGGAGCCTGCTAGCCGGTGGGGCCTGAACCGGGCTTCTCTTTTTGAATATTGTTGGCCTACAAGAAAGAGGCAGGAATTATAGGAAATCCTAACCTGGCATTTAGTCATGGCGCCTATTATAACGGAGTACCCGCAATTTTTACGGCCACTAACCTTGAATGGAAACGATTACTGAAGCCGGATAAATACAAGGATATTGTTTCCGTCCGGAGCCTCTTACTCCCCGCCCTGTGCGCCGGCAAGGACTCCGGACAGTTATGGAACAAGATGTTATTTTTCATCAGCAAAATCTAAAGATACAAAGCCTTCCGTTCCCTGACCGCCCCAAAAAGGTTATTAAGTCATCTGATTTTAATACTGTTATCTTATTTGAGTTTTCAAATGTGTCTTTTGGCAGATTTCGTGATTGAAAAGTTGACCAATTCCAAGCAAAAAAGATTATGACAACGCTAAGTCAGATGGCTTTAAAAATCTTTCGTTTACTCCACTTTTTCATAATCTGTCTGTAAATAGAAAAATTCCTGCCAATAATACCAACAAGGTTATTGCTAAAATAATCACAAGTTTCTACTTGTCTTTTCTTTTTGATAAATGTTCACCTAACATAGTTTTTTGTTTCTAATGATGGGTCGCTCTAAAATGGCATATAACAGTTCGGGCTTTGTTCATTTCATTTGTCTTTTTAAGAGTTGGGCATTTATTGCTACTACAATGGTACTCAAACTCATCAGCACCGCACCAACTGCAGGACTTAGCATAAATCCCCATTTGTATAGCACACCTGCTGCCAATGGAATTGCAAGTATATTGTAACCCGCAGCCCACCACAGATTTTGTATCATCTTTTTATAGGTAGCTTTCCCAAACAATATCAGATTGGCAATATCTTCCGGATTGGAATTCACCAAAATAATGTCTGCTGTTTCTGCTGCTACATCGGTACCTGAACCAACTGCTATCCCCACGTCTGCTTGTGCAAGAGCAGGGGCATCATTAACACCATCACCTGTCATGGCTACATATTCACCTTCGGCTTGTAGTTCCTTTATTTTCTTCAATTTGTCATGCGGTAATACATTGGCTATGTATCCGTCCATTTGTAATTCATCGCTTACTTTTTTGGCTACTTTTTCATTGTCGCCTGTAAGCAATAAATTTTTTATCCCTGCTTCTTTTAAGGTCTGAATGGCTTCAAAAGAACTCTCTCTAACCTGGTCGGCAAATGTAAAATACCCCTGAATATTTTTATCAATCAGAACATAGACAATAGTCCCGCTAAAATCATCAGGCATTTCAGTTATCCTGATGTTTTGTTCTTTTAAATAATTAGGGCCAACTACTTTTATTTCTTTTCCTTCAACCACTCCTTCCAACCCCTTTCCGGGCAAGTAATTGAATTTTTCGGCTTTTGGAATTTCAATGTTAAGTTCTTTAGCTTTCCTTATTATACCTTGAGCAATATAATGTTCAGAATGTTGCTCAATGCCTGATGCAAAGCGAAGCAATTCCTTTTCGTGAAAATGAGTGTTCAGTACTTTTATTTGTTGTAATTCATGTGAACCTTTGGTTAGCGTTCCTGTTTTATCAAAAACAATGGAGGTAATCAGTCTTGCGTTTTCAAATGCTGTTCGGTTGCGAATAAGCAATCCTTTTTGTGCAGCAATTGAAGTTGAAATGGCAACTACCAAAGGAACTGCCAAACCTAAAGCATGAGGACAGGAAATTACCATTACCGTAACCATTCTTTCCAAAGCAAAAACAAACGGGAAACCGAGCAGCAACCAAACAACAAGGGTAATTACACCGCCACCTAATGCTACAAACGTGAGGATTTTAGCTGCCCGGTCGGCAAAATTTTGTGTTTTCGATTTTACCTTTTGGGCATCTTCAACGAGTTTAACTACTTTGTTCAGGTAACTGTCTTTCCCTGTACTTGTGACTTTTATAGTAAGAGAACCGTTGCTGTTTACCGCCCCGCCAATTGCTTTACTATCCTTCTCTTTCTTCACAGGCTTACTTTCACCTGTAAGCATACTTTCATCTACATAACTTTCACCTTCGGTTACAATACCGTCCACCGGAATTTTTTCGCCCGGCTTTACTAAAATGAAATCATCTATTTTCAAATGGCTTACAGGCATATCGTGTATGTGTCCATTTAGCAAATGGTGAGCAGTTGAAGGCATCATTTTGACGAGTAATTCGAGTGAACGGGAAGCTCCCATTACCGATTTCATCTCAAAATAATGTCCGATAAGCATAATGTCTATCAGGGTTGCCATTTCCCAATAAAAATCCATTCCTTGTAACCCGAAAGTAATGGCAACACTATAAGCCCACGCAACGGTAATGGCAACACCAATAAGTGTCATCATACCTATGGCATTTGCTTTTACTTCATCATACAATCCTTTTAAAAATGGATAACCCCCGTAAATAAAAATGAATGTGGAAAGGATTGCCAACACATATTTTTCGCCCGGAAAACTTATCTCAAATCCAAACCAATGCTGTATCATAGGGGACAATGCAAGCACAGGGATTGTGAAGATGGTGCTAATGACAAACCGCTTCCAAAAGTCAGTTATGTTATGCCCTGCGTGTTTGTCGTGTCCATTATGACCGTCATGTTCACGATGCTCATGTGAACTGTGTTCTGAATGGTCGTGAGATGTATTGGTATGATGATGTTCCATTTTTATATTTTGTCATTGTGTTGAGGCTTTGTTTTTGGATGACCGCTGACAGGCAGGTATTGCTTGCAGGTGGGATATTTTATGACGTCCAGCCCCGAACCGCTGCCCAATTGAAAATATAAAGTTGAAGTTAACAACAAAAAGCCATAACCGAAATTATCTGCCCAAACTAAAGTACAGCGTTGCAAACAGCCGGGGTTTCAACACCCAGCTCCACTTGCAGCAATACCAATATTATAGGCAGCCAAATTCACGGTTCAGTTATCTTCAATCTCCTTTAGTAAGTTGTTTAAGTCAAGTGCTTTTGTAAACATGTCTAAAGTACCATCATTTTGTTTTGGCCAAAGCTCTTTCGGTCTATCCCAATATAATTCTACTCCATTGCCGTCTGGGTCGTCAAGATATAACGCTTCTGAAACTCCGTGGTCACTTGCACCTGTAAATGGATAATATGCTCTCCGAATCCGGTCATAGATTATGGCAAGGTCTTTTCTTGTCGGGTATAAAATTGCAGTATGGTATAAACCAACACCGTCTTTAGATGCAGGTGGCGAACCTTTGCTGTACCAAGTATTTAAACCAATGTGATGATGGTAGCCACCAGCAGAAATAAATGCCGCCTGATTACCATACATCATGGTTACTTCAAAACCTAATAAATCATGATAAAATTCAAGTGCCCGATTAAGGTCGGCTACTTTAAGATGAACATGGCCAATTCGTGTTTGTGCGGGAATTTTATAATCTTTATTCATAAGTTAATTAGCTAATCCGATTTGCTTCATAAATGATTGATTGTCCCAGAATAAATATTCTTCAATCATTTTTCCGTCTGCTCCCCAATGTCCGAGTGTTGTCATGCTTAGTTTGAATTTTTTTCCTGTCGGTGGAATTGTTTTACCGTTTCCAACTGGCATGGGTTGCGAAAATGTTCCTTCCATTATACCGATTACGGCTGTCCATTCTCCGCTGCCAAAGCGAACAGGGTGCTCCTTAATCTTTGTGTCGGGGGCAAATACAAACTGGGGGGCTATCATGTCAATATGCTGGGGATACAAACCTGTGGTGACAGCTCCGTCCGGGTAATACACTTTGATATTATCGGCATGGTTGTGTTTGAACATGTCCCATTTCTGGTTGCTGTAATACTCGAAATCAAGGGTATCAAACATCGCAAGGCGTTTTTCTGTTAATGCTTCAGCAGCTTTGTATTTGTCTAACTCCGCTTGAAGAGATTTAATTTTCTCATCCTGGTTGTTGTTTGAACAACTTGTGAAACCGGCGATTGCAACAACAATGAAAAGCGTTGCAAGAGCATTGCTTGTTTTAGTTTGTTTTTTCATCTTGTTTTGATTTATTTTTAATATTATGGTAATTTATGAAAGACATACTCCGGTTTAGTTTATCAATTTGTTATTAAAGTAGTTCAAATCCTCCTCCTACATGAAGCACAGTTCCATGAACATAGCTCGCATCATCGGAACAAAGAAAAAGCGACCCATGTGCTACTTCCCTTGGCTCACCCAGACGTCCTATTAAACTCATTGTTGGAATGATATCCTTTTCTTCAATATTAAGACCTTTTAAAGCCGCTGCAAGCATCGGAGTTCGGATAGCCCCAGGCGCTACCGAGTTGATACGAATACCTTTAACACCGTATTCAAATGCTGCCGCCTTTGTTAAACCTTCAACACCATGTTTGAAAGCCTGATAGGCAGGATTGCCGGTTGTTGGCTTAAATGCATTGATAGAAGAAATATTGACAATTGCTCCACCGGAACCCTGTGATACAAACTGCCTGAGTTCATACTTCATGCACAGTGCAGTTCCTTTCAGATCTACAGCTTGCAGTTTATCCCAGTATTCCTCATCCAGATTTTCGAATGAATTATTGTCTGGTTTCAAGGCGGCATTGTTTACCGCACAATCGAGCCGGCCATACGTGCTGACTGCAAATTTTACCATCGCTTCTACTTGCGAAGCATTGGAAATATCAACCTTACAAAATGCAGCAGAGCCGCCATTGGCAATGATATCTTTTACGACAGCATTTCCGGCTTCTTCGTTGAAGTCTGCCACAACTACTTTCGCACCTTCCTCTGCGAAAAGTTTAGCGGTTTCCATACCCATGCCCATGGCTGCACCTGTAATGAGGGTGACTTTGTTGTTTAATCTTTTCATGATTGTTTTATTTTATGCTTGGTTAAATTTACTCTAATTATAAATTATCGCTACCTGGGGCGTTGCTAAAGGTTGCCTATAACGCCCGGGGCTTTGTGCAGTTGGGGAATTGACCAACTGTCCGCCCGGAACTGAAGCTAAATTTATAACTAAAAGCTGAAGTTAAGAACTACTGACCGGCAGAATTCCGTCCGCCGGATATGAAGCTTGGATTTGTACTACTGATGATTGTACTTCCGTCAAGCCCCAATTGCACAAAACCTGATGTTATGTGCCGTACTTCTTAGTGTCTTTAATGAGGTTATTAATGCTTTCAATCGTCAACAATTTAATTTTCGGTTTTAGAATATGTTTAGTGTCTTCTTCCCTTCCTTGTCTGACTACTCCGTCATTGTAATGCTTAAGTCCTCTTACAATTGTCACCTTGCCGCTAATTTGAACTCTTTTGCCATTTAATTTTATCAACTTGTCATATGGAATATTTACAACGTAGCCGTTCAGATAAATGCCGTCTTTGGTAGCATTTTTAATGTCAATAGTTGTTACGAAACTTGCTTTATTGCTTTCTGTGTCAGTTATTTTCAGTGTGTCTTGTCCTTGCAATAAGGAGTAATTTGTCAGCAGTGTCAGCAGGAATAGTAGTCTCAAAAATTTCATAATGTAAAGTTTCATTGCTTTTCGTTCTGTGTCGTGCTGCTCAATAGCTTTTGGTCATGGTTGCTGTGATTGTCAAACCGTGTACTGTGTCCGCTTGCTTATGACTTGAGCTAAAGTCCACCCGAACCAAAAGCCAAATTGAAAAGCCAAAGAACAAAAAAGTACAAAAGCCGAACAACGAACGTCAAGCCGATGTGGGCTTTGGGTCAAGTCAAACCTAAATGATAAAGAACATTTTTACTGTCGCCCCAACGCTGGTGAAACTGTTGGGCAGTATGGCACATAACGATTCGGGCATGCCGCAGTTTCAGGGCGGTTCGCCTGAGGAACGAAGGCGAA
>CAZLLT010000018.1:0-63900 GCA_964560445.1 uncultured Chitinophaga sp. | reverse complement strand
TACAAGCAGAGGGTCGGCGGTTCGAACCCGTCAACTCCCACAAGTACAGAATCTCTTAAAAAACCTTTAAAACAGGAATTTGAGAGATTTTTTCTTTTTTGGAAGTAGCTTGCATTAACCCCCTTTCTTATTTTCTTAAAATCTTATCCATTGCTTTCCCTTTTGCAAGTTCGTCAACCAGCTTATCCAGATAACGGATCTTTTGCATTAGTTTGTCTTCTATTTCTTCCACCCGGTAACCGCAGATCACCCCTGTAATTTTTGAAACGTTGGGGTTTATTTGCGGCGCCTGCCCAAAAAAGTCTTCAAAATTGGTTTTGTTGTCTATATGTTGTTGCAGGGTATGCTTATCATATCCCGTGAGCCATAAAATGATTTCGTCAACTTCTGCTTTTGTCCGCCCTTTTTTTTCCGCCTTTGCAATGTAATGCGGATAAACGCCTGCAAAAGACATTCTGTAAACCCTGCTATTATCCGTTCTCATTTTATTTATTTTACATATTCGTTTTCCCGCTGCCAGGTTATTGGTTAATCAGCAATACCGGATGAGGATGTGATTTTAACATCGGCATATTGCCAAGCCTCATCAAAATCAGATTTTGCGGCTTGTGCTTCCTTGTCTTTTTTCTGTAGCGCCAGCGCCTTGTATAATCCTATCAGCGCCCATCCGTTTTTCTTCCACGTTTGCAGGTCGCTGCGATACGTTTTTTCTGCCTCCTCATGCTTGCCCGCTTTAAGAAGCACTGCCCCGAGGTGGTGCCTCACAGAAAAAAACCAATCAGGAGGTTCATTATAATTGAGATTGTCTTCTGCTTCAATGGCTTCTTTAAGCAGGGAAATGGAAATATCCAATAGGTTTTGTTGTGCGGCTATCCCGGCAGATAATACTTTTTCAGCAATCTGTACCAGGTCTGCTGTGGTATTAATATCCCAGATAGTAAGGTGTTGCAGCGTGGTATCCGAAGCTGATTTTTTCAGGTCGCCTAATTCCTTTTGTGCATTTGGTACATCGTGTTTTCCCAAAAAGGCCATTCCTCTTGCATAGTGCCAGATGGCCTGTGGATAGCTAAGGTTTTTTTCAGGCCGTGGAAGGGAGAGGATCGTATCCCACATTGCAAACTTTGCCGCAATATAATAGGGTATAGTGTAATAATGCTGCAATGTGCCCCATCCCGGCTGTTCCATAATATCTGTTGCCGTATGCTGCTGTAATTTTTGGGCAGCCATCCAGGCTAACCGGGAATTGCCTTCGAGTGTGGCAGTTGCCGCTAAAAAATGATAGTTATGCGGGTAATAGGCCAGCGGATAAACGCCTTGTGCATGACATGCCGTAGTATATACGCTGTCCGTTTCCACAGCCCGGAGATTGGAAAGAGTGCCGAGGTGATAATCGCCGGTATTAATGTAAATATGAGAAGGCATGTGCACCAGGTGCCCGGATCCGGGAACCAGTGTGTCCAGCAATTTTGCGCTTGCCAGTGCTTTTTCGGGGGTGGCAGAAGCTTCCAGCGCATGAATGTAAAAGTGATGCGCCCCGGGATGCCTGGGATTTGTTTTAATCAGGTGGTTCAGTACAGCGAGCAGCTCCGGTGTCCAGCTATTGGGCATTTTTGTTTTCTTGTCATACAAATCCCAGGGGTGCAGGTTCATTTGGGCTTCGGCATAAAGCGCCCCAATATCAGGATCGGCGGAATATTGGTTATACACATTTTTCATTGCCGCTGCATAAGCAATATCCAAAGGTGTTCTGTCGGCCGGAGGTTGTGCTTCATACCGGGCAGTCAGGGCATCTATAAGTGCAATTTCTTTTGGCGTGCAGTTTTTGGAAAGTGTTTTTGCTTTAAAGGTGGCGTCATAAGCCCGTTGATAATTATCATCTTCCATTCCGCCATTGTAGTTAGGTCCCAGCACATAGGCATAGCCCCAGTAAGCCATAGCGCAATTGGAATCTAACCGGGTAGCTTCATAAAACGACCTTGCTGCTTCCGCATGATTGAACCCATAAGCAAGCATCATTCCCTGGTTAAAATATTCCTGCGCTTCTTCGCTGGAAGTTGAAATTTTGAAATCAATGCCTTCCAGGCCCCTGAACCTTGGCGCTTTACTGCCTGATGTGTACCAGTCGGTATCGGTGGTTTTGGGACTATAGCAGCCAATAACCCGGGCAGGCTTTTCTTTTGTTTCATCAGGGCTGTTACAGGCAAGGAGAAATAAAGTCAGGAGCAGGGCAAAATAATTCCTGGTCATAAAAAGCAGTTTTGATTGTTAAGGCGTCTCAAAGTTTTGGAGAACATTTCAATAGCCCTGGCAAAGCGATGAAAACCGAAAGGCCCCGGCTTACCTTACTAAATTAAATAAAAAAAGTAAATCAAAAGAGCTTGCATAATTGAGCCTTTCTATATGGTGAACTTCCCGGCCTCTTATTACTCCCTGCCGGGGCAAAGGCTTGCCGCAATCAAGTCCATACAATGATTCTTGCGGACTTATGCCGTATATAAACACCGGTTGAAGAATTATTTATTCTTCTTGTTCAGAATATCTTTTATTTTATTCTTTATTCCGGATTCTTCTTTCTTTTTGGAAGAACTGTCTGCCGGTTGTTCGGTCTTTTTAGTGGTATCCTTTCCGAATATCTGCTCCTTCAGCTTTTGTTTTAACGTGTCTTTCGCCTTATCGGTTATTGAGGAAAGAGTATCTTTCAATACCTGCTTCACGCTGTCTGCTTTTTCTTTGGCAAAATCAATGGCCTGCTCTTCTATACTTTCTATTACACTCCCGGCTACTTCTTCCAGGTCAACCTTTATGGAAGGGCTGGTAAGGCTCCCGGTCAGTTTTATGTTGAGAGACACCATATCGCCAACTTTTAAAGGAATCCCTTTATTGTTAGCGCTGGTGATCAGCCCGTTGATAAGATTATTTCCAGAGGCCCCGAGGTGCTTGCGGGGCACTTTCATACCTATTATATATTCCATAGTTTGGTCAAAGCCATGAGTGCCGCCGATCTGCATAGTGATATCATCAACCTTTATGTCAAAAGGTTTTACCAATACCTTGCCATTGGCAAATTCAAAATAATTCTTGATGTCCCGGACGGATATTGATTTCAGCCTGTCAATCTGCAATGTGGCAGCCACTTTTTCCAATGGTGCAAATTTTGCCAGTACGCCTTCAATCAGCAGCAGGTTGCCTTTGCCTGTAAGGGTTTTCAGGTCAGGCATCATGTTACCGTTCAGGTTCCCGGTCATGGTAAGTTCTGAGTTCAGCCTGCCTGCAAGAAATTTGCCGATAGGCATAATAGCCTGTATTGTATTGAAAGAGGTAAAAGTCTTTTGTACATCAAGGCTGCTAACGTCGTAACTCAGGCTTATGGCCGGATTTGTTTTATTCTTCAAAGTAGAGTAGGAGCCGTTAACGGCAATGTTGCCATCCAGTGTTTGGGCTTTTACATTCTGCAGCGTTATGGTTTCATTGTTCAGCAGTAATGAACCATTAATATTGTTGTACTCTACTTTATCATAGGTTACCTGCCCTGCTTTTGCATTGAGTACAATGTCCATATTGGCCGGTACAAGGAACGGTGTTGAAGAGGAACTGGTTGAAGAAGCAGGATTTTCTTCAGTTCCCATCCAGTCATTGAGGTTCATTTTATCTACCGCTGCATGTAGTGTTCCTTTTAATGGGTGGCCTTTTGCCAGGAATCCGATAAGATTATGCAAAGTTCCGTTTCCTGAAAATTGCGAGTTTAAATAATTCCCGGAAAAATCAGATAGTGAAACCCCTGATGGAGAGAAACCGGCTATGGCGCCGGCAACAGCGATTCCCGAAGGATAATCTTTTGATACATATTTTACATTATGTACTGATGCAGTGCCGGTGAGGTTTATTTTATCGTAATCGCCTTTATTGATCAGTTCCTTGGCGGCGCTGAACCCGAGATCGCTGTTGAGCGTACCGGTAAGGCTTGTGCCTTCGGGCAGTGTGGTAAATTGCTTCAGGTTATCAAGGGTAAAACGTCCTTTTACATTACCTGAAAAATTCATAGCAGAAACGGGGTTGATTACCCGGAGTGTAAAATCAACCGGGTCATTGCCTATTTCTATATGGCCTGCCGGTATGCTGATGTCTGTTTTGTCTGCTATGCCGCCGGAGTTGGCTAGTTTGATGCTGATATTTCCATTCCTGACTGGCTGCGGGAAATTGTTGGAAGAATAGAAGAGGTTTTTTATGTCAAAAAAGCCACCTGCATCAAACGGGCCTTGTTGCGATTCCAGGGCAGCCATCTTTCCTTTGGCATATGCATCCACCCATACAAGTCCTGATAATTTGGTGTTGCCGGATAATCTGATAAACTGTGATACCTGTGCCAGGTCCAGCTTGCCCTTTACTACTGCATCAATATACCGGGCTGTTTCAGGGTTGCGGAACAGGAACCTGAAGTCAAAGGGTTCTTTATCCATTTCAAGATGTCCTTTTGATACATTGAGTATTGCATTGTCCGGCAGGCCATCAGGGTTTGAAGCTTTCAGGTCAAGCTGAATATTTTTTACTGATTTAGGCAGGCCCGGATATTGAAATGCCCCGTTTTTGATAGTGAGGTTTACATCATAGGCAGGCAACTGCACAGGGCTGTAAATTCCTTTTACAAAACCATTAAAGGCGGCTTCGCCGGAGGCATTCAGTTTGTCAAAATCCTGCTTATACATATCAGGAATGAGTGAAAGAATATTTTTAAAATCATTGGTTGGCGAATTAAAGGCAACGTCTATCCTGTAAGAACTGTCGTTCAGGAGTTGCACAGCGCCTTCGGTGGCCAATGCGAAATCATTCAGTTTGATTTCGTCTGTTTTAAAAGTATAGATATTTGTTTTTGTATTGATATTAATATCGGCAACAATATGTGTGCGGGTATTGCGGAGATAAGGAATGGCGTCCTGTATAAAGCTTGCTGCCTGTGCTTTGGTAACGGTACTAAGGGTAAACTCATCTGCTGTAAAATCGCCGCTGCCTTTATGGTCCACGCCTTGCCATTTTGTGTAAGTGCCGGATTGTTCGTCTTCATAAACGATATAACCATTATGGATGGAATAGCTTTTCAGCGACATCGTAAAAGCGGAGGTGGTAGTATCTGGTGATGTTGCGGTATCGCTGCTTTCTTTGGCAATATCCCAGTTGGCTTTGCCATCTTTGTTCATCCAGGCATGGATGCGGGGCGATTGCAGGGAAGCGTTGTAAATTTTTATGTCTTCGCCTTTTATCAGGTTAAAAATTCCTGCTGTGGCTTCTGTGCGTTTTGCATATACGAGTGTATCGCCTTCAAATTCTTGTTGGCCAACAACGGAAAGGTTTTTAATAACGATGGTTATTTTGGGAAAGTTGCGGAACAGGGAAAGGCTGGCGTCTGTAAAATCAACGGTAGCATTGATGCTTGAATTAACCTCTTTCTTTACCAGCCTTGTTATCTGCTTTTTAAAAAGGAGGGGAACAAGGAGGGCAATAAGTAAAAGAATAAGCAGGCTGATGCCGGTAACCTTCAGTATTTTTTTTATGGTTTTCATAGCGTCATTTTGGGATGATATGGTGGTTTCTCGTTACTGTCAATTCCGCCCGTAGGCGGGCAGAATTGGCAAGCTAAGCTACATTACCTTGGCCATAGGTAAAACACATTGAGCAACAATATTGATAATCAATAAGTAAGAAGAGGCTGGTGGAGCTTAAAAAAATGCTACCCCTATTTTCTTGATTTGAATCAATTATTAGTTGTAACTTTTATGTGTTAAAGAATGACCTCAAGCGAAGCCATACAACTGTTTCATAATTACCTGAACAGGTTTATTGCATTAACTGATGCCGAGTTCTCTACTCATTTATTGCCTGTTTGTAAAGTGAAGCGCTATGGCAAAAAGGAGATACTGACCAGGGCCGGGGAAATTGAGAATAATTTTAATTATGTAGCCAGGGGGCTTATACGGAAGTACTATAAAAAAGGCCATCACCAGATCAACACCCAGATATCAGGCGAAGGGCATCTTATATTAAGCCAGGAATCGTTTCATAGCAGGCAGCCATCTGAGTATTTTGTAGAAACGATTGAACCAAGTACAGTTGTTTCGATTACTTATAATGATATAGAAAACGTATATGCTTCATCCCACAGGCTGGAACGCCTGGCCCGCCTGCTCATTACTTATGCAATGGTGATTAAAGATAAATGGCAGATGCAATTAGTGAAGATGACGCCCCGTGAACGGTTCTTACGCTTTGTAGAAAAAAACCCGGGGTTAATGAACAGGGTGCCGCAAAAACTGCTGGCTTCTTACCTGAATATTAAGCCTGAAACTTTCAGCAGGTATAAGCATCTGCTGAAGGGGCAGCATAAAGTGTAGCTGTTTAATAAAATAGCCTATCCCAATCCCACATCCAGCATCATCATTACCAGGAATCCGCCAATGAAGCCGAGGACCGACCTGTCGGTATATTTATCCCGCTGGGTTTCGGGAATTACTTCCTCCACTACCACAAATATCATGGCGCCGGCGGCAAATGCAAGCGCAAAAGGAAGAAGGGGCTGCATATAAATAACGGCTATGGCGCCTGCCACACCGGCTATCGGCTCCACAATGGCAGAAAGCTGGCCATACCAGAAACTTTTTAACCGGGATACGCCATGTCTTCTCAGCGGCATGGAAACGGCGATGCCTTCGGGAAAATTCTGTATGCCTATGCCCAGGGCAAGGGCGATGGCTCCTGCTATGGAAGCATCCTCCATGCCGATAGCCGCTGCGCCAAAAAGTACACCCACGGCCAGTCCCTCAGGTATATTGTGTAAAGTGATGGCCAGGATGAGCAGGGTGGTCTTGTGCAGCTTTGTTTTCATGCCTTCTGATTCCTCCACCCCGAAATTGATATGCAGATGCGGGGTAAACTTATCGAGTACAAAAATGAACAAGGCGCCAAGCAGGAAGCCAACCGCAGCGGGCATCCAACTCATGCCCGGGTACATTTTTTCAGACATTTCAATAGCGGGGTTCAATAGCGACCAGAAACTGGCGGCCACCATTACACCTCCGGTAAAACCCAGCATAGGGTCAAGCACTCCCCGGCTTAACGTTTTGAAGAAAAATACAAGGGAAGCCCCTGCAGCCGTTACAAGCCAGGTGAATGTTGTGGCAATCAATGCAGACCATACAGGGCCTATTTCAGAAAAAAAATTGACAATGGTTTCCATTTTACCTGCTTAGTCCTCCTGTACTTTGTTCTTTATTTTTTGCCTGATCATGTCCGGGTTTATCCCTTAAACTTTTTGCAAAAGGGGATTAATAGTTATGTTTGGCTAATATTAATTTTAGACAAATCTAAGTTATTTTTTATTTTTTGCAAAAACCCCGGCTTGTTGTTTCAGAAAACGTTTACTTTACATAGATAACGTAAAAGGATGATAGCAAAGGGAATCTTATTTGTAGCAACATGCCTGGTAATGCTGCCTGCCTGCAAGAAGAAAAAGCAATTATCACTTGCGGTGGACGAAGTGGAAGAGGCGGCTGATTTTATCGGGCTGGTTCAGCCTTTGCCATTGCCTTACAAGGCAGGGGACACTATATTTCTTTCAAAAGATTATGATTCATTAAGGATAAGCGAAAGCAATTTCAGCCGGTTTGTCCCGGACAGTATAAGTGAGCAGTTTATTTCCAAAGACAAAAAAGCAAAAATATATGCCATCGGAACGATTGCTGTAAAAGGAGGTGAAACTTATTTATTAACAAAGACAGTTGCTGCCGCAAAAAAAACATTGCTGCTGTTGGCCTTTGATAAAAAAAAGCAATTCGTATCTGCCATGACTTTGCTGACATCTGAACAGAAGAAAAATATCTCCCATTCTGTTTCAATAGATGCAAAGCATGTAATAACCCGGTTTGCAACAAGAAAAAATGCAGATGGCAGCGCCTCCGAAGGAAAAGAGGTATATGCTTTCAATGCTCAAACCGGCAGTTTTTTATTGATATTGACCGAAGCGTTGGATGATAAGGTAACAGAACTCATCAACCCGATAGATACCCTCTCTCAAAAGTTTAAGTACACCGCAGATTATGGTACCGGTACTATGAACCTTGTTTCCGTAAGAGACGGAAAAAGAGAAGGGGAGTTGCTGGTGTTCATTCATATTGAGAAGGGTAATGGTAAATGTACAGGCGAGTTAAAAGGAAAAGCGGTCATGCGAAAGCCCAATATGGCAGAATACAGGGAAAGCGGTGATCCCTGTGTTTTACAATTAATATTCTCTTCTTCATTTGTAACACTAAAAGAAGTCGAAGGCTGTGGCTCACGGCGCGGCCTTACCTGTTCCTTCGATGGAAGTTTTCCAAGAAAGAAAAATACAGTATCTGCCAGGCCAAAAAAGTGAAACAAGAAAGAAACAATTTTCGTTTTTTTATCTTTTGCAGTTTCAGAAATACGGCTATCTTGCAGTTTCGTGTAGAAAAAACACAATAAAGGATATACTATGGATTTTTCAAAATTTTCGGTTCCGTACAATGTTGAAAACCCTTACACAAAGAAAGTTGCTTACTTTTCAATGGAGTTTGCCATTCATCAGCCGTTGAAAATATACAGCGGGGGCTTAGGCTTTTTGGCCGGCTCGCATTTACGAAGCGCCTATGAATTGAAGCAGAATATGGTTGGTATCGGTATTTTATGGAAATACGGGTACTACGATCAGAAAAGAAACCAGGACCAGACACTTAGTGTGGCATGGAATGAAAAGCAGTTCAGTTTTCTTGAAGATACAGGCATAAAGTTTCAGATACTTGTGCATGAACACCCCGTTTGGGTAAAAGCCTTTTATCTGAACCCGGAAACATTCAAAACAGCGCCCCTGTTTCTTTTATCAACAGATGTTCCGGAAAACGATTATGTATCGCAAACCATAACGCACCGTTTATATGATGCCAATGTGGCTACCAAAGTGGCTCAGTTCATTTTATTGGGAATCGGAGGCGCAAAACTCATCGACCTGTTAGGCTTTAATCCGGATGTTTACCATTTAAATGAAGCACACGGTGTATCATCGGCTTTTTACCTGTACAAAAAATTCAATAACAATCTTAATGAAGTAAAGAAAAGGCTTGTGTTTACTACTCATACGCCGGAAGAAGCCGGAAATGAGAAACATGATATTTATCTCTGCCATAAGATGAGCTATTTTAACGGGTTAAGCGTTAATGAAGTAAAGAAGTTGTATGATGATGACAGCGATCAGTTCAATCATTCATTGGCTGCCTTGCGTTTTGCACGACTGGCAAATGGTGTTTCGAGGCTTCATGGGGATGTTTCGAGGGCTATGTGGAGCAAGTACTCCAACATTTGCCCGATTATTTCCATCACCAATGCCCAAAACTGGAAGTACTGGGCAGATAAGCAGTTGTACCGGTTTATGGAAGCCGGTGATGATTATGGCATTGACGACAGAAAAAAATACCTGAAAAAGAGGGCTTTTGAGATTGTTGCAGACCAGACAGGTAAATTATTCAACCCGGATGTTTTTACAATTGTGTGGGCCAGGAGATTTGCCGGTTACAAAAGGGCCGGGTTGGTAGCTTCAGATATGGAAAGGTTTGAAAAGCTGGTTACCGGTACAAAATACCCGGTTCAGATTATATGGGCGGGCAAGCCTTATCCCGTTGACCATCCGGCTATAAGCGAGTTTAACCAGTTGGTTCACCTTAGTAAAGAGTATAAAAATGTAGCCGTTCTTATCGGTTACGAACTTACCCTTTCCAAAAGGCTGAAGCAGGCCGCCGATTGCTGGTTAAACAATCCCAGGGTGCCGAGGGAGGCGTCAGGTACCAGTGGCATGACGGCTGCAATGAACGGGGCTGTTAACTTTTCAACTGACGATGGCTGGATCCCGGAATTTATCAATCATGGCCATAATGGTTTTGTGGTGCCCATAGCTGATTATGGGAAGATGACTACACAGGAGCAGGATGAATATGACCTTCAAAAACTATATCAGATTCTAAACGAAGAAATTCTGCCGCTTTACTACGGGAACTACAATACCTGGAGGCAGGTTATTAAAAACGGGATGCAGGATGTCCGCTTCCGGTTCGACAGTAACCGGATGGCGCATGAATATTACGAACTGTTATATAAATAGTAATCTTCTTATATAGCTGAAAAATTGCTTATTTTTTGTAATTTTAAACAGCAAAAAAAGCAGTTATGAAGTATGCAAAACTTTTTTTAGTACTCGTTGCCTGCAATTGCCAGATGACGATGGCCCAGATTAACCATTATGATGCTGTTCAACTGGCGAATATGAATCTTGGCAGTTTTCAGCCAACAGGTTACTTATTTGATCATTTTAGGGATAACAAAAACCTTGATATTGTGAGTGCTGATCTTTATGCCGGCGTTCAGGGCTCGCCATATCTTTTTAGTGAATGGGCTTATGCAAGAATTAAGTTGGTTGATAACAGGGCTTTTGACAGCGTTCTTATAAAACTAAACCTGTTTGAGAAGAAGGTGCATTTTAAAGTAGATGATAAGAAAGAAATGCATGTTGCAGTGCGGGTAAAAGAGATACTGATAACAGATAGTTCTTCTGAATGGGCCAATACTTTTTTTGTAACTGGCTATGGGGATAATGAGAACGATTTTTTTCAGGTAATAAGCGATGGTAAAAAAATATCCCTGATTAAGCGAATGGAAGTTGTAACAAAAGAAGTTAAAGTATTTAATCAACCCCCTGTTAAGGAATTCGAGCTTCAGGATGGCAAGTTGTATCTTTATTCCAAAAAAAGTTTATTCGAACAAAATAAAAACTGTGCTGCCTTGTTGGCCGCTTTTGGAAATAACAGGGATGTACAGAAGTACCTGGCCACTAATAACCTGAAATGTACCAAAGAGAAAGACCTGAAGAAACTGGTGGAGTACTATAATTCGCTTGAGTAAGTGATTTCCGTTTTAATTTGACTGTAATGGAGGCCGGTCGTTAGCGATATTCACCGAAAACCTCCCGGAGTGTATCAGCAATTTCTCCCAAAGTTATTTTGTTTTCAACGGCTTCCACTACCGTAGGCATAATGTTTTCTCCTGAAACGGCTTTGTCGTTCAACTCTTGTAATAGCTGATCTACTTTGGCGGGGTTTCGGTTGTTTTTCAATTTTTCCAGTTTCTGTACCTGTACCGTTCTGATACTGTCATCTATTTTAAGAATAGGTACGGGTTCTTCTTCCTGCACCTGAAATTTATTCATGCCTACAATAATCTTTTCCTCTTTTTCAATGCGCTGCTGATATTCGTAAGCGCTTCTCGCTATTTCCTGCTGTATAAAGCCTTCTTCTATGGCCGCTACGCTGCCCCCCATCGCATCAATTTTCCCAATCAGTTGCAATGCTTCTTCCTCTATTTTAGCCGTCATGGATTCTATAAAATAAGAGCCGGCCAGCGGGTCAGCAGTATCGGCTACCCCGCTTTCATAAGCGATTATCTGCTGGGTGCGGATGGCGGCTCTTGCTGCTTCTTCGGTCGGGAGGCTCAATGCTTCGTCGAAACCATTAGTGTGTAAGGATTGTGTGCCTCCCAATACTGCCGCCAGGGCCTGGATGGTTACCCGTGATACATTGTTGATAGGTTGCTGCGCCGTAAGTGTGCTGCCGCCTGTTTGCGTATGAAAGCGAAGCATCATGGCTTTGGGGTCGGTAGCGCCAAAGCTTTTCATAATACGGGCCCAGATTCGCCGGGCCGCCCTGAACTTAGCCACCTCTTCAAACAGATTATTATGCGCATTGAAGAAGAAAGAAAGCCGCTTGCCAAAAATGTTTATATCTAATCCTTTCTCAAGGGCGGCATGTACATAAGCTTTGCCATTGCTTAATGTAAATGCTATTTCCTGTACAGCAGTGCTTCCTGCTTCCCGGATATGATAGCCGGAAATAGAAATGGTATTCCATCTTGGTAATTCATGGCTGCACCACTCAAAAATATCGGTGATGATACGCATGGAGGGTTGTGGTGGATAGATATAAGTTCCCCTTGCCGCATATTCTTTCAATATGTCATTTTGAATAGTGCCGTTGATTTTTGCAAGATCAGCGCCTTGTTTTTTGGCAAGGGCCGTATAGAACGATAAAAGAATAAAAGCGGTAGCATTAATCGTCATCGAAGTAGAAATATTTTCTAACCGGATACCTTTGAACAATGTTTCAATGTCTTCAATGCTGTCAATGGCCACACCTACTTTTCCTACTTCGCCTTCTGCAAGCGGGTGGTTACTGTTGTAACCAATCTGTGTAGGCAGGTCGAAAGCTACACTTAATCCGCTTACTCCCTGGGATAGCAGGTAATGGTAGCGTTTGTTGCTTTCTTCGGCAGTGGAGAACCCGGCATATTGCCGCATGGTCCAAAGCTTGCCCCGGTACATGCTTTCCTGTATGCCTCTTGTAAAAGGAAACGCCCCCGGATCTTCGATAGGTTGGGAGGGGCTATCCTCCTTTCTGTAAACAGGCTTTATTTCAATGCCCGAATCGGTTGATTTTTTGGGGGCATTGCTCATCGCATAATTTTTTTGGCCTCCATATTCAGGGCCTGCAGCACCAACTCGTGGATTTGCCCGTTGGGTTGCGCCATCAGGATTTCAAGCACCTTTCTGTTAAGGTCTATTGAAGAAGAATTGACGGGGAGAGATGCCGCCACCTGGTTGACCACCATAATATTCTGGTCCTTAAGATTGCGTACAGCATCCCAGCTTGCCTGGCTTACATATAATTGTTGAGTATGATTGTATTCAAATTCTGTTTTTATATTTTCAACCAATACCTGTTTCATTTCCTGGGCAGATATGCCCGGTTGGTTCAGCCGGCCAATGATATTGGGCAGGGCAATCCGCTCCGTGAGCAATACCAGCCTTTCATACGCCTGCAATCGCAGCGGGATGCTGTTAAACGTTTCAGTTGGTGCAATATCCGGTTTGCGGGATGTTTTGATTAACGCTGCAAGTCCGAGTAAGAAGGCCAGCAGCGAGAGGATGAGGCTAAGTGTTATTGTATCCATTGGTAATAATAATTGATATAGTAAGAATAACAAAAATAGGAAAGGAAACGGGTTTTGTTCCCTCAAGGCCCTTTTTTCATAAAACCTGTATATGAGAGGTAGAACAGAATAATTACCTTTGGGGCATGGAAAGTACAATTACAACGCCTGTAATCTTTACAGATGGGGCGATAGCTGAGATAAGAAAACTGATTGCGGCGCCGGATTTCGATACTACGCAGTTATTGCGGGTGGGTGTAAAAGGTGGCGGCTGTTCAGGGATGACGTATATACTCGGGTTTGATCATAAGGCAGATAATGATTTTGAGTTTAGCGTACAGGGTATTTCCTGCATTATGAACAAAGCCCATGAGATTTACCTGTTAGGCATGGAGATAGATTGGCAGGACGGGTTGAATAACCGGGGTTTTACCTTTAAAAACCCGAATGCCAGTACAACCTGCGGTTGCGGAACTTCTTTTGCGGTATAAGAAGCTTATCCCGGTTTTGGTGTGTGGGATATTTTCTTTTCTGTAAGCGAGGCTATCATTTTTTTATTGCCTACAATCCATACTACATCGCCTTCTTCGAAGACTACGTTGGATTCAGGATTAAGAATCCGCTGCCCGTCCCTTTCAATGCCTACTACCAATCCGTTGGTTTGAATGCGAATACCGGATTCTCTTATACTTTTATTGAGGAAAGGTGAGTTATGTTCGATGGTAAACTTATCCAGGTCAACAGTAATATCCTGCTGGCTTTCAAGTATTTTCTTATCCGGGCGCAGAATAGCATTCATCTTCTTTTCCTGGGCATCTGTACAAATAATATAGAGTTTGTCGCCGGGGAAAATGCGGTCATATCTTTGGGGTGAGGCTATAGTAAGCTCCCCTCTCTTGATCATGGCGACATTTATTCCGACAAACTCTCTCCATTGCAGTTCCTCAAGTGTTTTGCCGGCAAAGTTGACTTCCGGGGAAACATCGAAGGTAGTCATGTGTGCATCCCAGGGAGCCATGGCTACATTGCGCCTGCTTGCCTGCAATTCCAGTTGCCTCAATTCTTCCTGCAGTTCCCTGTCGTTAAGGTTTTTGATAAACCTGTTTTCTATCCTGTCATAATAAGACTGTATCTTTTTTCGCATAGCAATAAACAGGATAATCATTAGTGCAGCAGCATACAATGCAACATTAATGGAGAAAAAGCGGTTTAATAAAAAGATAATAAAGAACACCGCCAATGTCAGTTTGATGCCCCTCATCACCCATATCGGTCCCCTGTATCTCTGCTGTGTATAAATTCTTACAAACGCCTCTTTTTGCTCGTTCCTTACTGTTAAGCCCCACAGGAAAGGCGCCATTATTATCAGGGTAATGGTAGTGGCAGTGATACCGCCAAACGCATAATTCGTATTGGCTTCGATCCATGGCGGCAGGTAGGTAGCAGATACATAAATTATGGCGCTGAGTATTACAGAAAAAATGACCACATTGGTTCTGAAGGAACGTAATACGGCCTGCCAATCGCTTACAGCGGTAATGGTTTGTGTTTCCGAACTGTACTTGAGCAGTTGCTTTTTCCATTTTTCGGGCAGATGCTTATCTATCCAATTGTAAAAAGGGCTGCTCGCTTTAATCAGGTAGGGGGTGGTAAAGGTGGTAATACCGGAAACAGCAATGACGACAGGGTACAGGAATTCGCTGGTTACTTTAAGGGTGCTGCCCAGGGCAACGATAATGAACGAGAATTCACCGATCTGGGCCAGGCTCATCCCGGTTTGCAACGACACTTTTAATGTGTTGCCAGAGATAAAAGCGCCAAGCCCTGTGGTTATTATTTTACCGAATATACATACAAGGGTAATCAGTAAAATCGGTACAATATATTCGGTAATCGTCTGCAGGTTTATAAGCATACCGACAGATACAAAAAAGATAGCGCCAAACAGGTCTTTTACCGGATGTACCAGGTGCTCTATTTTTTCTGCTTTTGTGGTTTCTGCCAGCAATGATCCCATTACGAAAGCGCCAAGGGCGGTAGAGAAGCCTGCTGATGCGGCGAGATAAACCATTAACAGGCACATGGCTATTGAAACGATAAGCAATGTTTCATCATTCATCAGGTTTTTTAACCTTTTGAGCAGGGTAGGGATAAAGAAAATGCCTGCCAGGAACCAGAGGATAAGAAAGAATATCAGCTTTCCAACGGCAAGAAGTGTATCAAAACTCATGAATTGTTCGCTGACGGCAAAGGTTGATAGTAACGCAAGAAGCGCAATGGCAATAATGTCTTCTACTATGAGAATGCCGAAAACAAGGCTGGCAAATTTTTTCTTTTTCAATCCAAGCTCTTCCACTGCTTTGATGATGATAGTAGTGGAGGAAACGGCCAGCGCTGCCCCCAGGAAGATGCTGTCTGTAGTGCCCCAGCCCAACAACCTGCCCAGCCCGAATCCAAGCGCCGACATACCGACTGCTTCTATTCCTGCCGATATGGAAGCAGAACCGCCTACCTGTGCCAGCTTTTTGAAGCTGAATTCAAGCCCCAGGCTGAATAAAAGAAAAATAACACCTATTTCAGCCCATATCTGTACATCCTGCACTTCAATAACCGATGGGAAAATTTTAAAATTCTTGCTTACAATTACTCCGGCAATGATATAACCAAGTACCAGCGGTTGTTTGAACCGCTTGAACAGAAGAGTAACCAGCGCTGCTACGCCAAGAATAAGGGCCAGGTCTGCTATTAAATGGGGTAAATGGGTCATCCTCTCTTCTTTTAGTATTGAGTATCAGGGCAATTTTTACAGTTCCAACGCTTTGAAAAATACAGGCACGAAATAAATCAAGGCTTTTTGCCTTTAACCCGGATTGAAAAATATCCTGGCCGATGCCGTGTTGCCGGTTCAAAGCCCGGCAAACCGATATGCCCAAAAATAAATAAAAGAGGGCAATATGGACAACTGTCGGCAGATAATTCTGGGGATTAAAAAACCCCCGCTTTACTAATCCAAAACAGGGGTTTTTTAATATGATTATTTCTTTGTTCAGCTATTGACAGCAGGGCTTCCTTTTTTTATCCCTGCGGTATCTTTTTTCTTCTTTTCTTTTCCGCCGCCAAGGTCAACAAGGATTGGCGCAGCAACAAATACAGAAGAATAAATACCTGTAATAACACCGACCAGCATGGCGAAAGCAAATCCTCTTGTTACTTCACCTCCAACTATAAAAAGAATAAGCAGGGTAAGGAACACCGTTACCGATGTCATAACGGTACGGCTGAGTGTTTCGTTGATCGCCCTGTTGATTATTTCAGTTTTTGGCGCTCCGGGCATCAGGCGGCTATCTTCACGGATACGGTCAAAGATGATCACCGTATCATTCATGGAGAAACCAATTACCGTTAATATCGCCGCAATAAAATGCTGGTCGATCTCTAACGGGAAGGGCACAATATTCTTTGCAAAAGAGAATACGATCAGTGTTACCAGTACGTCATGCAGCAAGGCCACAATAGTACCTACTGAATACCTCCAGTCGCGGAAACGGATGAAGATATAAAGGAAGATAACAATCAGTGCGAAAATAGTAGCATTAACAGCCCCTGCCTTCAGGTCGTCAGAAATAGTCGGCAATACTTTCTTTGATCCCAGTTTGTATGTCTGATCAAATTTTTCGTAAGTAATGCCGGCCGGAAGATGATTTTTTAACCCGGTCAATAAGGTTTGCTGCACAACAGAATCCACATGGGCGCCGGTTTCTTCTATTTTGTAGGCAGTGGTAATATCCAGGGTTTGGTTATCGCCAATAGTCTTAATAATCGGGTTATCGCCTTCAAGGGCCTGCTTTAACTCTTCACGTACCTGCTCTACATTTACCGGCTGGTCAAAGCGGACAGTATAGCTGCGTCCCCCGTTAAATTCAACACCATAATCAAAACCGTTGATAAATGCACCAATACCCAGCGCCAGCACTACGAATGAAATAGCATAAGCTACTTTCCTGTACTCAATGAATTTGAATTTGGCATGCTGGAAAATACGGCGGGAAACCGAAGTAAAATATTTCAGGTGGCGTTTCCTGCTGATGAAAATGTCAGTAATCCAGCGGCTTACCAGGATACCACAGAATAGGGAAAGCAACAACCCTAAAATTTGCGTGGTTGCAAAACCTTTTACAGGCCCCAGGCCGAAGTAGAACAATATAATGGCAGTAAGCAAGGTGGTAATGTGGCCATCCAGTACCGGGGGCAAGGAACGGTGATACGCATCTTTGATGGCCTGTGCATAACTTTTACCCCTGGTCAACTCTTCTTTTATGCGTTCAAAGATGATCACATTCGTATCTACGGCCATACCGATAGTTAATACCAACCCGGCTATACCGGGAGCCGTCAACGTAGCGCCTAAACCGGCCAACACACCAATAGTAAAGAGCAGGTTCAGGATCAAAGCAATATTGGCCACCCAACCCCCTGTGTTGTAATAAATCAGCATCAGCAGGAATATTACAATAAAGGAGATAGCAAATGCCATTGTTCCTCCCCGGATAGCTTCGCTTCCCAGGGTGGGGCCTACCTGCTGGTCCTGTACAATTTTAGCCGGGGCGGGCAGTTTACCTGCCTTTAAGATATTGGCAAGGTCTAAGGCTTCCTGCTGGTTGTACCTGCCTGTAATACTGGAAATGCCGTTAGGTATTTCATTTAATACATTAGGCGCCGAGTAAACGATATTATCCAATACGATAGCTATTGGTTTATTATCGTTAGGATCATTGGGTACGCCTGCTGCTTTGGCGGTCATTCTTTTCCAGATAGCGGCGCCAAAGCTTTTCATTTCCATTACAATCTCAGGGTTGCCGTATTGGTCAAAGTCCTGGCGGGCATCGGAGATAGCGTCACCTTCCAGTTCTGCTGTTGCCCGGCCATACGTTCTCAGTGCATAAAGGGGAACGTCTGATGAAGACCGGCCCCTTTTATCTTTTTCAGGAATACCGTAAGCAAACACGGCATCCGGAGGAAAATTATATCTGAATTCTGTCAGGTATTTTCTGAATTCGGCCGTATCGGTTATCGCTACGGCGCCGATAGCGGCCTGGTTGGGCGGATTCTTTAAGAACCTGTCGATAGTAAGGTTGGTTGTGGCGCCGGTAGCAGGGGCAGCGGTAGAATCATTTCCTGTATCTGTTCCCAACTGTTCATCAATGCTGCCCGTGCCTTCCGGTTTTATTGTTGAATCCGGGGCTGCAACAGGGTCTTTGGTGATGGTTGAATCCGTTGTAGCGCCGCCATATTTGGCATTGAACTGGTCAACGGTTTTTTGCAATCCGGCCACGAGGCTTTGGTCGGCATAAGTATATACTTCCCAGAATTGCAGGTTGGCCGTACTTTGTAATATTTTTCTAACCCTTTCTTTGTCCTTAATACCCGGCAGCTCTACATTGATGATCTGCTTCTCTGTGTTCGCCGTTACATTGGGCTGGGCTACGCCAAACTGGTCAATACGGGTGCTGATGATCTGGTAAGTTCTGCTGAAGGCGTCCTGGGCCTGGGTTTCCAGGTAGCTTCTTACCGAGGCATCGCTTGAATTTACATCAATCTTTCCGTTGCTGGCGCCGGCAAACAGTGAAGCCAGCGGCCTTGCATTTTCCAGCTTGCGGTATTCTTCTACGAATAAAGTAATGAAGTTGCTTCCGCTATTGGCTTTTCTCTTATCTGCATTTACAAGCGCCTGTTGAAAGTTGGGGTCTTTTGTGTTGTTGGAAAGAGAACGCAGTAAACCGGTCATTTCCACTTCCAGTGTTACATTCATCCCCCCTTGCAGGTCAAGGCCCAGGTTCAGTTCTTCTTCCTTTGCTTTCTGGTAGCTTACAGCTCCATTGATGCCGTAGGTAAGCGTTACATCTTTTGTGCTGTCCAGAAGCTGCCTCAGCCTGGCTTCATAAGCTTTATCAATGGTGTCCTGGTAAAGCGACTGTGCTACCGAATTGTTCGGGTATTTTACCGAAGCGGCAGGATAGAGATCATTAATATCTTTTTTGGCCCTGGCTTCCATTTTCTTTTCGTGGTTTTTTACAAACCAGGTAAAAGACAATTGATAAAGGGAATAGACGATAAGCAGAATCGTAAAAAAGCGGATCAGGCCTTTCAGTTGCATACGTTGTTCAGTTTACATTTTTAGCCACACTAATTACCGTATCAGGAAGAAGAAGGGCTATAGACATTTTTTAAGGACGGCAAAGATAGCGGTTTCAAACCAATTATGCCCAACAATAAAAAGGCTTGTTTTAGGCTGATTTGCTGCCGTTTAAGCAGGAATCCGGCTTGGCAAAATGGGCAATACCTTATCTTCGCCTGCCAATTTAAAAAGGAATAACGATTTCCTGCCATATCCCAGACCTGCAACTGATGTATAACGAAAAACAGATTTCCAATGCAATTATCTTCTTTTTTACAACGATTTAATGAGCCGGAAACGTTGAAGATGGCCAAGCTGGGCCGGGAACTCAGGGCAAAAGGAATTGACGTTATAGACCTGAGCCTTGGTGAGCCTGATTTTGATACACCGCAGCATATAAAGGATGCAGCTATTAAGGCTATCCACGATAACTGGAGCCATTATACACCGGTACCGGGTTTCCTGGATTTGCGGGAGGCGGTGTGCAGCAAATTAAAAAGGGATAACAACCTTGACTATAAACCGGAAAGTATAGTGGTATCTACAGGCGCCAAGCAAAGCCTGGCCAACGCTATTCTTGCATTGGTTGACGAGGGGGACGAAGTAATTATACCCACGCCTTATTGGGTTACTTATAGCGAACTGGTAAAGATTGCCAAAGGAAAAGTGGTAGAGATACATACGAATCCTGAACAGCAATTTAAAATAACCGCTTCGCAACTGGAAGCGGCTATCACAGACAGAACAAAAGTTTTCCTGTTTTCTTCTCCCTGCAATCCCAGCGGGGCGGTTTACTCCAAAGAAGAACTGGAAGCCCTGGCAGGGGTGTTTAAAAAACATCCGGGTATTTCTATTATTTCGGATGAGATATATGAGTACATCAACTTTGTTGGCAGCCATGAAAGCATTGCACAGTTTGCTGATATAAAAGACCAGGTTATTATTGTGAATGGGTTGAGTAAAGGCTTTGCCATGACAGGGTGGAGGCTGGGCTATATTGCTGCCAATACCGAAGTGGCAAAAGGCTGTGAAAAAGTGCAGGGACAGTTTACCAGCGGCGCCAATTCTATTACACAAAAAGCGGCGGTAACAGCGCTTACCACCGATTTGAAGCCCACACAGGAAATGGTGCAAGAATTTACCCGCAGAAGGAAAAAGGTGCTGGAACTGGTAGCGGCTATTCCAGGTATAAAATGCAGCGAGCCGGAAGGGGCTTTTTATATTTTCCCGGATGTAAGCTATTATTATGGAAAGTCAAACGGGGAAACAACAATATCCAATGCGGCTGACCTCTGTATGTACCTGCTGAATACCGCCCATGTTTCTTCCGTAATGGGCGATGCCTTTGGCGAGCCGAGGTGTGTACGTTTTTCCTTTGCCAATAGCATGGAAAAAATTGAGGAAGGGTGGAAGCGGATTGAGGGTGCGCTGGCTAAATTGAAATAGCAGAAGCAGAATTTACATTGTAGCAGGTTGGCTGGTGAGGGCAATAAATTTTTCATGCAGCGCCAATACCTGGGGAATGACAAGTTGTTCTTCGTTATTTGTTATTACAAAATCGCAAAGTTTCATTTTTATTTCTTCGTCAAGCTGCCGGGCCATGCGTTTGCGTACTTCATCGGGGCTGATGCCATCTCTCTCCATTACCCTTTTGATACGTATGTTTGGCGGGGCAAAGACACCAATCACATAATCGAGGTTTTCTGCAGAGCCGCTTTCAAAAATCAGCGCTGCTTCTTTTATGGCATACGGTGAGTTTTGGCGCTGCATCCATGCTTCGGCATCACGGATGGTGGCAGGGTGGGTGATGGCGTTGAGCAAGTCCAGTTTTTCTTTATCGTTGAAAACAACAGAAGAGATATGTGGCCTGTTCAGTATGCCGTTAATATAACTTTCTTCTCCAAAGTGCCGGGTAATGGTGTTTTTTATTTCTTCATCCTCATTCATCAGCCGTTTGGCTGCATCATCAGCATAGTAAACGGGAATGCCCAATGTTTCAAATATCCTGGCTACAATGGACTTGCCACTGCCTATTCCCCCGGTAAGGCCGATTTTCAACATGGGCATAAAATTAAAATTCCGGGTCGGCGCTGCCTGAAAGCATTGCCAACCCGGAAATTAAAATAGCATTTATTTTTTTTCTGCCGCTGCAGGTTTGTTGAGGGCAGCCGTCCAGTCCATGCTGATAGCGCTTTTTTCAATTTTGATATAGCTGCCGGGGCTTACTTCAATACTTAAAGTGCCGTCTTCGTTTACTTTATTGATAACGCCGTGAATACCTGCAATCGTTACTATTTTATCTCCTTTTTGCAGGTCTTCAATAAATTTTTTCTGGTTCTTGGCCCTTTTGGCCTGTGGTCTTATAAAGAAAAGCCAGAATACAAGGATCATCAGGCCGAGAAATACAAGCTGAAAAGAACCTGCCCCTCCGGCGCCTTCTTTTCCCCCTTCTCCGCCAGGCGGCATGCAGCCGGAAAAAAGCAGCGATGCAATAATTCCGGTCAAATAAAGCTGAATAGATTTCATGTGTGTTTGTATTATTTCAGATAGTAATTACTCTTTTATATCTCCTGTAAAAGTAAGCGAATGCTGCTTGCCTGGTTTCGTATTGGCAATAACGGTGATGTGTTTTGAAATAGCGCCGTTGCCACTGCCATTGAATTTTGCCCTGATGATTCCTTCTTCGCCGGGGGCATAGGGTTCTTTCGGTTTTTCGGGAATGGTACATCCGCAACCGGCTGTTACATCTTCAATCACCAGCATTTTATCTCCCGAGTTTCTGAAGCGGTATGTTATTTCAATCTCTTTGTCTTTTTTTAATTTACCCAGGTCTTTTGTTACAGGATCAAGCCACTCAATGGTAGTAAGCTGGGTAGAATCTTCTGCCGGTTTGGCTGTTTCTTCGGCGCTGACAACAGGCGTTGTCCCGGCGCTTTCAGTTTTGTTATCGTTGGTCTGGCAGGCAATAAGACCTGAAAAAACAAGTAATGCAAAAACTATTTTTCTCATCATTGCAATTTTTCTTTTATTAAAAAAGGAGTACAAATGTATAATAAAACACCCGAAGGTTATCCGGGCTTTTTGTAATCTACTTTCTGCATCTTTCCCTGCTGCACCAATTCTTTATGAATATTGTCGAGGAGGCCGTTGACAAACTGCCCGCTTTGCAGTGTGCTGTAATCCTTGGCCAGGTCAATATATTCATTGATGGTTACTTTGGGGGGTATTGTTTCGAAATACAGGAATTCGGCTACCCCCATTTTCATCATAATCATATCCAGCAAAGCAATACGTTCAGGGTCCCAGTTTTTTAGTTTGGGGATGATAAGGCTTTGCAGGTATTCGTCTTTTTCCAGCACTGTTTTTAATAAACTTTTGGAGAAATTGACCTTGTCCCTGCTCATCAGTTCCTTAAAATTGTAGCTGCCCGGTTTCTGGAGATAGCCAACGAGTAGCTGCACTACCATTTCCCCGTCATCGTTCCAGTTTGAAAAAACATCTTCAATATGGTAGGTAAACGCTTCATTTGCCAGCAGCATATCGTTCAGGATGAATTCGATAATGCCTTTTTCATCTTTTTTATCCCTTGAAGCGGCAACGATATACTTTTTATATTCGGGTGTTTCTTTTAGTTGCAGGTATATCTTTCGTACCAGGTCTTCGTCTGCTTTCAGCCAGGGTTTTTCCAGTGCAAACCGTTCTTTCAGGGCCGGGTCTTCCAGCATTTTCCATAACAATTCATTGCCGGATATTTTGGTGTTGATATTAAGGTCTTCTGCTGTGGGCAGGTGTTTGGAAGCCCTTTGCCTGGAATCTGTTTCGGCATAGCGGGCTACTTCTGTAAGCAACCAAGCGATATAAATAAAAAGCGAACGGGATTCATCAAAATGCTGCTGCAAAATGCTTTCAGGGGAAGGGGCTTTTTTGTCTTCTCCAAGGGTAGCAAGTGTATAGAGGGTCTGCATCACCTTTACCCTTATATTTCGTCTGCTGATCATTCCAATGAACTTTTTGAAGCGGCGAAGATAGGCGTTTTTTTTGTGCAGGGAGGGACAATATGTTCCGCTTAACGATAGCTTAATCCGTTAACGGGGTGAAAGTGAAAAAATGGCACCTGGCCTGAAAAAAAGCCCGGAATTCCTGTCCTTTTTTTATATATACCTGAAAAAATTGCATATACCTTCCGGTGGCACATTATTTCCTGTACCTTCGCTGCCCTATTTTAAGAGGGCTTTAATTCTACATAAACTAAAATAAAACATCAAATTATGGCAAAGAAGGTCAATGTTACCCCACTTCATGACAGGGTAATAGTACAGGCTGCTGCTGCAGAAGAGAAAACGGCAGGTGGTATTATTATTCCGGATACTGCAAAGGAAAAACCCCAGCGTGGTGTTGTTATTGCTGCAGGCCCCGGTAAAAAAGATGAGCCGGTAACGGTAAAATCCGGCGATACCGTGTTGTATGGCAAATATGCAGGTACGGAAATCCAGATTGACGGGCAAGACTACCTCATCATGAGGGAAAGTGATATTCTGGCGATAGTGTAATTTGAAAATTGGCCGTTTCATATTTCAAATCGCTTTTCATTCTCAAATTTTCAAATTAATTAATTTTCAAATTTTATATTATGGCAAAACAAATCTTCTTCGACATTGAAGCAAGAAATAAAATGAAAAAAGGCGTTGACACTCTAGCTAACGCCGTAAAAGTAACCCTGGGGCCCAAAGGCCGCAATGTGGTTATTGAGAAAAAATTTGGTGCGCCCAGCGTAACCAAAGATGGTGTAACCGTAGCAAAAGAAATTGAACTGGAAGACCCCATTGAAAATATGGGCGCCCAGATGGTAAAGGAAGTAGCTTCCAAAACCGCTGATATTGCCGGTGATGGCACTACAACAGCTACGGTTCTTGCCCAGGGCATAATCAGCGAAGGGCTGAAAATGGTAGCTGCCGGCTCCAACCCGATGGACCTGAAACGTGGTATTGACAAGGCCGTTGCCAAGATTGTGGACAACCTGAAAAGCCAGTCGCAGGCTGTAGGGAATGATAACAGCAAAATTCAGCAGGTAGCTACAATTTCTGCCAACAACGATGCAGAAATAGGAAAGCTGATTGCTGAAGCCATGAAGAAAGTAGGTAAGGAAGGTGTGATAACTGTAGAAGAAGCCCGCGGTACCGAAACAGGTATTGAAGTGGTGGAAGGTATGCAGTTCGACAGGGGATATATTTCTCCTTACTTCGTTACCAACAGCGAAAAAATGGAGGCTGAACTGGAGAACCCGTATATCCTGATCTATGACAAAAAGATCAGCAACATGAAGGATATCCTTCACATTCTTGAGAAAGTGGCCCAGGGCGGACGTCCCCTCCTGATCATTGCCGAAGACCTCGAAGGTGAAGCATTAGCAACATTGGTGGTAAACAAACTGCGTGGCACATTGAAAGTGGCTGCTGTAAAAGCACCCGGCTTTGGCGACCGCAGAAAAGAAATGCTGCAGGATATTGCTATCCTTACAAAAGGCATCGTTATCAGCGAAGAACAAGGTTACAAATTAGAGAATGCAGACCTGAGCTACCTGGGTGTGGCTTCTACTGTAACGATTGATAAAGACAATACCACCCTTGTTGGCGGTAAAGGCAAGAAAGATGACATCAATGCCCGCATCAACCAGATCAAAGCGCAGATAGAAGTAACAACTTCTGATTACGATAAAGAAAAATTACAGGAACGTCTTGCCAAACTGAGCGGCGGTGTGGCTGTCCTGAACGTAGGCGCTGCCACAGAAATGGAAATGAAAGAAAAGAAGGACCGTGTGGATGATGCGTTGCATGCTACCCGTGCTGCTGTGGAAGAAGGGATTGTTCCCGGCGGCGGTGTTGCTTTCATCCGTGCCATTGAATCACTGGAAAAACTCAAAGGTTCCAACGAAGATGAAACAACCGGTGTACAGATTGTAAAGAGGGCTTTGGAAGAGCCGCTTCGTCAGATTGTTGCGAATGCAGGTATTGAAGGTTCTATTGTTGTGCAAAAGGTAAGAGAAGGCAAAGCCGACTATGGTTTTAATGCCAGGACAGAAGAATACGAAAACCTGCTGAAAGCCGGTGTAATTGACCCGACCAAGGTAACCCGCATCGCTTTGGAGAATGCGGCTTCAATTGCAGGTATGTTGCTCACTACTGAATGTGTGGTGGCTGACAAACCTAAGAAAGAAGAAGCGCCTCATTCCCACGGAGCGCCGGACATGGGCGGAATGGGTTATTAAGCATTTTAAGTTATTGTAATGTAATGCCTTGGCTTAATGCAGCCAAGGCATTTTTTTTTTAAAACAAAACACCTATTTTTAGCCTCTTTTTTGTGTAAGGGCATCAATAAGCCTGCATAATTTTTGACCCAATTAATATTACTTCAAGTAAACTGTTTTTATGAGAAAAATTTACAAGTTAAATTTTACGGTTTTCATTTTTTCTTTTCTTTCTCTTTCCTTAAACGCTCAAAATCTCTTTTTTGCCGACGCCGGGGAGAACAAAACATTAAACACTACCGGTCAAAGGGTTATTGTACCTCAGAAGTTCAGGACTTCTTCTTTGAACGTACAGGCTATGAAAGACTTTTTATGGTCCTTGCCTGAAGAAAAAACTGTTTTCAATACCAGACAATCACCTGTTATTTCAATTCCAATGCCGGATGGTACAACTGCCCGCTTTAATGTGTGGGAGAGTAGCATACAGGAGCCGGGCCTTGCTGCAAAATTTCCTGATATTAAGACATTTCTCGGCCAGGGCATAGATGACAGATATGCTACAATCCGAATGGATTTTGGGCCTAATGGTTTCCATGCTCAGGTATTATCGGCCAACGGATCTTATTATATAGACCCTTATGCCAGGGGAGATGTTAATAACTATATAAGCTATTTCAGGACTGACCTGCAAAAAGCAGGAACCTGGCTTTGCGAGGTTCCGGATAATCCGGTCTCCTATCGCGGACCTGTAACCGAGGCAGCTTGCCTTGGAACAAGTTTAAGAACTTATCGGCTGGCCGTTGCCTGTACCGGGGAATATGCTCAAGCCCCTGGCATTGCTGCGGGCTCAAACCCTGCTGTATTGCACAACGCAATAGTAACAACGGTAAACAGGGTAGTAGGCGTATATGAAAATGAGGTGTCAGTAAGGATGGTGCTGGTTGCTAATAATAACCTTATTGAATTTCTTAATGCGGGTACAGACCCTTTCAACGGAAATAATAATGCAAACGTTCTTATTAATGAAAGCCAAACAGTAATTGATGCTAATGTAGGGCATGACAATTACGATATCGGGCATACTTTTAGTACCGGCGGCGGTGGGCTTGCCCAGTTAAGCAGCGTTTGTGGCCCCAGCAAGGCAAGAGGAATCACCGGAAGTCCTTTTCCTACAGGCGATGCATACGATATAGACTATGTTTCTCATGAGATGGGACACCAATTTGGCGGCAATCACTCCATGGCGGGCTGTGGATCTTCTCCTGCTACGACTAAGTATGAGGTAGGAAGTGGTACTTCTATTCAGGCCTATGCAGGCATTTGTGGAAGCGAAAATATTCAGCCGAACAGTGATCCTTATTTTCATGCAATCAGCTTTGATGAAATCAGCAACTTTGTAAATGGCGGAGGCTCTTGTGCGGTTGAAACGGCTACAAATAATACACTTCCCATTATAGATCCTTTGCCAAATAACGGAGTTACCATTCCCATTAGCACCCCATTCACTCTTTCAGGGACAGCTTCAGATGCCGATGGCGATGCGTTGACCTACAGTTGGGAGCAATGGGATCGGCAGGGCACTCAGACATGGAATGCCGGCGCCACGGCCGCGGCAGGAAATACGGTTCCTCTCTTTAAGTCAAGGGTTCCTAAAACAAATGGCATAAGAACCTTTCCTGATATAGCCGTAATATTGGCCAACTATCCCGCAAACCCTGCTGCAACCATGGGTGGATTAAAAGGGGAAACACTTTCCCCTGTTTCCCGTGCAATGAATTTCAGGCTTACAGTAAGGGATAACCGGGCCGGTGGCGGAGGTGTTTCATCCAGCGGCGGTGGCGGTTGTCAAACGTCAACGGCGTTCACGATAAATGTAGCAGGTACAGCACCATTCGTTGTTACTTCACCGAATGGAGGCGAAAGTTATCCTGGTGGTACAACTCAAACAGTTACCTGGAATGTGGTTGGCACAGATGCAGCGCCATTTAATGTATCAAACGTAAGGATCTTATTTTCTACTGATGGCGGCCAGACATTTCCACAGGTATTATTGGCAAGCACAGCTAACGATGGCTCTGCAGATGTTTCCATTCCTGTTGGCCTTACTTCTACAGCCCGCATCAAAGTAGAAGCGCTGGGAAATATTTTCTTTGATATTTCGAATGCTAACTTTAACGTAACAGCGCCGGTTAACGGGTTTACATTTAATAGCCCTGCTGCGGTTGTTGCTTCCTGCCCTGCACCGAATGTAATGACATCAGGCAACCTTACTGCAACTTATATAGGTACATTTACGGGGGATATTAATCTTACCGGTGTTGTAAACCCTGCAGGCCCGGCGGTATCATTTAGTAACAGTGTGTTGACAACAGGTTCTCCGTCAACTACGGTATCGCTAACAGGTATGGCAACCCTATCACCTGGCAATTATACCGTAACAGTTACCGGAACAGGTGTAGGGGGAAGCAATCCTGTTTCTACAAGAGATATTGTCTTTACAATCAATGCCGGTTCCGGACCTTCTGTTACAACACAGCCAGTGAGTCAATCAGCTTGTGTAGGTCAGAATGCAGTATTCAACGTTGTTGCAACCGGTGTTACAGGTTATCAGTGGCAGGTGAGCACTACAGGTTGCGCCGGTACATTTACCAATATCAGCGGAGCTACATCTGCCAGCTATACTGTAACCGGGGCTACAACTGCTCAAAACGGGTATGCATATCGTTGTGTTCTTACAGGTCAGTGCGGTACTACTAACAGTTTCTGTGCTTCGCTTACTGTGAATACCGTTCCGGATATTACAGCCCAACCATCTGATATTAGCGTATGCTCAGAGAGTGATGCATCGTTTACAGTTGCGGCTACCGGTACTGGCCTGAGCTACCAATGGGAGCTGAGTACTGATGGCGGCGCAACATGGAACCCGATTGGCGGTGCTACAGCAGCTACTTATACAATTACGTCAACTACTGTCAGCCAGAATGGTTACCGGTACCGTTGTGTAGTATCAGGAACCTGTGCACCGGAAGCCACTTCCAATGCGGCTGTGTTGACTGTTAATTCTTCTGTTACAGTAACGGGAAATCCATCCAATAGCACAATTTGTGAAGGAACAGGTACGAGCTTCACGGCTGCGGCCAGTGGTACAGGTCTCAATTACCAGTGGCAGATAAGCACAGACGGTGGAACTACCTGGGCAGATGTAAGTAACAGCGCCGTTTATTCAGGGGCAGGTACTTCTACATTAACTTTAGCCAACGTTCCTCCTTCATTAAATGGGAACAGGTATCGTTGCAATATCACCAGTCCTCCCTGTACGCCGGGTATCACTTCTTCAGCGCTGCTGACTGTCAATACCTTCCCGGTTATTACAAGCCAGCCTTCGCCCCTGGCGGTTTGTGAAGGTGGCAGTCCGTCATTTAGCGTAACTGCAACAACAGGAGTAGGAACATTAAGCTATCAATGGCAGGTAAGTACTAACGGCGGCACTTCTTATGCTAATATACCGGGAGCTACTTCTGCAACTTTCTCTTCTGCATTGATAACGGCGGGTGCTAATGGCTACCTGTACAGGGTTATCGTTACAGCCGGTTGCGGTTCCGTTACATCCAATGCAGTGGCACTTACAGTGAATACATATCCTGTAATTTCATTGTCGGCAGTTCCAACTGTAATCTGTCAGTCTGACCCCGCATTAACCATAACCGGATCTCCTGCAGGCGGTAGTTTTGCAGGCCCGGGTATTTCAGGGTCTACGTTTACCCCATCTGTTGCGGGTGTAGGTTCTGCTTCGGTTACGTATACAGCAACGAATCAAGGTTGTACTTCCCAGCAAACAAGGGTTATTTCAGTAAATGAATGTGCTGAAAGACACTTAAGGCTGGGTCAATACCCGGCAGTATTTATCTATCCGAACCCAACAGACGGAAGGGTGAACATCCGTATCAATACGGATTTATATACTTCCGTTGGCGTAAGGGTGTTTAATGCAGCAGGCCAGGAAGTGCATGGCCAGCTCTTTAATGGCATTGCTTATGGAAGTGTATTGAATTTTGACTTAAGCAAACAGCAGGCCGGTCTGTATCATGTAGTTGTTTATAGTGGAAATGATTCAAAAGGGTCAAGCATTATTGTTTACAGATAAGAGTTGATTCATATACCGATAACAAACCCGCTTTACCAGGCGGGTTTGTTTTTTAAACGACATTCTCTTCAAGCCGGAGATTTAATGTACCTTTGCGGCTTCAAAAAAAATACAATGATTAGTGTAAAAGACCTCAAGCTGGCTTATGGTAAGCGGGTTTTATTTGAGGAAGTGAACCTCAACTTCACCAAAGGCAATTGCTACGGCGTTATTGGCGCCAATGGCGCAGGGAAAAGTACTTTTCTGAAGATACTCAGCGGAGAAATAGAGCCTAACAAAGGAACAGTGAATATTAGTCCCGGGGAGCGGATGGCCGTGCTGAAACAGGACCACTTCCAATTTGACGAAGAAACAGTATTAAATACAGTGATGATGGGCCATAGCAAATTATGGGCGGTGATGAAGGAAAGGGAGACGATTTATGCGCTGGCTGATTTTACTGAAGAGGATGGCATGAGGGCAGGAGAACTGGAAGCAGAGTTTGGCGAAATGGGCGGTTATACTGCGGACAGCGATGCCGCTGTTTTACTCAGCGAACTGGGAGTAGGAGAGGCTTTTCATAATTCATTGATGAAAGATATTCCTTCTAACCTGAAAGTAAGGGTATTGCTGGCGCAGGCATTATTTGGCAACCCCGATATTCTGCTGTTGGATGAGCCTACCAACGGCCTGGATATTGAAACCATCAGTTGGCTTGAGAATTTCCTGGCAGATTACGAAAATATAGTTTTGGTGGTGAGCCACGACCGTCACTTCCTCGATGCTGTTTGCACCCACGTAGCAGATGTGGACAGGCAGAAGATAAAAATATTTACAGGTAACTATACTTTCTGGTACGAGTCATCACAATTGATGGCCCGCCAGGTAAATGACAAGAATAAAAAGGTAGAAGAAAAGCGCCAGGCCTTGCTGGATTTTATAGCCCGTTTTAGCGCCAATGCTTCGAAAAGCAAGCAGGCTACTTCCCGGAAAAAAGCATTGGAGAAACTAACTATAGAAGAAATAGAGCCGAGCTATCGCAAATATCCGGGCATCATTTTTCAGCCATTGCGGGAAGTAGGCAACCAGATATTGAATGTAGAGAAATTATCCAAATCTGTAGAAGATCGCAAACTTTTCAGCGATGTTACATTTACGGTAAATAAGAACGACAAGATTGCTTTTTTAAGTAAAGACCCCCTGGCAATAACAGGTTTCTTCAATATCATAAGCGGGGAAGAGGCTGCTGACAGCGGAATGTTTGAATGGGGCAGCACCGTTACAAAAGCATATCTGCCGCAGGAGAACAGCAATTTTTTTCAGGGAAATGATAACCTGATGGACTGGCTGCGCCAATATGTGCCGCCACATGTTACAGACGTGGATGAGCCTTTTCTGAGAGGTTTTTTGGGTAAAATGCTTTTCAGCGGCGATGATGTAATGAAGAAAACAAATGTATTGAGCGGTGGAGAAAAGGTACGTTGTATGATAAGCCGGATGATGCTGCAAAACCCGAATGTAGTTATACTGGACCAGCCTACCAACCACCTTGACCTGGAAAGCATCCAGAGCTTTAACGAGCAATGCGCCGATTATAAAGGCATTGTTTTGCTTACCAGCCACGACCATACGTTCATGCAAACTGTTGCAAACCGTATTATTGAATTAACGCCAAAAGGTATTATTGACCGGCTGATGAGCTTCGATGAATATCTTGCAGATGAAAGGGTAAAAACATTGAAGGCCGAAATGTATTCATAAAATAAACCGGCAGTGTTGTAAAATACAAAGAGACTGTCAAGAATATTATAACCACAGGCCCGATAGATATCGGGGTTCGCAGAGTTGATGAAGAGAGTAAGCCATTCTGATCATCAATGCCCTGTGAATTTCTGTGAAAATAACTCCGGCTGCCCCGTGAGTTGATTTTTCACTTCTGAAGACAGTTTTTTTTCTTTCTCAGGTAAGTATCGCAACATCAGAATCAGAAAATTATACTTCTGGCAAGGCTTTTGCAAAAAAGCAGTAACAAATACTTTATAATATGAAAACTAAAATGATTGCGATGGCTATGGCATTAGGAATTGTTTGCACGGTACATTCGCAGGCTATTTTGAAAGGAGGCGTGAATTTTTCCAACATCAGTATTACCAATGATGGTGATGTTGATGATAATAAAATGCTTACCAGTTTTCAGGTAGGTTTTTCAGGCGATTTTAAACTGCTTCCTATTCTTTATTTCCAGCCCGGAATTGTTTTTACAGGGAAAGGTTCTAAAACACAGGCCGGCGAAACAACAGACGCCACTTATTTCAGGGCCACTACCAACCCGTTTTACCTGGAAATACCCGCCAATTTTGTATTGAAAACCCCTCCGGGGGGTGCCCGTTTCTTTGCAGGAGCAGGTCCCTATATTGCGATAGGAATAGCAGGGAAAAATAAGGTAGAAGGAAAATTCCTGGGAACTTCTTTTAGTAATGAGAACAATATTGAATGGTCCAATGATGACCCCTCAACGCTTGATTACGAGGAAGGTGCAGGATATGGTATTATGAAGCGGTTTGATTACGGGTTGAATGCAACAGCAGGCATTGAACTGGAAAAAGTAGTGCTGGGCGCCAATTTCGGGCTTGGCCTGGCCAAGTTACAATCCGGTAGCAATAGCAGCGCAGATGATAAGAACAAGCACCGGGTGTTTAGCATTACCATCGGCATAAAGCTATAATCAAGGTTGCTCAAAGACAAGTTGCAGCCTACCTTATCTTCCCTTACCTTTCGGTTGTATTAGAAGGGCATAAACTTGTTTTTGTAAACCAACTATAGATTATATGAAATGGATTGGAATGGCAGGCGCTGCGGCGCTTGTTATTTCTTGCTTTCTTCCCTGGTACCGGCTGGACTGGCTTGGTTTTACGCTAACAGGGCTGGAAGCGGATAAATTTGGCAAGCCTGCTTATTGGCATTTTGTTTTTTCATTCTTCTACCTGCTTTTCTCCTTTATTCCAAGAATATGGGCCAAGCAGTGGAATCTTTTTTTCAGTGCAGGAAATTTAGCATGGGCTTTACGTAACTTTTTTGTTATCGCTATTTGTTCGGGTGGGGAATGCCCTGAAAGGCAATTGGGCATCTGGCTGATACTGATAGCATCAATACTTATGCTATTCGGGGCGTTTTTTCCAGGTGTAAAGTTGAAAGAACGTAATTAGAACGATACAACCTAATTTCGTTAAGCTTTGCGACTCCTGTTTCTGATATGGCTTTCCCTGATGTATTTGAAACCTGGCGCCCAAACCCTGGGGGGCGATGCTGTTTTTAATTTTCTTAAACTGTCAAATACGCCGCAGCTATCAGCGCTGGGTGGTGTAAACATTTCCCAACCTTCGGCAGATGTAGGGCTTGTGTTTCATAACCCGGCATTGCTTACTCCGGCCATGCATACGCAGGTAAATGCTGTGTTTAACAGTTTTTATTCAGGAATACAGGTGTATCATCTTTCGGGCGGCTACCATCATTCTGCATTAAAAACAAATTTTTCATGGGGGCTTAATTATTTTAATTATGGCGAAGCGCCGGAAACAGATGCTTCAGGGAATATACTCGGCTCCTTTCGCCCTGTTGATTGGGTGATGCAGTTATCTGCATCAAGGCAGTACAGGGAAAAATGGAATTATGGGGCCTCTGTAAAATTTATACAGTCGTCCTATGGGCAGTTCCGGTCAAATGGAATGGCAATGGATGTTGGAGTTCTCTATAAGGATACAGCAAATCTATTCACAGCGTCTGTAGTTGTAAAAAATGCAGGCACCCAGTTAAAAAAATATCCCGGGGCCGGTACGGAAGAACTTCCGTTTGACCTCCAGGCAGGGATTACCAAGCGGTTAAAGAATGCCCCTCTCAGTTTCTCCGTAACGGCGCAGCGGCTGCACCGGTTTGACATCAGCTATAATGATACTGATTTTAACAACGAAAATGGTTGGTCGGCCGTCAGCGATAAAAAAATAACGTTCGATAAAATATTCCGTCATTTTGTTTTTGCAACCACCGTTTATATCGGCAATTATGTAGAATTAATGGCGGGCTATAATTTTTTACGGAGAAAAGAATTGAACATCGGCGATGGGGGCAATGGCGTTAACGGATTTTCCGTAGGTGCAGGGGCTTTGTTCGGAAAATTGCAGGTGCGCTATGCCAGGGCATACTATCAAAGCAGCACGGCCTATAACCAGTTTGGTTTAAACCTGCAATTAAATAAATATTTCGGGCCGGGAAAACCGGGGCAAAAGGCGGGCCGTTAGCAATCAGGCCAGCCATTTATACACTTCAAAGGCTTCTGCATAGGCTGAATTGCCCTGCACACCTCTGACTTTGGCAAGGGAGCGGATAAAATCTTCACTCATGTAATTCCGGTGAGCCTGCGAATAGTAGGCTTTTACCGCTTTTACTTTCTTTTCCAGTTCTTCCGGAGAAACGGGAATGAAAAATGTGGAACGGAAACTGCTATGATTCCAGGGAAGTTCATAACCTAACAGGGAGCATTTTTTGAATGCCCGCAACGCTTCAGTATGTATTACCTGGTGGTCCTGGTGATTATCGGAAGAAGAAGGGATGAAAACAAGTTGGGGTTCAAGGGCTTTGTTCAGCTTTACCATTTCTTCTAATATAGCCTGGCGGTGTTCATCAAATACCCGTACATCAAAATCAAAAAAGGTCAAATTAGAAGAAGGGATTCCTAATTCCTGTGTGGCAGTAGTACATTCGTTCTTCAATGTATCTTCCGGCAAGCCGACAGGCAATGATTTACGGCAAAGGGAGAATGCTGCATAGTGCACTTCTTTCCCTTCGGCTATAAATTTGGCCACTGCTGCTCCGCAGCCCAGTTCACCATCATCTGTGTGCGGGGCTAATACCAGTATTCTTTGATGGTTAAGCATAAAGAAGGCAAAAATAGCAGAATAAACGGCCAATCCCAATTTGTTACTCCCGTATCAGGACAGTAGAATCTTTCAATAGCGGGAAAGATTGTTTGAACTGCGTATTCAGCACAATGCGAAAAAAATTTACCAGCGACATGCCCTTATAGAAAGAATAATAATTGTTGTCAGGAAGATGAACAGCAGCTAGGTTCATATAATAATATTTGGGATCAACAGGTTGCGGAAATTCCCTGAACCCGTGATCTCCTGTTAATAAGATAACCGGGGGCGTTGTGCTGTGGCGTTTGATACTGTCTATGAGTTGCAGGTATTGCTTGTTAGAATGTTTCAGGTAGCTGATAAATGCGGCAGTATCTTTCGGATGTTCATCGTCAAGCAGGCTGTAGGGGCGGGCATTGCCCGAACTGTCAAAATAATAAGGGTAATGGGGCATGAAGAGGTGTGAGTAAACAAACTTTGGCTTATTGGTTTTGGCAGCGATTGTTTCGTATGTACGGGAAGAGATTTTATTATTGTTCTTTAAATCCTGTTTTCGCACATAATTAATTACAAAATTTAGTTTCAATGTTGTTGCCAGGTGAAACCCGATCTCTTTTTGCAGCCGGTGCGTAAATGTTTGAGAAGTGATAACGGAAGTCTTTCTTAATATAAAAGTGGGTTTTGCAATGGACGGCCTGTTTGTAAAATCGAATATAGAGTGGTTGTAGAATTCGTACCCTCTTGCCAGAAAGAATTTTGTTATCGGGTTATTGGCAATAGCCTGGTGGCAGACAGCCATATCGTTTTTATCGCTGTTGCTGCCGTTAATCCCGGTAAGGAAGTTCATATTCAGCAGGGAGGCAATGGAAAACGGGGTGAAATTATAATTGCTGCTGCTGCTGTCGATAACATAAAATCCCTTTTCTTTTAACTCGTTTTCAAATGCGCTGTTATCATAGTTCAGCATTTCTTTCAGTTCCGTATTGCCAGGATAACCGTCGGCAAGAATCAGGTATATATCGGGATTAGGGCAACCGGGACAGGAAAGCGAATCTGTTGTAATGGCAATGGGTGCAGCAATACTTTTTTTATGGAATGGCAATGTGGCCAGGTCAAAAAGTATCAATAAAACCAACAGAAGGTTGAGGTAGTAAACAAGCTTTGCAGATAGCTTGGCCTGTCGTTTTAATAAAATAAAGGCAATGATAAAAACCAGGAGAATGGCAGGAAGAAGAAAGCTGTATTTGGGGATAAAAGTGGATGCAAAATATTCTTTCAGGAAATCGTGTACGCTTCCAAAGAAGAATTGCAGGCATAAAATAAGAAAAGAGAAAAAAGCTGCCTTCTTAATATCCCTGAAAAAAAGCCAGAAAAAGGCAGTAAGCCCAATAGCTATACCTGCATACTTTAACCATAACAGAAAGGCGTCCCACCAACCTACTAACTCCCTGTTTTCAATATAACCGTGCAGCACAAAGAACACCGGAAGCAACAGCACAAATAATGGCCAGGCGCTAAAGATATTTTTCAGGTTACTTTTCATTTTCGTGTCATAAAATATAATATCCTTTCAGAATCCTGAATTATCTGTTTATCCCTGACAAGGAAATATTCTTCAAATGCTTTTTCAAAATTTTCCTGCGTATAAGAAGTGTAAATGTCTTTTTTCCCTTGCAGGATTAACTGCACTTTCGGGTCATTTTTTGGTACGAATTCGATAATAAGTTGCTCAGTGGTTGCCTGGAAAAATTCAGCTACATGGTTGAATGGGATGTTTTTCCCGATGGAAAGATGATGGATCAGCGCCAGGGCAAGGCTTAGGTCAACCTGCAACCGCCCGGCAAAAGATGCCCTTTCCCGGTTGTTGACGCCAATGGCCGGTGAAGGATTGGAAAGATCGTTTAACAACGGCTGGATAGTATGCGCCCCGGTGAGCTTGATTTCATTGTATAACCTGTTGATGCAGGAAGGGTCAAAGTCAACCGTTAACACAGAAGCGCCGCCTGCTGCTAACAGCTTTGAAAGTTCACCGTCATTGGCGCCAAGGTCAGCCGATTTTTGAAAAGGCCCGTATGTGGCAACCCACTTTTTTATGATTTCTTTTTTAGCAGCGAGATAGCTATTCCGGGTAGCGGCTTCGCTGTAATAATCGGCCCATACCGTATCGGCTGGCGGGGCCTTTAATTTTCCAATGAATGTATAAAGGCTGTTTATCAAAGCCTGCAATTTTTTGAGCGGAAGCGATACCTTCTTTTCTGCCGTATTTTTTTTCTTTCTGCTTACAGCGGTATGTAAATGGATATGCAGGTAAGTATTCAATGAGAACCGGCTGCGGAATGGTAACAGAGAACTGGTTACATCAAGCGGAATGCCTTCCGGGTAAGCAAGCAATAATTGTTGTAAATGCCTTTTGCTGTAATACATTAACAAAAGTGGGGAAAGAAAATTTTCACAAAACTGGCGGTAAGCAATCCAGGGTTGCCCTTCTGCATATTGTTCAAATGATAAAGTATCAATAAAAATAAGCTTTCCTTTATGCCACTGAATATTATAAGGAGTGGCATCCTTCAGTATCATTTGATGGTTCAGCGCTTCTTTTACTAATTGCAGGGTAAGCAGCGCTGCATCCCGGAGCATATCAAAACTCCATTCGTAGGGATACGATATAAAATCAATTTTTTGGGGCTTTATTATTTTATAGGCGCCGGTAATGTTTGTTTGCAGGTTATTGATTTCTTCATGCGGTATCAGCAACTGCCTGTCCGTTAGCTTTTTATAAAGGCCGTTTGAAAACAACAAATCATAATCGCCGGCAAAAGAGGTATTCACCTGCCTGTATATTTCATCGCCCTGCTGAAAGATGAAACCAGATGGGTCGCGGTAGGAAGAAGGATGGACCCGGAAATGCTGCCGGTTATCCTTTTCATTCATCCTTTTGCTTTTTGGGTGATCTTCTGAACAGGGAAAGGATATACAACTTTATATTTTTAAAGAACATGATAATACCCAGCACAGCGCCGATAATCACCTGCACCAGGTAGCTCCCGCTTCCGGGATCAATATAAAGCCATGCTGCCGTCATAGATAGCTAAGGTTTGTTTTGGGCGTTAATGTCAGCAAGGTTTCATACATCAGTTGAATGGTGTTTTCAATATCGTCCCTGTGCAGCATTTCTACTGTGGTGTGCATGTAACGGAGCGGGATGGAAATAAGCACAGAAGGACACCCGTCATTGGAATAAGCAAACGAATCTGTGTCGGTGCCGGTGCTGCGGCTCAATGCCCTCCATTGCACAGGAATCTTCTTATCGGTTGCTACTTTCTCTACAACTCCGAGCAGTTTATTATGAACAGCCGGGGCATAAGCTAAAGAAGGCCCTTTACCGGTGCTTATGTCGCCTTCAATATTTTTACTGATCATAGGCGTTGACGTGTCATGTGTAACGTCTGTAACGATGGCAATATCAGGTTTGATGCGCCGGGCAATCATTTCAGCGCCCCGCAGACCTATCTCTTCCTGCACGGCATTTACAACGTATAAGCCATACGGCAGTTTCTTCCTGTTTTCTTTAATTAACCTGGCCACTTCTGCTATCATAAACCCTCCGATACGGTTATCAAAAGCCCTGCCAATGTAGTTGCCGTTGGCCAACTCATCAAAACCATCCTGGTAGGTAACAACAGCGCCAACATGCACGCCAAGCTGTTCTACTTCTTTTTTACTCCTGGCCCCGCAATCAAGCCAGAGGTTATCGGTGCGGGGAGTGGGTTCTTTAGGCTCTGCCGTACTGTGGCGGGTATGAATGGCGGGCCATCCGAAAACCGCTTTTACAGGCCCTTTTTTACCATGAATAATCACCCTGGAAGCAGGCGCCGTCTGGTGATCTACACCGCCGTTTCTCTTTAAATAAAGCAGGCCGTCAGCAGTGATGTAGTTGACAAACCAACTGATTTCATCAGCATGGGCCTCTATCACAATTTTAAAAGGATGATTGGGGTTTATAATGCCCACCGCAGTTCCGTAAGGATCTACATAGTGTGTATCCACAAAGGGTTTAACGTATTCTATCCATAATTTCTGGCCCCAGGTTTCAAAGCCAACAGGGGAAGCATTATTGATATAATTCTTAAAAAAGGAAAAAGACTTTTCTGTAATAACGGATGCTTTCTTTGTTTTGGAGGACTTCGCCATATTTCTATCAGGATTTTATCAAAAATAATCATTTGCCTGCTATCAGCAGCAGGAAAGCCGAAAAGGCCATCAGCCCGTCCAGGATAAAATAATAAAAATAATCGTTGAAATTTTTGCTTGCATAATTGTACAAAAAGGCCAGAATGATGCAAGGTGCAATAAGTAAAATGAGGTTTCCTGTTGTATAGCCCCCGCGGGTCATAAGCAGAACGGCAGCAGCGGACAGGAGTAAAGATGAATAAAACAATGTGCGGACAGCCGGGGCAGACAGATAAGTAATGAGGCTTTTAATGCCATTCTTCAGGTCATCAACCCTGTCTCGCAGGTCGAACAGGATGCAAATGGCATAAATAAGAAAAAAACGGTGCAGGATAAAAAAGATGGCCCCCTCTGAAAAAGGCTGACCGGAAACAACCAGCGGAAGAACTGTTGTTACATACATCCATACAAGGGAAAGGAAAATGGTTTTTCCAATGGCAATTTTGCGAAGGGAACGGAAATAAGGATGGGGAATCTTTGGCGCTGAATACAGAAAGGCGGCTATGACAGCGGCTAAAAACCAGGGCCAGTATTGCAAAAAATGGAAAAAGAAAATAACAGCGCCTGTAAGACCGGCTATAAAAAGCAGTTGGTGAATGAACCGGTATTTTTTTGTCCATTCCACCCGTAATGAGGCAATCGCCGTTTCGGTAGTAAGATACCAGTGAAAACTATAACTGCATAAGGTTGCAAAAAAGACAAAGCCTGTAAAATACAGGTTGGGCGAAAATTGAAAAAGGAGCCGGTATGTTTGTCCTGTCATTAATACGGCGCAAAATGCAATAAATAGATTGCTATAGATAAGAAAAGAGAAAAAATGCCGTGCAGGCTTCAATAATATCATGGTTTGATGAGCCTGATCTGTGCTGATTCTTCCAGTTCGCTTCTGTGGCCTGCTTTGTCAATTAGTATTAGTCCAAATGTAGCAGAAGTGTCCCTTATCGAAACACCGGGTATGGAGAGGTTGCCTGTGTTGAACGTATTGTATTCAAAACTTACGGTCAGTTCGCCGCTTGTAGTGTTCGGGGGCAAGCCCAGGAACTCAAACGAATACCGTAATGTGTCAAGCGGTAAAAAGGCCGTAGCGCCATTATACCATTTATAAACAACGAGGGCGGAGTCAATATCGCCTTCCCGGTCGGTAAACCGCCCTTCCAGCCTGATGATGTTGCCGCTTACTACGGTGCCGGGCGATATGGACTCAATATTAAAACGGGGTTCTGTAGTAGCTTTATCTTTGTCGCACCCTGTAGTTGCAACAAGTAAGATGGCCAGCAGGGAAAGGATATTTTTCATTTAAAAACTTTAGGTAACAAATTTACAATTTTGCCAGATATAACCGGGAATGAGTTTACAATGGAATCATAAAATTTTTAACACGGAACCGAAAGGTTTTGAAGGGCTTGCGATGGAGATTTTCCGTTTTCAGTTTGCCAATAACCCGGCTTATGCCCGATATGTGTCTGCTTTAGGCAAAAATATTTCTACTGTCAGTTCCTTGCAGGAAATCCCTTTTTTACCTATCAGCGCCTTCAAAACAACAGAAGTAAAAACGGGTGAGTTTGCCCCTGCAATGCTTTTTACAAGCAGCGGCACCACCGGAACTGTAGCAAGCCGCCATTTGATAAAAGATATTTCCCTGTATGAGCAAAGTTTTACCAAAGGCTTTGAACGGTTTTACGGCAGGGTTAGTGATTGGTGCATTCTTGGCCTTTTGCCTTCTTACCTTGAAAGGGATGGGTCATCGCTGGTTTATATGGTAAATAAGCTGATTCAGGATAGCAACCATCCTTACAGCGGCTTTTACTTGTATGAATGGGATAAGCTGAAGAATGTATTGGAGAAACTGGAAGCGGAAAAGCAACCGGCGCTGCTCATCGGTGTCAGTTTTGCTTTGCTGGATTTTATGGAAAGCCATCCTGTAAAACTGGAGCATACCGTAATGATGGAAACGGGCGGAATGAAAGGCCGGCGAAAAGAAATGATACGGGAAGAACTGCATGAACGGCTGAAGCAGGCATCCGGCCTCAATGTAATTCATTCAGAATATGGGATGACAGAGCTCTTGTCGCAGGCTTATTCAAAAGGCAATGGAATTTTTTATACGCCGTCCTGGATGAAGGTAATGGTGAGAGATGAGGAAGACCCCCTGACAGTGAAAACGCAAGGCGCAGGGCTTATCAATATCATTGACCTCGCCAATATATATTCCTGTAGTTTTATTGCCACAGATGATGCGGGGAAAGTGCAGGAAAACGGAAGTTTTGAAATTATCGGTCGTATGGATGGCAGCGATATGCGGGGATGCAGCCTTCTTCTATTAGGATAAAGATTGAATTAATAAAAGTTGATATGTCAGAAAATTCTTTCAGCATAATACAAAATGTTTAATACTTTTCATACTAAATCATCCGGTATGAATATACTTTATCGCTTTAAAAGAATGCTTGCAGCCAGTTTCCTGCTTGCCCTGTTTTCCTTTCTGCAAACTGCAGCCCAGCAGCCTGCATTTGATTTGTATAAGCAAACAAGTGAAATGGCTGATATATTGGTGCAGTACAATGCAGACAAAGGCAGCATCACCCGGTTTTATGCCACCGGCAGCCAGGGCGAAGGGTTCGGACGGTTCCAGGGGCCTTCTTATAACTCTCCTGAAAGAAGAAAAAGGTTGTTGAAGCTGATAGACGATTATCAGCAGCAACTGAAAAAACTCCCTTTTGACAAAATGAATGTAAATGGTAAAGTGGATTACATTCTTTTTAAGCGAAACATAGAAAGCGAACAATACCAGTTGCTGGAGGAACAGAAGACCTATGACCAGGTAGCAAAATACCTGCCTTTCTCTGATAAATTATATGAACTCCAAAAGCCCCGCCGCAGGGGCATTGCTGCCGATGGCGAAGCCGTAGCAAAAGAACTGAACGAGATCAACAAGGAAATTGTAAAAGCGGTGGCGGCATTAAAGAAAGCAGATAGTCTTGAATCGGGGCAGGCCAATCTTGCATCGGAAGCTGCAAAGGGCTTGCAGGGTAGCTTAAAGGATTATTTTAATTTCTATAACGGGTACGATCCTTTGTTTAGCTGGTGGGTGCCTAAAACGTATAGCGAAACAGACAGCCTGTTAGGAGCTTTTGCAAATGCAATTAAGAAAAAAGGAAGGATTAATGTGTTGCAAAAAGATGACGGCAGTGGTATTATCGGTAACCCCATTGGCAATACCGAACTCATCCGCCAGTTGCAATATGAGTTGATTGCCTATACGCCGGAAGAACTGGTGGATATTGCCAATAAGGAATTTGCCTGGTGCGATGCGGAATTATTAAAGGCTTCCCGTGAAATGGGCTTTGGCGATAACTGGAAAGCGGCACAGGAAAAAGTAAAGCAAAGCTATGTGCCTCCTGGAAAACAGCCCGAAGCCATGTACGAATTATACAAGCAGTCGGTTGAATTTCTTAATAAGCATGACCTGGTAACCCTGCCGCCACTTTCTGATGAAGCATGGGGTATGTATATGATGTCGGCGGAACGGCAGCGTGTTAGCCCCTTCTTTCTTGGCGGCCGGTCGCTTATTATTTCCTATCCTACCAACACCATGACTTACGAGGAAAAACTGATGAGTATGAGAGGGAATAACCCTCATTTTTCCCGTGCAACGGTGCACCATGAACTGCTGGCAGGCCACCATTTGCAGGGCTATATGAACGACAGGCATAAGGCTTACCGCAATTTTGATACGCCGTTCTGGATAGAAGGCAATGCCTTGTATTGGGAACTGCTTTTATGGGACCTGAATTTTCCCCGTTCGCCAGAAGACAGGATAGGCATGTTGTTCTGGAGGATGCACCGCTGCGCCCGGATTATTTTCTCGCTTAATTACCATCTTGGTAAATGGACACCGCAGCAATGTATTGATTTCCTCGTTGACAGGGTAGGCCATGAAAGGGCCAATGCAGAAGGGGAAGTGCGCCGTTCATTTACCGGCGGGTATGGGCCTTTGTACCAGATTGCCTACATGATTGGCGGCCTGCAGTTCTATGCGTTAAAGAAAGAACTGGTTGATACAAAAAAGATGACGTACAAGCAGTACCATGATGCCGTTTTGCAGGAGAATAATATTCCCATTGAGATGCTGCGGGCAATTTTAACCAATCAGCCGTTGAGCAGGGATTATAAACCCGGTTGGAAATTTTATAAAAAATAAAGAATGACAACCCCGTATAATAAAATGCCACGCTTCTTGTTTATTGTTATGATAAACTGCTGCCTAATGGCAGGCGTTGCAGCGCAGGAAAAAGAAGCATCGTCTGTTGTTTTCTGGAAAAACCTTTCTGCCCTTTGTGGCAAATCGTATGAAGGAACTATTACACAGGGTGGAAGAGAGGGAGATGGGTTTACCGGGAAGAAACTCGTCATGCAGGTAAAATCCTGTAGCGCCGGAAAGATAAGGATACCTTTTTATGTGGGGGATGACAGTTCCCGTACCTGGGTACTTTCGTTAAAAGATAATATTATTACGCTGAAGCATGACCACCGCCACAAAGACGGTTTGCCTGACAGCATTACCTGGTATGGCGGCACAGCAAGCAATACCGGCGCTGCAACCATGCAGGTTTTTCCTGCCGACCAGGAAACATGCAGCCTGATAAGCTATGCCTGTAGTAATGTTTGGTGGATAACACTTGATAAAGGCGTTTTTACCTATAACCTCAGAAGAATAGGCTCCGACAGGTTGTTTACCGTTTCCTTTGATATTACAAAACCGGTTGAGTTGGAAGGAAAGCCCTGGGGATGGGAGGAGTAGGGGATTTCTGGCTCAAAACATTCCTGAGTTTGGCTGAATCGACTTTGGATTGGAATAATAGGAATCATTTACTTTAAAACTAATTTTATGAGATTAGTTTTTTGTCTAAGTATGTTGTGGTACTTAGTTTTTGGGTGCACCGCACAAAAAAGGGGAATTGAAAACTTTAATTTCTTTGATGCTTATGTGTTTGATTCTTGTAATGTGGGTTTAGATAATGCCAAAAGTGACAGTGTTTATGTGATAGTTAGTTCTGAGGAGAATCATCTAAATATAAGTTTGAGCAATTCGACAAAAGACTCCATATACGTATTCGGGACTTTATTTGTAGATACCATTCTTTTTAACAACCCGGAAAGATTTTATTTTGATACTACTAATAGCCAACTATTAATAGACTTTGTTGAACAATATCCTGTTAGGGATAGTTATTGGGCAGGATTAAAACAATATCAATTTGTAAGATTATGCCCAAATAGTGCTATTAATCTATTAGTATCATGGGAAAGAATTTTTAGAATAACACAAAAACAGATTAATACAGAAGATGTTAAAGTCTTGTTTAGCTATTATAACGGAGGCCAGTTTTACGAGGTTGTAAAAATAAAAGGAGAAATGCCAAGATTCGTAATGAAATATAACGGTAATTATAGAACGATAACTAATTGGTGACGTATCAGAGTTCCCCAAATTTTGCCTTTGCCGGTGTTCTGCCAAAAAGCAGCACGCCGTCGCTGTGTGTTGTGTGAGGCTAAGCAGCAAGGCAAAGACACCAGCGACAGGAGCTGTAGAAAACCCTGTTGTCCGTAGTCTTCAGTTCTTTTATAAATTTAAAAATTATAGGGTTGTTGTACTGAGTCTGCGACTCAGTACCAAACTCGAAGAGTTTGTCTTTTTGTTTGGTTGTATTGTTGGTATTTTTTGTAGGATGTCGGTAATTGCAAACTACCTCCTGCGCCTGCGGCTGGGTTTGCCAGCCTGAGCCCCGACTGCGTCATGCAGGCAGGGAACCAGCACTCCTCTAATAATATGTTTAAATAAAAAAAGAAACCAGCTAATGTGGTTTCTTTAAACTGTGCCCGGAACTGGATTCGAACCAGCACACCTCGCGGCGCCGCCACCTGAAGACGGTGCGTCTACCAATTTCGCCATCCGGGCAATGGGGCTGCAAATATAGGAAATGATTTTTTTCGTTATACCGAAACATTAAAATCCCTGAGGGCATCGTTAAGGCTTGTTTTCAGGTCGGTACTTGGCTTGCGCTGACCGATGATCAATGCACAGCTTACGCCATATTCACCGGCAGGGAATTGTTTGGTATAAGAGCCGGGTATCACCACGCTGCGGGCAGGTATCCTTCCTTTCATTTCTTTGGGCTCGCTGCCGCTTACATCAATGATGCGGGTGGATTGTGTCAGTACTACATTGGCGCCTAACACCGCTTCTTTTTCCACGATCACACCTTCCACAACGATAGAACGGCTACCGACAAAGCACCCGTCTTCAATAATAACGGGAGAGGCTTGCAAAGGCTCCAGCACACCGCCTATGCCTACGCCGCCGCTTAAATGAACGCCTTTGCCTATCTGGGCGCAACTGCCCACCGTAGCCCAGGTGTCCACCATCGTACCCTCATCCACATAAGCGCCGATATTAACGTAAGAGGGCATCAGCACCACATTCTTTGCCAGGTAAGCGCCATATCTTGCTACGGCATGGGGCACTGCCCGTACGCCCAGGTCCTTATAATTTTTTTTGAGCAGCATTTTGTCATAAAACTCAAAGGGTCCAATGTCCCATGTCTGCATCTGCTGAACGCCAAAATACAGCAAGATGGCCTGCTTTACCCATTCATGTACCACCCACCCGTTTTCAGATGGAGAAGCAACCCTTAACCTCCCTTTGTCCAGTTCTTCAATCGTAGTTCTTATGGCATCGGCATATTTGTTGTCCTTCAGTAATTCACGGTTGTTCCATGCTTCAAGCACCAACTCTTTCATTTTGCGTTAATTTGCTGCGAAATTAAGCCAATACGAAGATTTGTTTCGGTACAAATTGGCTGACTGACAAAATTAATATACACATTTGCATAGCAGAAGTTATGAATATCGGTTTTGATGCAAAGAGGGCTTATCATAATGGTACAGGGTTAGGGCATTACAGCCGCACCCTTATCCGGTCTTTGTCCGGATATTACCCGGAACATCAATACTATTTGTTTAACCCTAAGGGCAAGGCTACTTTATTTCAGCCCGGCGCTGCCAATATTGTTGAAATAAGGCCGCAGGGCCTGTTGGCAAAAATTTTTTCTTCAGCATGGCGGAGCAGTTGGGTAAAAAAAGACCTGGTGAAGCTGAACATTGATGTATATCATGGGCTAAGCCATGAAATTCCGTTGGGCATACAGCATACAGGGGTGAAATCGGTGGTTACCATTCACGACCTGATCCATGAACGCTACCCGCACCAATATAGCAGGATAGACAGAAAAATATATACGGCGAAATACATAAATGCCTGTACCCATGCCGACAGGATTATTGCAACAAGCCGGCAAACGAAGCAGGATATCATTGACTATTATAAAATAAAGGAAGATAAAATTATTGTTTGCTACCAGAGCTGTAAAGACGGTTTCTGGAATACGGTTGCAGCAGATGAAAAAGCAAGGATAAAAGAAAGCTATCAGCTTCCGGAGCAGTTTTTTTTGTATGTAGGCTCGGTGATTGAAAGAAAAAACCTCCTGAATATATGCAAAGCATTGTTTCTGTTAAGAAATGATGTAGCTATTCCTTTAGTGGTTATCGGGGACGGAGATAACTACAAGCGGGTGGTGAAAGATTATATCAGGCAGAACGGGTTGGAAGAAAAAGTTTTTTTTCTATCTGACCATACCGCAGCGAGGTCCTCCGCTTCATTCAGGAATGGCAACGATTTCCCTGCCATATACCAGCAGGCGGTGGCGATGATATATCCGTCTTTTTTTGAAGGGTTTGGTATTCCTGTGCTGGAAGCCATGTGCAGCCGTTTACCCGTTATTACCTCCAATACATCCTGTCTTCCCGAAGTGGGCGGCGATGCGGCGTATTATGCGGACCCGGGCAGCGCTGAAGCAATTGCATCTGCAATGAAAGAAATAGCCACCAATTCGCAGTTAAGAGAAGAAATGAAAGAAAAAGGCTGGCAGCAGGCGCAGCATTTTACCAGTAGAAAGTGTGCAGATGCGGTTATGACTGTTTATAAAAGTATATGAGCCATACAGACGCAGATATTGAACAATGTTTAGCTGTTTTGCATAACGGGGGCATTATACTTTATCCCACGGATACGGTATGGGGTATTGGCTGCGATGCTACTGATGCAAAAGCTGTTGAACGGATATACCAGCTAAAAAAAAGAGCAGATGAAAAAGCCATGATTGTATTGGTAACAGAAGAAAGGGATGTGCTTCAGTATGTGGCGGCGCCGGATATGGAAGTGTTTGATTATTTGCAGCAGGCTCAAAAACCCGTTACGGTTATTTATGAAGGGGCCATTGGCTTTGCCGACAACCTGCCTGCCAAAGACGGCAGTATCGGCATACGAATTTGCCGGGAGCCGTTTTGCAGGCAACTGATAAAGCGGTTCAGAAAACCACTTGTATCTACTTCGGCCAATATTTCAGGACAACCGGCGCCGATGACCTTCAAAGGCATAACAGCAGATGTAAAAGAGGGTGTTGATTATATTGTACAATACCGTCAGGATGATGAGCGGTCCGCCACACCCTCTTCGGTAATAAAATGGCAGAACGGTAAAATAGAGGTACTCCGGCCTTAAACAGGCTGATTCCTTCCCGCTTCCGTTTATCTTTGCGGCTTTATGGAGATACAGTGCACAGAAAGGGAATTATTGTTGCTGGAAAAAGTGGCCGAAGCGGCTGCCCGGCTCGGTATGGAAACCTACCTGGTAGGCGGTTTTGTAAGGGATAAGCAACTGGGAAGGGCAACAAAAGATGCCGATTTTGTTTGCGTGGGGGATGGTATTGAGTTGGCTAAAGAAGTGGCCAAAAAATTTCGGCCCGCGACACAGGTGGACTATTTTAAAAATTTCGGAACAGCGCATATAAAAACAGCAGACGGATTTGATCTTGAGTTTGTAGGCGCCAGGAAAGAAAGCTACAGGGCTGACTCCCGTAAACCTGCCGTGCAGCCGGGAACAATACAAGAAGACCAGGAAAGGCGTGATTTTACCATCAATGCCATGGCCATCAGCCTGAATAAAGAAAACTATGGCCGGTTAATAGACCCGTTTGACGGGATGAACGACCTGGCGAATAAAATAATAAGAACGCCGCTGGCCCCCGATCAAACATTTATGGACGACCCGCTGCGCATGATGCGGGGCATCCGATTTGCCACGCAGCTTGGTTTTCAAATTGAGGAAACCGCATGGGAAGGAATCAAAAACAATGCAGCCAGAATAAAGATAGTTTCCCAGGAAAGGATTACCGACGAACTCAATAAAATTATTCTGGCTGATAAGCCTTCAGTGGGTTTTGATCTGTTATACAAAAGCGGTTTGCTAAAGATTATTTTTCCTCAAATGGTAGAGTTGGCCGGTGCGGAGTATAAGGACGGGCATGGGCACAAGGATAATTTTTATCATACACTGCAGGTGCTTGATAATTTATCGGCAAACACAGATGATCTTTGGCTTCGCTGGGCTGCCATTCTGCATGATATTGCCAAGCCTGCCACCAAACGCTTTGAAGAAGGGCATGGCTGGACCTTTCATGGGCACGAAGCAGTTGGGGGAAGAATGGTGCCTAAAATATTTACCCGTTTAAAATTACCACTGAATGAAAAGATGCGGCTGGTAAAAAAACTGGTGGAACTGCACCTTCGTCCGATAAGCCTTACGAAAGAGAATATTACCGACTCAGCCATCCGTCGCCTGCTTTTTGATGCGGGAGAAGATTTTGATTCGCTGATGCTGCTTTGCGAAGCAGATATTACTTCAAAGAACAGGCAAAAAGTAAAGCGGTACCTGGAAAATTTTCAGTTGGTAAGGACACGCTGCAAAGAAGTGGAGGAAAAAGACCATATCCGTAACTGGCAGCCGCCTGTAAGCGGGGAACTGATAATGAAAACATTCGGTTTATCGCCTTCCAAACCGGTGGGTATCATAAAAGATGCATTGAAAGATGCTATCCTGGACGGGGTAATACCCAATACGTACGGGGATGCCTATACATTTATGCTCAGGAAAGGGGAAGAGATGGGTTTGCAACAGGTAAAACCTTAAATTTGAGCCATGGCAATTCTAAGATTCAGGGTATATTTTGAAGAGGACGAAAGCGTTTACAGGGATGTGGTGATACGGCATACACAGAACTTTTTTGATTTTCACCAGGCGATATTAAAAGCCTATGAGTTTGACAATAAGCATAGCGCCACATTTTTCCGCAGCAACGACCATTGGCAGCGGGGCCGTGAAATATCCATAGAAGTATATGAAAAAGAATACAAAGCGCCGCCGCTGCTTATGCAGGAAACAGCTATCGGGTCAGAAATAAAAGACCCCAATCAGCGGTTTATTTACCTGTATGATTTTAATAAAAACTGGGTTTTTCTTATTGAACTTATCAATGTTTCAAAAGAAGAGAACCCCAGGGTCAGCTATCCATCCACTGCAAGGGTGGAAGGCATAGCGCCAAGCCAGTATGGAACAAAAGGGCTATTGGGAGAAAAATTTGCCGACATCGAAGAAAAATACGACCTCACACAAGCCGGTGAGGGGTTCGGTGAAAAAGATGAAGACGGGGAAGATTTCATGAGCGAAGAAGGCGGTGGAACTGAAGAAGAGGACGCATAAAAATTTGAACAATGTATGAACGGCCCCGGTCTTATTTTACAACAAAGACCGGGGTTTATTATAAATAAAAGCTGTGGCAAGTAAAGGTAAAACAGTAATTGTTGTAGCGGGGCCTACTGCTTCGGGAAAAACAGCCGTTGCCATAGAACTGGCCCGTCATTTTGCAACAGAAATTATTTCCTGCGATAGCCGTCAATGCTTCCGTGAATTAAATACCGGCGTGGCAAGACCTTCTGAAGAAGAGCTTGCCATAGTGCCGCATCATTTTATCGCTACCCATTCCATACATGAAGAAGTTACCGCCGTAACCTTTGAGCAATATGCGTTGCAGAAGTGCAGCGAATTGTTCCGGAAGTATGATGTTGTAATCATGGCGGGCGGAACAGGTTTATACATTAAAGCCTTTTGCGGGGGATTTGATAAGATACCGGATATTGATCCGGGAATTCGTTCAGCAATCATCAGCGCTTACGAAACCAATGGACTGCAATGGCTTCAGCAGCAGGTAAAAGAAAAGGACCCTTTGTTCTTTACCGAAGGCGAAATGCAGAACCCGCAGCGTATCATGCGGGCATTGGAAGTGCTGGAAGGAACAGGCAGGTCTATACTAAGTTTCAGGAAAGGGCAAAAACAACAAAGGGGTTTTAACATTCTAAAAATAGGTCTTGAATTGCCAAGGGAGGAATTGTACAGGAATATCAATGAAAGAGTGGACAGCATGATGAAGAATGGGCTGCTGGAAGAAGTGAAGTCATTAACGCAATGGCAATACCTGAATGCACTGCAAACAGTGGGTTATAAAGAGCTTTTTGAATTTTTAAACGGCAGCGCCACCCTGGAAACAGCAATAGAAAAAATAAAACTCAACACAAGGCATTATGCCAAAAGGCAGCTTACCTGGTTTAAAAAAGAGGAGGGCATAAGCTGGTTCAATCCTCATGAACCGGAAAAAATAAAAAGGCACCTGGAGGGTGCCTTGAATAAGCAGTAAGTATGCGGGTTGCGACTATATCTTAAACCCAAAAGTGAGTAATACGTTTGCGCCTGTTTGTTTAAGCGCTGCAAATGTGTTATTTCTCGGTGCATTTACCCTGTAAGGGAAATGAACATCTTTCTCTATGCGGTGAACATAAGTAAGGTCAACAAAAATGCCTTTGTGCCTGTAGCCCAGGCCGCCGCTGAGGTTGATGCGTGATGCTTTAAGCTCACTTTCTTTGTAAGGGCTTCCGTACCAGCCAAAACCAAGTCTTGCCATCAGGATATTGAACTTTAGTTCTCCGCCCACACGGAAATTAAAAGCGCCTCTGTGAATGGCATCTATCGCATCATTATAAGGCTCGTAATACTCTTTTGTGCTGCTGTTTTGTTCGCCGGGAGGGGCAAACCGCATCCATTTATAATTCACATATTCAATATCAGCCGAAATAAATCCTTTTTGCCGCTGCACATTTTCTACCTCCCTGAATACATACGAACCGCTTAGTATGATACGTCCGGGTGTATAAAGCGAATAGCGCAGAGAGTTGCTGCCGCCGGTAAATACACCGGCAGATACGCTGTCATAAGAGGGGCTTCCGAAATTTTCAAGATCGGCGGCAAAACCGGAATTAAAAGTTTCTGTTGTTAGTAAAAGGTCGGGGGAATGTAAGGCCAGCCCGATGCGGATGTACTCTTTAGGCCGGTAAATAGCGCCTATCCGGAAGTTCATCCCGGCGCCTTTTAATGTATAATTTTCACGGTAAGCAAGATAGTTAAACTCATTGCCCGCCTCACCGGAAGCGTCTGTTTCCCTGTAATAGGTATCACGGTCTATATTGATAATGGGGATGCCAAGGCTGCCGCCTATCATGAATTTTTTATTGATTTCATGGCCCATGGCAAACGTAATTTCTGTAATGCCCCCGCTTATACCGGACAAATGCTCCTGCTGCAAAAGAGATGTGTTTTCAGAACGGGCAATAACCGTTGGCGAACCGTCAATAGTAGCCGTATCCACCAGGTAAGTATAAAGGGCCATTTTTGTTTGCAGGGAAATATTCGGGCTGTTCAGCGCTTCATCAATGGTAAGCCCGGAAGCGGCAAATTCATCGGCTAATGGTTCGGCAAAACTGCTGTAATCGTTTAAGCCGTTATAAGATAGTTTCCGGTTGAAGTCGGCCCTGCGGGTAACGGTAATGGCAAAACTGTTATTGGCTTTATGCCCTGTTCCGCCAAATACAATACCCGAAGTCCCTAAAGCGAATTGGTTGCTGTTAGGATTATTTTCCAAAGTACCCCTGAAATTATTTCTTGATTTCAGCATTTGAAAGCCCGGCGTCAATACAATTTCGGATGTTTTATAAAAAGCCAGCCCGGCAGGGTTTACAATCGAAGCGGTAGGGTCGCCGCCCAGGGAGCCCATAGCTCCGCCGATAGCCTGATTTCTTGCGGTTCCCTGCTGTGTAATCCACGAAAGCCTTAGCGCCTCTTCGGGAATTTGTGCAAATGCCTGGGTTGTAATCAGCAATGAAAGGGAGAAGTATATTTTTTTTATCATATCAGCTTTTAAAACGGGTAATAGACTGACTGCACACTTTGTAAAAAATGCTTACCATACCAGTATTGATTTCATGTATGGATATATATTAATTTCTTCCGGGTCTGCTTACTCCTCCGCTGCTGCTGTTTCCACCGGATGAACGTCCTGAACTTGAGGAAGAAGAGGAATTGGAATTGCTATTGGATGGCGAATAACTTCTGTTATTGCCAGAAGTGCCCGAGCTTATCCTTCCCCCGTTGGAAGATCTGTTATCGTTGGAACCCGAGAAAATAGAACGGGTGGTGCGGCCGGCAGGGTTTTGGTTTTTATTGTTGTAAGAATTATTGGTTCTGCTTTTGGTAGTAGTTGTATTCTTGTTGTTATAGGTGTTATTTGTATAACCGGCCAGGTTAAAAGCCCTGGGTTTTACCGGCGGAGTATAAGCAATAGTCTTGGGGTTGCTATAAAAAACATTACCGTAATAGCCGTAATAAGGATTGTAATAATAGTTCCAGGAGTTGTAGGGGTTATAAAAATTACCATAGTAGTAATTATAACCGTAGCCATAGCGTTCATAATAATACCAGTCGTTCAGGTCGTTCCAGCGGTACCTGTTGCTCACCTTCATACGGAGAAAGCGGTTGTCATAATACTCGTCTGTATATTGGTATCTTCTGTCGTTGTCCTTTTCTGCTACGGCATATTCATCCCTGGGAGGGGCGGGGGAGTAGTACACATCATCGGGGGTTTGCCCTGTTTTATAGGCCGAAGTACAGCTTGAAAAAACAGCCGCAAAAACTGCCAGCAGAAGAATTGTTTGTTTCATGGCAAATGGTTTAAACTAATTAAAAACGAAGTTACTACTTTTGTGCCGTCTGAACCGGTAGCTGTTTCAATTCATTTACAACAATTACCACCGCAAATATTTAACCAATTGCGGGAATTATTGTGCCGGGGGCTGTTAATATTATAAAAAAGTTATAGCCACCATTAAACCGGGGAAGCAGGGTTCAGAAATTTATTATCGTAGTTTATGAGCAAGGAAATAACACCAAGAGGAACGGATTATTCGCAGTGGTACAACGACCTGGTAATAAAAGGCGAGTTAGCCGATTATTCGGCTGTAAGGGGCTGTATGGTTATTAAGCCGTATGGCTTTGCCTTATGGGAAAATATGCGGGATGCGTTGGACAAAATGTTCAAGGATACTGGGCATGTAAACGCTTATTTCCCCTTGTTTGTACCCAAAAGTTTGTTTGAGGCGGAAGAAAAAAATGCGGAAGGTTTTGCCAAAGAATGTGCTATTGTAACCCATTACCGGCTAAAAGCCGACCCGGCGCAAAAAGGAAAACTTATCGTGGACCCCGAAGCAAAGCTAGAAGAAGAACTGGTGATCCGCCCTACCAGCGAAGCCATTATCTGGAGTACATATAAAAACTGGATACAATCATACCGGGACCTGCCGCTGCTTGTAAACCAGTGGGCCAATGTGGTACGATGGGAGATGAGGACGAGGTTATTTCTCCGCACTGCAGAATTTTTATGGCAGGAAGGACATACGGCACATGCCACCAAGGATGAAGCGGTAAATGAAGCCGAAAAAATGCTGGAAGTGTATGCCGATTTTGTGGAGAACTGGATGGCCGTTCCTGTAGTAAAAGGGGTTAAAAGCCCGAATGAACGGTTTGCCGGCGCTGAAGATACCTATTGCATTGAGGCCCTGATGCAGGACGGAAAAGCGTTGCAGGCAGGTACCTCCCATTTCCTGGGGCAGAATTTTGCAAAAGCATTTGATGTAAAATTCAGTGATAAAGAAAATAAGCTGGAATATGTATGGGCTACAAGCTGGGGCGTAAGCACCCGGCTCATCGGCGCCTTGGTTATGGCGCACAGCGATGATGAAGGGTTGATTCTGCCTCCGAAGATTGCGCCTTTGCAGGTGGTTATCGTTCCGATATACAAAGGAGAAGAGCAAAAGGCATTGATAGATGCTAAGGTAAAAGACATTGCCGGACAGTTCCGCCAATTGGGAATACGGGTAAAATATGATGATAACGACAATGCAAGACCGGGATGGAAGTTTGCCGAGTATGAAATGAAAGGCGTTCCGGTGCGGCTATCCATTGGCGCAAGAGACCTCGAAAAAAATGAAATAGAAGTGGTGCGCCGGGATACAAGGGAAAAGAAAGTAGTATCACTGGATGGTATTGTTCAATATGTTGAAACCTTGTTGGGGGATATACAGCAAACCTTGTTTAACAAGGCCAAGGATTTCCGTGATGGGATGATTACCAAAGCAGATAGCTGGGAAGAATTTGTAAAGCTGCTGGACGAAAAGGGCGGTTTTATATCAGCGCATTGGGACGGTACGCCGGAAACCGAAGATGCCATCAAAGAGAAAACAAAAGCCACCATACGCTGCATACCGCTTGGCAATGAAATGGAGGCAGGAAAATGTATCCTGACGGGTAATGCCTCTTCTCAAAGGGTGCTTTTTGCCCGTGCCTATTAATTTATTCTGTACAATAGTTGGTTTTGTGCCAAAAGCCTTTATATTTAAGTAACCAAAATCAAACAAAATGGAATCAAATCAATCCAGTTCATTGTTCCAGTTAAGCCTTGACGGCGCCAACAGCTACACGCTTCGCAGTGCAGCGTCCTGGGCCAGAATACTTGGAATAGGCAGCCTGATTATAGGCGCTCTTTGTATCATATTAGGAATTGTGGTTCAGCAGGCAATGAGTAAAGCAGGAGGTTACGGAGGCATTGATTACAGAGATTCCGGTTTTAGTGCAAGTTCCCTTGGCAATATGGGCATGGCGGTATATGTGATAATGGGAATAGTTTATATCCTGAGCGGTGTATTTGCACTCAATGCCGGTAATAAAATCAATGCAGGGCTAAAAACAAATAGCATAGACTTACTTATTGCCGGGTTTGCCGGCGCCAGGAACTTTTTTGCACTGTGGGCAGTCTTAATTATTTTATTCCTGATCCTGATACTAATAAGTTTATTGGGAGCGTTATCTAATTTATAATTTACATTATATATAGCCGGTTCGGCTCTCACCAAACTTGCAATGCCCTTATCTTTTCCCTTGTAAAAAGATAAGGGCCTTTTTTTTAACCGGCTTTATTTTACAGAGAGGTAGTTGTAATCCTTCAGCAATACATTCAGGAAGTCGAAAGCGCCAATAGCGCTTTCAATTTTCAGGTGGGCTTTTATTTTTTCTGCCGCTGATTCGGCCATGGCATAGTCTCCTTTTTTACGGGCCGTTTCAAGAATGCTCTTAATGGCATTGATGTCTTTATCGCTTAATTGCATAATCTGTGGGAAAGCAGGTACATAGTTGTCATCCACTTCCATAAATACAGTATTTTCAATATCCTCTTTTTTGTTGATGCGGATGACAATTGTTTTGGCAAGAATATCACCTAACCGCTGCCCTTTTTTGGAAGAAACAACCAGCGCTATGTCTGTAAAGAAATAAGCAATCACAATCAGTATAAGAAAGGTGGATTGGCCTTTATTTCCTGCGGCGTCCTGGCTTAAAGAAATCAATAAAAGGATGATAAACCAGGTTTCACGCAGCAGCCACCGGATGAGGAACTGGCTGATGCCGGGCTTGCCACCGTTTTCATCCACTACCCTTAGCGAAGTAAGTTTTTTGCCTACGCTTTGCCCGTTCATGACTATTTCAGTAAAAAGGTGGTAGCAGATAATAGGCCCGAAAATAAAGGCCAGGTAGGCCCAGCTTATATTGTACCGCTGGTCAATATTCCAGATATCCATGTTGCTGTAAATGGCTTTCAGTACCTCAATGCCTATCTTGAAATAAAAAAACTGTACTAAAAAATCTGCCAGCAGGGCAAAAAGCCTCCTGTAGAATTCAGGGATTTCAAATTCAATGTCAATATTAAAATTAGTAGGGACTTTTATAACCGACATGAAGGGCTTTAAAGCAGTTAAATTACGCTTTTTGGGGTATAATTCAGATGCCTGTAAAAAAAGCATTATTTTACAACATAAATAGCACAGGCGTTTGAGAGAAGCATTGTTTATAAAAAAGAATAAGGACCGCTGGCAGAAAAACCAGGAGATGGGGACAGAAGACCCGGATGAACTGGCTTCGGAATTTACCCGGCTGGTGGATGACCTCGCTTATGCCAAAACATTTTATCCATCCGGGAAAGTAACGTCATTCCTTAATTCAAGGGCTTCCAAAATTTACCTGGATATCTATAAGAACCGGAAGGAAGACACAAACCGCCTTGTTACTTTCTGGAAATACGACCTGCCCCTTACCATACGAAAGCATTATAAAGCTGTTCTGTTTTCGTTTATTTTCTTCTGCATCTTTTTTGTCATTGGCTTTTTTACATCGCAGCAGGATGAAGAAGTGGCAAGGGGCATATTAGGCGACAGCTATGTAGATCATACGCAGGATAATATTGATGATGGCAATCCTTTTGGCATTTATGAGCATGGCAGTTCTTTTCTTACATGGCTGGGCATAATGGTCAATAACATTGCCGTTGCCCTTCGCATGTTTGCTTCCGGCATTGTATTCGGCATACCCAGCTTGTACGATCTGGCGCAGACGGCAGTAATGGTGGGGGTGTTTGACCAGTTTTTTGCAGCAAGAGGTTTGGGGGTTGACTTCTGGCTCGTGGTTTTTGTACATGGCACATTGGAGATAACGGCTATCATTCTGGCAGGCGCCGCCGGCCTCATCATGGGGAAAAGCTTTCTTTTTCCCGGCACTGTAAAAAGAATAGATGCGTTAAAGCGGGGAGCTAAAGACGGGGTGAAGATTATTGTAGGGTTGCTGCCCGTTTTTGCCCTGGCTGCTTTTTTTGAAGGGTTTATTACCCGCTTGTACAATGATATTTCTGTTCTTACTACGGCTATATTCGGGTTGTCTGTTTTATTTGTAATCTGGTACTTTATCATTTATCCTTACCGGATCGGTAAAAAACTGCGTAGCCAGCTAAATGAGGAGGACGTATAAGTGAACAATATAAAAGCTACACATCCTGTTTTTATCTTTCGCATTGCCAAAGCAACCCTGTTTGCGGCATTTTTATTTTTTGTTTGCACAATCAATGCACAGGAGCCGGATTATTCAGACGGCTTCACTCCTGAAGATAAACATTCGTTTAATGATAAGCGGGCGGGCAAGCTATCATTAACCCCCCGGAAAACCGATAAGGACAGGATAAAGAAATTAAAAGAAGACGAGGCGTTCTGGTATGCGGATAAGGAATTTGAAGAAGATGAAGCGCAGCATCTTCAAACAAGGGCGCCGTATATACCGATTGGTCAGCGGACCTGGTTCCAGACTTTGCTGTGGCTGATTATTATCGGCGGGTTTGCAGGGGTTGTTATCTGGTTTTTGTACGAGAATAAAATCGGTGTGTTCAGAAAAAGCTCCAAAACGGCTGCGGTGCAGCAAGGAGAAGATTTGCCCGAAGATATTTTTGCCATCAACTATCACTATGAAATCAGTAAAGCATTGCAGCAGCAGGATTACAGGCTGGCAGTGCGGCTTCAGTTTTTGCAGTTACTGAAAACACTTGCTGAACGGAATATCATCAATTATAAGCAGGATAAAACAAACCTTGATTATATAATGGAGCTACAGTCTGCGGGCTATTCCAACGATTTTTTCCGGGTAGTAAGAAATTATGAATACAGTTGGTATGGCGAATTTGAGGTAAGCGCAGAAACCTATTCATTGATTAAAAAAGATTTTGATAACATTGAACGGTTTATTTACAGGCATTGAAAAAATATATACCATATATCCTGATCGGGCTGCTGGCAGTTGCCATTATTGCTATGTTTCTTACCGGCGACAGGTCGAAGCAGAAGAAGCTGAACGAGGCCATCAGCCTGCGGAAAAAAGACAAAATCCCTTATGGTACATATGTAGCCTATAATTCATTACAGGATTTATTTTCCGGGTCCGCCGTTACCACCACGAGGGATGAACCCGGCTATTGGGACGAAATTTCATCCGAAAAAGACGGGCAATTGCTGATAATCGTTACGGACAACCTGTTTGCCAACGAAGACGAAATGGATGAACTGGTAAATTTTGTAAAGCGGGGAAATGATGTTTTTATCAGCGCTGTGTATTTGTCTTCCGATGCAGAAAAAATCCTCAGGTGCAATAGCAGCGCTTACAGCCTGTACAATATTTCGGGGGCCGACCTGCCGAAAGAACCGTTGCTTTCGCTTACCAATCCGCCCTTCAGGCAGGAGAAACTTACTTATGGCTATCCGGGCAGGTCATTTAAAGCCTATTTTGAACAAACGGATCGGCATACAATAACTACACTCGGGTATTCAGATAAAACAAAGCCGGATTTTGTACATGCAGGTATAGGAAAGGGCAATATTTTTATTCACCTGGAGCCGCTGGTTTTCAGTAATTATTTCCTGCTGCACAAGAACAATATTACGTACCTGGAAAACATATTATCATTGGTAAGGCCCGGTGTAAAAACGATTGCATGGGATGAGTATTTCATCAATAAAGAACGCCGGCCTGATACCAAAAGAAAGGGCTGGTTCAGTGTGCTGCTGGAATATCCGGGTTTCAAAGCGGGGCTTTTAACAGCTTTGCTGGCGCTGCTTGTATATGCTTTGATGGAAATGCGGCGCAAACAGCGGCCTATACCTGTTATAAAGAAGCCCAGGAATGATTCGCTTGATTTTGTAAAGACTATTGGCAGGCTTTATTATGATAAAGGCGATCATAAAAACCTTTGCCGTAAAATGGCGGCTTATTTTCTGGAGTATGTACGGAGCAGGTATAAATTATCTACAACGGCGCTGGATAAAGAATTGGTAAAAGGCATACATTACAAGTCGGGGGTTCCCGAAGCGGAGATCAGCGGCATTGTTGATTTTATCAGGGGCCTTGACCTGGCCGGTACGATAACGTCAACACAGTTGATCTCGTTTTACAGGCAACTTGAATCATTTTATAAAAAAGCATAAATATGGATGAACAAATTTTTCAGCAACGAACCGATCTCTCTGCATTGAGTGAAGCGGTGGCTTCCATCCGCAACGAGATCCGCAAGATTATCGTAGGCCAGGATGAAATGGTACGCCTTATCATTGCCGCTTTATTGGCCGATGGGCATGTGCTTATAGAAGGTGTGCCGGGGGTGGCCAAAACGCTTACAGCAAAACTGGTGGCCAAAAGTGTGCAGGCCGGTTTTTCCCGTATCCAGTTTACACCTGATCTTATGCCCTCCGATGTATTGGGTACGCCGGTGTTCAATCCTAAAGAGGCGGGTTTTGAGTTTAAGAAAGGCCCCATCTTCAGCAATATTGTTTTGGTGGATGAAATCAACAGGGCCCCGGCCAAAACGCAATCCGCTTTGCTGGAAGTAATGGAAGAAAGGCAGGCAACGGTGGATGGCAAAACCTATCTCATGCCGCCGCCGTTTATGGTATTGGCCACCCAGAACCCTGTAGAGCAGGAAGGCACTTACCGTCTTCCTGAAGCGCAGTTAGACCGTTTTCTTTTTAAAATTGTAGTTCCTTATCCGTCAGAGAACGAAGAAGTGGCCATCCTGAACCAGTTTCATAAAATGGGTAATGCTTCTGCATTGGACATGGTGCAGCCTGCATTAGGAACAGAGCAAATTGCTTCTTTAAGAAAGCAAATCAGGGAGCAGGTAATTGAAGAAAAACTGCTGCAATTCATTGCCAGATTGATTCACCAGACCCGGAACCATAAATCAATTTATCTCGGCGCTTCGCCGCGGGCATCGCTGGCCATCATGAATGCATCAAAAGCGGTGGCGGCTATGTCGGGCCGTGATTTTGTAACGCCGGAAGATATTTTATCTGTTGCTTCACCTGTTTTGCGCCACCGTATCATCCTTTCTCCTGATAAGGAAATGGAAGGCATTACGGAAGATGAAGTGATCAAACAAATTATCCAGGGAATGGATGTGCCGAGGTAATGTGATATGCTCAAGTCGGTTTATTTAAATACAATCGTTTACTACATCGCAGGCCTGGCGGCTGTTATCTATGTAATGAGCTATTTCTTCCCTGCACTGTACAGGATAGCCGGGCTGGTATTATTGCTGCTGCTGGCCGCTATACTGATTGATGCGCTGATTATTTACAGCAGGAGGAACGGTATTCTTGCAACGAGAACAGTGGCAGAACGGTTCAGCATCGGCGACCCAAACAAAGTGCTCATCCGGTTTCAAAACAGGTATGGATTTTCTGTAAAAGCAAGTGTAATTGATGAACTGCCCGTACAGTTCCAGGACAGGACATGGATAAGAAAATTGCCGCTGTCCGCCTCCGGGGAGCAGTTGCTTGAATATGAATTAAAACCTGATTCAAGAGGCGAATATGAATTTGGTGATATCAATGTGTATGTGCAGGCGCCATTGCGGCTGGTAAAAAGGCGTTATACTTTCCCGGCAAAGCAGACAATAAAAGTATATCCCTCTTATATACAAATGCGCCGGTATGGGCTGCTGGCCGTAAGCAACCGCTTGCAGGAAGCCGGTGTAAAACGCATCAGGAAGATAGGGCATAGCCTGGAGTTTGAGCAGATAAAGGAGTATGTGCGGGGCGATGATTACCGCACCATCAACTGGAAGGCCACAGCAAGAAAAGACGGCCTGATGGTAAATAATTATACCGATGAAAGAAGCCAGCAGATCTATTGCCTGGTAAATAAGGGCCGGGTAATGAAAATGCCTTTTAATGAAATGACCTTGCTGGACTATGCCATCAATGCTACGTTAGTGCTTTCCAATGTGGCGCTGGTGCGGCAGGATAAGGCCGGGCTGATAACATTTGAAAAGAACATTGACAGTTTTTTGCCTGCTGATAAAAAACCGGCGCAGATGAACCTGCTGCTGGAAAGCCTGTATAAGCAGAAAACCGATTACCTCGAAGCAGACTTTGAAAAATTGTTCTCCGTAATACGGCAAAGGATTACCAACAGGAGTCTGCTGGTTTTATTTACCAATTTTGAATCACTGGAAAGCCTGCAGCGGGAAATGGCTGCGTTGAAAAAAATGGCCCGGTACCATTTGTTGCTGGTGGTGTTTTTTGAGAACACCGAATTGCAAAAGCTTACCGCAAAAGAAGCCGGTTCGCTGGAAGAAATATATATCAGGACCATTGCAGAGAAATTCGCCTATGAAAAAAAGCTGATGGTAAAAGAACTGCACAAGAACGGTATCCTGTCCATTCTCACCTCTCCCGAAAACCTCACTGTAAATACCATTAATAAATATCTCGAATTGAAAACGAGAATGTCTATTTAGGGAGAGGGGAGTGGGAGGTTGGTGTGGGGGATTTATAGGTTGGTTTCCTCAATTTCGGGAAGCGGATGCAGGAAGTTTATTGAGAAGGGGAAATGAAGTTTCGGAATAAAGAAATTTCCGCAGACGGGCCTAAGCAGCCGACTGATTTATAGTACAAAAGTTTATCTGTGTTACTGTAGTTGGGAAAATGGCCGGTAACATTTTCGGGCTTTGCGTTCGGGCGGGATTTTTAGCACAAAAGTTGAAATCGAAGAAGAAAGTTGAATCATGCAAAATTGCCCAATCGAAGCCATTCAGCCCCGCTTTTAGCAAACCAATGTTGGTGGCAGTTTATGTTTGATATGGCCCAAGTTTCCTAACAATAAGATTTGCGATCAATAGGTTGGGCACCCAACACAACCATGCGACAATCGAGTAGGCAACTATAAAATCTACGAATATTATGCTTAAAAGAGGCAGCCAAATTCTCAACGTGACGGCGGCGAAACATGCAGCATAACTATAGATCATTAACCTACGGTGTTGTTCAACCTGCATGTTCTTGATTTTTAGGTAAGATAGTAAAGTTGTTGTAAACCATATAATTCCCAAACAAATGAATCCTGTTGAAGTCATAAATCCACCTGTAGCGAAAAAGCCTAATCCAATGCTGGCCAGTGAGCTAATAAGAACAGAGACAATATAGATTTTACCAATATTTCTATGCGCAGAAGGGTTTCTTAACCTAAGCTTTATATTGAACTGTAGCCAGCCGATTAACAAAGCAACTCCTCCTAAAATGATGTGAGTGTAAAAAGCCGTGTTCCAAAGAGTATTTGCTAATAGTTCATTAGATTTTGAACTTAATAAACCAAATTTCCTGTCCATTAAAAAATATATACTTGGATAAAGTCCGATGACAATTGCTAATAAAGCGATGACGATTTTTGATATTTTTTGTGTCATGTGAGGGTCTGCTTAAATTGCCACCAACGGTCGAGTATTTGCGAAGGCAGGGAATTCATTGAATGTCAAGCTCGGTACTAATGCCCAACTAAAAATATGTTGTTGAAGTTAAGAACTAAAACTGAACGTTGAACGTCGTGCTTGAACCGCTGCTGATGCCTGCACATAGCTGACGTTACATTGTCCAGCCCTGCTTTTGCAAATACTTTTGTTGTGTGCCGTTTTATTTTGGGATTATTCTTTGTCCGTTTTTGTCAAGATAGTGAACGCCGCCAGAAAAGTGAAAGCCACCATAATAAACAATTAAGTCACCTTGAAAGCCCATATAGCAATGCATTGGCTGCTGACTAACAACCTGTCCCTTTGTGTTTATTATTGCGTCCAAATAATAGTCATTTGCGACTTCAAATGGTTGATAATTTAATCTTACAGCACAAAGTCCATTTTGAAAACGGTTAACTAAATAATATTTTGGTTCAATTACTATGTCGCCTTTTAAATTTTTGAATCCCCATAAACTGTCTTGTTTAAATTTGATTAATGTGTCTGTTATTGGGGAATTGTCATTCTTTAGGCTTTGATAAATTTCGATGCTTGAATAATTTTTATTTCCAATTCTGTTTCCTTTAGTGTCAATTGGATAGAAATTTGAAAACCGTATGTCACTTACATAAGCAATGCCATTATTAAATTCCTTGTAACCATCTTTCCATGTTTTTTTAAATTCATTTATTCCGTTTTTGTTTATAAACCAATGCTCCGTAAAGCTGCTGATTCGAGCAAAACCCTCTTTAAACACTGTTTCGGGAAAATTATCTTGGATGTCAAAAACTTCATTTCCTATGGTGTCAATACAAATCCATTTGTATCCTTTTGTAATTACTTCTTTTGAAACAAAACACAAGCCGTCGCCAAAGTCTTGCACTATGAGATACTTTGGCTGCACTTTGATGTTACCCGTTTTGTCAATGAACCCATACTTGCCATTTGACCCAATGAATTTATACAGTCCATTCTGTTGTCCAAAAAGAAGTGTCGAAAAGAGTAGGAATAGTATGGTCAATTTGAAAGGCATAGTCTGTTGAAAAATAGCACAAATGCTTGTGTTGGGCGCAGTGCTCTTAGGTTAGATAAAATGTGAATGATGAGAATAATGTTTGCTGTCAACAATTTGATTATTTGAATCTATTTTACAAGCGAAAACAGTCTTATCTGATACCGAGTCGAAGGAGTTGTCGAGGAAACATTCTTTAAAATTTTTACGGTCAATTTTTTCAGGCAAATCGTCTTCTGTCATTATGATTGCAGTTTTAATAATACCTGCATCATTATAAGTCAGAGTAATAGTTATAAAGGTTGAGCCGCCTTTATGATATGTGAAATGAGCTAAGCTTGAAATCTTGCGTTGTAGTTCATCAATTCCATTAACCAAAGTATGGTCAAATGCTCCAAAGTCTTTCGGATTCATAAATTATTGCAGTTTATTATAAAATTGGTCGAGGATATTTGTTCTAATGAATTTATTAATTTTAGGTTTAGTCATGAGCCACTTTGATATAGAAGGAGAAGCAAAATAATAGAATCTAACAAACAGTCTCCCCCAAGAACATTTTAACAAAACATCGTCAAGAAACTGCTTAAATCTCAATACTTCTTTTGCATTAGTGTCACCATAACAAACCGTTGCTATATAACTGAGATGGCCTAATTTCTACGGACAGTAAAATCTCTTACATTAGAGATTA
>CAZLLT010000017.1:66443-69578 GCA_964560445.1 uncultured Chitinophaga sp. | reverse complement strand
TTCGAACCCCCGACCCTCTGCTTGTAAGGCAGATGCTCTGAACCAGCTGAGCTAAACTCCCAATATTTCAATTTTACCACTCCAGCCGCCGACTCTCCTTTTGTTTTTGGGACGGCAAAGATAAGGGTACTCCGATTGATGACAAATTTTTTTTAACTTTGCACCACTATGATAGCCAGCAAAAACGATACAAAAACATACATACAGGAAGATACCGATGTGCTCGTTGCCGAAGAAGCTTTCTGCCAGCTTATAGTATGGAACGATGAAGTAAATACATTTGAATGGGTGATAGAAACCTTAATGGAAGTTTGTAACCATAGCCATGAACAGGCCGAACAATGCGCCTACATCATCCATTTTAAAGGCAAATATGCCGTTAAGCAGGGTGATTATGATGCCTTAAAGCCCATGTGCGATGCGATTACCGACAGGGGTATCAACGCTACGGTAGAAGTTACATCCGCTTAACATTCCGGAACGCCTTTCCTGATAAATTTGGTATTGATTTTTCCTGCTGCTATGTCAGCCCCCGCTGGGACCGGTAGGCCCACCAGGATCGGGAGTAACAGGGCCGGTTGGCACATCCCCGGGGTCATCTTTGGAACAACTGATCGTCATAAACGAAAGGGTAAGCAACAGTAACAAGGCAACTCCGATCTTTTTCATAAAATTGCTTTTAAATTCGCTATGAATGGGTTTGTTTAAATCAAAAATAATCGTTTTTTCCGAAGTTGAGGCTGCACGGCCAAAAATCATTATCCGCCCCTTCTAAATTAATTCTTCCCTCATTTCCAGCCTGTTAGCCCCATGCCCGTATTTACACTTACCGAAGCCATCGAATTTCCGCCTGTTCAATTGGCAGAACCAGACGGAATGCTGGCCATTGGCGGCGACCTGAAACAGGACAGGTTGCTGGCAGCCTATAAAAAAGGGATATTTCCCTGGTACGATTCAGCGCCTGTACTCTGGTGGTGCCCCGACCCCCGGTTTGTGCTATTCCCGGATGAATTAAAGATTATTAAAACCACCCAATCGCTGCTTGCGGAGGAAAAGTTTGAGTTCACCGTCAACAAAGCCTTCCGGGAAGTAATAGGGCAATGCAGAAGGATAAGCAGGCCCGGTCAGCAAGGCACCTGGATTACCGATGAAGTGGAAGTTGCTTATACACAGCTTCACCAGTCGGGCTATGCCCACAGCGCCGAGGTATGGGAAAACGGGCAACTCGTTGGCGGCCTCTACGGCATCCGGCTGGGAAAGGTATTTTTCGGGGAAAGCATGTTCAGCAAAATAAGCGGCGCCTCCCGCTATGCCTTTGCAAAATATGTTCGCCTGCTGAAAGCCGAAGGAGTGGAACTGATAGACTGCCAGGTATATACAGCCTACCTGGAAAGCATGGGCGCCCGGATGATCAGCCGGGATTCGTTTATCGAAACCCTGCGCCAGTTAACGGCATAACTTAAGTGATTTTTTTCTTGCGAATAAACCAGGATTCCCGGAAATAACAGGCATTCCGGTGGCAGGAGCTGTATTCTTCATCATGCCCGCAATAAGCAAGGCATTGGTAACAGGCCGCATACATTACCAATTCATGAACTGAAAAATCAATGGCAGGAAGAGAATCAACGAGGTGCGTTTCCATCCAATATAAATAATACTCAGAAGCGCCGTTCTTACGGTAATGGGCAATTGAGTCCGGGGTATAAATATGCCGCCAGAATAATTTACGGTAGGTAGAATCGTCTGAAACTACAAATGTCCTGCTTTTCGTATTGTAATCTCCTGTATCCGGAATACTGAAATGGGGATTATAATCCCTGCGTGGCAGGCGGATAGGTTCTCCAGGGTTCCCGGCCAGCTTTTGAATATAAGCGCTGTCAAACAGATAATGCTGTGCTGCTGAAAGCAAAGGGCACAATAACAGAAGAACCAAAACCTGCTTCATGTATGTTTTTGAAACAGATGCCCTTTTTCTTTTATTTACATACTTAAAATCTTGTTCCAAGGTAATGTGGCAGCATGGCCCTCCAGGTATTCCAGTCATGGGGCCATTCTGTACCCCACACATCCAGTTCATACCAAATTCCTTTATCGTATAACTGCCGGGCAAAACGGCCGCTGGCATCAGGGTCTTCATAATTACCGCTTCCCGTAAGTATATGAATGTGATTACTGCGCCTTATCTGCTCCAGCACCTGGTTATCTGTAAGATTTGAAATATAATGGGCAGGACTGTTGAAGTAAACATTATCATCATAATGCCCCTTGGTATATTCAGTAAGATCATACACGCCGCTCATGGCAATAACCCCGTTAATAAGGTCGGGCCGCTTCAAAAACAGGTTCATGCTGTGCAATGCGCCGAAGGAAGCGCCACAGGTAATAATGGGTGTATCCGGGCTTGTATTGGTTTTAATAAACGGTATCACTTCATTGAACACATAATTATTCCATTGCTGGTGGCGGATGGATTTATCCCAGGGGTTCATGGTATTATTGAGCCAGCTTTCATTATTAATGCTGTCAATAGAAAATACTTTCACCTTTCCCGCTTCAATAAACGGGGCGATGTGATCCAATAGCTGAAATCGTTCATACTCCAGGTAATCAGCCGCGGCAGTAGGCACCAGCAGCAGCGCAAAACCATAATCGCCATAAGCGGCAATGGGCATTTCTTTATTCAGGGAGGGGCTGAACCAGGAAGTCAATTGTCTTTTCATCCGTATTGTTTTAAAAAATTATTTCACCTGCATTTTATGGTTCAATATACACAGCGAATCGTAAACTTAGTCTTTTGTGCCCTGTTTTTTTCAGGAATGAAGACATCTTCACTCCAATATCCCTTTCTGTTCGTTTCTATGTATAAAGAAAACACGGTAAATTTGCCCCCTTATGGAATTGAGCAGGAATTTTGACCACAGCGAAGCAGAAAAAAAATGGTACCAGCGCTGGCTGGATAAGAATTATTTTCAAAGCCTACCGGATGAAAGAGAGGCATTTACTATCGTAATGCCGCCGCCCAATGTAACCGGCATACTGCACATGGGGCACTGCCTTAATAATACCATTCAGGATATACTGATACGGCGTGCCCGGATGCAGGGCAAAAACGCCTGCTGGGTACCCGGAACCGAC
>CAZLLT010000017.1:0-66433 GCA_964560445.1 uncultured Chitinophaga sp. | reverse complement strand
GAATGGAAAGAAAAATACGGGGGCATCATTTTGCAACAACTGAAAAAAATAGGGTGCAGCCCCGACTGGAGCCGTACGGCCTTCACGATGGACGACCACTATTACCGTGCTGTAACAGATGTGTTTGTTGACCTGTATAACAAGGGCCTTATTTACCGGGGAAAACGAATGGTAAACTGGGACCCTGTTGGCCTTACAGCGCTTAGCGATGAAGAAGTGATCTTTAAAGAAACTGACAGCAAACTGTATTATGTAAAATATAAGGCTGCTTCAGGGGAAGGAGCCATTACTGTAGCCACTACCCGGCCGGAAACAATTTTAGGCGATGCAGCTATCTGCGTTAATCCTGCTGACGAACGATATAAAGATTGGGTGGGAAAAGAAGTGATGGTACCCGTTATCAACCGGAAAATACCTGTAATAGCCGATGAATATGTAACTGCCGACTTCGGCACCGGTGCATTGAAAGTAACCCCGGCACACGACAAGAACGATAATATGCTGGGCGAAAAATACAACTTGGCCGCCATTGATACACTGGACCCTTCAGGCAAATTCTCTTCGAAGGAACTGGAGACCGGCCTGCTGAATGAGCAGGTATTATCGTATAACGGCATTGACCGTTTTGAACTGAGAAAAAAAATAGCAGAAGATATTGCCGCCCTCGGCCTGCTTGAAAAGACCGAAAACTATAAAGGCCAGGTAGGCACCAGCGAACGTACCGGGGCTGTAATAGAAAGCCGTCTTTCCCTGCAATGGTTTATTGACATGAAGGCTTTTTTACAGAAAAACCCTGATGTATTAGCATCTGTACTGAACGATGAAATAAAATTTTACCCCGCAAAATTCAAAAACCTGTACCGTCATTGGCTCGAAAACATCAAGGACTGGTGTATCAGCCGACAACTTTGGTGGGGACAACGGATACCGGCCTGGTATGACGCTAACGGGAACTATGTAGTAGCTGCAACAAAAGAAGAAGCAACAAAACTGTACCTGAGTAAGTATGGTCAACAGTCCGCAGACGACAGTCCACAGCAGGACGCTAACGGTGGACAGTGGACAGTGGACAGTGGACTGATTCAGGACGAAGATGTACTCGACACCTGGTTCTCTTCCTGGCTATGGCCGATGGAAGTATTCAAAGGCATCAGCAACCCGGATAATAATGAAATAAGCTACTACTACCCTACTCAAACGCTGGTAACGGCACCTGAGATTATTTTTTTCTGGGTGGCCCGGATGATTATGGCAGGCAATGAGTACAAGCACAAAAAGCCATTCAGTGAAGTTTATTTTACAGGTATTGTAAGGGATAAGCAGGGAAGAAAAATGAGCAAGAGCCTCGGCAATTCTCCTGACCTGCTTGAAATGATAGAGAAAGACGGCGCAGATGCTGTTCGCTTCGGCATTATGATTGCATCTCCTGCAGGCAACGATCTGATGTGGGACCCCGCCGGAAACGAACAAGGCCGCTTCTTCATCAATAAAATGTGGAATGCGTTGAAGTTAGTTAAGAGCCTTGAGCTACGGGCCACCAGCCACGAGCAGGCTCAAAGTTCACAGCTAACGGCTCACAGTTTTGCTACCGATTGGTTCGAAAACCGTCTGAATGAAGTAAAAGCAGAGCTCGATACGCAGTTCAGGGATTTTCGTCTTAGCGAAGCATTAAAAACCATTTACTCGTTAATATGGGATGATTTCTGCAGTTGGTACCTCGAATGGGTGAAACCCGGTTTTGAACAACCGATTGATAAAAAAGTATATGAAAAAACGGTTGGTTTTTTTGAAGAACTGATGCAACTGCTGCACCCCTTCATGCCATTTATTACCGAAGAAATTTATCATCAGTTAAAAGAAAGAGAAGATGATATTACGGTAAAACAAATAACTGCCTGTAGTGCTGCCAATAAAGACATATTGCAACATGCCGCCCTGCTGAAAGAGATAATTACTGCTATCCGTGAGGCAAGAGTAAAAGCACAGTTAAAGAACAAAGACGGCATACAACTTTACATTTTATCGGGAAACGAAAAACAGTACAATTCTATTAAGGAGATTCTTGCCAAACAGGTAAATGCCGAAAGCATCGCATTTACCCCTGAAAAAAATGACAATTGTATGACCCTGGTAATACAAAAAGACACTTTCTTCATTGCTTCCAACACGGAGATTGATATATCTTCACAAAAAGAGCAGTTGCTGAAAGACCTTACGTATTACAAAGGCTTTCTGCAAACAATAGAGAAAAAACTCGGCAATGAAAGATTTGTCGCCAATGCCAAATCCGAAGTAGTAGCCCTGGAGCAAAAGAAAAAAGACGATGCCCTCTCCAAAATAAAAGTAATTGAAGAAAGCCTGGCCAAACTATGACATCACCAGTCCGCATCCATAAAAACATCCCGACCCGTATCGTCTTAAGTACTTTCCTGCTATTCCTGGTTGTAGTAGCCAATGCCCAGCAAAACAATTTTGATTTTCGTATGCTTCGCAGCATATCCCTTACCCGGACGGAAGAAAAAAATGATTTCTTCCGCTTTGTAGCCAAATGGAATAACCCTATCTGCCTTTCTGCCCCCGCAACATTGTTTGTAACAGGGCTTATTAAAGACGATAAACAAATGCGAAAAAACGCTTTGTACGTAACAGAAAGTATTGCTTCCGCTTCTTTGGTGAACCTTATTCTTAAGAAAGTATTTAAGCGAAAAAGGCCGTTTGTGGCAGATCCCTCTTTTATACCTGTAATCTATGCCCGCAATGAATCGTTCCCATCCGGTCATACGGCAGAAGCCTTTTCCATGGCCAGCGCCATGAGCCTTGCCTATCCCAAATGGTATGTTATAGCGCCTACGTTTGCATGGGCAGCCACGGTAGGTTATTCAAGAATGTACCTGGGGGTGCATTATCCGACAGACGTGGCGGCCGGCGCCGTAATCAGCAGTGGCATGTCATGGACCATGTATAAAATAAACAATTCGCTAAAACCGAAATAAACACATTCCTTTATCTTGGAATAATGCTTACCGGCAGGATAAATTCAAAAAGGCTCGTTCCTTTTGCATTGCCTGCCAGCGGGTCATCGTCTATCAGATAGCTTATACGAAAGCCAAAAGTCAGCGGGTGCTGGTTCCACCATTTGGTATCAACATATATTTCCCCGCCAATACTCCTGAAATCGAGGTGCAGGCTTTTATCGTTGGAAAAAATCCGTTGATAATCATAAAACGCATTGGCCCTTACCCTTTGCAGGTAAAGTATGTTCCCGAAGCCCCAATCGGGGTAAAGCAACGGAAAATGATAATTGGCCGAAAGCCTCCATATCCTGGAACCGGCATTGGTGATATAATAATCTTCATACCCTCTTGCATCCGCCAGCCTGGTGCTGAACAACAAGCGGGTTGTATCCCTCTGCTGAATGGCGCCATTCAGTACAAGACTGTGAGAAGGAAGTATGCCCGGCAGATAGAACGAAGCGCTGCCGAATAGCTGGTACCCTTCATAACGATTGATGGGATACCTGTATGATGTAGCGAATGCGTAGCCCCACCGCGGATTGATATGCTGAACGGCCTGCGGCAACTGCTCTGCCCATGATAAATTATGCGCCATGTAACTGAACGAAGTATTACCTCCGAGGGAATCTTTCAGGAACCCTTTATTAAACTCATTCCTGAGATAATAAAAAGTACTGAAGTTTAACGCTTTTTGCGTTCTCCCTTTTACCTGGTTCAATGGAATAATGAAGCCCAGCCTTGTATCAAGCTGGTTCCATTCCGCTATTCGTTCTCCTACCCGGCCCTGCCGTCCGAAAGTAAATTCAGTGCCCGCATTAAGAAACGGAAAAAGCCCTGCATAGGTAGCGCTGAAGCCAACCGAATTTGTCTTTTCACTCTGGTTATAACTGTAAGTCAATTCTGTTTGCAATGTGTTCAACACATTTTCTCCATATACAGAAAAGGTAAAAACAGGGTCTTCGTAATTCGGACGCCAGCTATGCAGGTTAATCAGTTTTGTACTTTTCCTGTACGGCAATGACGGATATTGACGCCACTCTATCTTCTCCGTGAAAACCTTTTCATAGCCGCTTTCTGTGCTTACTACGAAAGGTTCTTTTAGCATTTCAACTTCTGCAAGCGGCAATGCCTCCCACAATAGTTTTTTTTCATCCGCCTGTTTCAACTGGTAGCCCTCCGCTGTAAATGCAGACCATGTTAGTTTACCATCCGGAGAGGCATTGACGTAATAATTGCCCAACGGGCCATCCGTAACTTTATACAATTTGTTATCTGCCATTCTTAAGGCAAACACATCATCATTGCCCTGGAATGAAGCGGTAAAGAAAACAGTATCGCCACTTATGTTCGGGTATCCGATTACATTAAAAGAGGCAGGAATAAGACGATGAACCGTTCCGGCAGGGATGTTTACCCCGGCAAGGGTCATTTTACCATCCGGTAATCTTACCGCAGCAATTAAAGAATCATCTGAAACAAATTTCGGGTCGGCAAACAAACTGATCTCCGGTGAGCTTATTCTTTTTACAATCTCCGCAGAAGGCACTTCCAGGATATGCAATTCACTTTTACCATTCTCATCAACCTGTACCGCCGCTACTTTAGAACCGTCTGCGGATATATCAGGTGTAAAATATTTTGACTTATGCGTAAGCCGGATAATGCGGCTGGTCTTCATGTCAAATACCTTGATAACACTATACGATTTCCATGACCAGCGGGCATCGTTTTCGTAGGCAGCATACACAATCTTTCCGTTGCGGTAAGCGTATTGGTTATCTATTGAAACATCTTTTAAGAACAGCTTATGCTCTTTTTCCTTGTCCCTGATATAAAATGCGGGCAGCCGGTTATAGGCTGATTTCAGATACAATAAAGAATCGGTTCCTATATGATAAGGGAAGAGGTAATTTGTTACCACATTCTTTTTTACAGGGAACAAAAATTCATCTTTGACGGAAGATTCTCTTCCTGCCTTTTCTTTATAAAACGCAAAGGCCTGCTCGTAAAATGTTTTATAATCAACTCCGGCATGTTTTTTTATTGCTTGCTGAAACGGGTAAACCAAACCTTTCCAGGCGCTGGCCCCCTTTGTAACTTTTGTCCAAAAGTCCTGCCCGTACTGCTTGCGTCCATAATTGACCAGCAGGTAGCCAAGATGATAATGACCGGGAATATAATCTTTCAATGAACCGTTCCGGAGCTTCATCCACGAATACTTTTTACCAGCCTGCCATAAGGAGGGGTAGGCATTTACAAAAAGGGGCAATCGTCCCCTTCCCTGCTGTGTAAGCGCTGTTTCCATATAAACCGCATCGCCTTCATAAAACCAATCCGGGATAGCTGCATTGATAGCCAGCGAATAGCCCTCTTCACCAAACAGTACTTTCATTACGCTGCTTAACCCATTATCAAAATTGTTGAATTGCTGCACATGCCTGTATTCATGTATGGCTAATTGATCTGTCCACGAAATGCTGCCCTGGTCAAAACTGTTCAGGGTAGGTGTCATTAAAAATTCGCTGCGGAAAGGCCCCAGTTGCACATAACCATTTGGAACTACAGTGCGGTTCTGCAATACAATATTTATCTTCTTCAGTTTTTCGCCTAATGAAACAGGCCGGGAAGATGCCAGGTGGCTTATAACAGAAGCCACCCGGTTAGCCTGGCTGTCCAGTCCGGGTTGAAAAATGATCCTGAAAGAATCAGTGTTTACCTGTTTCCATTTATGAGAAGGAGGAAGCCCCCCGAATTGCTGTGAAACCAAACACAAAGGAGCAGCAAGCAGAAACAGTAATAAGAGCTTACATCTCATACTTCTGTAATATTTCATGAAAGATAGGTAAATTAAAGACATACAGAAATCACCGGCTTTTGGATTAATATATCTTTGCGGCATGGCAGAAGACCTATCCATTAGTACCGGAACTAAAGCAGAGCAATATGAGTCCCTTCTCCCGCAAATAAAAGCCCTGACAGAAGGAGAGCCGGATACCATTGCCAACCTGGCTAATATAGCGGCTGCGTTGAAAGAGCAGTTCAATTGGCTATGGGTAGGGTTTTACCTCGTAAAAAATGATGAACTTGTGCTGGGGCCTTTCCAGGGGCCTGTGGCCTGTACCCGCATCAAAAAAGGAAAAGGGGTTTGCGGAAGCAGTTGGGCCGCCGCAGCTACACTGATAGTGCCGGATGTAGAAAAATTTCCGGGGCATATTACATGCAGCAGTTTATCCCGTTCCGAAATTGTCATCCCCCTGTTCCGCAACAATGAGGTGGCAGGGGTGCTGGATGTTGACAGTTCCGGCTATAATACATTTGATGAAACCGATAAACGTTATCTCGAAGCTATCACCTCGCTGATTAAACTGTAAAAAGGTTATGAAGACAGTTTCAATACTTGTGAGCGGGAAAGTGCAGGGAGTATATTACAGGCAAAGTACAAAAGAAAAAGCGGCGGCGCTTGGCATTACAGGGCAGGTAAACAACCAGGCGGACGGCTCTGTTCATATTATCGCTACCGGAACCGAAGGGCAATTAAACAGGTTAATTGACTGGTGCAAAAAAGGCCCTCCACTGGCGCATGTTACCTCTGTAACGGTTACTGATATTCCGTTTACCGGCTTTACCGCCTTTTCAATTCAAAAGTCATCCTGACTGGCAGTATTGCCTATATCTAATATTGCTTTGTTTTTGAAATGTCATGTCCTAACCTTAATTTAGATTACTGTTTTACTAATAGAATGACTTAATCAATCCTAACCAACTTTTATGAAAATAAGCTTCCGTATTAAGCACTTGTCCATACATGTATTCCTTCTCATCGCTTCCTTTATCCTCCTTAGCAGTTTGTTTATCATGTCATGCAACAGCAATAAAGGAAAGAAAAAAAATAATCCGGACTGCATTACCATTACCCATGATCAGTTGAAAACCTGGCTGAAAGAAGGGTGGAATAATGCTGACAGCGCCAATTTTATTCCCCTGCTTAATTTTGTTCCTTCTGTGGACGGGTCTTTTATAAAAATAAAAGCCTACCCGTTAAGCAAAGATTCCGCCGTTGAGAGAAATAAGGAAATTGATTTCACGATAAAAGGAGATACTTCTGTTTGCAGTTTCCCAAAAGGTCTCGTTGCGAACCCGCAGTTTTATGATTTCTCAAAAGAAGGTTTTGCAGACAGCAGCGGCAACCTGATCCCTTTTGAGTACCTCCGGTTAATCCCAAGGGCCTATTCCGGCGACAGCACTTTTTTAAGCTTCGATGTACATATAGTTACAAAAAGCGGCGACCCTGCTGAAGTTTTTTCAAAAGGTGAAACGCTGCCCTGTCCGCCGAATTGCCCTCCACCGCCGCCCCACGAAAATTAATTAAATCAATAAATGAGCAAGTGGCTAATTTATGTGCTGACAATATGTGAAGCGGCAGTACTCATTATCCCCTGGCTGGTGTACGTTATACGAAAGCCGAAAGGGGTAGAAACAAAAATTCTTGCAACGTATGTAGTTATCGGGTTTACAGCCAACCTGCTTGCGGCGCTTGTGGTTTTATTTTATAACTCCCTTCAGGAGCCTTATAACAATAATAACATTTTCTATAATACCCATTCTGTTTTACGGGTTATACTGTTAGGGTATTATTTAATGAAGGTATGCCCGTCAAAGTATGCACGGATTTTTAAGCTGGGCATGGCCGCTTACCTTGTATTTTGTATTGTGAACTTTACCTTCTTCGAGTCTTTTCTTCTTTTAAGCGCCATTCTGTTCCCTGTTGAAAGTTTTGTACTCCTTTTATTTTCCTTACTCTATCTTTTTCATGCTATCCTGGACGAAAGCGAGATAAACTGGACAAAGGAGCCCTCCTTTTATGTTGTTACAGGCATTGCCTTATACGAAACAATCACTTTTTTCGCATTTCTTTTTTATTCTACCGCAGCACACACCGATTACGGCTTTACCTGGATAATCCTGATTATATACAGCTTGTCTTTTATTGCCTTGTGTATCCTGATAGCCGTTTCTATGTACTTTTATTCAAGAAAGCAATATAAAATACCCTGATGAACCCATCGGTAGATATACGCATTCTTGTTTTTTTTGGCATTGGCGCCATGTTCCTGCTCTTTGCCGGCTTCTTAATATCTGTTGTTTTCAGCCAGCGAAAAAAAATGAAGTACCAGCGGGATGTGCAGCGCCTCCGGGAACAACAGCAGAACCAGTTGATCGAAGCAGCCGTAAAAAGCGAAGAAACCGAACGGCACCGCATTGCAGAAACGCTGCATGATGAACTGGGCGCCATATTATCCTCCGCCAAGCTTCACCTTTTCGGCGTAAAGCATGATACCCTGGATGAAAAAGATAAAAAACTACATGAAAAAGGAAGAGAACTCCTAAATACGGTTATCCAGAAAGTAAGAGGCATTTCACATAACCTGCACAGCAATATTCTAAGGGAGTTTGGCCTGAATGAAGCCATTCAGCACTTCCTGAAACAGGTAAGCAACGGGGATACCATCAAAGCATCTGCAGAACTTGATGAAAGCTACCCGGCAGAAAGCCAGGAGCAGGACATCAGCCTCTACCGGCTGGCGCAGGAATTAATCAATAACATATTGAAACATGCCGGGGCCGCAGAGCTAAAGGTATATTCACATGTAAAGGACAACCAACTGGAACTTACTATTTCACACAACGGAAAAGGGCTTACGCAGGAAGAGTTTGACAGGCTCAGCTTCGAAAAAGAAGGGCTTGGCCTGAAGAATATCAGGAACCGCATCCTGCTCCTGAAAGGCGCTATCCGTTTCTCAAAAGAAAACAACTGGTACCATATTACGGTTACTGTTCCTATAAACAGCAAGACAAATGGATAATATATCTGTCGGCATAGCGGAAGACCATGAAGCGTTCCGGGAAGGTTTGAAAATAACTTTATCGGGCGCCTATCATTTTGAAGTAATCTGGGAAGCCACAGACGGAAAAAATTTGCTGGAAAAAATGGAAGAACAGTTGCCGCAGGTCGTTTTGCTTGACCTGAACATGCCCCTGCTTGGCGGCAGGGAAGCTACCCGGTTAATCAAAGCCCGGTTCCCTTCCGTTAAAATAGTAATTATAAGCATGTACGACGACCCTACTTTTTTGAAAAAACTGGATGAAGCCGGCGCCGATACCTACTTATTGAAAAATGCCGAACCGGAAGATATACGCCAGGCACTTTACCAGGTTACCGGCAGGAAACCAAATTAACCCTTCAGGTTTTGCAGCATATCCTTTGTCATTGCTGCTATATCATATTCTTCCTTCCATCCCCAGTCATTTCTTGCAACCGTATCATCAATGCTTTGCGGCCAGCTTTCGGCAATGGCCTGCCGGTAATCGGGCTTATAGGAAATAGTGAAACCGGGAATATGCTTTTTAATCTCTGCTGCAATTTCTTTCGGGGAAAAACTGATGGCAGATACATTATAAGAAGTTCTCACCGTTAATTTTTTGGCAGGCGCTTCCATCAGCTCAAGCGTAGCCCTGATGGCATCCGGCATGTACATCATCGGGAGGTACGTATCCTCTTTTAAGAAGCACTCGTACTTTTTTTCTTCCAGCGCTTCCTGAAAAATCTCAATGGCATAATCCGTAGTGCCGCCACCCGGCGCCGATTTATACGAAATCAATCCGGGGTAGCGAATGCTTCTTACATCCACGCCAAACCGGTTGTAAAAATAATTGCACCAGAACTCCCCGGCATACTTACTGATGCCATACACGGTAGTAGGCTCGATAATGGTCTGCTGCGGGCAATTTTTCCTGGGGGAAGTGGGGCCAAAAACAGCAATGGACGATGGCCAATATACTTTATCCAGTTTCTCTTCTCTTGCAATATCCAGCACATTCAGCAGGCCCTGCATATTCAGGTTCCAGGCCAGACCGGGGTTCTTTTCCCCCGTAGCAGAAAGAATGGCCGCCAGCATATATATCTGCGTGATACCCTGCCTTATCACCTGCACATGCAGCATTTCCTTGTTCATCACATCAAGGCTTACATAAGGCCCCGTTCCTTCCAGCAAGGAGTTTTGTTCCCTGAGATCGGAGGCCACCACGTTGGCATTACCGTATATTTTTCGTAAGGCCAATGTAAGCTCTACGCCTATCTGTCCCGAAGCACCTATAACAAGTATCTTATCTTTAAGCATGCAGGAAATTTAAATACAAATGTAAGTAGTGTCTTCACCAAAGCAAAAGGATATTCATACTTTTGCCGGATGGAATTTTTTTTGAAAGACCTGTTTAAAGGCCAGCAATACGATGAAAAGAATTTTTTCCTGCTGGCAGGCCCCTGTGTAGTGGAAAGCGAAGAATTAGCATTGGAAGTGGCGGAAAGGATTTCCGGCACCTGCCGCAACCTGGGCATCCCCTATATTTTTAAATCTTCTTACCGGAAAGCCAACCGCACCAGCGCTTCTTCATTTACAGGCCTTGGCGATGAAACGGCATTGAAAATACTGGGAAAGGTAAAAGAAAAATATAACCTGCCTGTCGTTTCCGATATACATGCCCATGAAGAAGCCGCTATTGCAGCGGAATACGTTGATGTGCTGCAGATACCTGCTTTTCTTTGCCGGCAAACCGACCTGCTGGTGGCTGCTGCGCAAACAGGCAAGGTGGTGAATGTAAAAAAAGGACAGTTCATAAGCGGCGAAGCCATGAAGTTTGCCGTAGAAAAAATCAGGAAAGCGGGCAATGATAAAATAATGCTGACAGAAAGGGGCGCCACATTCGGTTACCAGGACCTGGTGGTTGACTACCGTAATATACCCATCATGCAGCAGCATGGCGTGCCGGTAGTGATGGATGTAACCCACTCCCTGCAACAGCCCAACCAAACCAGCGGTATAACCGGGGGCAACCCGCAACTGATAGACACCATTGCCAGCGCCGCTATTGCTGCCGGGGCAGACGGCCTCTTTATTGAAACACACCCCAACCCTGCCAACGCATTGAGCGATGGCGCCAATATGCTGCAATTGGATTTACTGGAAGGATTATTAGAGAAACTGCTGCGCATCCGGAAGGCAGTGGTGTGAGGTTTAGCTTAAATACGTTTGTTGCAAAAGATAATTGTCTTTTAGGATAGTTTTACCTATTATAGTTTGTTATATTGCAAATAAAATTGCCGAGACTTTTTATCATAGCAGGCTGCAATGGTGCGGGGAAAACTACGGCCTCCTTTACTGTGTTGCCTGAACTGCTCAATATAAAAGAATTTGTCAATGCAGATGAAATAGCCCGGGGGCTTTCTCCTTTTCAACCAGGAAAAGTCGCAATAGAAGCCGGTAAAATAATGCTAAGACGAATAGACGAACTTATAGAACAGATGCAGGATTTCGCTTTTGAAACAACCTTATCAACAAGAAGTTTTGTAGTATTATGTGATGAGGCAAAAAAGAAAGGATATGTCATTTACCTGGTATTCCTTTGGTTAGACAGCCCCGAATTGGCCGTTGAACGGGTAAAGCAGCGGGTTTCGGAAGGCGGCCATAACATTCCCGAAGAAACCATACTAAGACGGTACAAAGCAGGTTTGAAAAATTTCATTACTTTGTATAAAGAAACTGTTGATTTCTGGTTGTTTTTTGATAATTCAAAAACAGACCAGGAATTAATTGCGGAAGGAAAACAAGGAAACTCCCCGATAGTTTATAATACCGGGAAATGGGCAATCATCCAATCATACGCATAACATGAACATATCGGAAATCAAAGAAAAGATAATTGAGGGCAATAAGCTTGCTTTACGGCGGCTTATTGAGAAGAAAAAGAAAGAGGACTCTTACATAGTGGTATCAGAAAAAGGAAAAGTTGTAAAACTAAAGGCTAAAAATATCCGCTTGTAACTTTCTATGCCCCAACCCTGCCAACGCATTGAGCGATGGCGCCAATATGCTGCAATTGGATTTACTGGAAGGATTATTAGAGAAACTGCTGCACATCCGGAAGGCGGTGGTGTGAGGTTTTTTCTCTGCGGGCAGCCAGGTGGATTGTCCTAACGACAATACGAAATGTATAACACTAAAGCATTGACTTTCAAGAGTTGCATTTTTTGTATTCTTGCGTCTTATAGCATAAATTTTACGTGTTATGTGGCATTTTTTCATAGGGTGCTTCATTGACTATTTAAAACAAGAGTTACGAAACAAAGATTGATATGCACGGGAATATTCGTGTCCGTGTTGGCCTTGAAAAGTTTAGGTCAAAGTAACAAACCCTACACAGCTTCATTCATTGGGCGATTGGGAGTTGATACAGTTTTAGTTGAAACTTATACAATCATAAATAATCACCTTTATGGAAAAGCTTTTGTACGTGTGCCGGAAGATTATATTGGTGAATTTAGTATTCACTTCTATCCCGATGGCAGCATACGGGAGTTTAATATCAATGCAATGAATCCTATGAATAGTTCCGTTCCATTTGAAGCAAAATCTGGCGCATTTGAATACAGACTGAACATGAATTGTCAAGATGATACCTGTACATACTATAACTCTGACCCGGGAAAGAATGCTGAAAGAGTTGTCAGGCACGCCACAAAGACAATGGATTTTGTGGGCGGCTGGGTGCCTTTGATTTCACTGATGGAATGGAATTGTATGCGTTTAGCCAAGTCACATCTGCAATCCATACCATTGAAAATAATAAATCATAATATTGGCGTTTATGACATTGGTATTCGTTATGAGGATGCCGGAACAATGATTTTCGGTGGGCCATTTTTAGAATATACAACAATTAAAACTGACAAAGAAGGCAGAATAACAAGCGTTAATGGAATTGGAACGCCGTGGAATTACAATGTAACAAAACATCCGCCTGTTAACATTGAGGAAATTGCTCAAAGGATGACTAAGACACCAGGTATAGGGATACCCTCGCCTACAGAATCACTGGATGCTGAAATAAAAAATTCAAAAATTACTCTTACCTACGGGAGGCCATATAAAAGAGGCAGAATAATTTTCGGCGGCGTTGTACCGTATGACTCTTTATGGCGAGCCGGTGCTAACGGACCAACAACGATAACATTTGAAGACGACATAAAAATAGGAAAGAGCTTAGTTCCAAAAGGGGTGTACAGTATTTATACAATTCCAAAAATGAATGAATGGCTGCTCATTTTTAATACTGATACAAAAAAATGGCCTACAGATCCTGAACGGTCAAAGGATTTTGCCCGGGTTTCCATCCCAGCTAAAAAATCAACCGATATCAAACAACAATTTACAATTGAGCTAAAGGAAACAAAAAAGGGAGGACAATTACAGTTTATGTGGGACGATATTATAGCTGTTGCAGATTTTGAAATTGTAAAGTGAATGTTATTTAGAAACGACCTTTCGCAGAACAATACGCCACATAACAAAAGTATTGCTGCAGATGGGACTGGACGTTGAAACATCAGCTATGTGCTACTATCAGCAGTAGTTCGGGCTCGACGAATAAAGCCCAGTAAAAGTTCTTAACTTCATCAACAAAACAAAACCAAGCTGAAGTACCGGTCTGACAGTTATAAAATATCCCATCTGCAGCAATACCTATTCGTTATCAACCATTTTCCCAACTACAGTAACACAGATGAACTTTTGTACTATAAATCAGTCGGCTGCTTAGGCCCGCCTGTGGAGATTTCTTTATTCCGAAACTTCATTTCCCCTTCGCAAGGAACTTCCTCCATTCGTTTCCCGAAATTGAGGAAATCAACCGGAAGATAAGACAGTGCCCGGTACGCTACTTCCCTATCACCTTCTTCCTGTGCAGCAGGCCCCAGTCTCTCAGGTTGTCAATCAATTTTTGCAGTGTTTTGCCATGCACCGTAAGCTCATACTCCACTACAGGGGGAAAAGCGTCATACACCGTCCTGGATACCAGTTGGTGCAGTTCCAGCTCTTTCAGTTCTTTGGAAAGCATCTTATCGGAAATGCCGCCTACTTCCCTGGCAATTTCCTTGAACCGTTTGCGGCCGAATGTAAGGGCAATGATGATCTGGAGTTTCCATTTGCCGCCCAGCACTTCAAGGGCATCTTTTACCGGGGTCAGCATCCGTTCGCATTCTTTAGTGTTCAGCGCTGGTTTTTTCACTGTCATAGAATCATTTACTTACCAAAAATATAGTGCTTACAAAAAGTATAGTACTTTAAAATAGTTAGCAAATATATGTAATTTCGTGTTATCAAAAAAGAGCAGCTATGACAACAAAAACAATCAAAAAAATAGAAAAAGGCCACCCTATCAATGTGGGCACCATGGACGTACAGGAATTATTACCCAATGCTTCAGGGTTCTTTGACCCCTTCCTCGTCTTTCACCATGCCAATAGTAAAATAGACAAAAACATACCGTTGCAGTTGCAGGGTGTAGGGCCGCATCCGCACAGGGGTTTCAGCCCGGTAACATTTATATACCGTGGCGGCGTATGGCACCGCGACAGCAGGGGCAACAGCCAGAATGTATATGCAGGCGGCACGCAATGGATGAATACCGGCATGGGAATCATTCACAGCGAAAGGATACCCGAAGATATATTTAACCATGGGGGCGAGCAGGAGTTATTGCAGGTATGGGTCAACACACCGGCCAAACACAAGATGGACCAACCGGCTTATCATCCCGCCACCAAAGAAGATACGCCACACATCATAAGTAAAGATGGCCTGGTAACACTTCTTGTTCCCGCCGGCTCATTGGAAAATACAAAGGGCAATATCCCTACGTTCACCGATGTTACTACCGTTATGGGCGAAGCAAAGAAAGGAGGGTCTTATACTTTCCGGTTCCCGGCGCATCATAATACGTTACTGTATGTATTAAGCGGTGAACTGACAGTGAATAACGACACTACGCTGAAGAAAAAGCAACTGGCTTTGTTTAATAACGATGGTGACACCTTCACCATCTCTGCCACAGAGAACAGCCTGTTTTTTGCAGGAAGCGGGGAACCTCTCAATGAGCCTATCGAAGCAAAGGGGCCATTTGTAATGAATAACCCTACAGAAATAATAGAATCTTACCGGGATTACAAAATGGGGAAAATGGGTGTATTGATCGAAGATTAATATATGTTACCGGTGTTGGGTTAAATCACCTTATAACTATCGGGGTAGAATAGCTTCCCACAGAGGCACAAAGGCACACAAAGGACGTTTCGTTGATTGTAAACACTTTGTGCTCCTGGTGGCTTTGTGGGATATTTTTTTATTTTGAACGGGTGCACTACTATCCTAAAAAGCCAGCGCATGGCATTTTAAACAACTATCATCCCAACTCTTTAATATCCTGCATCAGGCGCATGGCGATATTATTTGCCTTGCTTTCAAAATCACTTTCTGCATAGATGCGGATAATGGGTTCTGTGTTGGAAGTGCGAAGATGCACCCAGTCGTTATCAAACTCTATCTTCAGCCCGTCTTCGGTATTGATGGGCTGCTTGCTGTATTTCGCTTTTATCTTTTCAAAAATGGCATTTACATCCACACCCTTCACTAACTCTATTTTGTTTTTGGATATAAAATAATCCGGGTAGGCGCTTCGCAATGATTTGATGCCCTTGCCATAAACAGCGAGGTGGCTAAGAAACAGGCCAATGCCGATCAGTGCATCACGGCCGTAATGAAAGTCCGGTACAATGATGCCGCCATTGCCTTCGCCGCCGATTACCGCCTGCACTTCTTTCATTTTCTTCACCACATTCACCTCTCCCACCGCCGAAGGAAAATATTCACCTCCTTGCTTCAGGGTAATATCTTTCAGCGCCCTGGTGCTGCTCATATTGCTGACCGTATTTCCTTTTCGTTGCTTTAGCACATAGTCCGCAACCGCCACCAGCGTATATTCTTCGCCAAACATGCTGCCATCTTCATTCACAAAGCAAAGCCTGTCCACATCCGGGTCAACGGCTATACCGAGATCGGCTTTTTGCTTCACTACTTCATTGCTTAACTGCACCAGGTGTTCCGGCAAAGGTTCCGGGTTGTGTGCAAACTTTCCATCCACTTTTTCATTTAATACAATTACATCTTTTACGCCTAATGCTTTCAGCAAAACCGGTACATAAATGGCCCCGGTAGAATTGATAGCATCAACTACTACTTTAAAATTTCGTTTGGCAATTGCTTTCGCATTTACCAGCGGGTATTGCAAAATAGCGCCAATATGTTTTTGCAGGTAGCTGTCATCTGCCGTAACTTTTCCAAGCCTGTCAACCGGCGCAAAAGAAAAATTCTCTTTTTCTGCCAGCGCCAGCACCTTCGCCCCTGTTTCTGCAGAAATAAATTCGCCATCGCTGTTCAGCAGCTTCAGGGCATTCCATTCTTTGGGGTTATGGCTGGCTGTAAGTATAATACCCCCGTCCGCTTTTTCCATTTTTACAGCCACTTCCACAGTAGGCGTAGTGGAAAGCCCCAGGTCAACCACATCTATACCCAGGCAGGTAAGCGTATTTACTACGAGGCTTTGAACCATCGCCCCGCTGATACGCCCATCCCGGCCTACCACAATTTTTGTTGTCTTTTTTCCCTCCGAAATAATAGCTCCGTAAGCAGCAGTAAATTTTACTACATCCACCGGCGTAAGATTTTCTCCCGGCCTGCCGCCGATAGTGCCCCTGATACCTGAAATACTTTTAATTAATGCCACGATAAGGTCGTTTTTTTTGAGGCTGCAAAAATAATTAAACCGCAGACAGCAGACCTGACTTATTTTTCTGTATTATTTATGATAAGATACCTGGCCGTTTCAAAAAAAGCTATGGTAAAGTCCGCTGCCTTTCTCCGTACAGAATCTTTTTGCTGTGCACTGAATGTAACCGCTTCCGTCGTAATGGGGCCTACCTGCTCCTCGCCGGAGTTGATATTGCGTGTATAATAGAAATGGTCTGTTACCATGCCAATACCATCGGCCGTATTGGTGATAAAAGCAAAATTGTTTTTCTTGTCCGGGTCAAGCAGGTCTCTGCCCAGTGTGCTATTGATATATGGTAATTGGAGCATGCCCGCAATGGTAGGCAGCACATCTATCTGCGAAACCACTTCCGGCCTTCTCTGCGGGCTTAACAAAAACGGTGCATAAAACAGCAAGGGCACATGCTCATCGGTAAGGCGTTGCTCTGTCCATGTGGAGGGGTACATGGCATTGGCATTGCCTGCCAGCCCATGATCGCCTACAAAAACAAAAATGGTATTGGCGAAATAGGGTTCTTTTTGCGCCGCTTCCAAAAATTGACGGATGCAATAATCGGAATACCGGAAACAATTGTATTCATCAAGCGACTCAAAACCGTATTGCTGCAATTGCTCATCGGTTACAAACTCTTTTACAAAATCAGTATCCTTTGCGGGGATAGTCCTGTTATAAGGGCGGTGATTGCCCGAAGTTTGTATGTATGCAAAAAAAGGCTTGTCTTTTGACTTAAAAACATCATTAGCTTCCAGGAAAAGGTCTTTATCGCTGATGCCCCATACGTTTACTTCCGGAATGTTTTTCCGCTTCCCGGTGTGCATGTGCAGCCCTTCGATATTGTCCAGTATGCCATCAAAATTTCCAAACTCCGGGTCGCCGCCAAGAAAATAATGCTTCTCGTATTCCGTAAAGCTGTTGATAATAGTACGCTGCTTTAACGCCAGCGGGTTGCGGCTGGAAAACTTGAACAACTGTGCATCCGGCGTGCCGGTAATAATGGCAAACAAGGCACGGGCGGTGGAGAAATGGGGCGAAAAACAGCGTTCAAAAAAGATGCCGTTACTGCACAACGAATCGAAGTAAGGCGTTGCATTCAGCGGATTGCCACTCATGGTGCTTTTGTACATGCTGAACGATTCGCATTGCACCAGCACAATATTCGGCTTGCTCTCCAATGCCGTACTCCTGAGACCTGCCTCTCGCCGGTACGAGAACGACCGCTTATCGGGCAGTTGCATCCAATGCGCCATAAGCGGAAAAGCAGCCCTTGCCTTTTCTTCATTATATTCCGGATTACGGAGGCTTAATGTGCCGAAGAAATTTTCCAGTGGGTTGATGGCAAGGTATGACTTGAAGCTGTTACGAAAACGGAAACAGTCATTGCGGCTAAGCGGCGGCCAGGAAAGGCTGCCGTAAGCAAGCATCACCAGCAGCAACGCCGTAACGATAAAGAATTTTTTCCTGTGAGGAATGCCCTTGCCATCGGTACGGTTAATTACCTGCCAATGGCTGCGGTGGTACATCCAGCGAAGAAAAAGTACGGCGGCAACAAGGCCCAACAGCATCCATATCATAGGATAGGTCTGGAACATCATTTTTAAAGAAATGCCCGGATCTTCCACGAAATTCATAGCGCCGGCATCCAGCGGCGTTTTATTGTAGGAGAAACTGCCAAAACCCGCCGCAAAAAAGAAGAATACTATAAATGTTATGATGGCAAGGTACCATGTCCACCATTTCTTATTCTTTGCCGAATAAAAAGGCGAAAAACGGGGAAAGGTGCTGAATACAGCGATGGGAAGCAGCATGATGGATATCCAGCGAAGGTCATACCGGATGCCTAATAAAAAAGAAGGCAGGCTGTCCTTAAGCGAAAGGCCATCCGGCCGGAAAGCAAAAAAAGTAATCAGCCTGAACAGGGTGAACAGCAGCAAAAAAAGCAGCAGCAGGTTAGTTACCCACGACACAGTCTTTGGTATTCGGTATCGTACAAGCATAGCTTATCCGGCTTTGAGATAGATACAAAAAAATTGAAATTACTTCATTTGCACAACTTTGAACCGGTTGGCAAACGTACAGCAGAAAAGGGCAATAAATGCTTACCGGTTACAATTCGCTGCAAGCATTACTTTTGCCTTATGATGCTTATGGCAGGCACTTTCTGGCAACATATCAAATCCTGGGACCAGTGGCTTTTTAAAAAGATCAATGGCGGGTGGAGCAATGGCCTTTTTGATGGTTTGATGCCCTTTATGAGGGAATCGCTGAACTGGGCGCCTTTATATATTTTCCTGCTCGTATTTATGCCCCTTAACTTTAAAAAGCAGGGATGGTGGTGGGTATTGCTGTTCCTTACCACAATAGCCCTTACAGATATGACCGGCAATTACGCTTTTAAGCACAGTTTTGAAAGATTGCGCCCTTGTAACGACCCTGATTTTTACATGCAGGTACGCCTATTGGCCGACCGCTGCGGCTCCGGTTACAGTTTTACCTCCAACCATGCCGCCAATCATTTTGGAATGGCAACATTCTTTCTGCTTACTTTTCGCCGGCTCATCGGTAAGTGGGCCTGGCTGGGCATCGCCTGGGCTGCCTGCATTGCCTACGCACAGGTATATGTTGGGGTACATTATCCCCTCGATGTGTTTGGCGGGGCCATTTTAGGTATTGCAGCAGGGGCGCTTACAGGCATATTGTTTGCCACCAGGTTTTCTTTGCACACCTCCTGATAACATTCAGCCTTACTTTAAATGCCATGTCCTTCTTTATCACTATCTTCGAAAGCCAACCAACCGTCCATTAAATGGAAATTTTCATACTGATTGGTCTTATTTTACTGAATGGTATTTTTTCGATGACTGAAATTGCACTGGTTTCAGCACGCAAAGCAAGACTGGAAGGACAGGCAAACAAAGGAAACAAGCAGGCTAAAGAAGCTCTCGAATTAGCAAATAACCCCGACAAATTTCTCTCAACAGTTCAGATAGGCATTACCCTCATCGGGATACTTACGGGTATTGTATCCGGCGAAAAGCTTACTGATGACCTCGAAGAGAGGCTAAGGCCCATCCCTTATATAGGAGCATACAGTGCAGGCATTGCCACAACCATTATCGTTATCATTGTTACCTACTTTACCCTCATCTTTGGTGAACTGGTGCCAAAGCGTTTAGGTCTGGCCAGGCCCGAAGCCATTGCCAAAACGCTGGCCCGGCCAATGAGTGTGGTAAGCAGGGTTACCTACCCTTTTGTATGGCTGCTCTCAAAATCGGCCAGCCTGATTTTCGGGATATTCAAGATAGACAGAAATGAAAACCAGGTTACGGAAGAAGAAATTAAAGCCATTATCAGTGAAGGAACGGAACAGGGCACTATTGAAGAAGCCGAACAGGAAATAATAGAAAGGGTTTTTCACCTCGGCGACAGGAATATCACCTCACTGATGACTCACCGCAGCGATATCATCTGGTTCAACCTGGATGATAATGAAGACACCATTAAAGAAAAGATATTGCAGGAACCCCACTCCGCTTATCCTATCTGCGACAACTCGATAGATGAGCTTAAAGGAGTTGTTTCTATTAAAGACCTGTATATAAACCCGGATAATACGCTGTTCAAAGACATTATGCAACCGGCGCTTTTTATCCCGGAAAATAATTCCCCTTACCAGGTATTGGAAAAATTCAAGGAATCAAAGATCCATTCGGCATTTATTGTAGATGAATATGGCAGCGTACTCGGCCTTATTACGCTCAATGATATACTGGAAGCCCTTGTTGGCGACATACCGCAACCGGATGTACCGGATTATGAAATACTGGAAAGACCAGACGGCACTTATCTTATAGACGGGCAGATACCTTTTTACGATTTTCTTTCCCGGTTTGAAAAAACGGAATGGATGAACGAAGGCGAACATGATTTTGACACCCTCGCCGGCTTTATCCTTCATGAACTGGAGCATATCCCTAAACCGGGAGAAAGAATAGAATGGAAAGGCTTTACCATTGAAATCATGGATATGGATGGCCACCGCATTGACAAAGTGCTGGTAACAATCAGCAAAGAACTAAAAGATGAAATGGGCGAAGAAACCGGCGTGTAACGTAGTTAGAATCTGAATACAGCTGTTTTGTCGGGATAACTTATTTTCAGGCTTTGCCTTTTCCCGTTTACAATAATATGTATGATGCCAATCTGGTCATCAAAAAGATCGTACAGAAGGCTGTTTGTTATTTCAAGTTTATTTATGGCAGGAATGGCAGCCCCTTCAATATAACTATACACAGCTTCCTGGTCGTTTTCATACCCAAGATAATCCAGATAAACAGGCTTGTCATTTACTTTGATGGCCAAATGGCTTAAAACATATTTTTTGACAAGTGAATCCATTTTAGATTTATCAGGGGAATTGATCAGGTCAACCTTTACGTTATTGCTGCTGCGGGAAAGAATGCTTTCAAAATCATCGGTAAAGAGCTTGCAGGTTATTTCCATTGTTTTTTCGGCACTGTTATGGTTGATCTCCACTACGCTTACATGATAAGGGTGAGGCCACCCTTCTCTCACAAGAGGGGAATCAGCAGGTTCCTGGAATCTGTTGAATACAATTAAAGGTATCATTACCGTAAATGCCAACCATCTGTCTATGAATGCAGCCATCAGAAGAATATTTTTTTCTGTTACAAAAGTCTGGATTATTTTAACGCTTTTCTATCCCTGCCGGTTTTTTCACCGGAAAAAGACGGCGGCTAAACTGTAAACGATGCAGGATTTCGGTTTTTATTTTAAACTGGGCTGGGAGCATATTATCAGCAGCGATGCCCTGGACCACCAATTGTTCATTGCAGCGCTGGCAGCTATTTACCTGCTGAAAGACTGGAAACAGGTGTTAATTCTTGTTACGGCATTTACTTTAGGCCATTCGCTTACGCTTGCTTTAAGTGTTTTTGATATTATACGGGTAAACAGCAGTTGGGTAGAGTTCCTCATACCCCTTACCATTGTCATCACATCAGTTGCTAACCTGTTTCAAAAACAGTTCACCCTGAAATCCATTCGCATCAATTATTTCCTTGCCTTGTTTTTCGGGCTTATACACGGGTTAGGGTTTGCCAACAACCTGCGGTTTATGCTGGCAAGCTATCAAAGCCTGGGTTGGAGCCTTTTCGGTTTCAATATAGGATTGGAAGCGGGCCAGGTAGTGGTAGTGGCATTGCTGCTCCTTATTGCCTGGTTAATTGTAAATATTTTTAATGTAAACCGGCGTGATTGGGTTATTTTCTTGTCGGCCTCCGTATTTGCCCTTTCCCTGAAAATGGTTTTAGAAAGATGGCCTTCCTGAACAACTCCCGTTCATAAAAATAAAGCGCCGCTAATACCTGTTTTCGTAAAACAAAGCATTAGCCTGCCTATAAGAATACTGTTTCTCTTAACTTTGATAGGCTTCAATCATATTACAGGTTTAAATTATAAACTCCAATGAAGAGTACTGCTTCACTTATTTCGCTTATTCTTTTAAGCTGCCTTGCATCCGTTGCTCAAAACATTCAGAATAATCCCGGCAGCAATCATGGCAACAAGTTTGAACAGATGGGATCTGTTTTGCCAACACCAAACGAATACCGTACCGCCAGCGGCGCTCCCGGCCCCAAATACTGGCAGCAGCGGTGCGACTATGATATTAAATGCGAACTCGACGAAAAAAACCTTAAGCTCATCGGCAGCGAAACGGTAACCTACTTCAATAATTCGCCTGACCATTTAACCTATTTATGGCTGCAGCTTGACGAAAACCAGCACAGCAGCGTCAATAATGCCAACTACCAGGGCAGCAACACCATGAACAGGCAGGTAAGCCCTCAACAGATTGACAGGATTGACGAAGCCAAAACAGATAACGGTTTTGGGTTCAATATTGTAAAACTCACAGATGCCCTCGGCAAACCCCTGAAGTACACCATCAACAAAACCATGATGCGGGTGGAATTGCCTGCCACGATGAAGCCGGGCCAGCGCTTTGTGTTCAAATTAGACTGGAATTATAATATAGCAGACCGCATGTCAAGGGGCGGCCGCGGCGGTTATGAATATTTTCCTGAAGACGGCAACCATCTTTTTACCATTACGCAATGGTACCCGAGGCTTTGTGTATATAGTGATTTTCAGGGATGGCAAAATCACCAGTTTACCGGCAGAGGTGAATTTGCCCTCACATTCGGAAACTTTAAAGTGCAGATGACCGTTCCTGCTGATCATATTGTAGCATCTACCGGCGAGTGCCTGAACTATGCACAAACACTGACGCCTGCACAACAGGCCCGCCTGCAAAAAGCCAAAAATGCAACTGATGTAGTGGAAGTGGTTACACTCGAAGAAGCAAAAGCTGCCGAAAAAACCAAAAGCGATAAAAAGAAAACATGGATATTCAAAGCTGATAATGTACGGGATTTTGCCTGGGGCTCTTCAAGAAAGTTTGTGATGGACGCCATGCCGCAAATGGTAGAAGGCAAAAAAATAATGTGCATGAGTTTTTATGGCAAAGAAGCTTATGGCCTGTACCGCAAGTTTTCTACAAAAGCAGTGGCGCATACTGTAAAAACCTATTCAGATTTTACTATTCCTTACCCCTATCCTGTGGCGCAAAGTGTAGAAGCGTCCAATGGAATGGAATACCCGATGATCTGCTTCAACTATGGCCGCACAGAAAAAGACGGCACTTACAGCGAAAGCATTAAAAATGGCATGATAGGCGTTATTATCCATGAGGTAGGCCATAATTTTTTCCCGATGATCGTTAACAGCGATGAACGCCAGTGGAGTTGGATGGATGAAGGCTTAAATACATTTGTTGAATACCTGGCGGAAGAATTGTGGGACAATAAATTTCCCAGCCGCCGCGGACCTGCCGCCAGCATTACCGATTACATGAAGCTGCCTAAAAACCAACTGGAACCTATTATGACCAACAGCGAGAATATTATCCAGTTTGGCCCTAATGCTTATTCCAAACCGGCTACCGGGTTAAATATCCTTCGGGAAACAATAATGGGCCGTGAGTTATTTGACTATGCCTTTAAAGAATATGCAAGAAGATGGGCTTTCAAGCATCCTGAACCTGCTGACTTTTTCAGAACGCTGGAAGATGCCAGCGGCGAAGACCTTGACTGGTTCTGGAGGGGTTGGTTCTACAGCACAGATGCCTGCGATATATCCATTGATTCCGTAAAATTTGCCAAAGCCGACGTAACCACGTTGCCATCCGCAGGCAGGGAAACAACTATGCTCCGCGGCGTGGACAAACCGATACTTCCTTCTTATGATGACATTTCAAAAATTCGCAACAGGGCGGATGAAAAAATAATTTTTAAAACAGATGCTGATACCAGCATCCGGGATTTTTACTGGAGATATGCAAGAGGGCTTGAACCTTATGATACCACCAGGTATGAAGTAACCATGCCCGCCCGCAACGCTGAAGAGCTAACTGCTGAAGAAAAAGAAAAATATGGCAACAGGAATATGTATGAGTTGAGCTTCAGCAACAAAGGCGGCCTGGTAATGCCCATCATCATTGAATGGACGTATAAAGACGGTACGAAAGAAATAGACCGCATACCTGCCCAGGTCTGGCGGCATAATGAGAACAACGTAGTAAAGACATTTATAAAAGATAAAGAAGTAGCTTCCATCAAATTGGACCCTTTCAGGGAAACAGCGGATATTGATGAAAGCAACAATAGCTGGAACACTATTCCTGAACCTTCCCGCTTCAATATATTCAAATCGGGGATGGGCGGAGGCCGCAGGGGCGCAGGCGGCCAGGGAGGCAATCCTATGCAACGATCGCAGGAAAAGAAAGGATTTTAGCGCCACTCTGAATACAAAAAGGAAGGCTGTCCCAAAAGTATTGGAACCACAGAGTTTCACAGAGTTGATGCACAGAGTGAACGGAGTAGGTCATTCTGGTTATCAATACGCTGTGTGCCCCAATGAAAATAACTCCGGCTACTCTGTGGTTCTATTTTTTATTTTTATACCATGATAGTAAGAACATTTTATCTTATTGCTTTCCTTTCAGTAACACTCTGCTCCCGTGCAGCTATCGTAGATACCGTTGAAGTGTACAGCAAGGCCATGCAAAAAAGTTATAAATGCGTAGTCATAAAGCCTGACAGCTACACAACCGAAGAAAAAAAGTTTCCGGTGGTGTACCTGCTGCATGGGTACAGCGGCAGTTACAGCAACTGGTTGCAAAGGGTTCCGGAATTAAAAAAATACGCCGATCTTCACCAATTGCTCATCGTTTGCCCGGATGGCGGGTTCAGCAGTTGGTACATTGACAGCCCGGTGGATTCTTCGATAAAATTTGAAACCTATGTTGGCATAGAGATTCCCGGCTATATTGATGCGCATTATAAAACCATTAACGACAGAAAAGCAAGGGCCATTACCGGCCTTAGTATGGGCGGGCATGGTGGCTTATATCTTGGCTTTCGGCATGCAGGTACATTCGGCGCCTGCGGCAGCATGAGCGGCGGAGTGGACATCCGCCCTTTCAAAAAAAACTGGCACTTATCAGAAAGGTTAGGCGATTCGGCCACGCATCCTGTTAACTGGGACCAATACTCCGTAATTAACGTAATTGAAAAAAAGCCTGATGATTCCCTTGCCATCATCATTGATTGCGGCACAGAAGATTTTTTTTACGATGTAAACAAGGAGTTGCATAAAAAATTATTAGCGCTGCATATCCCGCATGAATACACCGAAAGACCCGGTAAGCATGACTGGAACTATTGGGCCAATGCCGTAAAGTTTCAGTTGTTATTTTTCAGGAATTATTTTGACAGGTAACAGAGCAGCGCAACGATCAATCTTCAAATAATGAAAAATTATTTGGCCATTTCAGAAACTCCTTTACCTTAGTCAAGCCTTATCCTCCCCCTCTGTAAATATTTCCCTGGTTAAAGGCTGTTATTTCATAAAAGCAATTGCCTGTGTTTTAACACAGGCGTAGTGCAAAATTGTATTTTGAATATAAAAACAGTCAACCATGTTTTCAAAATTTCGTTCTGCCGTAATTTTTATCAGCGTTTTTCTTTCAGGCACAGTATTTCTCTTTTATGTTTCCTGCCGTAAAATAGACCAGGCGGTAGCTGAAAACCTTCCTCCGCAGGAAGAGCATGCAAACCCGGAAGCAAAATTTTTTGCAGAGCATCCGCCGCAGCACCCTATTGTTACGGCCATACACGGCTGGGTGAAACGGCACAATGATGAAAAACCTTTTATAAAGACTTTTATAGAAAGGGCCGGTTATCCCCGTTGGGATAAGGCAAAAGTAATTCCCAGGCCTGCGATGATGCTGGAAACAGAAGACAGCGCTACGGCCTACGATTATGCTTACATCCCTTTTGTGCAGGAATCAGAAGACAAGGTGAACAGCATTATGGTGGTGAGGGTCTCTGATACAGATACAACCAATGCTTTTGTAATGGACTGGCAATACAAGGACTATGGCTTTGGCCATGATTCACCCAACTGGAGCGGTGAGGGGATTTTTATGCTGTTTGTAAATTTTGATCATGATGTATTTGGTCATGAATACTTTTTGCTGACAGACAGCCTTCTGTTTGCCGATGTATATCCGGCAGCGGGTCCGGAAATTAAGCAAGATGCTCCTTGGATTGGGCAATATCCGAGAGGCCGCCCGGTCAGGCTGGTAGTTCCGCAGGAAGATGCTCCTGTATCGGAATGTGCGGGCCCGATTGCTGGATACCTCACTATTTATTCGCCTTCAGGTAATTGTAACTGCGGTGGTTCGGGTGGCTGCCGTGATTGGCAGGATGGATGCGATCCGTGTGCTACCGTTACATACGTTCCCGTTTGTGCGCCTCTTTCAGAGTGCCGGGGTATTACCATTGAATGTGGGGGTGGTGGCGGGGCTCCTCCCCCCTTACCACCAGGTGAAGGCGGCGGCGGTGGGGGCGGTGGTGGAGGAAGCGGCGGTGGCAACAACCCGGAACCACCCCCTCCCTGCGAAGTGGATTGCGATGGAGGATGGCTGCCGACACTGCCTCCGCCCAATAAGACGCCCTGCGATATAGCACATAGTGCGGCTAAGAATATGGATTCGGTGTATATAAAATCTAAAGCCGATTCGGTATTGGCAACTATTCCTAATCTTGCCACCGACACAAATGAAAACGGATTTCGCATCTTTAAAACATATATTATCACCTCTATAGACCCTCCGCAAATTGAGATCACGGGTTATGTGACTGAGGCTGTTACACCAGGTACCCCTTCAGGTACTAATTTTCCTACTTCTGTACCGAGTATGCATATATCTGCGGCTAAGCTGCACACCCATCCGCCGGGTGGCCGAAGCGCCCCATCTGCAAAGGATATCTATGCTTTGATTGAATACCGGGTTGATAATAGTTATTATGAAGGCGATTTTGTAGCTGCTGCCGATGGCAATAAATATGCATTTACTGTAACAAACTTTGCACAGGCCTCGGCATTTCTTAATACTCAAAACGGATACCTAAGTGGTGCAGATTGGGGTTCAACTTCTGTTATAGGGAAAGCTTTTTATGAAGCGCTTAGATATTTTATGAACTTATATAAAAATAACTCAAACAGAAGTGAACTTGCATATGAAATGTCGATGGCTGCTGTATTGAAAGAGTTTAACTCAGGAGTTACCCTACACAAAAAGGATACTAATGGCAATTTTAAACCATTGATTATAACGACAACAACCCCAAACCCTAATAAACCCAAGAAAAAAGTCTATACACAGGATTGTCTTTGATTTTTTATAATTTTACAATATAAATATAATGAGAAAAAATATTATCATAAGCTTAGGTTTAATACTAGTAACAGTGGCTAAAACGAATGCCCAAGGATCAGGTGTGCCTGATACGCTTGCTTATTTACAAAGTATTGTAGCAAATAAAACCCATTTTGTAGGACAACCTTTCTCCAAGTTGTTTGATAGCCTACAGATACAGATTAAATTTTTTAACCCATTTGCTGGTATTCACCATGATAAAAACAAAGAAACGTCAAGTTCCTTTGCTTTTTACTTTCCGCAAACTCCGGATGAGATATACCTTACTTACCCTTCTCTAGAGATTTATTGGCAGCCCTATTTAAACGCAAGTCAATCTGACACGCTTTACAGTCAGAATAACGGAGGTGGGTGGAGTACGGCTGTTTATAATTTTTATAAGAATGCGATTATTGCAGATATACAGGTAAGGGAGTGAAAAAAATAATTTTACTAATATTAATTTCTGTACTCGCAAAAATTTCAGTGGCGCAACCGGGTGGTGTACCAGATACTCTTGCTTATCTGCAAACAATTGTAGCTAATAAAGCAAACTATATAGGCCAGCCGTTTTCGGCGTTGTTTAATAATCTACAGATTCAAACTAAATATTTTCATCCTATTAGAGGGGGCGGGCATTATGATAGCAATAAAGAAACATCTACTCATTTTAGTTTTTATTTCCCACAATCAGCTGATGAGTTGTATTTGACATATCCGTGCTTGGTAATTTATTGGCAAACGCCGTTAAACGCCAACCATTCATTTTCATTATATAACACAAATAATGGAGGAGGATGGACTACGGCTGTTGCTAATTTTTATACTAATGGGATAATTGCGGATATTAAGGTATGGGAGTAATATTGGTTATGAAAAGAACAACCTTACTCGTACTTACTATTGTAGTTACGTACTTTACAACGAAAAACGTAAATGCACAGAACACAGGGGTACCGGATACTCTTGCTTATCTGCAAACTATTGTAGCTAATAAGTCGCAATATATTGGGCAGCCGTTTTCTGTTTTACAGAATAGTCTGCAGATCCAGATTAAATTTTTTCAGCCATTTGCTGCTATTCATCACGATAAGACTAAGGAAACATCCACTTCCTTTGCCTTTTATTTTCCAAGTGATGCCGATGAACTCTATTTAACATTTCCAAAATTGGAAATATACTGGCAAGTACCATTAAATATAGCCCAGTCAGATAATATTCGAAGTGTTAATAACAATAGGGGACAATGGAATGCCGCCTCTGCTAATTTTTATGCCAATGGAATTATCGCGGATATTAAGGTGAGGGAATAAAGAGAAAGATATCTTTTCTATTAGCTTCTATGTTTATTTGAAAAGATGACAAATTTCAATTTCAAGGCAGTATCTGACCAATTTATGCTAACATAGTTTGAGTATTCAGATAAGGCGATAACTGTTTAGCCAAAAATGAATAAGAGCCTAATTCAATCATTGATTTTGTTAATTGTTGGATCAATAACAGCAATTTCTTGTACTCCTAAACTCTCAAGAGGGCAATATAAGGGGGTTGAAGCCATATCTGTTTCGCCTGACCATAGGTATTGGCCAGGAGTATTTAAACTTTGGCAAGATACGGACAGCTCGAATAGGCAATGGTTTCATGAAATAGTTATTTCAGTTAAGCGATCTTCTGCTACAATAATAAAAAATCCTTTTTATCTTAAGGACCAGGTAAAAATTTATTCAGAATCCGAAGGTGGTTTCTATTATTATACAGGCGATATTGACTATGATCCGGATGGCAAAACATTTACAATATTCAGCCGTTTGGACAGTTGTAGGTTTTGCCCACGTTCAGCAACAGCAACGCCGTTATATACATATGAAAGCTACTATATTAGAAAATATAAAGGCGGTTGGATTGTCAATACCAATTACGAAGAGAATTTAATTTTTGAAAGACAATAAACCTTTTGCTGCAGTTGGTCTTCCTAAACCTTTGAATGACTTTCGTTGGTCTTACATACCTTCTCTGTGCTGTCGGCAAAAAAAATCCCGATGGTAGCCCTTCTTTTGACGAAAATAATAACCCTATATATGAAAACGCTGATTGCTTGTAAATCACATAGATTGTAATCTTTAAACAAAATAGTATGAAAAATAAACTTGTTCTTGTGTTAGTACTGTCTATTACTCAAACTCTGATAGCACAAAATGAATGTAAAGTAACCGATGTATTAAGAATATTCAATAATGATACGATAAACTATATAAAGCAACACATAATAGCCAGTAAAAATTCTTATATCGGCAAACCCTTGGATAGTTTGTTGAAAGATTTGCCAGCGATAATACACTATGCTAACGAAGTCCCTCACAAAAACAGATATATCTGCTCTGCAAGTACCCTTTATTTTTCTTCCTATAGTAAATCGCTAGACAAAATTTCTCAAGGGAAAAACCCTCTAATGGTAACAATAACGTGGGCTAATCCCATTGACAACAAGGAGTTTCCTAATTTAGGATTGAAGCTTTTTGGAGGCGAGTGGACAATAAATTCCTACAACTATTTCAAAGACAAACTAATTGGGAACATAGAAACTTTTAAACAGTGAGGCTCTTCTTATTAGTATCGCTCCTGCTTTTTGTCGCTGCTGGTCTTCCGAGATCTTTGAACAGCCTTTGTTGATGTTTCGTGATGGTTCGTGCTGTTGGTAAAAACACCAACAAACAAATTTAGGAAACCTTAACCTTCCCGCTTTACGGGACAAGCTATGCCGTTAGTGTTTTTGCCAGGCTACAAAGCCTACACTCAACTGCGGCGTGCTTCTTCATTGCAACACCTGTGTAGCGGCAAAAGTTAATTCCCCGTACTGCCATCCCTCACTTTCACTTTCTTTTTACCGGAATTTTTCTTTTCATAATCGAGAATGGCCTGGGGTTTCTGTACTGTTTTGGAAGTATCTGATTTGGTCGTCTTGCCATCGCTTATACCGATTGGCCGTATATCATCATCGCCGTAAAGCAGGTTGTCGTCTGTTTGCAGCTTATTCATCACATAATGCTCCACTTCTTCTATCGTGCCTTCGCGGGGGTCATAATATGTCCACTTGCCATGCTTCATGGATACGCCTTCATTCTTTACTACCACCCAGTCCATCACTTTGGAGGGGTCTTTTATATCATACACGGCTACCGTATCAAAGGCCACTTTAGGGTCAAAAGCCCGCCAGTTTTCTTCCCTTAACAATCCGCCATTGTAAGTAAAATATTGCTGCTTCCCGTTCAGCTTGCCCCACCGGTAATTTTCTTCGGCGATCTTCACCCCCTGCAATGAGAATTTTTTCCAGGCGCCTTCTTTCTCATCGTTCTCAAAATAACCTTCCTCTTCGTATCCCCTTTCTCCCCGCAGGTCGGGAACATTCACCACCCAGGGGCCTTGCTTTTTACCCTCAAGGTCTATACGGTTCAGCGTATCGCCTTTTACACTGATAAAATAATCTTTCCATTGTGCATGGCTGTTTATGGAAACAAGCAAGAGTAAAACAAGAATGAAACGCATAATTTAATTTTTTAAGAGGCTACTGTTCAGCTAAAATACAAACGAAAAACGGCCGCTTTTATGTCATCTTGTTAAAAAATACTCCAGCGCCAGTTGGTATCCCTTTAAACCTAATCCAAAAATGCTGCCAACGGCCTTGCCGCTGATATGGGAAAGCCTGCGGAATTCTTCACGGGCATGTACGTTGGAGATATGGACTTCCACCACAGGGGTTTTGATGGCCGCCACCGCATCGCCGATAGCAACGGATGTATGCGTATAGCCCCCGGGGTTGAAGATGATGCCGTCCATACTGTAGCCTACCCGTTGCAGTTCATTGATCAACTCCCCTTCCACATTGCTCTGGTAATAACTTATTTCAACGGAAGGATATTTTTTTTGCAGCATTGCCTGGAATTCTTCAAAAGGCATATTGCCGTAGATATCCGTTTCCCTTTTGCCTAAGAGATTAAGATTGGGGCCGTTGATGATGGCGATTTTCATTGTCCGAATATAGTCTAAAAAAAGAAGCATTGATAACGACAGCAGCCAGGCTAACTGCCTTTAACCTTTGCTCAATTCTTCTGCTCTTTTATCATACCTATAAACTGGTCGAACAGGTACCGTGAATCATGCGGGCCGGGGGTAGCTTCCGGGTGGTATTGTACGGAAAAAGCAGGCTTGCCTTTTACCCTGATGCCCTCAATGGATTGATCATTCAGGTTGACATGGGTAATCTCGATATGGCTTGCTTTTTTTACAGCTTCGGGGTCCACCCCAAAACCATGATTTTGCGTAGTAATTTCGGAACGGCCGGTTATAACGTTCTTTACAGGGTGGTTCAGTCCCCGGTGGCCGTGGTGCATTTTAAATGTAGGAATATCATTGGCCAGCGCCAGCAGTTGGTGGCCGAGGCAGATACCGAAAACCGGCTTTTCTTCCTCTAATATTTGCTTTAAGGTGGCAATAGCATAATCCATCGGCGCCGGATCGCCGGGGCCATTGGAAATAAAATAACCATCCGGCTTAAATTCATTCACCTCTTGTAGCGGGGTTTTTGCCGGAAACACTTTTACATAAGCCCCTCTTTCCGTCATGCACTGAAGTATATTTCTTTTTACACCGTAATCCATTACCGCAACCCGGATGGAGGCGTTTTTATCACCCAGTTCATAGGCTGCTTTTGTACTTACTTTTGAAGCCAGTTCCAAACCGTCCATATTTGGCGTTTCGGACAGTTTTTTCTTTAATGTTTCTATGTCGGTGGTTTCGGAAGAAATAATACAGTTCATAGCGCCTTTGGTGCGGATATGTGCAACGAGGGCACGGGTGTCTATTCCTTCTATGGAAACAATATTATTGGCTTTCAGGTATTCTCCAAGAGAGCCGTTGGCCATTTTGCGGCTATACTGATCTTCAAGGTTGCGGCCTATCAGCCCGTTGATTTTAACCGTATCCGATTCCACATCGGCATCTTTTACACCATAATTGCCGATATGGGCGCTGTTCATAATAAGGATTTGCCCGTAATAGCTTGGGTCGGTAAACACTTCCTGGTAGCCCGTCATACCGGTATTAAAACAAATTTCGCCGGTAGCGGTACCTATGGCGCCAAAAGCCTGGCCATGGGCCACAGTGCCATCAGCCAATAATAAAACAGCAGGAACAGGTGAATTGGGCATTGAATAAGTACTTAGGTTATGTTAAAACACTCCCGAAAGCTATCGGGTGTGCAAATGTAGAGCAGCAGAGTTGATTTAGGGCCGGTTTTTGCTTCCACTTTATTCACAAATAGCCCCACCTGCCCTCCAGGCAACCATATATCCAAAAAACTGCATCTTTGCCTTATAATTTTAACTTCAGGACTATGAAGACGATTGTACTATCCTTTTTTGCAGCGATTTTATTTCCCCTAACCGGCGCCGCCCAGAAAACAGAGCTATGGGCCAAGAGCGGCGACAAGGGCCTTTACCTGAGCCATAAAGTGGCCCCCAAAGAAAGCTTTTTTGCGATAGGAAGAAAATATAATATAACGCCGCAACGCCTGGCCGAATTCAATAAACTGGATATAAATAAAGGCCTGAAGATTGATCAGCAACTGCAAATACCGCTTGACCCTGGCAATTTTACACAGGAAGGCAATTCAGGAACACCTGTTTATTATAAGTCAAAAAAAGACGAAACACTGGCAGCTATCGGCAAAAAACATAATAACGTAGCTGTAAGTACTTTACAGGCATGGAATGGTGTTGCAAAGACTAATCTGAAAGAGGGCACTCAGCTAATCATCGGTTTTGTAAAGAGTAAAGAGTTGCCATCTGTTACTATTGCACCTAAAAAGGTAACCGACGACGAACCGGCTGTTGTAAAGAATGAAAAAGAAGAAGAAAAGAAAGAGGAAATAACAGCAATACAACAAAAAGAAAAGCCTGAAGAAAAGAAAGAAGAACCTGCTAAAGAAGAAAAAAAGACAACTGCAGAAGGCCAGGGATATTTTAAAACCCATTTTGAGCAGCAGGCAAAACAATCCCCTGTTACAAAAAATGAAGTCGTAACATCGGGTATCTTTAAAACCATCAGCGGCTGGAACGATGCTAAATATTATTTATTGATAGACAAAGTAGATCCCGGCACTATTATAAAAATCATCAACCCTGACAACAAAAAAGCCGTTTTTGCAAAAGTATTGGGACAGATGAGCGGTATTCGCCAGAATGCCGGTCTTGATATACGTATCAGCAACGCGGCAGCAGCGGCCCTTGAAGTAAACGACCAGGAGAAATTCATTGTTTCGGTTAATTATTAAACTTATGCAGGATAAAAAAAGGGTTTGATAAAACATAGTTTCATCAAACCCTCTTTAACGTATTGAAATGGTCCTTTAACCTGCTTAGTGAACCAGCACTCTTCCTTCAGCCAGTTTATTACCGTTCCTGTCATGCAGCACCACGATATAAATACCTTTTCCGTGTTGCCTGATGTCTACATCCATTCTCTGGTAAGGCGTATTCAATGTGTAATCCCTTCTGAACATAAATGCTCCTTTGGAATCGTAAATACTCAATGAATAAGCTGCAGCCGTTGTGGTATAATAATTCACCTGGAACTGGCCTGAAGACGGGTTGGGATATATAAACAAACGGGTGGAGGCGGAATCTCCTATCACCACAATATTGGAAGTATTACTGCAAGCCAATCCTGTTGTATTAGTAACAGTAACTGCATAACTGCCCATATCTTCCAGGCGGGCAGAATAGCTGGTTGCGCTATTCACAATTGCTGAGCTGTTTCTGTACCATGTATAATTATAGCTTCCTGCGGGAGATACACTAACCGTAAGTGTTGTACTCAGCCCGGGGAACAGGCTGGTATATGGCGCAGCAGCCAATGAAACAACCGGGTTCGGGCTAACGCTGACAGTTCTTGCCGTAGAAGCGGCCTCACAACCCGCAGCGTTTCTCACCACTACGGAATAACTTCCGGAAGCGCCAACTGTAATAGCCTGTGTAGTGGCGCCATTGCTCCATGTCCACGAACTTCCCGGAGATGCGGTAAGGATAACATTATCTCCATCGCAAAATTCGGTAGGGCCACCTGCCAATACTTCGGCAACCGGCAAAGGATTTACAACCACTGCCACTACCTGGGATGTGCTTACACAGGTTCCGGTATTTACTGTAACCGAGTAAGAGCCGGAACTTGTTACATTTATGGAAGAAGTGGTAGCTCCGGTACTCCACAAATAACTATCACCGCTATTTGCAGTCAGGGTTACACTACCTCCCTCGCAGAAGGTTGTTGCTCCGTTTACAGCAACAGATGCTTCAGGAACAGCCGTAATAGTAAGTGTTACTGCCGTACGGGTTGTACTTTCACATCCCGTAGTATTAACGCTGGCTGCATAGTAAGTTACAGTTCCGATTGCGTTAAGAGAAGGATCGGTCACAGCGCTACCACCTGTTGCTGCATTATACCATTTCAACGTATGGCCTGCATCTACAGATGCTGTTGCAGTAAGTGTTGGAATTGTTTCACCCGGGCAAACAGTTGCAGCTTCATTTCCGCCCGAAACGGGTGAAGCAGGAACGTTTCCAAAATTGACAGCCAATGTAGCCGGAGCTGTTTGACAAGCCCCATTACTTGCTGCAACACTTACATTGCCGCTGGAGCTTCCCGAAGAATAACTCACCGTAATGTTGGTAGTTCCCTGGCCGCTTGTAATGCCTGCGCCTGAAGGAACTGTCCATATATAAGAAGAAGCCCCTGTCACCGGAGCCACAGAATAGGTAACCCCTGTTTGTGCGCCACAGATGACTGTATTGCCCGTAATAGCCCCAATAGCGCCTATTCCACCACCTCCGGTAGAAACTGTAATAGAAATAGCCTGCGCCCTTTCACTCTCACTGCCTGTTGTATTGTTCTTCGCCCTTAAAGTAAACCACATCTGCGTACCCGGGGTAAGACCAGTAGCCGTATAGGTTGTTCCTGTTATATCTGATTGAAGAATTGTAAAGTCTCCGGTAGTAGTATTAAGGCTATATAAATCATAATGAGTGGCATTAGCAACAGCACCCCAGTTAAGTATTACTTCTCCGGGATTGCAACTTACACCTGTACCTGAAAAGCCTAAGGGGTTCCCCAATATTTTAAAAGTCGCATCACTTACATCGCTTAGTGCCCCGCTGCTAACCCTTATTAACGCAGTAGAGGTATTTAATCCTGATGGAACAGACCATGCCAGGCGGGTGGTACCCGCAGCCACAGAACTTGAAATAGTTGTCCATGTACTTCCATTATTCACTGAATACTCAACTGTTTGGGTACCGGTAACCCCCGCATTGTTCCAGGTTATTGTTTCGCTGGTACCAGGACTGAACGATTCACCTCCGTTAGGATAAATAACTTCTATGTAGGGCTGCTCAATAATCCATGTAAGGGTATATTCCTGTGAAGGGCCTGTGGGAACAGCAGTTCCGGCCACTTTTGCTGTATAGCTGCCTGCAGAAGGATTGTTAATAACAACCTGTTCAATATTGCTTACATTATCAACACCTGTTGTCGCAGGGTTCGCCGGGTTGTTGGGGTCTAATACCCAGGGCAGACTTGTGGCAGTTCCATCCGAAACTGTAAGATCAAGGTTATTCACCAATGCCGGATTTGCATTGGCGGCTCCTGCAGGGTCGTTCCAGGTAAGCATTACCCGAAGCCTGGCAGTTCCGGCTGGTATAGTAATAACAAGTTCCTCTTCCCCACCTGTAGCAATTGTATTGATCACATAACGGTTATCTTCAAGTATTTTAACAGCTTCCAGTGCATTCAAACGGCCGTAACCGAAACGATAGTCAGGCCCCACATTACCCAAATCCTGGGCTGTATTTAAAATTGTATTCTTTATAAGCGCAGAAGGAGGCAGGTTATCGCTGTTCAGTTGTTTGTATCTCTGAACCAATAAAGCTACTGTACCTGCCACCCCCGGAGTAGCCATAGAAGTACCGGAAATGGTGGCATACTGGTTATTAGGATATGTTGATAATACATTTGTACCAAAAGAACTTATTTCAGGTTTTACCCTTCCATCCTGAACGGGGCCACAACTACTGGTGCCACTAAGCGCTTCTAATGTTGTAATGTTAGCAACGAGTATGTTATTCTTGGCAGATTTTCCGCTACCGGTAATAGTTGTCCAGCCTCCAGTACAGGCTGTTTGTGAATTACCTGACGAATGCACATGCAGGTGAAAAGGAAAATCGTTCAAATTAAGGTCTGTATTCCTACTTGTAGTTGAATACGTAACCCCGGACCCGTTCAAGCCGCAGGTAGCCCCGCTTGCTCCGTAAGAATGACTGCTTACAACAAGGTTATTGGCAGGAATACCGGCGGCCATCTCGTTTTGAATGTTGCCATTGAAATTGTACGAATACAGGGTTGTATTGGGCGCCATCCCTCTTGCATTATAATTTATATTTCCCCTTCCGGTAATAGTGCCGGCGCAATGGGTAGAATGGGTAGAAGCAGCGCCTGATTCCACCTGTACCACATGCCCGTCAGGCAGAAAATCAGCATGGGCGCCGATTGATCCTTCATCCCATATACCTACATTTATGCCGTCCCCTTTAAGGTTCCGTATGCCATCGTTCAGCACATTTACCCTGTGCAGCGTTCGTCCCAATGTATTTTCCAATGTATTTGGGGGATCAACAAATTCCACCCATTGCACAAAGGGCAAACTCACCAGAGAAGTCAACTTTCCTCCTGGTATGCGGATAGTAAAAGTTCTGAATGCCTGAAAATCTTCCAGTACAGAAGCGTCTAACGGGCTTAAAGAAGAATAGATCGCTTCTGCATTCAATTTCTCATACGTAATTACTGTTACATCTACAAAACCCGGTGCTCTTAACGCATGGGCCGGGTATTGGCCGCTTAAAACCGCTGGTACGGTTTTGTGTTCATTGGCGAATTGAAAAACACTTCTCACTGTTCCTGCAGGAAGCAGGGCAAAGTTGAACCCCTCAGGCACCGCCGCTGTATACGACTTATTAGGTATATAATCAATCAGCTTAATACCCATTGCCTCTAATTGGGCCTTCAGCCCTTCATTGGGTAAATTGTAAAATTGTATTGTTACATAATGTTTGCCGGCAAACCTGCTCTGTAAAAATTCTGGCGAATCAAGCGAAACGGTTCTGCCATTTTCTGCAGGAACAAATTTTTCCGCATGTAACAGGATTTTGTAATCAGTAACCTGGGCATTTATCAACCCCGGGATACAAAAAACAGCAATCAATAATAAGTAAGTAAATTTTCTTCTCATTTGATGTATTTAGTTGGTTTTACAAGCAGTTTATTTAAGGCTGAAAGTTACTGAAAGAGTTAATAATTCAATCAACTGCCTTATGGCTTTTTTGGCATGACTGTAGTTTGACAAAAAAAAGATGATTTACTATCAATGCCTTACATCTATGTTCACTAAAAATAATATATCAGGTCAATCTGCTGCAGCGATTTCCCGCTATACATTATTCAGTATAAAGGGGCTTGAAACTGTATTTTTACGTGAAGGTTGATATATGTTTGAAGCTACTGGTTCCGGGCTAGCGATGCCGCAACTATAAATTGAAAATTACCTGCCTCTTTTACCAAGCAGGAATTTTTCTCTTATCACATCCTGCACATTCACACCGCTGATCTTGCTTTCGAGCCAGGAAATAACATCCAGGTAAACAAATGCCCGGCTTTCCAACGGGTTGCCTTCGTATTTTTTTAGTTTGAAAAGTAATTTCTCAAATTCCGGTTTCAGAGCATGCGCCCCAACAGAGAATGAGCGCCGGAGAAATGCAAACATTTCTTCTTCCACTTTACTAAGGTTTTCCATCCGGGCCATATAGCGGTACACTGATTTTATCAGGTATTCCAGCAAATCGAAATTACCGAGTTCGTAATGGGCAATCAGGTGAAGCAGCCGGGCATAGCATTGCAGGTCTGTCCGCAAATCACCTTTAGGATGGATAATACGGTTAAGATAATCAATGGCCTTTTCATTATCCCCACTACCGAAATACAAACAGGCAATTTTATAATAAAATACCAGCACCCGGTGCGTATCAAGGTACAGGCCGTATTGCTTCAGCATATCTTCCAGGAAGGGAACGAGGCGCAGACCCTTGGAGAAAGTACCCTGTAAAAAATATAAGTTTATCCTTGCCCCATACAGGTACTGATAGGCAAGTATGCGGTTATTCTCGTTCTGCTGCAGGTATTTCTGCCTTGTAAACTGTTCAAACTGTTTAATGCTTTTTGCAAGCCGTTTATGGTCCAGCAAATCAAAATAGGCGCCCATTACATTATGCATGCCCTTGACATAACTCGCCGTTTCTACTTTCAGCATTCCGGGAAATTCCGAAAACAAATCCACCCATTTCTGCGAATAACGGTAATACTGCAAGAAATCCTGCCGGATAAAGGCATACCACACTTTACTTTGATACAGGTAGAGTTTTTCATAAAACCCTGTAGCCTTTTCTGCGCCTGCAGGAAGCTTTTTCTCATAAAAAGACCGGATGTTTTGCAGGTCTTTTTCGTTCCTGGCATGCCCATGCCGGATATACCAGCTATACAATTGCAAAGCAAGATTAGACAGTTGGTTTATAAGCGCTAATTGTGCATTGACGGCGTCTGATTCTTCGGACAGCCTGTCTGCTGTGTCCTGCATACTGCGGGTAATGTAGAGGGCTTCTATCTTTTTCTCAAAGAAGATAGCCTGCTGCAAAAAACTAAGCTGCTGGTAGGCCCTGGCGGTTTCTTTCAGTTTGTCTAATGTCTTCAGGCTTTGTATATAAAGACCTTTGTTATACAATATTCTTGCATGATCCATCATTTCATGCAGGCGGATATCTATATTATCATCGTCTTTTATCAGCCGCAGGCTTGAAAGGATTTGTTTATACAAACCGGCCTTGATATTGGAAAGTTGTTGCTTACGTATTCCCTTCGCTTTTTTCAGCAATTGTTTTTCGTCATACTCATTCATCTTGTCCAGCGCATCAAATAGCTGGATTATTTTCAGGTCGTCGGCAGCCGTATTCCGCCGGGCATATAGCTTAAAGTTTCGCTTTTCACTCTTTTCCAGCGATTTTATGAGTTGAAACAAAGCATCTGCAGACCGGTTGGGCATCGTAATTCAAAATTTTAAAACTTACTCCAGGAAAGGGTTTCAGACAATTTTAACCATTTTACAAGATGTAAAATACACCTGATTTTGATTTCATACTCCCTGCAATCACTGGTAATTTTAGAGGGTAGGTTGTTTATTCAATTTTTGAAGAGCAAGCATACCCCCCGTTTTGTCACAATATTATCTAATAAGGTGCCGGAACAGGCAAAAATAAGCAGCCTGCTTTTTATCACATCTTAATTTACAATTTATTATGGCAGAAGGCAAAGTACTGATTTTCGACACCACTCTCCGGGATGGCGAACAGGTGCCCGGTTGTAAACTGAATACTACCGAAAAACTGGAACTGGCCCTGCAACTGGAAGATTTGGGAGTGGACATTATCGAAGCAGGATTCCCTATCTCCTCTCCCGGCGACTTTGAATCGGTAAACCAAATAGCCAAAGCCATCAAAAAGGCAACCGTTTGCGGCCTGACCCGTGCGGTAAAAAAAGATATTGAAGTAGCGGCCCAGGCATTAAAATATGCGGTAAAGCCAAGAATTCATACTGGTATTGGCACTTCTGACTATCACATCAAGTCCAAATTCAATTCTACAAGGGAAGAAATTCTTGAAAGGGCTGTACAATGTGTAAAATGGGCCAGGAACTATACTGACGATATTGAATTTTACGCAGAAGATGCGGGCAGAACAGACAACGAATACCTGGCACAGGTAATTGAAGCCGTCATTAAAGCAGGCGCCACAACGGTAAATATTCCGGATACCACCGGCTATTGCCTGCCCTATCAATATGGGGAAAAGATTGCTTACTTAATTAATAATGTGCCCAATATTGACAAAGCCGTTATTTCCTGCCATTGCCATAACGACCTTGGACTGGCTACGGCCAATTCCATTTCCGGTGTAATTGCAGGCGCAAGACAAATAGAATGTACCATCAACGGGTTGGGCGAAAGGGCCGGCAATACTTCGCTTGAAGAAGTGGTAATGATTATTAAACAACATAAGCACCTCGGACTATATACCGGTATACAAACAGAAAAACTGAACCCGCTGAGCCGCACTGTTTCCGAAACCATGCGGATGCCGGTTCAGCCCAATAAAGCCATTGTAGGCAGCAATGCGTTCTCCCATTCCTCCGGTATTCACCAGGACGGTTTTCTGAAAGATGCACTAACCTATGAAATCATCAACCCGGAAGAGGTAGGCGCTGATAGCTCAAAAATCGTTCTTACGGCAAGAAGCGGCCGCAGCGCACTGGCTTACCGTTTTCAGAAACTTGGTTTTCAATTCAACAGAAACGATGTAGATACATTATACCAGGAATTTTTGAACATAGCTGATAGCAAAAAAGAAGTGGAAGATACAGACCTGGCAAAAATGGCGCAACAACACCAACGTACTGCAGCAGCAGTATAGTATTGCCATATAGAAAACAAAAGTTTAGTTTCTTATAAATACAAAATGAACACTACGAGCAATAATGACTCTTCTAAAATCCCCCCTTCGGGGGGCGGGGGGGCTACTTTATTCGATAAAATCTGGGAGAAGCATATCGTCAAAACAATTGACGGCGGGTCTTCCGTTTTATATATTGACAAGCATTTTATTCATGAAGTAACAAGCCCACAGGCTTTTGCCGGGTTGAACAAAAGGGGCATCAAAGTTTTTCGTCCGCAACAGGTAGTGGCAACAGCCGATCATAACGTACCTACGTTAAACCAGCATTTACCGATACAGGAAGAACTGAGCCGAAAACAGGTAGAAACATTAATAAATAACTGTGCCGAATATGGCATTGAACTATATGGTCTTGGACACCCGTTCCAGGGCATTGTTCATGTTATAGGGCCTGAATTGGGCGTTACGCAACCGGGCATGACCATTGTTTGCGGCGACAGCCACACTTCCACCCACGGCGCTTTTGGCGCCATCGCTTTTGGCATCGGCACCAGTGAAGTAGAAATGGTATTGGCCACACAATGTCTTTTACAAAGCAAACCCAAGCTGATGCGTATCAATGTAGAAGGGACATTAAAAAAAGGCGTGGTATCAAAAGATATTGTTCTTTATATCCTTTCCAAAATATCCGCCAGCGGCGCCACAGGATATGCAGTAGAATTTGCCGGATCGGCCATTCGTTCCTTAAGCATGGAAGCAAGAATGACCATTTGCAACATGAGTATTGAAATGGGTGGCCGTTGCGGCCTCATAGCCCCGGACGAAACAACGTTTAGTTACATAAAGGGAAGACAGTTTGCCCCACAAGGTGAAGCATGGAATAAAAAATTGGCTGAATGGGAAGAATTGTATTCAGATGCAGATGCAATATTTGATAAAGAATATCATTTTAAAGCAGAAGATATTCAACCAATGATTACTTACGGCACCAATCCCGGAATGGGGATAGGTGTTACTGAAAAAATTCCCACCATTGAAACAGTTGGAGAAACAGATAAAAGCGGGTTGGGAAAATCATTGGCCTATATGGGCTTGCAGGAAGGCACTCCCATTAAGGGACAAAAAATAGATTATGTATTCATCGGCAGTTGCACCAACAGCCGCATTGAAGACCTAAGAATGGTAGCTGATTTTGTAAAAGGAAAACAAAAAGCAAAAGATGTGGAAGTGTGGATTGTACCCGGCAGTAAACAGGTGGAAGCGCAGGCACAAAAAGAAGGCATTGATAAAATCCTGGCCGATGCGGGTTTTATGTTACGCCAGCCAGGCTGCTCAGCCTGCCTCGGCATGAATGAAGACAAAATACCTGCAGGTAAATATTGCATCAGCACCAGCAACCGGAATTTTGAAGGAAGACAAGGTGCGGGGGCAAGAACATTATTAGCCAGCCCGCTAACAGCCGCAGCCGCAGCTATTACCGGCAAAGTAAGTGATGTAAGAGAGTTTTTGAATTAGCATATAGTTAATAGTTCATGGCAAATACAATGAACCATTAACCTAAAAACAAAAAATGAGCTTTATTTTAAATATAGAAGACGAAAAGAAAAAAAACCTGGCCACGGCAAAATTCCAGTCGGAAAGAAAAGTTATCCAATCCGCTGTGGTGCCGGTGGAACTGGAAAATATTGATACCGACCAGATCATCCCCGCCCGTTTCTTAAAAGCAACGACAAGGGAAGGCTTTGGCAAAAACCTGTTCCGCGACTGGCGTTATGAAAATGACGATGAGAACAAACCCGTACAGGGCTTTGCATTGAACAATAAAATTTATTCAGGGAAAATACTGGTAGCCGGGAAAAATTTCGGTTGCGGCTCATCCCGTGAGCATGCTGCATGGGCCATCAAAGATTATGGGTTTGATGCGGTAGTGAGCAGCTTCTTTGCCGACATTTTCAAGAACAATGCGCTGAATAATTTCCTTCTGCCCGTTCAGGTAAGCGATGAATTCCTCCAAAAAATATTTGCAGCCATCAAAAGAAATCCCAAAACAGAACTGGAAATTAACCTGGAAGAACAAACCATCAGATTATTGGGGTCTTCGGAGGAGCCTGGGGAGGCCTTTGACATCAACCCTTATAAAAAAACCTGTTTACTGAACGGGTACGATGATATTGATTATTTATTAAGCATAAAAGAAGATATACAACAATTCGAAACCCTGAGAAAATAAAGCCATGAAAAAAAGAATTGCGATCATTGAAGGTGATGGAATAGGCCCGGAAGTAACCAAACAATCTGTCCGTGTACTTAACGCCATTGCAGAAAATTTCAATCACGAATTTGAATATACTTTCTGTCTGATGGGCGCAGACGCCATTGACAAAACAGGCAACCCTCTCCCCGAAGAAACCATCGAAGCCTGCTTTAACAGCGATGCCATACTGTTCGGTGCCATCGGCCATCCTAAATATGATAATGACCCTACCGCCAAAGTACGGCCCGAGCAAGGATTACTGAAACTGAGAAAATCATTACAGCTTTACGCCAACATACGTCCCGTTAAAACCTATGCTTCGCTTCTTCATTTATCCCCTTTGAAAAACAAAAACATCGAAGAAGTTGATTTTATTATTTTACGTGAGCTTACCGGGGGCATTTATTTTGGTAAAAAAGAAACAGCCGCCGATGGCTCTTCCGCCTCTGACAACTGCACTTACAGCCGGGAAGAAGTAGAACGCATTGCCCATCTTGCTTTTCAATATGCCCAAAAACCCGAACGCCGCAGGAAGCTGACATTGGTAGATAAAGCAAACGTATTGGAAACTTCAAGACTTTGGAGAAAAGTGGTACAGGAACTCTCCTCCCAATATCCGGATGTTGCTGTTGAATACATGTTTGTTGACAATGCCGCTATGCAGATTATCCAAAACCCCAAACAATTCGATATTATCCTTACGGAAAATATGTTTGGCGACATCATCAGCGATGAAGCCAGCGTAATAAGCGGCTCCCTGGGATTACTGCCTTCTGCATCCGCCGGCGCCGGCGGATTAGCGCTTTTTGAACCCATTCATGGCTCCTACCCTCAAGCTGCCGGAAAAGATATTGCCAACCCGGTTGGTTCCATCTTATCAGCAGCCATGTTACTGGAATATTTAGGAATGGTACAGGAAGCAACTATCGTACGGGAAGCTGTAAACTGGACCCTCAACAATGCATTTGTAACTAAAGATATTGATCCGGTGAACTTTTATTTCACTTCAACAATAGGTGAATTGATAAGCGATTATGTAAGCGGTAAGATCTCCGGGTCTGTCAATACGCAAAATATTGAATTGAGAAAGTCAACGATTATTTAACCCCTGCCCCTAAAAGGGTAATTATAAGTTCTTTTCATCCGAAAACCGATACTTGTTTAGTATCAAACAGGTGAGAAGATTACAAATGTTAGTGCTTTATATCCCCTTCAGGGGTTTAGGGTTAAAAAAATTGCTTGTATAGTTCTTTTTTTTGGTGAGGCGGGTGTATATTTACAAACACAACTTCCTCTATGTTGAAGAACAGTATATATAATAGTATTGCCCCTATAGCCATAATTATTATTGTGGTGGTGATTATTATATCTTCTTCAAACGGAAGCGGTGCATGATTATAAACAAGTAAAAAGTAAGTATAACAAACCCGCCTCCCAAACAGGCGGGTTTCTTTTTACCGCAATTAAAACACAGGTATATGTATTATAACGAGAATACAATTATTTATTTCAACGGGCAGCTTACAAAAGCAACCGAAGCAAAAACCGACCTGTACGGCCAATCACTTCATTATGGTTATGCCGTATTTGAAGGCATCCGCTCCTATCCTGTCAACGGCGGCACTAAAATGTTCAAAGGCAAAGAACACTATGAAAGGTTATGCCGTTCGGCTGAACTGATGAAGATACCCTTTCATTATACACCGGAGCAACTGGTTGAACTGACCTACGAAGTATTAAAGCAAAACAATTTTACAGACGCTTATATCAGGCCGTTGGTTATCTGCTCTCCCAATATGTCTTTATCAAAAGCCAAAGAATCTTCTCTGGCAATAGAAGCCTGGGAATGGACAAATGGTTATATGAGCAATAATATGAAGGTCATGACATCCTCTTATCGCCGCCCCAATGCAGATGCTTTTCATGTTGAGGCAAAAGTGAGCGGACATTATGTAAACTCTATTCTCGCCTGCCAGGAAGCAAAAGACAATGGATTTGACGAAGCGCTGGTATTAGACAGCAATGGCCATGTTGCCGAAAGCAGCGGCGCCAATATTTTTTATGAAAATGAAGGTGTGCTTTACACAGCGCCCAAAGGAAATATACTGCCGGGCATCACAAGGGCAACCGTTTTGGAAATATGCAATGAATTGAACATACCTGTTAAAGAAAAATTTTTCAGCCCAGAAGAAATGCAAGGTGCCGATGCAGGTTTTTTCTGTGGCACAGCAGCAGAAGTTGTAGGGTTAAGTTCACTGGATACTATCCCGTTTAAAAAAGAATGGGAAGATACATTGAGCTACATCATACAACAAACCTATAAATGCAAAGTACTGGAAACACCTTTTCAACTGAAAGAACAACTGGCCTGATTGACGAATACTAAACAATGAGCAAGGAGTTAAATAAATACAGCAAAATTCTGACACAGGACGAAACACAACCGGCCGCACAGGCGATGCTGTATGGAATCGGCTTAACAGAAAATGATTTAAAAAAAGCGCAGGTAGGCATTGCAAGCATGGGCTATGATGGCAATACCTGCAACATGCACCTGAACGACCTGGCAAAAGTTGTAAAAGAAGGCGTATGGAAAAATGATCTGGTCGGGCTGATTTTTAATACCATTGGCATCAGTGATGGAATCAGTAACGGCACCGATGGCATGCGTTATTCACTTGTGAGCCGCGACCTGATTGCTGACAGTATTGAAAGCGTTTGCGGCGGGTTTTATTATGACGGCCTGATCGCTTTGCCAGGCTGTGACAAGAATATGCCTGGAGCCATTATGGCTATGGGCCGCCTGAACAGGCCTTCTATTATGGTATATGGCGGAACGATTGCACCCGGTCATTATAAAGGAGAAGAATTAAATATCATTTCTTCCTTTGAAGCGCTGGGTAAAAAACTGGCTGGCTCCATTACCCCGGAAGATTTTAAGGAAGTGGTAAAACACAGTTGCCCCGGCGCCGGTGCCTGCGGCGGCATGTACACGGCTAATACAATGGCAGCGGCTATTGAAGCCCTGGGCATGAGTTTGCCCTACTCATCCTCCAATCCTGCCATCAGCAAAGAAAAAAGGGAAGAATGCCTGCAAGCCGGAAAAGCGATAAAGGTCTTATTGGAAAAAGATATTAAGCCCAAAGACATTATGACAAGAAAGGCATTTGAAAATGCAATTGTTACCGTAATGATCTTTGGCGGCAGCACAAACGCTGTGCTGCACCTGATTGCAATGGCAAAAAGCGTAGATGTAGATTTATCACAAGACGATTTTCAGCGCATCAGTGATACTACACCTGTGCTGGCCGATTTTAAGCCCAGCGGAAAATACCTGATGCAGGAACTGCATGCCCATGGCGGCGTACCTGCTGTAATGAAATACCTGTTGCAAAAAGGGTTATTACATGGCGATTGCATGACGGTAACCGGAAAAACAATTGCAGAAAATTTAGCAACGGTTCCTGATCTGAATTTCGAAACACAAAAGATCATCTTCCCCCTAGAACAACCATTAAAAAAAACCGGGCACCTGCAAATATTGTATGGCAACCTTGCTGAAAATGGCAGCGTTGCAAAAATAAGCGGCAAGGAAGGCGAACGGTTTGAAGGGCCTGCAAGAGTGTTTGACGGTGAAAAAGATTTAGTAGCGGGCATTGCAAATGGAAGAGTAAAAAAAGGAGACGTAGTAGTAATCCGGTATGAAGGCCCGAAGGGGGCCCCAGGCATGCCTGAAATGCTGAAACCAACTTCGGCAATTATGGGCGCAGGGCTGGGCAAAGATGTGGCATTGATCACAGATGGAAGATTCAGCGGCGGCTCGCATGGTTTTGTAGTCGGGCACATAGCTCCTGAAGCTTTTGAAGGCGGCCTGATAGCATTGGTGCAGGACGATGACATTATTGAACTGGATGCAACCAGCAATAAGATTAATCTAAAAGTAGCTGAAGAAGTAATAGCAGAAAGGCGTAAAAAATGGAAACAACCGGCATTAAAAGTAACAAAAGGGGCATTATATAAATACGCCAAAATGGTAAAACCGGCATACGAAGGATGCGTAACAGATGAAGCCTTTTAAATCCCTTGGCAAAGAGGTGAACTATAAAAATATTAAAATGGAAACTGTAACAGTAAAAAAAGAAACTTCTGAACAAAAGATTTCTTCTAAATCCTCCCTTCGGGGGGTTAAGGGGGCCGTTGCTGTGCTGGAAGCATTTGTGGCAGAAGGTGTAGATACCATCTTCGGCTATCCCGGAGGCGCCATCATGCCGATATATGATGCATTGTATGATTATAATGATAAGTTGAAGCATATCCTGGTTCGTCATGAGCAAGGCGCTATTCATGCAGCACAGGGTTATGCAAGGGTAAGCGGCAAAACCGGTGTAGTGTTTGCCACCAGCGGACCCGGTGCTACCAACCTTGTTACCGGCCTCGCCGATGCTATGATAGATAGCACACCTGTTGTTTGCATTACAGGGCAGGTATTTGCACATTTATTAGGAACAGATGCTTTCCAGGAAACGGATGTTATCAATATCACTACGCCTGTTACCAAATGGAATTACCAGGTAACAGATGCCAATGAAATTCCTTCTGTGTTGGCAAAAGCATTTTACATAGCAGGCAGCGGCAGGCCGGGGCCTGTATTGATAGATATTACAAAGAATGCCCAGTTGCAGCAATTTGAATATGAAGGATATAAAAAATGCAGCCATATCCGCAGCTACCGCCCCAAGCCTATCGTAAGAAAAGAATACGTGGAAGCCGCTGCAAAACTTATCAATGAAGCCAAAAAACCATTTGTTGTATTTGGTCAGGGTGTTATACTCGGTAAAGCAGAAAATGAATTCCAACAGTTTATTGAAAAAGCAGGCATCCCTGCTGCATGGACCATTATGGGTATGAGCGCCATTCCCTCCGATCATCCCCTCGCAGTTGGCATGCTCGGTATGCACGGCAACTACGGGCCCAATGTGCTGACCAATGAATGTGATGTATTAATCGCTGTAGGTATGCGTTTCGATGACCGGGTAACAGGCCGTTTGGATAAATATGCCAAACAGGCCAAGGTCGTTCATCTTGATATTGACCCGTCTGAGATTGACAAGAACGTAAAAACAGCCGTAGGTGTATGGGGCGATTGCAAAGAAACTTTGCCAATGCTTACTTCTTTGGTCAATCAAAAAACTTATCCGGAATGGCTGAATAAGTTCCGTGAATATCAAAAACAGGAAGAAGAAACCTGCATCATCCCTGAAATGAACCCCAAAGGCGATGTATTATCAATGGCAGAAGTCATTAACCTGCTGAATGAACTGACCAACAACGAAGCTGTGCTGGTAACAGATGTAGGCCAGCACCAAATGGTAACCTGCCGCTATGCTAAGTACAACCATTCCAAGAGCAACATAACCTCAGGCGGCCTGGGCACAATGGGGTTTGCATTGCCTGCTGCCATCGGCGCCAGCTTCGCTGCACCGGACAGAAAAGTAGTTGCCGTTATCGGCGATGGTGGTTTTCAAATGACCATACAAGAGTTGGGTACTATCATGCAAAGCGAAGCAGATGTAAAAATTCTGATATTGAACAATCAGTTTCTCGGGATGGTGCGGCAGTGGCAGCAACTATTCCATGATAAAAGATATTCGTTTGTTGATATCGTCAGCCCGGATTACGTACAGGTAGCCAAAGGATATAATATTCCCGGAAACAGGGTTGAAAAAAGAGAAGAGCTGAAACAGGCAGTAGAAGACATGCTGAACCATAAAGGATCTTATTTACTGGAAATAATGGTTGGCAAAGAAGACAATGTGTTCCCGATGGTGCCGCAGGGATGCAGTGTAAGTGAAATACGTTTAAAATAAGCAGTATGAGCAAGAAAGAATTTACAGTAACTGTCTATACAGAAAACCAGGTTGGTTTGCTGAACCGTATAGCCATTATCTTTTCACGAAGAAAGATAAACATTGAAAGCCTCAACACTTCCCCTACGGAAGTTGACAGTGTCCACCGCTTCACCATTGTCATTAATGAAACAGAAGATGTGGTAAAGAAACTTTGCCGCCAGATAGAAAAACAGGTGGAAGTGTTAAAAGCCTATTACAATACTGAAGAGGAAATTGTATGGCAGGAACTGGCTTTGTATAAAGTACCCACCGATGTTATAGCAGCAGAACTAAAAGTAGAAAGGCTGCTTAGGGAAAACGGCGCCCATACTGTTGTAATAAGAAAGGACTATACCGTTTTTGCCGTAGCCGGTCATCGTGAAGAAACGGAATCACTGATAAAAGTGCTGGAGCCTTTTGGGCTTATTGAGTTTGTAAGAAGCGCAAGGGTAGCCATCCTGAAAGGCAGCAGCGATTTTCATGAAAGGTTAAAAGAATTTGAATATAAAGAACCCGGTGAAGCTGTAATTGAAAACGAATACCTGAGTGAAAATGAAAAAGTGTTTAGCATGTAGGTGAAGACCTGAAGACGGAAAGTCCGAAAGACCGAAAAGCGATTCCCTTAATAACGAATAAACTTTCCGACTTCCGGTCTTCCCGACTTAACAATCAAACAAAAAACTAAAACTATATAATCATGGCAAAATTAAATTTCGGCGGTGTTGAAGAAAATGTAGTAACAAGGGAAGAATTCCCGCTAAGCAAAGCACAGGAAGTGCTTAAAAATGAAACAGTGGCTGTTATCGGTTACGGCGTACAAGGCCCCGGCCAGGCATTGAACCAGAAAGACAACGGGATCAATGTAATTGTAGGACAACGTAAAAATTCCAAAACATGGGACAAAGCTGTCCGTGATGGTTTTGTACCCGGTGAAACTTTGTTTGAAATAGAAGAAGCCCTGCAAAAAGGAACTATCATTTGCTACCTGTTAAGTGATGCGGCTCAAATAGAGTTATGGCCCACCGTACAAAAATACCTTACAACAGGTAAGGCGCTGTATTTCTCCCATGGTTTTGGTATTACATTCAACGAACAAACAGGCATTGTTCCGCCGAAAGATGTAGATGTGTTCCTCGTAGCGCCAAAAGGAAGCGGCACTTCATTAAGAAGGATGTTCCTCCAGGGACGTGGGCTCAACAGTTCTTATGCTATTTACCAGGATGCAACAGGTAAAGCGTTCGACAGGGTTATTGCTTTAGGCATTGCCGTAGGAAGCGGTTACTTATTTGAAACTGATTTCAGGAAAGAAGTGTACAGCGACCTTACAGGAGAAAGAGGAACGCTGATGGGGGCAATACAAGGCATTTTTGCCGCCCAATACCAGGTACTCCGCGACAAGGGACACTCCCCTTCCGAAGCGTTCAATGAAACCGTAGAAGAACTGACACAATCATTAATGCCATTGGTTGCCGAAAATGGCATGGACTGGATGTATGCCAACTGCTCCACTACGGCACAGCGTGGCGCATTGGATTGGTGGAAAAAATTCAGGGATGCTACTGCGCCTGTGTTTAAAGAGTTATACGAAAGTGTAGCCGCAGGTAAAGAGTCGCAACGTTCTATTGACAGCAACAGCAAGCCTGATTACAGGGAGAAATTAGAAGAGGAACTGAAAGAACTGCGTGAAAGCGAATTGTGGCAGGCCGGAAAAACCGTTCGCAGCCTTCGCCCGGAAAACCAATCGAAGGAGGCAAAATTGGCAGCGGTCAATTCATCTACAAAAGATGTATTCAGCAAGCTGACATTAAAGCCCGAATCAATTGGTTAAACACACTGAATGGAAAAACCCCTTTTAAACAGCATGTCGCAGGCAATTACACATACCGCCCCGTTCAACTTTGAGGCAGCCGCCAAACGCCTTACCGGCGTTGCTGTGAAAACGCCTTTGCAATTCAACAGCAATCTTTCGAGAAAATACGGATGTAATGTTTATCTCAAAAGAGAAGACCTGCAGGTGGTACGTTCTTACAAGTTGCGCGGGGCTTATAATATGATGAGCTCTTTACCCAAAGAACAATTGCAGAAAGGTGTTGTATGTGCCAGTGCCGGCAATCATGCCCAGGGTTTTGCTTTCAGTTGCAAAAAGCTTAATGTAAAAGGTACAGTCTTCATGCCTGTCATCACTCCCCGGCAAAAAGTGAATCAAACCAAAATGTTCGGGGAAGATTTTATTGATATTCAACTGGCAGGCGATACCTATGATGATTGTGCCATTGCAGCGCAAAGATTCACAGAAGAAAACAGCATGACGTTCATTCCTCCCTTTGAAGATCACCGCATCATCGAAGGGCAGGGAACTGTGGCGTTGGAAATACTTGAAGACATTCCGGAAGTTGATTATTTATTTGTTCCCGTTGGCGGCGGGGGCCTTGCATCCGGCACAGGTACTTATTTCAAAACTTATTCTCCCAAAACAAAAATAATTGGCCTGGAACCGGAAGGCGCCCCTTCCATGTCCGAAGCATTGAAGGAAGGGCATCCTGTTACGCTGGATAATATAGAACGTTTTGTGGACGGAGCGGCGGTAAAACGTATCGGCGAGCTTACTTTTTCCATTTGCAAAGAAGTGCTGGACGGTATGCTTTTGGTTCCCGAAGGAAAAATATGCACCACCATCCTGAAGTTGTATAACGAAGATGCCATTGTAGTGGAACCCGCCGGTGCATTGTCAATTGCCGGGCTTGACCTCTATACCAATGAAATAAAAGGGAAAACTGTTGTGTGCATTGTTAGCGGCAGCAACAATGATATTGACCGGATGCCGGAGATCAAAGAAAGAAGCCTGCAATACGAAGGCCTGAAACATTATTTCCTTATCAATTTTGCCCAGCGGCCCGGCGCCCTGAAAGAATTTGTGAACCATGTGCTCGGCCCCGCTGATGATATTACCCGGTTTGAATACATGCAAAAGACCAATAAGGAAAGCGGCCCGGCGCTGATCGGCATTGAATTAAAAAGCCGGGAGGATTATGAAATACTGCTTAGGAATATGCAGCGTTATCATATCAATTATACAGAATTGAACAAGCATGATACGCTGTTTGGGTATCTGGTGTAGGATACCATGGACTGTCATAGCTATTACAGTTTCCTTTGTCGTATATTGTTTTCTTCTACAACAGTAAAATAACCTTCGAGATGGAACTGTTCCGATTGTATAATAGAGAGCAGCGTTTCTCCTGCATAAATGCCTGTTATGCCCTTGAACCGGAAAAAGACAACCGAAGGAGGATACTCAAAACCAATACGGAATATTATTTCTCCGTAGTCCTTGTCAAAGGTTAAAATAACGGCTCCCAGTTCCTTGGCTTTCTGCAAAACAGTAAAATCAGAAATGCCGGGCATTTCTTCTTTTATACTGACTACCTGGTATCCTGAAGCTCGTAAGCTTTCAACAGATTTTTCGGGAAAGCTCTCGTTGGCAAGAAAGATCATCAGGCGATTTTTTGAAGCGGAAATAACAATTCCTGCTGCAAACATTCCCTTGTATAAGCAAATACAGCCTTAATATGGTCACTAGTCAGGTGAGGGTAATTTTCAAGTACTGTTTCTTCTGTCCAACCGGTTTCAAACAATTCAAGAATTAGTTCAACAGAAATACGGGTTCCTTTGATTACCGGCTTGCCCAGCAAAACAGACTTATCAGAATGAATATATTCTCTCCAGTTCATATAAAAAAAGCAAAAACCAAATTTACGTAATTCTCCCGGTTATTCAAAACGGGGGCCTGAACCCACTTAGCAAGCAAGAATACTTGCAGAAGCGAAGATGAATTGAACAAGCATGATACGCTGTTTGGGTACCTGGTATAAGCACCCAACAAAAAGGCCGCCTGGAAAGGCGGCCCGCTTATCCTTGCCCTAAGTGTTATAGGTAGGAAAACTAACTGCTCTACAGTTCTTTATTTTTGGTTTTCCGGAATCTTCGAACGACCTCTGTGTGTTTTGTGCGAATACAGAAACATGAAAAGAAATCAAAGGTTGATTATAGTTGTGTCGTTGGCCTCCTCGCTTTACTGTACAATTATCATCCTATTCCCGCTGATATATCCTTACATAGTCTACAAACAGTATTGCCGGGAAAATATTTTCATCCACACCCATTTTGCCTGCCCAATTACCACCAACTGCCAGGTTGAGAATTAAAAAGAATGGCTGGTCAAAAGGCCATTCTTTTTCAGACAGATGTTCGTTGACGATATGGTTATATACCACTCCATCCATCATAAAGTCAATCTTTTCCGGTGTCCATTCAATCGAATACACATGAAAGTTGGTGTAAGGATCGGCAATAAAAACACTTCTGACCTTTTGTGTTCCTTTCATGTGATTATAAGAAGTGGTGTGAATGGTGCCAAAGATGCTGTCTTTCTCGTAGCCTACATGCTCCATGATATCAATCTCACCACAGTCGGGCCATTTTTTTTCATCAATATTTTTTCCAAGCATCCAGATAGCGGGCCAGGTGCCCCGGCCTGCAGGCAGCTTTGCCCTAATCTCGATTTTACCGTACTTAAATTCGGCTTTATTTTTTGTTTGCAGTCGTGCAGAGGTATAGTTCCTGTTTTCTTTTGTTTGCTTCCGGGCAGTGATCTTTAATGATCCGTTGTTCACCACTGCGTTGAGCGTATCTTTTGCTGTATAATATTGCAGTTCATTATTTCCCCATCCATGCCCGCCTACATCATAATTCCATTTGCTGCTATCCGGCAACCCGCTGTAGTTGAACTCATCCTGCCATTTTAGTTTCCATTCACTATCAACAGAAAATCTCTTCGTATTCTCAGTTGACACCCTCGTTTTACCTGTAGTATTTGATCCATAGCAGGAGCAGAAATATAATGCAATTGATACCAGATAAAATAATCGCATGAAAAATTCTTTAAATAAAAAGATTGACCACTGCTCGATAAAAAAAGGTTGCTAAAGCATAGTTATCATTTTTCTTTAAGCAACCTTCTTTAAGAGCCATATAGCTTGTATAAAAACATTATCGAATAAACATATACCTTACTACCATCCCGGATTTTGTTTCAGCACTCCATTTGACAAAGCGATTTCGCTGGGAGGTATAGGCAGATGTCCTTTACAGGCCGTGTTCCAGTTCATCACATAATTAATAGCAGGAGTGTTTACACCAGCATTAAAAGTTCCGCCACCGTTATAGTAGGGGCCTGCCAGGCTGGACGCATCAATCATCTGCTTGGCATAGTCTAAACCATATCGCAGCAGGTCGAAATAGCGAACACCTTCTCCCGCCAGTTCTACTCTCCTTTCATGGCGAATGTTTTCGAGGGTAGCCACCCTGTCAGGTAACCCTGCTCTTGTACGAACACGATTCAGGTACAAATCGGCTTTTGCCTGATCTACACCTATATTTAACTCTGCTGCCATTAATAATACATCTGAAAAACGCAGTTCACGATTGTTTTGCGCCCAGTTTATTTCATTCAGACCAGACGGAGTTTTATACTCTATGTCATATTGAGAGTATTTGTTATTAAAATATCCGGTATGCTGCCAGCCTCTGATGAATGTAGCCGAGCCAGCGGCAGCGGGGTCATTGATGATCCTGATAGTTGCTTCCCGCCTGGGGTCATCAGGCTCAAATGCCTGGTACAATGATTCGGTAGGTATGGCATTACTGAAGCCCAATGTAGAAATGCCTCTGGGACCAAAATACAGCACATTATAATTTCCCTGTGCCTGGTACTGGTTGCTGGTACTACCGGATAGTAATGCTAGGCTGCTGTGGCTTACTTCCCAAACAGATTCCGTTCCCATCTCGTTTGCCTTTTTCCATAAATCCGCATATACAGGCACCAGGCTGAAGGGGCCAGAGTTAATGATCTCTTCTAAGTTGGTTCTTATCTTAGCAGCATCAATTACGGTTCCATCTGCATTCAGATCAGTGCCGTAGTAACCTTTGCAAAACAAATACACCCTTGCCAACATAGCAGATGCTGACCAGTAGGTAGCATGACCACCGTTTGCCTTCATCGTTATTTTTGGCAACGCCTGCATAGCTTCCATAAGGTCTTTGGCTATTTGGTTGAGGGTTTCCTGTGGTGGCGCCTGGGGCTGATTATATGCTGCCGGGTTAGTAAGCGGCGCCGTCATCAATGGCACATTTTCAAACCAGCGTACTAAATGAAAATAATACAGGGCCCTTAAAAATTTCGCCTCTGCCGTTGTCCTGCTTTTATATTCAGCCGGTGCATCCACCTTATCAATATTGGCCAAAAAGACATTAGCCCGCGCAACACCCTGGAAGTAGATGCTCCATACGCTGGAATAGGTACCATCATTGGGCGAAAATGCAATGTTGGGAGTAGCATTCATATTATCCAGCAGCTTCACACCCACCGCATCTGAAGGGCTGCCACCACCAGCATACGCATCATCCGAAGCGGCTTCCGCCCAGCCGACCATTGGCGTATGTCCCCTGTTTATATTTCCCCACTGCGCCACATGATATATGCCTGCCAGCGCCTGCTCTGCCTGCAATTGTGTTTTAAAAAAATTAGTTTCTTCAATGGCGGCAGGCGGGCTTACTTCCAGAAATGATTTGCCGCACCCTGCCATTACCAGCAGCATAACAGACAGTATGCCTGCTGATTTTATTATTGCTTTCATATTATAATAAGTTTATTGGGTAAATATTATAGTTTAAGTGTGGCGCCAACCCGGAAAGTCCTTGACTGGGGATAAACACCGCGGTCTATGCCAATGGATAGAGGGCCGGTAGCGCCCAGCTCCGGGTCAAATCCGGTATACTTTGTAAAAGTGAATGCATTATCTGCCGCCACATAAAAACGCAGGCTGCTGATTCCGGCTTTGCTGGTTATACCCGCAGGTAATGTATAGCCAAGCTGTATATTCTTTATCCTTACGAAGCTTCCGTTTTCCAAATAAAAATCAGATACCCTGCTGAAGTTGACGGAACCCGCTACAAACCGGGGAATGGAAGTGTTGGTATTGTCAGGTGTCCAGCGATCAAGATACTTGGCGGGCAAATTGGATATGGCTTTGTCAAAACGGTATATGCCATTAAACACCTGGTGACCAAACATCCCGACTGAAAAGATATTGAGATCAAAATTTTTGTAATCAAGGTTAATGGTCAGCCCGGTTACATATTTCGGGTTGGGGTTGCCGATATTGGTTCTGTCCAGATCATTCAGCAGCCCGTCATTGTTCCTGTCCATAAATTTCAGATCGCCGGGTTTAGCATTGGGCATGATCTTCGTTTCTACCCCGGTATTCGGGTTCTTCCAGGTATATGCATCTATCTCGGCCTGTGTTTGAAAAATTCCTCCTGTTTCATATCCCCAGAAATAAGCAATAGGCTCTCCCACCGTCATTCTGGTAATGCTTCCCATGTTGATATAAGCAGCGCCGGCAATTACTTTAGAGTTGTTATTAATAGCGGTAACCTTGTTTTTATTATGAGAAATATTAAAATTCACATTTAAACGAAGGTCTTTGCCAATATTATCCCGGTAAGTAATGCCCAGCTCTATTCCTTTGTTTTCCACGCTGCCTCCGTTGACAAAAGGTGCAGGAAACCCTACTATCAAAGGCACATCCGGGGCTATTAATAAATCTTTTGTTTTTTTGATATAATAATCCGCAGTAACAGCAAGCTTACCTTTCCATAGCTCAGCATCTATCCCGATATCAGTCTGTTCGCTGGTTTCCCATTTCAAAAACGGGTTGGATATTCTGCCCAGTGATGCGCCGCTTTGAAAATATTCCACACCGCCATTATTAAGGAAGGTATACTGCTGCCCGCTGAAGCTGATGGTAGAAGCCCAGGGGAAAGAGCTTCCCAGGTTTTCGTTGCCATTTTGTCCCCATGAGCCTCTCAGCTTTAACAGGGTAACCATATCCGATTTAAAGAACCGTTCATTAGATATCAGCCATGCTGCAGAAGCCGAAGGGAAAGTAGCATACGGATTATTGCGTCCAAAGCGGGAGGAGCCATCCCTGCGCAGCACGGCCGATACAAAATATCTGCCGTCATAATTGTAAGCCACCCTGCCAAAATAAGAAGACAGGGTTCTTTCATCAGCGCTGCCATTGGCCAGTGTGGAGGCAATATCCGTTGCCACATCAATGTAGGCAAGGTTGGGATCAATAGGAGACGGATCATTTCGCTGAGCGCCTAAGTTTTCGCTGAAAAATTTAAACGCCGACTGGCCAACCAATGCCTCCAGCGTATGCTGCTTAAAGGATTTGCTGTAGGATAATACATTCTCCGTTTGCCAGGTAAAGCTTCTTGACATATTTTTTCTGACTGTAGAAAAGGTCTGCCCCGATCCTGCCAATAAAAAATAAACAGGCACATACTGGTTGCTGGTATTGTAGCTTAAATCAATGCCATAAGATGATTTAAACTTAATCCCCTTCCAGATACTCAGCTCTCCATACACATTACCAAACAGCTTATCCACTTTATTCTTACCATTCAAAATAGCCAGTTGCGCCAGCGGATTGGGGAAAGTGGCAAGTGGTGAAATGCCATAAACATTAGTTCCATTCTTCACCGCATTTACGTTATACAAAGCCAGCTTAGCAGGATCCGTTTCATACAATGGTGTAACAGGATCAAGATTGACCGCATGGCCAAGAACCGAACCGCCCTGATCACCATTATCAAACAAGGCATTTCTATCGCTTGACACAAACGCTATGTTGGTGCCAATTTTTAAATAACTGGTTACTTTCTGATCAAGGTTCAGGCGCACACTATAGCGTTTGAATTTAGAATTTTCTCCGCCTATGACTCCCTTCTGATCAAAATAGGAGAAAGAGGCCAGGTAGTTGGTTTTTTCATTGGCGCCCGAAGCCGTCACCTGGTGGCTCATCAGCGGTACGCCGGAATCGAATAACAAATCCTGCCAGTTGGTACCCACACCCAGCGAAGAAGGGTTAGCATACGGAGGATTTGTTCCGGTTGGGTTCAGGTTGGTGTAGCTTTCATTCATCAGCGTAGCATATTCCGTGGCATTCAAAACCGGCACTTTGCGCCAGGCAGTCTGTGTCCCGTAATAGCCATCATAGGTAATGGCAGTGCTTCCGCGCTTGCCCGTTTTGGTAGTAATTAAAATTACCCCGTTGGCGCCCCTGGCTCCGTAAATAGCAGCAGAAGCTGCATCTTTCAGCACATCAATTCTTTCAATATCATTTGGGTTAAGGTATTCAATGCTGCCAACGGGAAATCCATCAACCAGGAATAAAGGATCGGGGCTGTTGTTGGTGCCCGTTCCGCGAATGCGGATCATCGGCTTATCACCGGGCTGGCCATTTTGGTTCAGGACTAAGACACCGGCTGCATTGCCCTGCAGGGCCTGCTCGATACGGGTAACAGACAACTTTTCAATAGTGGCTGCCGTTACGCTGGATACGGAAGTCGTCAGCTCTTTCTTTTTGAGTGAGCCATAGCCAACCACAATTATCTGCTCACTGGTGGAAATAACCGGCTTCATCTGGAGTGAAATGCTTGTATTGCCACCTGTTCTTACTTCTGTCGTTTCAAAACCCACATACGAAATAACCAGCACCGAACCGGGCTCTGCATTAATAGAAAAATTCCCGTTAGCATCTGACTTGGCGCCATTGTTCGTTCCTTTTACTACAATCGTTGCGCCTTCCAATGGCTGGCCTTTGTCATCAGTAATTTTTCCTGTGATGTCAATAAATACAGATGATTGGACCTCTTCCCTCGGAACAGGCAATAAAATAGTATTTACGGATAACAGCTTAACTACAATTTTACCATCGACAATAACATAGGTTAATGCTTCATTTTTGAACCAAATGTTTAGCACTTCCGTAACCGGCTTGTTTCGAACATTTAATGTAGCTCTTCCGATTTTTTCAAGAATGGCTTCATCAATAAGAATGTTGAGACCTGTCTGCTTTTGAATTTTTCGGAATACCTCCTTCGCCGCCACATTTTTTACATTAAGGGATACTGTTTGGCCAACAGAGCGGGCCGTTACCTGCAAAAAAGCAAAGGTTAATAATATGGCTGTTAATTTCATTATCCTGAAAATTTTAAGGGTCAATCCGGTTTCCCAGCTACGAAAACGGAAAATGGCAATAAATCGCATAGCTTTGCAATTGTTTGGTTATAATAATAAATAATACTCTACAGTCTTGTTTATTTGATCCGAACGCCGCCGCTTCGTCTTGCTCACGGAGCGGCTTTGTTTTATTATTCTGACTTTACAATCAATCTTTGCCCTTCTATATGAAAACCAATATTATTATCCTGCAACATCTCTAATACACTTCTGAGGGTGCTGCTTCTTTTAATGATACCAAAAAAATTTCTGTTCTTTATGGGGTTCTCATAAACAACTTCCACATCGTACCAACGCGAAAATTCTCGAAGTATGGTTCCTAGATCGGCACTTTCAAAATAAAAATCCCCGTTTTTCCAAGCCATAACTTCATCAAGGTCCGGAGAGTTTACTATTTGCAGTTTCCCATTGAAGCCTGACAGATTATTTTTTGTTTGTCGTACCTGCTGACCTGGCTTCAAGGTATATGAATTAAGAATAGGAGAATCAGAAGAAGTCAAAACCTTGACACTTCCCTGCAATAAAGTTACTTTAATGTCGCTTTCATCATCGTAGGCATTTACGTTAAACTTAGTTCCTAATACTTCTATCTTCATTTCATCCTTGCTGACGTAAAACGGCTTTGTTTTATCATGGACAACATCAAAATATGCTTCACCGGTTATTTGCACTTTTCTTTCACTGCCGATAAATGCAACAGGATAAGTAACCGAACTGCCCGCATTCAACCATACATGAGAACCGTCGGCAAGCTGCATATCTATTACTTTACTTCCCCTTGGGTTAGTCAAAGTATTGTAAGCCACTTCCTGGCTTCCCGTCTTTCTGTCTTTCGGACTATAAATTAATTTACCGTCTGCTGTTTTATGGAGTTTTACATCGCCCTGCATAAGGGCAGTAAAGCTATCGAGTGCAACTGTGCTGCCATTCGACAATGTAATCGTCGCTTTGGTAATTTTCGGCGCTTCCACATCCTCAACTGCCGTCTTCTCCGCCACTTCCTGCTGCTTTTTATTACTTTGAAAAAAGGCGAAATAAGCCCCGGCTGCCAATGCCAGAACAATGGAAGCGGCCACGGCCATTTTCTTCCAGCTAAATAAAGGGCGAACAACTGCGGCCGGTTGCTGTACAATACGCTGAATGATTTGCTGCCATTTTTCCTCCCGCTGCAGGGTCTGCTGCGGCGTGGCACGAAGTTCGTTCTCCAGGTATTCCAGCGCCATCTCCCGGTTGCCGTAATCCGCCAGGAACTCCAGCAACTCTTCCTGCTCAGTTGCGGTAATACCACCGCTTTCATGGCGGCCAAATAAATAATGTAAACGTTCCTGCTTCATTGAAAAAGATACCCTTAATATAACCCAAACGACCGGGAAACCTGTTCAGACTATTGCAGGGAGAAAATTTTTTCGGCCAGCAGGCAAAAATGAAGAAAAGCTACGGTGGAAATGCCCCGCTGCCGCAGGTAATGACGAATGAAACGGGATGCTTCCACCAACTGGTTTTTAACGGTATTGGCAGATAGTCCAAGCATTTCCGCTATCTCGGCATAGCTAAGTCCCTGCTCCCTTAGCTGGTATATCCGCTGCCGCTGGCCGGGCAGCCGGCGTACCGCATCGGCAACAGCCTGCTCCACCTGCCGCAGGTCAATGGCAGAAAGGATTGTGTTTTCTGACTTCACTTCACCCGCCTGCACTGTTAGCTTTGCTTCACGGGCCATTTTTTTAAAATAATCAAGCACCCGGTTGGCGGCCATGCGGTAAAGATAGCCTTCCGGGTTATCCATACCGGCCATTCCCTCCCGGTTTGTCCATAGTTTCAGGAAAATATCCTGCACCAGTTCTTCGGCAATGGCGGGCTGCTTCACTTTCTTCAATACAAAGGGATACAGCCTTGCATTATAATAATAAAAAAGTTCGGTGAACGCCGTATGGTCGCCTTCGGCCAGTTGGTGGAACAAGGCCCGCAGTCCGTAATCAGAAAAAGATGCAGTCATAATAGCGGGACTAAAGTAAGTAAAATCGGGGTTTTACAATGCAGCCGCCGACTTCCAGAAGACCCTTATCTTCCCGGTCTTCACCTTCTTTTTGGCAATAGCCAGATCGTAGTTGCTTTGCACATCAAGCCAGAACTCAGGTGTCGTATTTTTGAATGCCGCTGCTAATTTTACAGCCATTTCAGGCGATACACTTTGTCTTCCGTTAATAATAGCAGATAATGTTTTACGGGAAGTGGCCAACCCGGATGCCACCTCCTCAATAGTCAGGCTCTTGCCCGTTTCTTCACGAAGGGCATCAATAGTTTCTTTAATCAATTCACCAGGATGCGCAGGATTATACATTGACATAAACACAATTTTTAATGATAATCTAAGTAATCAACTTCATAAACATTTTCGCCTTCAAACCTGAAAACAATCCGGTAATTCTTATCAACCCGGACCGACCAGAAACCTTTCCATTCTCCGGTCAATGAATGAAGGTGATACCCGGGCACATTCATTATTTCAGGCCTGGAAGCTGCTTCAAGCCTTGTCAGGATCAATCTTATTTTGCCGACATGTTGCAGTTGCAACTTTGAAGTATCCCCTTTCTCATAAAACACCTTAAGTCCTTTGTGCCGGATACTTACAATCATTCACAAATGTAACCCAATGCGTTACAATATCCAAATTCCGGCGCCCCCTTTTCCTTAACAATATATTGGCCATCGGGGTCGTTAGCAATTTCTCCACAAGTTTTTCATATACTAACATTCATTAGCTAATATATTATATAAAATACAGTAAATCTGCCTGTTTTTTTGTATTTTCATACGCTTTGCTTGCCCTCCATCATTCAACATCCGTCCCGGAAACCGCATTTATTGAATTTTATCTAAACGATGTACAAATGGCAGGCAATAACGGCTTATATCACCCTTCATTCGAACACGATGCATGCGGCATTGGTTTTGTCGCCAATATCAAAGGACATAAATCGCACCAGCATATTTCTGATGCACTGACCGTGCTGGAAAACATGGAGCACCGCGGCGCCTGCGGCTGCGAAGCCAATACAGGCGATGGCGCCGGCATCATGATACAAACACCGCATGAATTTTTCTTTGATGAATGCCTTAAGTTAGGTGTGCACCTTCCCTCCTTTGGCAGGTATGCTGCGGGAATGATCTTTTTTCCAAAAGAAACAGCATTACGGGAAGAATGCCGTGATATATTCAACCGCACTGCTGAAAAGTTAGGACTGGATATACTTGCTTACCGTAAAGTGCCGGTTAATACAGAAGGCATCGGCTTTACGGCGTTAAGCGTGGAGCCGGAAACAGAACAGGTATTTGTGGCCTGCCCGGACCATATCTCCAACCCTGATGATTTTGAAAGAAAGCTATTTGTATTACGTAATTACGCTTCACATATTATTGCCAATACGGTAAGAAAAGATGAAATAGGCTTTTATGTCGCTTCACTGTCATACAAAACCATCGTTTACAAAGGGCAGCTTACCAGCAACCAGCTAAGGCATTATTTTCCCGACCTTACGGATAAAAGGCTTGTAAGTGCATTCGGGCTGGTACACTCAAGATTTGCCACCAATACATTTCCTTCCTGGAAGCTGGCGCAGCCATTCCGCTTTATTGCACACAATGGAGAGATCAATACATTACAGGGCAACCTGAACTGGTTAAAGACAAACGAAAAAGGGTTCACCTCTCCTTATTTCTCCAAAGAAGAAATGGAGATGCTGCTGCCCATCGTTACTCCCGGCCAAAGCGACTCCGCCTGCCTCGACAATATGATAGAACTGCTTACACTTACAGGCCGTTCGCTGCCGCATGTAATGATGATGCTGATACCGGAAGCATGGGATGGCAATGAGCAGATGGACCCTGTTAAAAAAGCATTTTATGAATTTCACTCTTCTTTCATGGAGCCATGGGACGGGCCTGCCTCTATTTCATTTACCGATGGAAAGATAATCGGCGCCACGTTGGACAGGAATGGCCTCCGGCCTTCCCGCTATTGTGTAACGAACGATGGCCGGGTAATTATGGGGTCTGAAACTGGTGTATTACCTGTTGATCCATCCATCATTATTGAAAAAGGAAGGCTGCAACCCGGAAAAATGTTTGTTGTGGACATGGAAAAGGGAAAAATTATCAGCGATGACGAATTAAAAAAAGAGATATGCTCACAAAAGCCTTACGGCGAATGGCTGAATAAATACAAGATACGCCTCGAAGAATTGCCTGAGCCAAGGGTAATGTTTACCCACCTGGAGCATGACCAGGTTGGCAAATACCAAAAAACATTCGGTTATTCTTCCGAAGACCTGAATACTATCATAGCGCCGATGGCGCTGGATGCAAAGGAACCCATTGGCTCTATGGGAACCGATGTACCCCTTGCCGTATTAAGCGATCAGCCGCAACACCTGAGTAGTTATTTCAAACAGCTTTTTGCCCAGGTAACCAATCCGCCTATTGATCCTATCAGGGAAAGATTAGTGATGTCTTTGGCCACTTTTGCGGGCAACAATGGCAACCTTTTATCAGAAGAGCCGCTTACCTGCCACAGTGTAGCGCTGAAGCATCCTGTACTTACTAATTATGAACTGGAAAAAATAAGAAGTATTGATACGGGTTTATTTCAATCCAAAACCATCCAATGTTATTTTAAAGCAGACGGGAAACCCGGTTCGTTGCAAAAAGGGCTTGACAGAGTTTGCGAATACGCCGTGCATGCCGTAGAAGATGGTTTTAAGGTATTGATATTACAGGACAGGGCCATTGACTCCAACCATGCTCCTATCCCATCATTGCTGGCAACGGCTGCCGTTCACCATCACCTCATCCGGAAGGGAATGAGAGGAAATGTTGGTATTATCGTGGAAGCGGGAGATGTATGGGAGGTTCATCATTTTGCATGTCTTGTAGGCTTTGGCGCTACCGCCATCAACCCTTATCTCGCCTTGTCTTCCATCCGCAACATGAAAGAAAGAGGAAAACTTGAAACAACACTGACGGAAGATGAACTGAAGAAAAATTATATCAAAGCGATAAATGACGGTCTGCTGAAAGTATTTTCTAAAATGGGCATTTCCACCCTGCAATCCTACCAGGGGGCGCAGATATTTGAAATACTGGGCATCAATAAAAAAGTCGTCAACAAATATTTTACCGGCGCCACTTCACGAATTGAAGGAATGGGACTTGATGAAATTGCAAGAGAAGTGCTTGCCAAGCACATGTTTGCCTTCTGCAAAAAAGATATACCGGTAGATCGCCTGCCTGTGGGCGGCATTTATCAATGGAAACGAAAGGGGGAATTTCATTTATTCAACCCGCAAACGGTTCACCTGTTGCAATATGCAACAAAAATGAATGACTATACTACCTTTAAAAAATACTCCAAACTCGTAAACGACCAAAGTGAAAGGGCCTGCACACTAAGAAGTTTGTTGCAGTTTAAAAAGAACCGGCCTTCCATTTCTTTAGATGAAGTAGAACCCGCAGAAAATATTTACAAACGCTTTGCCACCGGCGCTATGAGCTTTGGCTCCATTTCATGGGAGGCCCATACCACTTTGGCTATTGCCATGAACCGGCTTGGCGGCAAATCAAATACCGGCGAAGGCGGCGAAGACGAAAAAAGATATACCCCATTGCCCAATGGCGACAGTATGCGCAGCGCCATTAAGCAAGTAGCTTCTGCAAGGTTTGGCGTTACCAGTTTGTATTTAACGGAAGCAGATGAACTGCAGATAAAAATGGCGCAGGGAGCCAAACCCGGAGAAGGTGGACAATTGCCCGGCCATAAAGTGGACGAATGGATAGGCCGTGTACGCCATGCCACTCCCGGCGTGGGATTGATATCACCTCCACCCCATCATGATATTTATTCCATTGAAGACCTGGCACAGCTTATCTACGATTTGAAAAATGCAAACAGGAAAGCAAGGATAAGCGTAAAGCTGGTAAGCAAAGCCGGCGTAGGAACCATTGCCACCGGCGTTACCAAAGCCAAAGCGGATGTGGTACTAATTGCAGGACATGATGGGGGCACCGGCGCTTCTCCTGTCAGTTCCATCAAACATGCAGGGCTTCCCTGGGAATTGGGCCTGGCAGAAACTCAACAGACATTGGTAAGAAATAAATTAAGAAGCCGTGTAGTGGTACAGGCTGACGGACAGATGAAAACAGGGAGGGATATTGCCATTGCCACATTGCTTGGCGCTGAAGAATGGGGCATTGCCACCGCAGCATTGGTAGTGGAAGGTTGTATCTTGATGCGGAAATGCCATTTGAACACCTGTCCTGTCGGTATCGCTACACAAGACCCCGAACTTCGCCAACGGTTCAAAGGCGATCCGGACCAGGTGGTTCATTTCTTTAAAATGATTACCCGTGAGCTAAGGGAAATAATGGCCGAGCTTGGCTTCCGCACCATCAATGAAATGGTGGGACAGGCCAATAACCTGCAATTAAGAGAAGGCATCAACCATTGGAAATATAAAAACCTGGACATTTCTTCTGTTCTGTATAAAGATGCTTCAACCAATACCGGGTTATATTGTAACGAAGAGCAGGATCATGGCCTTTCAGCAAGCCTTGACTGGAAATTAGTAGAAGCAGCACAACCGGCCATTGAACATAAGCAACAGGTAAAAGCAGCCTTTGCCATTAAAAATACAGACCGTACAGCAGGAACAATTTTATCCAATGAAATAACAAAAAGATACAGGGCAGAAGGGTTGCCCGACAATACCATTCATTTCCGTTTTACGGGAACTGCGGGACAAAGTTTCGGCGCTTTCAATACAAAAGGCGTTACACTGGAACTGGAAGGCGATGCCAACGATTATTTCGGAAAAGGCCTGAGTGGTGCAAGACTTATCATTTACCCGCCAAAAAATGCCAGCTATGCACCTGAAGACAACAGCATCATCGGCAATGTGGCTTTCTATGGCGCTAC
>CAZLLT010000016.1:0-69869 GCA_964560445.1 uncultured Chitinophaga sp. | reverse complement strand
TAATTAATCTCTAATGTAAGAGATTTTACTGTCCGTAGAAATTAGGCCATCTCAAATACCCTTGGCAAATTTGAAGGAGAGTGGTTATGTACCAATGGGCTAGACACGGTAAGGTTACATCTAAAAAAAATAACCTGGCTTGTTGATGATGTCAATAACCTAAGTTCTGATGTAATTGCCGGATATCATCAGTATAAGAACGCCCATCATACCATAGAAAGTTCTTATGAATTTAAGAATACATCAGCCGCCGACAACAAATTTACCCTTGTAGCCAGAAATGATAATGGCAGTGATACATTAACTGGGCATATAAGAGATATTTTTCGGAACAAAACCCTTGCAGTTGAGCTAATCTTAAATTCCGCACACACTACTCTCACCTGGCATACAGAACCAAAAGAAGGCACTAGGCTTAATGAAACAGCCGGTTATACGCTGCCGAGAGATATGGTGCTGGTAAAACAATAAGACTATTATCAGTACGTGAAAAGGATTCCGTTATTAATTGCAGTAATATTTTGTTTCACGGTGCAGCTATTTTGTCAGCCCGGTACTGATTATAAAATAGTCATTAAGATAAATAACTCAAACTCCGGGACACTGGCTTTTATCAATATCGAGATTGGTGAGGGAATTACGAAAATGCTATACCAATTAAGAGATGCTTTTCGGTATGAGCAATTCCAAGCAGATTCTGCCAAACATCATTTCGGGGATATACTTAGTGCAATCCCCCTGGACTCTATTACGCCCTATTCGGAGAATCTGTTTATCAAACTGGATTCGATTACTAACTCTTACTCTGATTTTAGCGAAGACAGCATAAGGTTTTCAAATAAAAAGATCAGCGCCTATATTAATTTATTTAAAGAAATTTTACGTACCCCTTCTGACAGTTTTGAGGTCAAACCTCCGGTTGGTACAACGAGGATCGTTCTTCATGGAACATCTGTTAGCTTCAGAATACGGGAGAAAGATAAATTCCGGGCAATATTTGCCTATCACCCAAGCTCAACCAGCCATCCTTTGCTGTACAGATTTCTAAAAGAAACTATAGATATGTATAGAGAAAATAAAAAAAATGATTTCCTGAACAGGTTAAGAAAAGCAGGTTATTGAACTATCACCTCATTGATCACCTTTTGCTGCAACGCCTCATTCACCCGCTGCTTTATTTTTTCTTTCTGGTAAATAAGTTCATGCTTCAGCGGGGCCACGGAAGTAGTGATGATGAGCTTGTGGCCGATGATCTGTAGCTTGTCTGTATAACGGGCTATTGTTTTTCCCATAATCTCTTCCCACACATCTTCTATCTGCAAGGCCTGGATACCGCCTTTCAACCGGCTTCCTTCAAGAAATTTTTTCATGGCATCGCCTATTGAATATTCACCCATGCGGCAAAGTTAATAGTTTGTAGTTTTTAGTTCATAGTTGTCGTGAAATCAGAAAACTTCAGCACTATAAGAAAACTCCGTATTACAGAACTACAGATTATCAACTATAAACTTACAACCTGGTATTCCACACCTAACTTTTCCAAATGATCTGTCAGTCTTTCCTCATTTGTGTCTGTAATAAACACCTGCCCTTCGTTTTCCACGCATACTTTATGCAGCAGGTTGGAAATTCTTTCTTCATCTAATTTTTCAAATACATCGTCCAGCAACAGGAGAGGGGGGAAGTTCTTTTCTTTTTTCAGCACTTCCATTTCTGCCAGCTTCAGGGCAAACAACAGGCTTTTCCGCTGTCCCTGCGAAGCGATGTTGCGGAACAATTGCTTGCCCAATAAAATCTCCAGTTCGTCTTTATGGATGCCGGAAGTGGTCCGCAGGGCAAAAGCATCTTTCGTACGGTTGGCTTTCAACAATTCTTCAAAAGAAGCATGGAACAATTCGCTTTCATAAAACAAATGGATGTCTTCATTGGCCCCTGCAATTTCTTCATAGAGGCGCTTCACGATCGGCAGAAAGCCGACCAAAAACTCCTTCCGTTTGGAGAAAATATAATCCCCCGGCGAAATGAGCTGCTCGTCAAGCACATCCAGCAACTCAAAATTCTTCATGCCCGTTTCGGCAAAGGATTTCAGGAGGGCATTCCGTTGCTGTACTATTTTCGTATAACCAATCAGGTATTGCAGGTAACCGGCATCTAATTGCGAAAGCAAAGCGTCCAGGAACTTTCTGCGTTCTTCGCTGCCGCCGGTAATCAGTTCTGCATCATCAGGCGCAATAACCACGCAGGGATACCTGCCGATATGATGCGAAAATTTTTCATACGGCTTATCGTTGATCAAAAACTCTTTTTTTCCGTTCTCCCGGAGAATGCAGACGGCCTGTTCAGGCTTATCCTGCAATTCGGTTTGCGCTTCAATGCGGAACCCTGCTTTACCAATCTGCACATTCAGTCCATCCTGCCGGCTGAAATAGCTGCGGGTAAAACAGATATAATGAATCGCATCTAACAGGTTGGTTTTCCCCACGCCGTTTTTTCCGCAAATCCCGACAATGCGTTCCCGGAACCCGAAAGTTTGCCGGGGGTAGTTTTTGAACTGAAAAAGAGATAGTTGGCTGATGCGTAACATACAAACACAAGATAAGCCCAAAGTTCTGCCTTTATAAGATGCCTGAGCCTATAAATTTCAGCCAGTTAGAACCAAAAACTTTAGCTGCTACCAGGCTGAAACTTAGCAACTTTCCCTTATTTTTGCGCTCCCTGAGGGGGTTCTTCGGGGCAAATTTTTAACCGGTGGCTACTAAATTCTCAAAAGAAACATACCTGTACTGGTATGAGTTGATGCAACTCATCCGCCAGTTTGAGTTAATGGCCGAAGAAAAGTATAAAATGGAAGGCAAAATCCGCGGTTTTTTCCATGCCTATATAGGGCAGGAAGCTATTGCCGCCGGATGTATGACAGGCACCCGTCCTGATGACCTTTTCATTACGGCTTATCGTGATCACGGACTGGCCATTGCCAAAGGCGTTTCGGTTGACAGTTGTATGGCTGAATTATATGGCAAAGCAACCGGGTGTGCCAAAGGCAAGGGGGGCAGCATGCACTTCTTTGGCAAGGATGTAAATTTTTATGGCGGTCATGGCATCGTTGGCGCCCAGATAGGAACCGGCGCCGGTTTGGCTTTTGCCGAGCAATACCGTGGCACAGACAATGTGGTGCTTTGTTTCTTTGGCGATGGCGCTGCAAGGCAGGGCATGTTGCATGAAACATTCAACCTGGCCATGCTATGGAAGTTGCCTGTACTCTTCATCTGCGAGAACAATAACTATGCAATGGGTACTTCCATAGAACGTACTTCCAATGTTATTGATATTTACAAGCTGGCAGATTCGTACGAAATGCCTGCCGATACCATCAACGGTATGAGCGCCGAAGATGTGCATGAAGGTATATCAAGGGCCGTAAAAAGGGCAAGGGAAAAAGGCGGGCCGACCTTGCTTGAAATTAAAACATATCGCTACAAAGGCCACTCCATCAGCGACCCACAGAAGTACAGGACAAAAGAAGAGGTGGATGAATACAAGAGCAAAGATCCCATTCAGCAGGTATTGCAAACCATTCTTGATAACAAGCTGGCTACACAAGCAGAAATAGATGCCGTTAATAAACGGGTGGATGACAAAGTAGCCGCTTCTGTAAAGTTTGCAGAAGAAAGCCCCTGGCCGGATGACAGTGAAGTATTGAAAGATGTGTACATGGACCAGGACTATCCTTTTATTGTAGATTAAAACCAATTATAAGTAACATCAATTTTTATGTCAGAGAAGAAACAAGTGACGAACCTGGAAGGCGGGGAAGCAGTAATTGCTAAAGCAAAAGATTTCTGGAACAAATACAGCAAACCGCTGACTATCGTTGCTGCCATTATCATCCTTGCTATAGGAGGATGGTATGCCTACCAGAATTTTGTGGCAGGTCCCAAAGAAGAAAAAGCAAAGGATGCACTGTTCCGTGCAGAAGAATATTATCGTACCGACTCCATTCAGAAAGCATTGAACGGCGATGGCCAAAGCTGGGGCTTCCTGAAAGTGATTGAAAAATACGGAAGCACCAAAGCAGGAAACCTGGCCCGTTATTATGCCGGCAGTTGCTATATAAAGCTTGACGAAAACGAAAAAGCCGTTGCACAATTAAAAAAATTCAGCACCAGTTCAAAACCGGTGCAGGCCCGTGCTTATAAACTGTTAGGAGATGCCTATGCCGACCTTGGCAAAAATGCCGATGCGCTTTCCAACTATAAAAAAGCTGCCCGCCATTTTACAGATGATGAAGCCAACTCGGCAGAATACCTTTTTGTTGCCGCTTATTTTGCCGACAAGGTGGTTAAAGACTCCAAAGAAGCCATTTCCCTGTACAAAGAAATCAAAGAGAAATACCCCCGTTCCCAACAGGCATTTGACGCAGATAATTATCTTGGCCAGTTGGGTGTATATACCAGCGAGAATTAAGAATGGCAGATATAAGCAACAGTAAATTATTACAGATACCTACAGGCATCCCGAACGTTCAGGATGCCTGTATCGTTTTGGTAAAAACGGAATGGAACGCCGCTATCGCCGATGAATTGGAAAAAGGCTGCATTATCATCCTGCAAAGCCATCATGTAAAAAAAATTATTACGCTTACAGTACCGGGAGCGGTGGAAATACCATTTGCCATAAAAAGTTTTTGGGAAAATACAGGCAAAAAGAAGAAACCGGATGCCTTTATTGCATTAGGTTGTGTAATAAAAGGCGGCACGCCTCATTTCGATTATGTATGCAAAATCGTTACGGATGGTATTTTGCAGCTAAACCTTAGCCTGCCTGTTCCTTCTGTTTTCGGCGTATTGACTGTTGATAATGAACAACAGGCTAAGGACAGGATAGGAGGCCCTCATGGACACAAAGGCGAAGAAGCCGCTATCACTGCATTGAAGATGATACAATTGGTACAGTCGCACAGGAAATAATGCCAACAATGAAAGTGCAGCTTTTTATACCCTGTTTTGTAGATCAGCTTTTTCCTGATACCGCTTTCAACATGATAAAAGTATTGGAGAAAGCAGGCTGTACTGTCAACTACAATCCTGAACAAACCTGCTGCGGCCAGCCCGCATTCAATGCCGGTTTCTGGGAAGAAGCAAAACCGGTATGCACCAAATTCATTAAAGACTTCGGTGGTTCCGAATATATCGTTACCCCCAGCGCCAGTTGCGCCGGGTTTGTAAAAAACTATTATCCGCGGCTGTTTGATGATTCTTCATTGCGCCACCAGGTGGCCGAAACAGGCAAGCGGATGATGGAGTTTTCCGAGTTTATGACGGATATTTTAAAAATAGAAACTGTAGGGGCCAGTCTTAATGGCAAAGCCACTTACCATGATTCCTGTGCAGCATTAAGGGAATGTCATATCAGGCAGGGGCCAAGAAAATTATTAGCCAATGTGCAGGGGCTTGAACTGGTTGAAATGAATGATGCAGAAACCTGCTGCGGTTTTGGCGGAACCTTTGCCGTAAAATTTGAACCTATCTCTATTGCTATGGGGGAACAAAAAGTGGAAAATGCACTAGCCACCGGCGCCGAATATATTATTTCCACCGACCTTTCCTGCCTCATGCACCTGCAAGGGTATATTGACAATAAAGGCTACTCATTAAAAACTATGCACCTTGCTGATGTGTTGGCCAGTGGATGGTAAACCCCTAAATTCCCTAAGGGGACTTACAAGAGTTTACTATATTTGAACAGACAATTATTTTAATGAATTTAAAGCCCCTTTAGGGGTTTGGGGTATGAACTATTGGTTAGCAAAATCAGAACCTTCCGTTTATAGCTGGAACGATTTCTTAAAAGAAAAACAAACCGTATGGAGCGGTGTACGCAACTATGCGGCAAGAGGTCATCTTCGCAGCATGAAGAAAGGGGATGAGGTGTTTTTTTATCATAGCAATGAGGGCACTGATATTGTAGGTATTGCCAAAGTAATAAAAGAAGCTTACCAGGATCCAACAACAGATGATGACCGTTGGGTAGCAGTTGACCTGAAACCTGTCAGAGAATTAAAGAACCCTGTAACTCTCGCCACTATAAAAAAAGAAAAAAGCCTTTCCAATATGGCACTGGTTCGGTTGGGAAGATTGTCTGTTCAGCCGGTAACAGAAGAGGAATGGAATAGAGTACTTCAACTGGCAGGCGAACTTTGAGTCATTAACCTGGCCGGTGACATCTCCGAACAATTTCGTTTAACAAATCAGGAAGGTTACTTTTTAAAGGGGAGTAGTATCAATTAAAGATTATCACACAAAGCCCTTAACAAGTAAGGTCATTAAAAGTATTTATTGGCTGCATCTTGTTGCAGGCGGGGCATTTTTTTCAAGAAAAAAATCGTTTGCCCGGGCTTTTGTGAAAAATCTTTAATACCTGCATCTCTAAAAACAAAATTGTATTGTCATGAAAACAAAAATCGCTGCCCTGGCAGCAGTACTCATTATCGCTTCCTGCAACAATAAAAGCGGCGAATATCAGAACTTAGCAGTCGAAACTCAATCAGTTGACAAGTCCTTAGCTGATAATGAAGAACAGGAAAACGGCGCCGGTTATTTTTCAGCCGACTCAACCCAACCTGCTCCACCCGGCACAGATCAAAAGCAAAAGCAGCCTGTAAGTAAAACACAATCTTCCAATCCCGACTGGGACAAAAAAATTATCAAGACGGCAGCGTTGAATTTTGAAGTAAAAGATTATAAAGCATATTCGTCTTCTTTAAGAGAGAAAGTAAGAACGGTTGGCGGTTATATTGCCCAGGAAAACGAAAACCAGTCGGAATACCAGGTTGAAAATACCGTAGTAATAAAAGTACCGGTTGAGCAGTTTGACAATGCCCTTTCTGTTTTAACCGGCGGAATTGACAAACTCAATGAGAAAAAAATCACTTCGCAGGATGTAACCGCAGAATACGTGGATACCCGTTCAAGGCTGGAAGCTAAAAAGCAGGTGCGGCAGCGCTACCTGGGTTTGCTATCCCAGGCAAAAAACATGGAAGAGATATTGAATGTACAATCTGAAATCAATGATATACAGGAAGAAATAGAATCTGCAGCGGGCCGGATTAATTATCTCAGCCATTCGGCTGCGTACAGCACCATCAATGCCACTTTTTACCAGGTGCTGAATGTTTCGGCCAAAGATGATGGCAGGCCTTCCTTTGGAGAAAGAATCGGCGCTGCTTTCAGGTCAGGCTGGGGCTGGGTAGGGGAGTTGTTTGTAGGTCTTATTTCCATCTGGCCGCTGCTGCTTATTACTATTGCTGTTATCGCTTATTTCAAAAGGCCGTTAAACAAAAAAGTGAAACAGGCGGATGCTTAACTTTGGCTATGCCAAATAAAAAATTAGTGGTGCTCTCCGGCGCCGGCATCAGCGCTGAAAGCGGGTTAAGAACCTTTCGGGACAGCAATGGCCTGTGGGAAGGCCATGATGTAACGAAGGTAGCATCGCCAAGGGGGTGGAGAGCCAACCCGCAATTAGTGCTTGACTTTTACAATATGCGGCGCAGGGATGTGGCCAAAGCATCGCCCAATGCAGCGCATTACGGACTGGCAGAGTTGCAAAACGATTTTGACGTAACCATTATTACCCAAAATATTGATGACCTGCATGAAAGGGCCGGTTCCAAAAATGTGCTGCACCTGCATGGCGAAATATTCAAAATGCGAAGCGAAAGGGACGAGAATCTTGTATATGAAATAAAAGACGACATCAATCTTGGTGATAAGGCGGAAGACGGCTACCAGTTGCGGCCCTATATTGTCTGGTTTGAGGAACCGGTGCCGATGATAGAAGCGGCCATTCCGTTTGTTTACAATGCCGATATATTCGTAGTGGTCGGCACTTCATTGGTGGTGTACCCCGCTGCCGGTCTTATCAACTATGTGGAACTGAAAACCCCAAAGTTTGTGATTGATAAAAATTTACCTTCTTTACAGCCCATGCAAAACCTGACAATGATTGAAAAACCGGCTACAGAGGGGGTGAAGAAACTTCGGGAATTACTTAAAACTCCTTAGTTATTTCATTAAAAAATACTTCATGCTGCTTTAATTCTTTCAACACCGGCTCATAAATTTCTTTGCTCACGGGCAGATGAAGCCCGGTTAGCTGTATCGTTCCGTTCAGGATGCTTTTAACAGCTATGCCAAGAGGGAGGCCCACCGTCTTTGCCATTGCTGTTCGTATGTTGTTCTCGCCTTTCACTATCAAGGAACTGCTGACCGCTGTTTTTTTGCCGTCAAGCTCATATTCTATTTCGTGCAGCATTACAATCATGTCTTTATCATAAGGCCGCAGCGCCAGCTTTTTCTCCAGGGCAAACTGTAAAATATCGGCAGCGCTGCTTTTAGCCTTGTCCAGTATTGTATCCCTGTCATCAAGACCAAGAAAGAAAAGCTGTTTCAGTGTAAGATTGGCCTGGTGCATATTGTGCGCCAGGTAAGCCGCCGCTTTGTCTTTTACATCATTGATGGCCACTTCCTCAATATTCCCGTCTTCATCGGCCGCCATAAAGGAGTCCGGCATTTCCAACCCTTCTCTTTCCGCTTCCGTTTCTGCATTTACCAGCTTCATCAAGTTTTCCATCATGGAACGGGTGCTGGCAAACCTTTTTTCCAGTTTCTCCTCCAGCCATTTATCAAACCCATGCTGCGTCATGTGTTCTTTAAAGGCATCGCATAATGATTTTCCTTCTGTATTATACTGAACGGTTTCGTCTGTAAGCTTTAGTTCAATAATATTTTTCCAGCCGAAAATAAAATCAGCGTGGCGCAAAGTGGTGCGGATAAAAGTGGGAGTGTTTTCCAGGCCGTAAAGTGAAGTATAATTCAGGGAATCCCTGTTGGGGTACCAGCATAGCAGCCCCAGTCCGGGAATGTCCACGATTCGTTCTGTGTTGAACAATTCTTCATACTGTACCCTCACTTCCTTTCCATTCTCCCTGAAATGGGCGCCGGCCTTGCCTGCAAGAACGATATTGCGGGGGTTCCAGCTTATTTTATACCGCCAGGGGTTATCATCACTTTCGGGAGCCACCAGACCGCCACAGTGCGATTTAAACGATACAATCTTTCCGCCTTTTGCATGAATGCCGTCAATGATCTGCATGGCGCTCATGTGGTCAATACCCGGATCAAGCCCCATTTCATACAAGAACAATGCTTTTGATTGCTCAATTTCCGGCTGTAGCCGTCGTATTTCTTCATCTATGTAGGAAGCCGTCAAAAGGTGTTTGCCATGCTTAATGCAATCCCGGGCCACTTTGATATGCAGAGAAGGTGGAAGCAGTGAAATAACGATGTCGGCCTTTTTGATATGGGTATTTCGTTCCGCAGCATCGTGTATGTCAAAACTTATTGCTTCAGCAAAGGGTGAATTACCAGTCTTGGAAAGGGCCAGATTCAGGTCGGCATCCGCAACAGTTACCTTCCATCGCTCCCGACCGGCGTTTTCCAGCAAATAATCTATCAAAACCGTGGCAGATTTGCCCGCCCCGAAAAGGAGAACTTTCTTCATCAGAATGGGTTTCTAAACAACCCTGAAAGTACCATGAAAAGTTGAAAATGCCTTGAAAAAACACCCCGTAAAATCCTGTATACCCCAACTATTTTCTTAATTAACAACGGTGGAAAAAAACAGGGAAAAACAGCATCTTTTATCAGGTTTTCAGGTGGCAAAAAGTTAGATTTGCAAGCCTTTAAAACCCTCACTTTTCAGGTTGTTTTTTTGGAACAAAAAAAGGAAGTTAAAAACAAAAGATGGAAGAGAACCTTGAGCCACAGGAAACGAATGATGGTAACCGCATAGTTCCCGTTAATATCGAAGAGCAGATGAAAACGGCCTATATTGACTATTCCATGTCGGTAATAGTAGGCCGGGCTTTGCCGGATGTAAGAGATGGACTGAAACCGGTGCACCGCCGGGTAATGTATGCCATGAACGAGTTAGGCATTCATTACAACAAACCTTATAAAAAATCTGCCCGTATTGTCGGGGAAGTATTGGGTAAGTATCATCCGCATGGAGACAGTTCCGTATATGACGCCATGGTAAGAATGGCGCAGGAATGGAGTATGAGATATACGCTGATTGACGGGCAGGGAAATTTTGGTAACCAGGATGGAGATGGGCCTGCCGCTATGCGTTATACCGAAGCAAGACTGGAGCGCCTCTCGGAACACATGCTGGATGATATTGAGAAAGAAACGGTGGACTTCCAGTTGAATTTTGACGACTCCGAAAAAGAACCTACTGTATTACCAACAAGGATACCCCAATTGCTGATCAACGGTTCAAGTGGCATTGCCGTGGGTATGGCTACTAATATGCTACCGCATAACCTGACGGAGGTGATCAATGGCTGCATTGCCTATATTGACAATAAGGAGATAGGTATTGATGAACTGATGCAATATGTAAAAGCCCCTGATTTTCCTACCGGCGGCCTTATCTATGGCATGGAAGGCGTAAAAGCCGCTATGCACCTCGGCAGGGGCAGAGTAGTGGTACGGGGGCGCCTGAGCGTAGAAACAAAACCAAGCGGAAGAGAGCAGATCATCATTACAGAAGTGCCTTACCAGGTAAACCGGGATGCCCTTACCAACCGGATCGGGGAACTGGTAAACGAAAAAATAATTGACGGCATTGCCCATGTTAACAATGAATCGAACAATAAAGAAGGAACCCGCCTTGTAATAGACCTGAAAAGAGATGCTATTGCCAATGTAATTATTAACCGGCTTTACAAGCTCACCGACCTTCAGACATCTTACGGCATCAACAATGTAGCCATTGTAAAAGGAAGGCCAAAGACATTGAACCTGAAAGAACTCATTGCAGAATTCATTGAATTCCGCCATGAAGTAGTGGTAAGAAGAACGAAATTCGACCTTAAAGAAGCAAAGAAAAAAGCACATATCCTGAAAGGCTACCTGATAGCCCTCGACCACCTTGATGAAGTGATTACCCTTATTCGTAATTCTGCTACGCCGGATATTGCCAAAGAGAATCTCGTTAATGCAGGATGGGGGCTGGATGAAATACAGGCAAAAGCTATTCTTGAGTTGCGCTTGCAACGCCTGACAGGAATGGAAAGGGATAAGATAAAAGAAGAATTTGATGAATTAATGAAATTGATTGCCTACCTGGACGAACTTTTATCCAATGAAAGTATGCGGTTTGACCTGATAAAAACAGAGCTGACCGAGATCAGGGACAAATTCGGCGATGAAAGAAAAACGGAAATTACTTACTTAGACGATGAGGTAAAGATAAAAGACCTTATTAAGGAAGAAGATGTGGTCATCACCATATCGCACCATGGTTATATTAAACGCACCCCGGCTGATGAGTACAGGGCGCAACGCCGCGGCGGAAGGGGAGTAATGGGAGGAAAGACGAGGGAAGAAGATTATATTGAACACCTTTTCGTGGTATCCACGCACCACACCCTGCTTGTGTTTACAGAAAAAGGAAGATGCTATTGGTTAAATGTCTGGGAAATACCGGAAGGAGAGAAGACCGGCAAAGGAAGGGCCATTCAAAACCTGATGCAGTTGCCCCCGGATGATAAAGTAAAAACGGTTATTGATGTAAAAGACCTGAAAGAAGCGGATTTTGTGAATTCACACAATATTGTGCTTTGCACCCGCAAAGGCATTATTAAAAAAACAGAACTGGTGGATTTCAGCCGTCCCCGTCAAACCGGTGTAAATGCCATTACCATCGTAGAAGGCGATGAACTGCTGGATGCACGCCTTACTGATGGGAAAAGTGAGATATTGATGGCGGTAAAAAGCGGAAGGGCCATCCGCTTCTCCGAAGAAAAAGTAAGGGCTACGGGCCGTGGAGCTATCGGTGTGGCAGGCATTGAAGTAGATGATGAGAACGACGGCGTTGTAGGCATGATTTGTGTAAATGCAGAAGAGAAAATATCGAGGACCGTATTAGTGGTAAGCGAAAACGGGTTTGGCAAGCGTACACCTATTGATGAATACCGCTTTACAAACAGGGGGGGGAAAGGAGTAAAAACGATTAACATAACCGATAAAACAGGTCCGCTTGTAGGCATACTGGATGTAGCAGAGTCGGAAGACCTGATGATAACCTGCAAAAGCGGCGTAACCATCCGGATGCCGGTAAATGGTATCAGCGAGCAGGGAAGGGCTACGCAAGGCGTAAAACTGATGCGGCTTGACGAAGGAGATGCCATCGCCGCCATCACGCAGTTGGACGACCAGGCAGAAAGCAATGGCAACGGAGGATCAGCTGAAGATAACGGCCCGGCTAACGCAACGGATGAAACCGAAAATCCATCTTCCGGGGATAATTCATAATTTTATAATTAAATCAATCTTTCAATTCACATGAAAAAAATTCTTTCTTTAACAACGATATGCTTGCTGGCAATCGGGGTTTCTGCCCAGAATTATGAGAAAATAAAGAATATGCTCATAGTTAGCCAATATGTAAAGGCAAAAGAGGATTTTGATAAGGCAATTACCAATGAAAAGTTTGCTGCAAAAGCAGAAGCATATATTTTAAAATCCGCTATATATGCCGGTCTTGCCAATGCAGATGAAAACAGGGGTAACCCAACCGGCGATCAACTGATCACTGAAGCAGACCAGGCTTTTACAAAATACAAACAAATGCAACCGGGGCTTGACCTGGTAACAGACCTTATTTACCAGAATGCGCCGCTTCACTTGTATTCAGGCTATTTTTATTCCGGGTATAGTGATTATAATGATGATAAATTCGATGCCGCCTTTCCAAAATTTAAAAAAGCCGCAGAATACTCTGACCTTTTAATAGAAAAAAAGCTTTTAGACAGTCCCGTTGATACAAATGTATTGATCCTTGCCGGTCTTACGGCCCAGCAATCCAACAACAAGGAGGATGCTGCCAAATATTATAAAAGGCTTGCAGATAACAGGATTACAGGAAACGGATATGAAGATATTTACAAGTTCCTGGTAAGCTACTCATTTGAAGCGAAAGACATTACCGGCTTTGAGAAATACAAAGCCTTGGGAAAAGAACTTTTTCCAGGAAGTGAATATTTTGAATACGATAGGGTGGACTTTGCGGCAGGACTGGCCCCTGATTTTACTTCCAAAATAAAAGCGCTGGAGGAAATACTGGCCCAGGAGCCGGATAATTATAAAGCCAACCAGATACTGGCAGAGATTATATATGACACATTAAACCCAACCAAAGAAGGTGCGGTATTGCCCGCCAACGCAGATGAACTGGAAGGCAAAATGATTAATGCCTTTAAAAAGTCTGCCGCTGCAAAACCGGACTCAGAAATACCTTATTTATATATGGGGGATCATTTTATTAATAAAGCCGTAGAGGTGAATGACGAAAGGCAGGCCCATGTAAAAGATATGCAGGCCCGTACCAAACCCGGCACCAAAGCTTCCCCGGAAGACATTAAGAAAAGAGATGCCCTCGATAAGAAGTATGGAGATGCTTTGGTTAAAGCCCAGGAGCCATACGAAAATGCGGCTGACCTGTTCAGTAAAAAGCAAGACCTTAACCTCAGGGAAAAACAGCAATACAAAAAAGTAGTCAGCTATCTGTCTGACATTTTCGCTTACAAAAAAGTGCAGGCCAAAGGAAATGCCGCTGAACAGGCAAAATTTGCAGCAGAAGAAAAGAAGTGGAACGACAGGTACGAGTCGATCAAATAAAGTATAAGACGACAAGAAACCTGGGGAACCAAATAATTCAAGAGAAGGCCACTTAGAGTGGCTTTTTTAAAAAATCAATTATTTAACATAATATTAATTATAAGAAAAATGTTTTGCCTTTGAAGTTCTCTATAAAATAAGCGGTCCCAATAACTTACTCCCTATGACTATTATCAAACAAGAAACAAGACCTGTAACCGTCACGGGTCTTGTTTCCTTTGTGGAGTTAGTTCAATAGGAAAAATATATTTAAGTGTTACAAGGTATTGTCAACCCTACAGAACTGATGTAGCTTACACCAAAAATACAGTATGAAAATAAGCCATATCCCATTTTCCTCCTTAATGACCTTAGCCGTAGTACTTTATAGTTGCTCCGGGTCAGGCTCAAAAGAAAACAATACTGCTGATGATAGCAAGAGCAAACAAAATGCTATTGAAGAAAATAATTCAAAAGAATCAGTTCCCGGCAGCTTCTTGGGTACAGATACCGCAACATTTAAAAAAAAGTTAGGTGAACCTAAGGACGATATTCTGAAAAAAATTGACGATTATCTTGTAAGCAAAGCCAGTTTTTCCGCACCGGAAAACGGTATTGAAGGGATTTCCAACGCCACCGTAACCATTGAAAACACATTGCCCGATATTTCTTTTCAAAAAGCAATGGTAGAAGTAAGTATTCTGCTGGCTGACGGAACAGAATACCGTACGGACTATCATACGGTAATCAACCTTGACCCGGGTACTGCCAAGGTTGTAAAAATACCCACCACCACCCGTGGCGTGTCCATTCATGCCCATATAATAAAGATTAAAAGCAAGGAGCTTACTAATAACGAATGGGTTTATACAGGCAACCAATATGTTCCTAAAGCAGAATAATGCAACTACAGGAAGTAATTTATAAGGAACATTCCAAAGCCAACTGCGAAAAGATTGTACAATGGATTGGTAATAATCACCGCCGCTTTGATGAGCTGATGCAATTATTTTTTTCGGATGATCAACTCATCGCACAGCGATCGGCATGGCCGCTGAGCTATATAGTAATAAAACATCCTGCCCTGATAAAGAAACATCTTTCAAAAGCACTGAAGCAACTGCAAAAACCCAATGTGCATACGGCCATAAAAAGAAATATCCTCCGTTTTTTACAGCATATAGCTATTCCGCATCAACACCATGGTTCAGTGATGCAAGTATGTTTTGATTTCATTTCTGATCCGCAGGAAAAAGCTGCCGTAAAAGCATTCTCTTTAACAGTGCTGGAAAACCTTTACAAAACATACCCGGATATTGGTGATGAAATAAAAACCATCATTGAAGACCGCTGGGAATACGAATCAGCCGCATTCCGCTCAAGGGCCAGGAAAATGCTTAAAGTTATAATGCATAAATAAAGAATGACCTATGCCCTGTTATCCCGGTTAAATTCTTTGAATATAAGTCGTAAGTTCTGGTCGTAAGTAAAATAATTGTACAGCCAGTTGGAAAACACAAAGAACCTGTTCTTCACACCCAATATCAGCATAAGGTGCAGGCCCATCCATATCATCCATGCAATAACGCCGCCGAAGTGCATTTTAGGTTTGGGTATATCCACCACGGCGAGGTTCCTTCCCACCGTAGCCATGGAGCCTTTGTCCCGGTATTCAAATTCAAGCAGGTTTCTTTTGCCGGATTTTCTTTCTATAAGCTTCAGGTTATGCGCCAGCAGATCGGCCTGCTGCATAGCTGCCGGGGCCACCTGCGGATGGCCGTTAGGGTATTTTGGCGTTTCCATATAAGCAAGGTCGCCGATGACATAGATATTTTCGGAGCCTGCTACCCTGCATCTTCTGTCTGTTTTAATACGGTTTCCCCGTGCAATTAAGGATTTATCAATGCCATCTGGAATATTGCCTTTTATACCGGCCGCCCAGATTACCGTGGCCGCAGGTATTTCTTTGCCGTCCTGCAGCAATACATTTCTTCCGTCATAATCTTTTACCAGAGTTTCTGTAAGCACCGTTACGCCAAGCCGTTCAAGGTACTTCCTGGATTGGGATGAAGACTTCCCGCTCATGACGGCCAGCGTCTTTGCGGCTCCTTCCAAAAGGTAAATATTCATTTGTGAAAAATCGAGCTCAGGAAAATCTTTGGGCAATACATATTTCTTCATCTCCGCCAGGGCGCCGGACACTTCCACGCCTGTCGGCCCCCCTCCCACCACTACAATATTCATCAACCGCTGCACTTCGTTCTTATCCTGAATGGTATGTGCATTTTCAAACAATTGTAATAAACGATGGCGGATCTGCAGCGCTTCAACGGTTGATTTCATCGGGAAAGCATGATGCTCCAGTTGTGCATTGCCAAAGAAATTGGTGTCGGCCCCTGTTGCCAGCACCAGCACATCATAGCTTATTTCTTCCGTATCCGTAATGATCTTGTTTTCTGCCGGTACTACTTCTCTTAATTCAGCCAGCCTGATCTTTACGTTCCTGCTTTTCTGAAACACTTTGCGAAGCGGAAAAGAAATATTACTTGCATCCAGGCCGGCTGTGGCCACCTGGTAAAATAAGGGCTGAAACTGGTGATAATTAAACCTATCCACCAGCACCACTTCAAAACCTGCTTTATTACTGAGTTGGCGGGCCAGCCTTAATCCGCCAAATCCCCCGCCAACGATTACGACTTTCATGGTTCATCCTGTTTACGGCACAAATTTACATTGTTTTCAATAATTTTTGAAAAAAATGACAATTCTATTACTTTTCCCTTTATTCAACTCTGGTATAAAGAAACATTGAATTGTTCCGTTAATACAACATCCTCACCTTTATCGTCTCCTTCACTTCCTTCAGCAACTGAACAGCTTTGGATGAAAGTTGCTTGTCCACATCCAGTACCACGTAACCAATCGCATCGTTTGTCTTCAGGTACTGCCCTACGATGTTGATGTTATTTTTAGAAAGCCGGGTATTGATTGCAGAAAGCACTCCCGGCACATTATTATGTATATGCAATATCCGGTGCGAGCCTTCCTGCGGCGGCAGCGCAAGCCCGGGTACGGTATGCGAACCGAACGTAATTCCTTTTTCCAGGTAATTGAAGAGCTTACTGCTTACATCCTCCCCGATATTCTGCTGCGCTTCTTCTGTTGACCCCCCGATATGCGGCGTAAGCAGCACATTCGGCAAATCCTGCAAAGGGCTTCTGAACCTGTCGCCGTTTTTTTCCGGTTCCCACGGATATACATCTATGGCCGCCCCTCCTATCTGTTCATCCAGTATGGCTTTGCGTAGGGCTTCAAGGTTTACCACTTCGCCCCTTGCATAATTAATTAGTATAGCGCCTTTCTTAAAATATTTCAGTGTAGTCTTATTGATGAGTTCTTTCGTCTGTACTGTTTCCGGCACATGCACTGTAACAATGTCGGAACGGCCCAGCAGTTCTTTCAATGTTTTCGCATCCTCTGCATTGCCTAATGGTAATTTTGTTTCCACATCATAAAAAAGGACTTTCATGCCCAATGCTTCAGCCAATACACTTACCTGGCTGCCGATATTGCCATAGCCGATAATACCTATCGTTTTGCCGCGAAGCTCGAAACTTCCTTTTGCGTCCTTTAGCCATATTCCTTCATGGGCCGCCTTGTTCTTATCGGGAATACGGCGTATCAGCATAACCGCAGCGCCGATTACCAGTTCGGCAACCGATCTTGTATTGGAATAAGGCGCATTGAATACAGCAACACCCTGTTCCGTAGCAGCATCCAGGTCCACCTGGTTTACACCGATGCAAAAGCAACCGATAGCCTGCAATTTCTTTGCCGAAGCCAGCACCTTTTTTGTAACATTGGTTTTGGAACGTATGCCCAGTATGTGCACATCTTTTATTTCTTCCGCCAACTGCTCTTCTGTAAGCGCCTTTTGTATTTTTGATACCTGCACATAGCCGCTCTTACGAAAATTATTTACAGCCGCATCACTGATGTTTTCCAGAAAAAGTATCTTGATTTTTTCCTTCGGGTAGCTTGTGGTTTTTGTTCTTGCCATGCTGCAAATATATACAACCCTTGTTATTAAGGTTTTACGGCAAATGGGGAAAAGTACGCTTCCTTTTTACCGGCTGTGAAATTAATTTTGAGCAAACTCATTATATCTTGAAAAATCTTTTTTATTCCTGCCTCCTGTTGATTATTATACAAGGCTGTACCAGTGTTTCTTCTGCAGACAGGGACGCTACCACACAAACTGATGACTCTCTCGATTATTACCCGCCCACACCGGGCCGTTTGAGCAAGCAGGAATACAGGCAATACCTGCGGCAACTGACCGTTTTTTTTGACTCCACTCTCCTCAAATCAGGTTTTAATGGCGGCATTCTTATTGCTAAGAACGGCTCTGTTATCTATGAAAAATATAATGGCCGTACAGACCTTCGTAAAAAAGACTCACTGGATGCCGGCACACCATTGCATATTGCATCTGTAAGCAAAACCTTTACGGCCATTGCTGCATTAAGGTTGGTGCAGGAAAAGAAATTATCGCTTTCCGACACGCTTAATACATTTTTTCCCGGTTTCCCTTATCCGGGCATTACCGTTAAAATGCTGCTGAACCACCGCAGCGGGCTGCCCAATTATCTCTATTTTATGAGCAATTATAAATGGGGCATTCTGCCCAATAAAAAATGGAACAGGCAACTGGCAAAAAATGACGATGTAGTAAAGATGATGTATGAACGCAGGCCCGACAAAGTGGCCAATCCTGATAAACGCTTTAATTACTGTAATACCAATTATCTTCTCCTGGCCCTCATTATTGAAAAAATAACGGGCAGGGAATTTCCCGATTATATGCAGGAAAAATTCTTTGGGCCCTTAGGCATGAAGAACACTTATGTATTCCGGCTAAAAGATACGCTTAGCGCCGCTCCGTCTTTTACAGGACGGAATGTGTACTGGGAATATGATTTTCTGGATGCCACCTACGGCGACAAAAATATTTATTCCACTCCGCAAGATTTGCTGAAATGGGACCAGGCCCTGTACACTTACCAGGTATTGGACAGCGCTTTGCTTGAAGCGGCTTTTACGCCATACAGTTTTGAGAAAAGCGGCACACAGAATTATGGCCTGGGTTGGCGCCTGCAGTTGTTGCCTAATGGCAAAAAAATTATTTATCATTTTGGCAAATGGCATGGCTTTAATGCCGTTTTCGGACGATTGACGGATGAAAAAGCAACGGTAATTATCCTGGGCAATAAGTTCAACAGGAATATTTACCGGTATGGTAGAATGAGCTATGATATTTTCGGCGATTACATGCAAAACAATACCGGTGATGAAGAAGATAGCGAGGTCCCTGACACCGGAAAGGAAAAAGCAGCGGTTACAGAGAAAAAAACAAAATCGAAGACCTGACCTGCTCTTTTCTTCCAAAACTTTCCCAACTTTAATGCCGGTATGAAAATTCTATCAGCAGAAGAAATACGTTTATGGGATCAATATACGATGGCCAATGAGCCTATTGCTTCTATTGACCTGATGGAAAGGGCGGCAGTCCGGTGTACGGAATGGCTGATGGCCAACTACCCAGATGCTAATTCATTCGGCATTTTTTGCGGCAAAGGAAATAATGGCGGAGATGGGCTGGCTATTGCCCGGCTGTTATTGCAAAACAACTATACAGTAGCCGTTCACATTCTTGAGTTCGGTCATAAAGGGACGGATGATTTCCAGGCCAATCTGGCCCGGCTGCACCAACTGCCACAAGCCGATATTCATTTTATCCAAAGCGAAGCATATTTTCATCCCATTCCGCAAGGGCAAATTATCATTGATGCCCTGTTAGGTTCAGGCATCAACAGAAAGATGGAAGGTGTTACAGCCGCATTGGTAACGTATTTGAATGAAGCAGGAAGGGATATTGTGTCAATAGATATTCCCAGCGGCATGTTTGTGGACCATTCTTCGCTGGGCAACCCCATGATTAAAGCAACGCATACACTCACATTTCAAAATAGCAAACCCGCTTTTTTATTCGCCGAAAATGCTGACTATACCGGAGAGGTGCATGTTGTTGACATCGGGTTGTTACCCGGTTTCTTACAGGCCATTCCGGCCAGATTTGAACTGCTGGATGCAGATAGTATTCGTTCATTGTATAAGCCAAGAAAAGCATTTACGCATAAAGGAAACTTTGGTCATTGCCTGCTGATTGCCGGCAGCTATGGAAAAATTGGTGCGGCACTATTATCTGCCAGGGCCTGCCTGAGAAGCGGCGCCGGATTGCTGACCTGTCATATTCCCCAATGCGGTTATGGGGTATTGCAAACCGCCGTACCCGAAGCAATGGTAACAACGGATTTTAATACCTCCTTCAGTACAAAAATAGAAACCGACCTTGCAAAATATGATGCTATTGGCATCGGGCCCGGTATAGGCACAGCTTCTGAAACCAAAATGATGTTACGGGAAATTCTTGACAGCTACAGAAGCCCGCTGGCGCTGGATGCAGATGCGCTTAATATAATCGCCTCGCAAAAAGACCTGTTGCAGCTAATTCCGCCGGGGTCTGTTCTTACTCCCCACCCCAAAGAATTTCAGCGACTTTTTGGAGAAACTGCTGACGGGTTTGACAGGATGTTCCTGGCAATGGACAAGGCAAAAGAATTGAACTGTACTATTATCCTGAAAGGGCATTATACATTTATCGCCACCCCTTACGAAAAAGGTTATTTTAATAATACCGGAAATGCGGGCATGGCCACTGCCGGAAGCGGCGATGTATTATCAGGTATGCTAACCGGATTATTGGCGCAGGGTTATAGCCCGGTGGAGGCGGCCCTGCTCGGGGTGCACCTGCACGGTTTGGCAGGCGACCTGGCATTGCAGCGGCAGTCGCAGGAATCATTAATAGCCGGGGATATTATTTCCTTTATGGGGGAAGCTTACAAAACGATAGCAGCCTGCTGATATAAGTAACGGTACACTTAATTATACAGCGAATTGCATAACTCTCTTTACCTTTCCAACCTTCTTAATGAAAAAGGCGCTGATACAACTCCATATTGCCGTTTTCCTGGCAGGTTTTACCGGATTGTTCGGAAAACTTATTCATCTCGGCGAAGTATGGCTTGTGTGGTACAGGCTGCTCATTTCCGCAATAACCATGTGGATACTTTTTTCGCTGACAAAAAAAATAAAAAAAATTCCCGTTGCAGATATAATAAAGATTGTCGGACTTGGCTTTTTACTATCCCTTCACTGGGTTAGTTTTTATGGATCTATCAAGCAGGCCAATGTATCGGTGGGATTGGTTTGCTTTGCCGCAACCGGTTTTTTTACTGCATTTACGGAGCCGCTGATTTTAAGAAAAAAAATCAACTGGGTTGAGCTTTTTCTCGGCCTGCTGGTCATTGCAGGCATCGCCATCATTTTTAATTTTGATACGCAATACAAAACTGGCATTATCCTGGGAATAATTTCTGCGCTTCTCCTTGCCATTGTAATGCCGGCTTTCCGCTTATTTGTACAAAAGAGCAATCCTGAAACAGCGCTTACCTGGGAGCTGACAGGAGGTCTAATTACCCTTACCGCTTTTATTCCCTTATATGAATACTATTTTCCTGCTGCTGAATACATTCCTTCAGCAACCGATTGGGGTTGGTTATTGGTATTATCCTGGTTTTGCTCAGTGCTGGCATTTCAGTTTACCGCCTATGCACTTAAAAAGCTCTCGGCATTCACGGTAAACCTGTCCTTCAATATGGAGCCGGTGTATGGCATACTGCTGGCTTTTATTGTTTATAAAGAAAACAGCTACCTGAGCAGGTGGTTTTTTGCAGGGCTGCTGTTGATTGCAGTTTCCCTTCTTATTCATATTCTTCTTCTTTTTAAGGAACATAAGAAATAGCTTGAAATACAATCTGCATAACGACAGGTATTTACCTCATTAAATCGCTGATTATAAGCCCATTTAAGGGTTTGGGGTATTCGTTTTCATGCCCTATCTTTGCCGCCCGGCTAAAAAAGCTGCTTGAATTAAATCTTGATTAAGAATCACTACTTATGGACAAATTGATCTACCTGGTTCCTGTTATGGGAATTATAGGTTTACTCTACACCCTTGTAAAATTCAATTGGGTTTCCAAACAGGATGCCGGAACAGACCGGATGAAAGAAATCAGCAACTACATTGCTGATGGCGCCATGGCTTTTCTGAAAGCTGAATGGAGAATACTCGGCTACTTTGTCGTTATCGTGGCTATACTGCTGGCAGTAATGTCTGCAAGCAATCCCCACTCCCACTGGCTGATAGCCGGTGCCTTTGTAGTGGGCGCCGTATTCAGCGCCACGGCTGGCTATATCGGTATGAAGGTAGCTACCAAAGCCAATGTACGTACGGCCAATGCGGCCCGCAGCAGCCTCTCCAAAGCATTGAATGTTTCCTTCACCGGCGGCGCTGTAATGGGCCTCGGTGTTGCAGGTTTGGCGGTGCTTGGCCTCGGAGGTTTATTCATTATATTCAAAGCAATATTTGTTCCCGATGGCAGCGCTGTAAATGGCGCAGAAATGATTAAAACCATTGAAGTGCTGACAGGTTTTTCACTTGGTGCGGAATCCATTGCCCTTTTTGCCCGTGTAGGCGGCGGTATCTATACCAAAGCTGCCGATGTAGGCGCTGACCTGGTAGGCAAAGTAGAAGCCGGCATTCCGGAAGATGACCCACGTAACCCCGCCACTATTGCGGATAACGTAGGTGATAACGTAGGCGATGTGGCCGGTATGGGCGCCGACCTGTTCGGCTCTTATGTAGCTACTGTACTTGCAACCATTGTACTTGGCCAGCAGGTGCATGGCGAGTTTGCAGATGGCATCGGAGGGTTATCGCTTATCCTGCTGCCCATGCTGATTGCCGGTATCGGTATTATATTTTCAATTGTGGGTACATGGTTTGTTCATGTAAGCGATGCAGCCGGTATCAATACGCAAAATGTACAGAAAGCCCTGAATATGGGTAACTGGGGATCTATCATACTCACTGCCGCTGCAAGCATCGGACTTGTTTTCCTTGTGTTACCGAATGAAGCCGCTTACCTGATAAGGGATTTCGATGCAAACGGAGTAGTAAAAAATGGCGCAAAAGCCATTACCCAATATGGCGTTATGGGAGCCATCCTCGTTGGTTTGGCCGTTGGCGCCTTAATGAGCATCATCACTGAATATTATACGGCTATAGGCAAACGTCCGGTTAATTCTATCATCAAACAATCTTCAACCGGTCATGCTACAAACGTAATCGGTGGTTTAGCTGTTGGTATGGAATCTACTTTTCTGCCCATACTTGTACTGGCTGCCGGTATCTGGGGCTCTTATGAGTGTGCAGGGCTGTACGGCGTTGCCATCGCAGCAGCCGGTATGATGGCCACTACTGCCATGCAGTTGGCTATTGATGCCTTTGGTCCTATTGCGGATAATGCAGGCGGTATTGCCGAAATGAGCGAACTGCCCCCCGATGTACGTGAAAAAACAGATGTGCTGGATGCCGTTGGTAATACTACTGCAGCTACCGGTAAAGGCTTCGCCATTGCTTCTGCCGCCTTAACAGCGCTGGCCCTGTTTGCCGCCTTTGTTGGCGTAGCAGGTATCGACGGAATAGATATTTATAAAGCAGATGTACTTGCTTCATTGTTTGTAGGAGGTATGATACCTTTCATATTCTCTTCATTGGCTATCCGTGCAGTTGGCGAGGCCGCCATGAGCATGGTGGAAGAAGTTCGCCGCCAGTTCAGGAGCATTCCCGGCATCATGGAAGGAACCGGCAAGCCGGAATACGACAAATGTGTGGCCATTTCTACGCAGGCTTCTATCAGGAAAATGATGTTGCCCGGCGCTATCACCATCATATCGCCACTGGTTATAGGGTTCCTCATTGGCCCCGAAGCATTGGGTGGTTTTCTGGCGGGAGCAACCGTAAGCGGAGTACTGCTCGGTATGTTCCAGAATAATGCGGGCGGTGCCTGGGACAATGCAAAGAAATCATTTGAAAAAGGAGTTGAAATCAACGGCGAAATGTTTTATAAAAAATCGGAGCCACACAAAGCTTCTGTAACCGGCGATACGGTTGGCGATCCGTTTAAGGATACATCCGGCCCTTCAATGAACATTCTCATTAAACTGATGTCCATCGTTTCCCTGGTTATTGCACCTACCCTGGCACAAATCCATGGAAAAACAGGTGAAACGGTTAAAATTGAGGAAAAGAAAAAAATGGAAATAAATACAGAACCCGTTACATTTGTACCTGACCGGCAAACGGGCTGGTACAAATAAGTACAATAAGAGCTTAATCATAACCATTACGTAAGTCCTGCTGTTTCCACAGTGGGGCTTATTTTTTTGCCCCTGCCACAGCCTGTTTGGTTAACAATTGTTAAAAAAAACTAAATAAGCCTGCCCTTTATTACATTACGAAAATAGTCGTATATTACGGCCTGTAAAATCCCCTTATTATGGCAGCACAAAAAATGATAAAACCCACAGAAAGCGAATTGGAAATACTACAGGTATTGTGGGATAAGGAAACGGCCACTGTCCGGGAAGTGCATGAAGAGCTATGCAGGACAAAAGATGCAGGCTACACTACCACCCTCAAGCTGATGCAGATCATGCACGAAAAAGGGATTGTAAAAAGGGACGACTCTATGCGTACCCATATTTACCAGGCAGCCGTTAACAAGGAAAAAACACAAAAGCATTTATTGAATAAAATGATTGACAGCTTGTTTGGCGGGTCTCCTACCCAACTGGTGATACAGGCGCTGGGAAATGAAAGCCATAAAGCAAGTAAAGAAGAACTGCAACAAATACAACAATTGCTGGATAGCCTTAAAAAGCAATAACAATGGGCATGTACCAAAACAATTTCCTTCAGGCCATTGGCTGGTCAGTAATAAACAGCCTGTGGCAAATGGCGTTGCTCTGGATCATTTACCAGTTGATTACCGCTGTTTGGAAAAAGCAGGGACCTGCCGCAAAAAGCAATCTGGCAACACTTTTGCTCGCCACCGGTTTCGCCTGGTTCATCTATACGTTTGCCGACAGTTTTTTTTATACGGGAACAGGCAATCCAGGCGTACTTGCATTGGCTGGCGGCCCCGGTGAAAACATAACCGGGCAATGGCTCCCTTTTGCATCTGTGATATATCTTTTAGTGCTTGTCATACCCGCTTACCGCTTCATAAGGAATTACAGGTACGTTATTGTTATCAGAAAATACGGACTGTCAAAGATGAATATTGAATGGCGGCTTTTTGTACAAAAAGTAAGCAGCCGGATGGGGATCAGGAAGCAAGTGCAGGTATTCCTGTCCGAATATGTTGCATCTCCCGTTATTGTCGGCTTTTTGAAACCGGTTATCCTGTTACCGGTAGCCGCTGTTACCAACCTGAATACAAACCAGGTGGAAGCTGTTTTATTACATGAAATAACGCATATCCGGCGCCACGATTATTTAGTCAATCTTGTCATCCATTTCATCCGCACCATCCTGTATTTCAACCCCTTTGTTCTTGCCTTTGTAAAAATCATTGAGAAAGAAAGGGAAAAAAGCTGCGATGAAGCGGTGCTGCAGTTCCAGTATGATTCTTTTGAATATGCTTCTGCATTGCTTACACTGCAAAAAATAAATTATTTACCCAAACAGGTCTTATCACTTGGCTCGCTGGGAAAAAAGAACGACTTGTTGCACCGTGTAGAAAGGATCATGGGCATCAGCAGGAAAGGAACGGTATTGTCTTTTGAAAGGCTGGCCGGTTCCCTGATCGCTTTGTTCTGCCTGGTAGTGATGAACCTGCTGCTTGTAACCAAACAAACAGCATCAAATAATACCGATACTTTTTTTGCAACAATCACTTCACCGGCAGGCTCGCTTACCAGTGGTGATAACTACTATATGGGGCCGACGGAAGAATTACCGGTAAAAGCGCTTGAAGGAGAAACACCTGAACCTATAGCTTCTGCAATACCCGAAGACGATCCGGGCAGCACTTCAAGCAATGAAAATGAAAAGAATGAGATAGCAGCAGATATTTCCCCTTATTTCCCCGGCGAAAATGAATACACTTACATCAGTTTTCCGCAAGAGATGGCCGTTGAAAAACTGGAACAATCAAAAGAAGCACAAATACAAAAGACATTAGCAGAATCCCGAAGGGTGCTTGAAAATGCACAGTGGAAGGAAATGGAGAAAAGGTTTGCAGAAATGTTGACTGAAAAAGAAAAAGCAGCCCTGCAATCGGGCTACCACAAAGAAATAAGCAAATTTGACTGGAACAAGTGGGAAAACAACCTGCGTTCCGCTTATGGAAATTTGGATTGGGAAAAAGTAAACCATCAACTGGAAAATGCACTGAACCTGTTAACAATAGACAGCCTTCATAAAGTGTATAACGAGGCCATGCTGAAATTATCCGAAGCGCAGAAAGAATTAATCAAAAAAGGGGTAACATCCATTCCCGATACCGACATTACACTTGAAGCCATAGAGAGATCGAAAAAAGAAGCGGCGCAATCCATCAATACGCTGAAGGCAATCCGGAACAAGAAGATCGTTCACCTGTAAAAGCAACATAAGAATTGCTATAGGCTATCTCAAAAGCCTTACTTGCCATACCGGGCCTGTATATGATTTCGGTCATGTAGCAAGTAATGGGACGCTGGTATTTTTGCTCCTGTAATTTCATGATTTCATTTCGCTATAAGATACTGACGCTTATCTTGCTGTCTGTGGTTTTTCTGAGCTATAGCACAACATTGTACTTTACCGGGTATTCGGAAGCAGAACCGGCCAATGAGCAGGCGCAAAAAGGAAAACTGCTGTGGCAGCATAAAAATTGTACTTCCTGTCATCAGCTTTACGGATTAGGCGGGCATTTAGGCCCTGACCTTACAAATGTTGCAGCTATACAAACAGATGCGTATATCAAAGCCTTCTTAAGAACAGGCACAACGGTAATGCCTGACTTTCGCCTGAGCGAAGAAGAAATAAACGCACTGCTTGAATTTCTTAAATATACCAACACTACAGGAAAGGCCAGTCCTGAACTGTTCATAAAAAATATTGATGGAACTATCTCAGCCCCCTAAAGCAAATTATGCAACTGCATTCATTGTTGCCGGGTTATTTTTTTTATGTGCTGCACTACTGTTTGGGCTGGCAGCCGCTCTGGAATACATCATTCCCGGGCTGTGGCGGGATATATTTTCTTTTGAAAAGCTAAGGCCCCTGCATGTGTCTTCTGCCATGTTCTGGATATTATCGGCTACTGTGGGAAGTGTGTTTACCTTTTTTCAGCAACATAACGCCCGGCAAAACAAACGCAACTACCTGGTAAAATGGCAGTTTTTCATATTCACAGCTACGTTTGGGGCCATTTTAATTTCTTACTGCTTCAGTATTTTCGGAGGAAGGGAATACTGGGAGTTTCATCCGTATTTTTCCATTCCCATTATAACAGGCTGGCTGCTGTTCGTCATCTGGTTTTTTTCCAATATCAAAACACTGAAAGGCCAGCCCGTATATATATGGATGTGGCTGACCGGGATATTATTTTTCCTCTTTACCTACATTGAATCCAACCTGTGGCTTATTCCGGGTGTACGCAATCACCTGGTGAAAGATATGACCATACAATGGAAATCATACGGCTCTCTTGTCGGTTCATGGAATATGCTTATATACGGCAGTTCCATTTACCTTATGGACAGGATTGGCGGCAACAAGAAATACAGCAATTCCAATATTGCCTTCGCCCTGTATTTTCTTGGCTTGTTCAACCTGATGTTCAACTGGGGGCATCATATTTACACACTGCCAGTGCAACCTTATGTAAAGCATATTGGCTATGCTGTCAGCATGACAGAGATATTGCTTTTTGGAAGGATCATCTACCTGTGGAAATCATCAGTAACGGCGGCACTGAAAAATTTTCATATCCGCTCCTATCGGTTTCTTATAGCGGCCGATGTGTGGATTTTTCTCACATTGGGGCTGGCAATAGCCATGTCCGTGCCTGCATTAAACCTTTATATGCACGGCACTCATATTGTAGTAGCACATACTATGGGGGCCACCATTGGCATCAACAGTATGCTGCTGCTGGCTTTTGCGTATGATAGTATCGGTAACGACAATACGGGTAATGACAAAGCGGCCAATCATGGCTACCGGCTTGCAACTATTTCGTTGTTTGTCTTCTGGGTTGCCCTTATTGCTGCAGGTGTACTGAAATCAAACTGGCAATTCAACCAGCCTGGTGTGTCTTATGGTGAAATGATGAAAACATTAAGGCCCTGCTTCATCATTTTTTTCATTGCGGGATGCGGTTTGACTGCGGGATTGTTTATGACTCTTTATTCTTTAATACGGAACAAGAAGACTACTCCCCTGCAATAAAGAATAACCGCAAAAAACTACCAGCACCTCGGACATTTCTCGCTGTACTTGTTGCCGATTATAATACCTACAACAAACTCATGGGTGCCCCTGCTTACCGTATTCAATGCAGTAGTGGTAAAATCATACGCATAGCCAACGTTGAGGGTGTTGCTTACATTTAACCCGGCCATGGCGGCATAGCCGTTATCATGCCGGTAGCTGCCCCCTACCCAAAGCAGGTCAAGGTACTGTATCTTGATATTGCCTTCCGGCTGAAAATTGGTTTTGGAAGAGCCACTGATGTACTTGACCATAAAGGAAGGAATAACATTGAAATCCTCTCCTAACAGAAACCGGTAGCCGCCGGTAAAGAATATATGCGGTACCAACCGGCCTTTCTCCGTAAACGTGGCCGCATCATCTGTAAATGTCAGCTTCTGCGGTATTACCTGCTGCGCTGAAAGCCCCAGGAAATAATTTTTTGAATACAGCCATAAACCGGCGCCTATATCGGGCCTCACTTTATTAATTTCCCCATTCAATGAAGTACCCGTAGCCGGGTCAAAGGGGTCGCCGGTACCGGAAAAGTCATGCTTTGTCCTGTCTATCCCCACTTTGGTAATGCCGGCAGAGAAACCTGCAGAAAGATTGGTAGTAGGCGTAAGGCCGAGGTGATAGGCATAGGTAACATTGGCCGAAAAACGGTTGAAACTTCCTGTTTTATCATTTACGATCACCATGCCGATACCATGATGCGGCTCGGCAGCCGTATAATTTTCCCAATAATATTGTCCTCTCGGGTTATTACCCGGCACCTCGAAGGAGGTAGCAGAGGTTCTGTAGTCATCTTTACCAAGTGGCCCCTGTATGGAGAAATAAGAACTTTTCGGGGCGCCTGTTAATCCTACCCACTGGTCCCTCATACTGAATTTTACATCCACATAATTCTCAATACCACTCAGCGCCGGGTTCAGAATATAGTTGTTCAGCACATATTGTGTATAATGCGGCCTTTGCTGACCTGCTGCCTGTAAAAGGCAAACCATCACCCCTGCAAAAATTAAATAGGCTCTCTTTTTCATTTTTTAACGGATTACGTCCACATATCCCGTCATCTGGCTTCTGCCGTTTTTCGGGTTAATTATATAATAATAAGTTCCGACAGGAACAGGCTTGCCGTTCACAGTACCATCCCATGGCGACAGGTAACCCACACTGTGGTATATCTGCTGACCATACCTGTTATAAATATCCACGGTACACCCGGGATAGCTTTCGAGATGTTCAACAACCCACCTGTCATGTATCCCATCACCGTTCGGACTGAAGATATTCGGGATAGCCGGTTTCTTAAGCACTTTTACAAAAACATCATCGCTGGATGAACAGCCTTCTGCTGTTGTAACAGTCAGTGTATAGGTAATATCTTCTTCCGGTGAAGCAGCAGGCTGCACTACAGTCGCATTACTCAATCCTGTTGACGGCGTCCACAGGTACGTTACGGGCAGGCTGGCGCTCACGGCAGGCGTTAAATCTACCTGGCCACCTTGCAATACCACTTTATCAGGCCCTGCATTAACCGGTGGCGTTTCGTTTACCCGCAATGTTTGTTCAATGTAATTTGAACATCCGTTATCAGCTGCTACTGTATATCGGATGGTATGCAGGCCCGGACCGGCAACAGAAGGGTTGAACAACCCTGCCGCTGTAATACCAGTTCCGCTGTATAGGCCATCAAGTGCCGGGATATTGTTTGTCATTTGCGCCTGTGTAACGAGGAAGGAACCGTCGGCAGAACAAACCGGCGCCAACGCATCGAATTGCAAAGAAGGCGTTGCCAGCAGCGTAATATCTTTTGTAACACTGTTCAGGCAGTTTTGACCGGAGTACACCACATAATGTATCCTGTATTGCCTGCTGGCGGGTGTACCGAATTCAGGATACGCATAAGCATAAGGCGTTCCTGCAACCGGGTATTGAACAACTGTTTTAGCGGTAGGATCGTTCAGGTAATCCCAGTATATTTCAATACGCAAAGCATTTCCTTCTACAGTAGAAGCATCTTCAAGCACTACTTCCCTGTTACTGCACAATACTTGCTCATTACTTAAAGTAAAATCAGCATTCAATACAGCCCCGTTAACAAAGAAAGAGTGTGAAACAGTATCCGTACATCCTTTATCGCTTATAGCTATTAACTGTGTAGTATACGATCCCATTGCTGTATATCCATGCGCCGGGTTCTGTAGGGTTGAAGTATTCGGGTTGCCGGGTGTTGCATTGGGGTCGCCAAAATTCCATTGCCATGCAACAACTCCACCTGCGGTAATTTTACTTGTATCAGCAAACGGGGCCATATCACTTGTGCAGGATTCAGGTGTTATAAAACCAGCCTGGGGCTTTTCATTGATGACAATTGCCCTGACAAAATTCTGAGCGGTACATCCTTTGTCCGTTACAACCGATAATTGTACATGATAAGTACCGGCTACTTCGAATATATGTTCAGGGTTTTGAAGAGTTGAGATATTTGCCGGCCCGCTTCCCGCATCAGCAAAATTCCACTGCCATGATACAATGTTCCCGGCATTGGCTACAGATATATCGGTAAACTCCACTGTATTTCTTTCGCAGCCGGGGTCGCTGACAATAAAGTCAGCCGTTGGCAGCGGGTTTACAATTATGGTGCGGGTAGCAAAATTATTGACCGTTTGGCAACCTGCTGCTGATGTTACTTCCAACCTAACAATATAAGTGCCCGGCGCCGAAAAAATATGTGAAGGGTTCTGTGTAGTAACAACCGGGCTGCCATCGTCAAAATTCCATGACCAGCCTGTAACCGAACTGGCAGGCGCATTGCTGCCATCTGTAAACAGTGTAGGTACGCCAACACAAACTTCAGCAGGCGCTGTAAAAGCAGCCTGCGGCTCGTCAAATACCGTATTCACAAGCTGGTCTTTCACATCAACACAACCATTAACAGACATAGCCGTTAACCTTACCATGTAATTATTTACAGAAGTGTAATTGTGCGTTGGGTTAGTTGCAGGTGAAGTATTACCATCACCAAAATCCCACAGGTAACTTAAACTGCTTGCATCACTGATGGAAGATGTGTTCGTAAAAGTTGCTGTACCTGCAGGAAGGCAGATATTACCCGGTAATGTAAAATCGGCCACCGGTTTCGGGTTAATTGTAACAGGTGTTGATATTTCCCCCGCACAACCTTTGTCTGTTAATATATTTAGTGCAATAATGTAGCTGCCCGGAGCAGGCGGAACGTAAGAAATAACCGGTGTATTGCCAATCGGGTTGCCGTTTGCCGTCCAATTGTATTGAATAATTGATCCGGCATTAGGAACTGAAGTGGAGGTCAACCCTATCAATGTATTGGCACAATATGGAGGAACAGATGTAAATGATGCAGTTGGTAACGGATTGACTACAACGGTATGGGTGGCAAAATTATTTATCGTCTGGCACCCAACAGCCGACGTAACATTTAATGTAACAGTATAAGAACCCGGCGTTGAAAAAATATGGGATGGGTTTTGTGTTGTAACAATTGGGCTGCCATCGTTAAAATCCCATGACCATCCTGTAACCGTGCTGCCGGGGGCCGTACTGGCATCGGAGAAACCTATCAGGCTGCCTACACACACTTCAGGAAGTGCATTGAATGCAGCAACCGGTTCTGCATAAATTGTATTGATATTCGTTGTTGCTGTATTGGTACAACCGTTATTGGTGGTAACAGTTAACTTTACCGGGTACGGGCCAGTACCTGTATAAATATGCAAAGGGTGCTGAACACCAGATACAGTTGGGCTACCATCTCCAAAATCCCATTGCCAGTTTGTGATGGAGTTACCTGCCCCTGAAACTGTAGATAAATCAGTGAATTGAGTGCTTCCGGATGGCAGACAAACATCAGGGAATGAAAAATCACTTACCGGGTTAGGATTGACTATAACCTCGAATTCGTATTTAAAACTTTCGCACCCGGTAGAAGTTTTAACAATTAATGTTACAATATAGGTATCAGCGCTGGCATAGGTATGTGACTGACTGGCATTGGTAGCCACTACTACATCCGGCGTGCCATCACCAAAGTTCCATGTCCACTCTGTAAGTGTTCCAAAACTTGTACTCGAATTATCATGAAAGATAACAGGTTCCCCCGGGCACCTTAAGGCTTCAACATTAAAGTTAGCAACGGGCGGATCGTTTAGCTCTACAGTATGTGCTGTAGTATCTGATTTGCACCCGATACTTGTGATCAGCGAATACTTTACAGTATAGGTCCCGGCAGCAGTATAACTGTGTGATGGGTTATTTGCACCCGAAGTATTGCCATCACCGAAATTCCAGTGCCAGTCTATTGGGGTACCCGCCTGGATAGTTGAATTATCAGTAAACAGAACAGGGTTGGTAACACATCCATCTACGGTAATATCAAATTCGGCAACCGGTTTGTCATATACCACTAACTCAAAATCGTATTCCTGCTCTGTTCCGCAACCGTCAATATTTTGCCCCTGTACTGTATAATTAATCGGGTAGGTTCCTGCAGTACTAAATGTGTAGTCATCCGGTAAAGAATACCAGTAAATGGTTTTGCCGTTTACAACAGTAGTAGAATCTGCAGTTGGCGAATTGAGTGTTACCACACTTGGAGTTTGTGCCCCGTTAAAATCCCATACAATGGCGTCAGCAGGGTAAGGGAAACTCATTTTAAACCTTGTTGACGTTTCAACACACATGGCCGGTGTGTTTGAACCACCATAAGGAGTAGCCGTACCTACTGTTTGATAAAGGTCCTGAACATTTGTACCACCAGAATATCCATAAGATTCTGCATAGCCAACGCCGTAACACATTACATTAAACCCCTCATCAGCAGTAAGCGTATAAGAGTTTTCTCCAACAGGTATAAAAGTGTGCTGCAGGTAAGAATAATCAGGGTTTGATGGCATAGGAATAAATGTACCAGGCGGCGGCGCCCCATTAATGCGGAAAGAGGGGGCAGCACTGGTTTTGATCAGCACATTCATATACTGTTGAAGAATGGCCTCTTTAGTAGACGTGAACAGGGTTACGTTCTCAATATTCTGTTCTATCGGGTTCAGAATGATCATATCAGGATCTCCGCTATACATGTCCCCCCCGGTACACGCATAGCTCATCATATATTGAGCTACACTTATGGGCTTATCTGCAGATATAAATATGGGCGTCGATATAGGACGGACATTCTGCGAAGAAGCGGGGTAAAACTCCCCGGCCTGTAATACCACCGTTGTACCGCCATAAATAACAGTTGTAGCATCTTCAGAAGCCATTACCCTTGCCTGGTAACCATTTGGGTTATTAACGATAGGAATAACGCCAAAATTTTTCCCCCAACTTGTTATAGGGTAACACTGTTGGTAAAGAGGATCGTAAGATGTAGCAGTACATCCCTGTCCTCCCAAGGACAAGGCTGAGCTACCGGAAAAAACAGCTATTTTTTTACAAGATTCCCCTGCATCAGCCACAGCTTCCAGCAGTGTCCCTGTTAAATCCTGGGCATCCTGGATCTGGTAAACATCGCCCACATTGGGAAGAGATACAGTTAAAGGCGTCCCAGACAAAACCCCATTCCTCCTAAGTTGTACCTGCACCAATGTATTTGGTTCTACTGCAATAATCTGGAACTGCGACCTGCTGCCACCCGTGCTGGCCTGGTAATAGCTCATTGTCCGGTATTGTTTTCCCAAAACGTTTGTAGGAAGTATCAGGGAAGCCGTAGTGCGGACACCTGCATAAATATGTGCATACACCACTACGGCGGGCTGGCCGGCATCCACTTTTACATTGATACCTTTATTGACGGCCGTATTTGATTCGCCATCAGGTATATATGCTGCTGATCGAACAATAGGCACTTCTGTAACAGTATTGGCTGTAACTGTAAATGTATGGTTTTGACCATTGTAGGTTACCGTGCCACTTGAGTTCTTGTCCGAGGTTATGTATAAAGACATTTGGGCTAACTGTCCGCCACTCGGCAAATGGCTTGGGAAACACAGCCAGAAATCCTTGCCTTTATTGGAGAAATCTTGGCCAAATACAGTAGTTACGCTTACAATCGTAAGCAAAAGGGTACTTAATAAATTAAATTTTCTCATTAGTCTAGGGGGTCCAGGGTTATAACAACTGACGAATTTACTCAAAAAATTGAAAACTACTAAGGGCTCACACTTTACTTGACGGTATTTAATGTAATGGAGCTTAATATTTTATCCACCGAAAAAATACGATTCACCCTGGCCTGACGTATCCCTGATACGTTATTCAGAGGCGCTACAAGCACATTATTTAGCTATTACATTAAATAAAAATTACATTAAAACTATAATTTACTGTAAAAATTGATATAAATTATATAATTTATTAATTATCAGATGATTAATAATACATTAATTACAAAATTGATTACGTATGACATAGTGTGTCAAAAAACAAAAAATGAAGATTTTTTTTTATAATTAAATTAAGTATAAAACTCATTATTTATTGATTAATATAACTTTAATAAAAAATTAATAGCGAATTATATTAGTATATCTTTACCGGGCCGGATTGTTTGAATTACTAATAAAATTTGCTGTAAAAAATACCTGTCTAAAAGAAAGCCAGGCTATCTGTATTTAGGCTTAGCTTTGCCACAGATACAGGATATATCTAATGAGTATAATTACTAATTCTCTGAAATGGCTTGCCCTGATTTGGGTGGCCCAGTTTACCTCCTGCACAACCCTGAAAAGCCCGGAATTCAGGAAAATTGATAATGTGCAACTGGCAGAAGCAGGTCTGAAAAGTTCCGGCCTGACCCTGGATTTATATTATTTCAACCCTAACAAAAAACGGCTTGTGCTGAAAAGTGCTGAAGGGGATGCCTGGTTAGAAGACAATTTGCTGGGGCATTTTGTGATTGATTCCGTAGTAAGCATACCGGCGCTGACGGAGTTCAGGCTGCCTGTCAAACTGCAACTGGACATGGATAAACTCCTCAAAAACTCGATTGCGCTGATGCTTAAAAAGGAGGTTCTGCTACGAATTGAGGGGAAGGCAAAAGCAGGCAAAGGAGGTATATTCATCAACCACCCTATCCGTTACGAGGGCAGGCAAAATGTTGCTGAACTTTTACAGCTAAGTGGCAAAAAGTAATGTTTGACTAGTCAGTTGCCTGTGCAGGAGCAGGTATCTTCGGCTTAGGGTGAGTTCCCCCATCCTCGGCCCTTTTACAGGTTTTAGGAAGTCGTTTATAAGCGCCGGGCTCCGCTTCTATATCATCAGCATCATAACCGGCATTGGCTATAGCAGCCTTTATTTCTTCGATATTTATCCGGTCAGTGATGTATTTTACCCTGGTTTCACCCTTACGAAAGTTTACCACCGCCTGAACAATCCCGTCATACCTGTCGAGATAGGCCTCAATACGTTCTTTACAACCCTGGCAAAGCGCTGCTGGTGTCTTTATAGTTGATGTAACAACAACTTTTGTTTGGGCAAAACTGCTTACAAACAATAGTCCTGCTGAAATAGTTGTAAAAACAAGTTTTTTCATTGTAAATGCAAAATGAACAGGCAAGTTACAAAATGCCTTTCCATTCTGCGGGGTTATCCCTCCACTTTAACAAAACCTCTTCCTGCGCCGCTGCAATAAGTTTCTTTTCCCTGGCAAGAGCTATCAGTGTAGGATAATCTGTTAATGAAGTGTAGCTGATGGCCGCTTTCTGAAAGTCCTCCGTTGCCACCGCAAAGCCATAAGTAAAAATGGAAACCATTCCTATCACGTCAAGGCCGACGCTTTTCAATACGTCCACTACCTGTAAACTGCTCTTTCCTGTAGAAACCAGGTCTTCTATCACCACCGTCTTTTGTCCGGGTTCATAGAACCCTTCTATCTGGTTGCCTAACCCATGCTCTTTCGGTTTGGGACGAACATAAATGTAAGGCAGCTTCAACTGGTCCGCTGCCATAGCGCCCCAGGCAATGCCGGCCGTAGCCACCCCGGCCAACAAATCTGCTTCGGGATATTTTTCAAACAAGACATTACATAACTCTGACTTGATATAATCCCGTATAAAAGGGAAAGACAATACTCTCCGGTTATCGCAGTAAATCGGGCTTTTCCAGCCACTGGCCCATGTAAAAGGATGTTCAGGGCTTAACTTAACGGCATTTACTTGCAGAAGTTTTTCTGCTACGGCTTTGGCATCTGTCATAAAGCGAAGATACAGGGGAAAAGGAACAAGATTCAGGTAATGTATCAGCTTGAATTATTTCCCACAAAGCCACCAAGGCCACTGAGGAAAATTAATTGGTTATAAATACTTTGTGTACTTAGTGGCTTCGCGGGATGCATTTTTAGTAAGAAACTAAGACACTACTAAGATTCAAGGAACAAGGTCCGGCATTACAAATTTTCCTATTTTTATTTCTATGTCAGAGAAATCTGAAGCCATGCTATCATGTTTATAAAAATATATTTTGACGACACTCCTCTTTTTTTATGCGATGCCATAGATGATGAGCTTGACCCGTATGTACATCATGATGACGCTGTATTCATTGACGAACTGAATACGCATACCGTAAAAACGATGATACATGAAATGAGCCTGCCGCAGATACATGCAGGTATATTTTATCACAACGACCTGGACCAGCTTAAAAAAGCATTTTACAAAAAATTTACAGTTATTAAAGCTGCAGGGGGCAAAGTAAAGAATGAAGCAGGTGAAATATTGCTGATCTTCAGAAGGGGAAAATGGGACCTGCCTAAAGGCAAATTAGATAAAGGGGAAACGCTGGAAGAATGTGCCATCCGGGAAGTGCAGGAAGAAACAGGATTGCAAAACATATCACTTATACAACCATTGCCCGTTACATACCATACCTATCATGAGGGCTCCCGGTTCATCTTAAAAGAATCTTACTGGTACGACATGAAGGCTGAAGGCCGCCAGTCATTGGTTCCGCAAAAGGAAGAAGATATTACAGAAATAAAATGGGTGCATCCGGCGGAACTTGAAAAGTATATCAGCAATAGCTATCCTTCCGTAGCGGACATATTAAGGGTTTAAGCGCCTTGCAGGGGAAGCACTGCGACTGTAAGCCTGCTTACACAAACCAGTTTCTCGGCTTCATCATAGATTTTTATATCCCAGATATGGGTGCTTCTGCCTAAGTGCAGCGGAGTGGCGATACCTGTAACAAACCCCTCCCTTACGCTGCGGATATGGTTAGCATTTATTTCAAGCCCTACACAATAGGATTGGCTGCGGTCTATTATCAAAACAGATGCTACACTGCCAATCGTTTCAGCTAATACACAGGAGGCCCCTCCGTGCAATATGCCGTAAGCCTGCCGTGTACGATTATCAACAGGCATCTTAGCTTTCAAAAAGTCATCGCCTATTTCCAGCCATTCAATACCAAGACATTCATTCATGGTGTCCTTATCGAAAGGCCGTAGTGATTCAATTGAAATATCCGGATGAAACCAAATCGCCATTTCAGGAACCGGGTTTTAAAGTTTTGAAAACTTTCTCCGGCAAAAAAGGGCTTGCGTTCCCACCATTGCGGATAATATCCCTGACGATGGTAGAAGCTACAGAAGTGTATTTCGGCTCGCCGGTGAGGAAGATGGTTTCAATGGATGGGTCAAGCGTCCGATTGGCATCAGCAATCGTTTTTTCATACTCGAAATCGCTTACGTAACGGATACCCCTCAGGATAAACCGGGCGCCTACCTGTTTGCAATAGTCAATGGTGAGACCATCGTAAACAACGCCTTCTACCTTTTTTTCTCCTTCATAAATATCCCTGATCCACTGCACCCGTTGCTCTGCCGAAAACATCGGCGCTTTCCCGGCATTAATGCCAATACCCACAATTATCTTATCAAAAAGCGGCAAAGCCCTGTTGATAATGTCCACATGACCGAGGGTAACAGGGTCAAATGTTCCGGGGAAAAGACAAATACGCATTGGGTGTTGGTTTTAGGTTTTAGGTTTTAGATTTTTGATTTTAGATGTTTCCCCTATGCAAGCCTCCGCAATTATCGGGGCAATCTAAAATCCAAAACCTAAAAATCAAAAATATAAATATCAGCTTGCACTGCGGCCTGCCAGCAAATAAAGTACCGCCATTCTTACCGCCACTCCGTTTTCTACCTGCTGTAAGATAATGGATTGTTTACTATCCGCCACATCGCTGTCCAGTTCCACCCCCCTGTTAATGGGGCCGGGGTGCATGATGACTATTTCTTTCGATAAGCTGTCCAGCAACCTTTTATTGATGCCGTAGGCAAGATTATACTCCCGGAGAGATGAAAACAAAACCTGGTTCTGCCTTTCTAATTGAATCCGCAATACATTGGCCACATCGCACCATTTCAGCGTTTCCGCCAGGTTGTAGCTCACATTAATATTAAAAGCCTGGGCAATGTATTTTGGTATCAATGTGGGCGGCCCGCAAACTGTAACTTCGGCGCCCATTTTTGTAAGCAGGTAAATATTGCTTTGCGCCACCCGGCTGTGCATAATATCGCCTATAATGGCAATCTTTTTACCTTCCAACCGCCCCGTTTTTTCTTTTATGGAAAAAGCATCCAGCAACGCCTGGGTAGGATGTTCATTGATGCCATCACCGGCGTTGATAATGGCGGCAGGAATATGTTTGGAAAGAAAATGCGGCGCCCCGCTGGCGCTGTGGCGCATCACCACCATATCCACTTTCATGGATAAAATATTATTCACTGTATCAAGCAGGGTTTCTCCCTTGGCGGCCGAAGAGGTGGAGGCCGCAAAATTGATGGTATCGGCGCTTAGCCTTTTTTCAGCAATCTCAAATGAAAACCTGGTGCGGGTAGAATTTTCGTAAAACAGGTTAACAATGGTTACGTCCCTTAGCGAAGGAACTTTCTTTACCGGGCGTTGTAAAACCTCCTTGAATTGTTCAGCCGTGGATAGAATCAATGAAATATCATCTTTAGTGAGGTCTTTAATGCCCAGCAGATGACGAGTGGATAGTTGCATTAAAAGGCAAAGCTATGGAAGTTTTGTTATTTTTCAGGGAAAATTATCAGCCCCCTTTATAAGCACTACTTCCCCATTCTGTAATTTTATCTTATCTGTTCTTTCGGTTTGTACTTCTATCCCTTTGTAATCCGCTTGTATGGGAAACTGCCGGTGCTCCTTACGGTCTATCAACACACAAAGCTCCACCCTTGCCGGGCGGCCATAATCCAGCAAAGCATCAAGCGCAGCCTTAATAGTACGGCCAGTAAAAAGCACATCATCTATCAGTATGATATGCCTGTTCTCAATACCAAAAGGAATATTCATCACATCCGGTGTTAATATTTCCTTACGGAAATCATCCCGGTAAAAGGTAATATCCAGTTGTCCGTATGTAAACTGAGCAGCGGGGTTCTTTTCCTTAAGAAGGTGTAGCAGGGCATCTGCCAGCGCCACCCCTCCTCTTTGAATTCCAACAAATACAATCTCCCCAAGAGATGGATACCTGGCACTGATGCCATTTGCCAAATCCTGAACGGCATTATTTAATTGCCCTGCTGTCAATATTGTTTTCACTGAATGGCTCATTTCTACAAATATATTGAAAGAAAAAAGCCGGAACTATCCGGCTTTTTTACCATTTCAACTAATTGTTGTTAATATCCGGGTTTAGTTACAGCCTTTTTTGCCTCCCCGCCTGTTTTTCCGCCAAACAGGTAAGAGATACCTACCTGGAAACCGCCAGTTTTAATATCGGCATCCTCATCATCAACAATGTTAACTAACCCAAAATTATAACGGGCGCCTATTCCGAACCCGCTGGAATGACGATAACCGGCTCCTCCTGCCACAGAAATATTGGTGGTCTTAAATACCTCTTTTATATCTTCTTCATCTTCAAAATCATCTCCTTTATCTACTCTTTTTGCACTTGCCAGAAAGCCTATTTGCGGACCGGCTTCAACATAAAAGCCTGAGGAAGAATTGAACTGTATCAGTACCGGAACATTGATGTAGGTAAGGTTCAACTTAACAGTGTAAGGGCTTTGGGTATATTGCGATCCCTCACTTGAATAAAGCACTTCCGGCTGTACAGAAAAGTTTTCAGCAACCGGGATATTCACCAATCCGCCCCCGTTAAGGCCAATTTTGGTTTTATAATCATCATCAGCGTCATCACCGCTGAAGTTATAACCATTTAATCCAGCCTTGATACCAAAGCGGACCTGTGCACCTGCCGTATAAACAGTGGTAGCAGCAATTGCCATTGCTAAAATGATCTTTTTCATAAAAATTGTTTGTTTTATTAAACCACAGAATAATTAAAACCCAGATTACAGGCTTAAAACAAGTAATACTATAATTATTTCTCTTGCTATAACCCTAAACGGGTGTTTTATGATACCCTAAAATACATCAATATTTATCTATTACTTCTTTTTTTGCTTTACCGCCACCTGCACTTAGCAGGTAAGAAATACCTGCCTGAAAGCCGCTTAGCGTCCAATCGGCATTTACAGCATCATAGATGTTAGCCAATCCAAGATTATAACGGGCGCCTGCCCCAAAGCCGCTGGCATGGCGGTAACCAGCCCCGGCAGCTACTGAAAAATTGATGCTTTTGAATTCATCTTTGATATCATTGTTTGCCGTTTCTCCTTCATATTTCACTTTTTGTTTTGCACTTGCCAAAAATCCTACCTGGGGCCCTGCTTCAACATAGAAGCCCGAAGCGAAGCTGAGCCTGGCCAGTACCGGAATATTGATGTAAGTGAAATTAAATTTAGCCACATACCCGGCATCGGAATACCTGGCCCCTTCATCAGAATAAAGCACTTCCGGCTGAACAGAAAATTTTTCAGAAACGGGGATATTGACCAATACTCCTCCATGCAGGCCAAACTTGGTACCATACTCTTCGAAAGAATCATCCCCGCCAAAATCGTAACCGTTTAACCCGGCCTTAAGCCCAACACGAACCTGGGCATCCGCTGTATAAGTTGCAATTGCAACAATCGCTACTACCAGAACGACCTTTCTCATAAGATGAATATTTAAATTATTAAATCAAACAAAAAAAAATATCCAAAAAATGGCCGGATAACTCCGGTCTTTTTGTTAAAAGGGAATAAGCTCAATACGTTTTTGCTACGGTCTTTTTAGCTTCTCCGCCATTTACTCCAAACAGGTAAGAAACACCAACCTGGAAACCTCCCGATTTAAGATCACCCTCTTCGTAATCATAAATATTAACCAATCCCAGGTTATAACGGACCCCTGCGCCAAAGCCGCTGGAATGACGATAGCCTGCGCCAATTGCCGCTGAAAAATTGACACTGTTGAATGAATTTTTAATGTCAACCTCATATTCTTCCTCTCCATCATCTTCTTTATATTTTCCACTTGCAAGAAACCCTATTTGGGGGCCTGCTTCAGCATAAAAGCCCGAAGAGGAATTGAATTGGGCGAGGATTGGAATATTTACATAATTGAAGTTGTACCTGGCCGTGAATTGACCTTCGGAAATTTTTGTGCCCTCACCTGATAAAACCACCTCTGACTGAACAGAAAAGTTTTTAGCCACCGGAAAATTTACTATCCCTCCTGCATGGAAACTTAATTTGGTTTCAAATTCACTTGCAGCATCATTTCCACTGAAATTGTAAGCGTTTAAACCGGCCTTAAGCCCAACACGAACCTGGCCATCTGCTGCATAAGCAGCGGCAGCAACAATCGCTGCTGTCAAAATAGTTTTTTTCATAAAAAGACCGTTTTAGTCTTTGAATAGTGAAAAGTAAATATTAATGATATTATAGAGCTGGGAATAAAGAAGGGAACAGGCGGTATGGATTATTCTCACTATATCCACTATTCTACAAATATATTGAAATAAAAAAGGCCGGAGTTATCCGGCCTTTTTTTAATAAACTTATCTTATTGATTTAATAACCAGCTTTGGTTACCGCTTTTTTAGCTTCGCCACCGCTGCCGCCAAAAAGAAAAGAAACACCAACCTGGAAACCGCTCAATTTAGCGCTACTACCCTCCGTTGTGTCCTCGTCCAGAACATTGGCCAAGCCTAAGTTATACCTGGCGCCAATACCAAAACCACTTGAATGACGATAACCGGCACCGATAGCCGCAGAGAAATTGATTCCTTTAAAGTATTCTTTTACATCCTCAGAATCTTCTTCACCTTCATATTCCCACTTATTCTTTGCACTAAGCAGAAAACCAACCTGAGGGCCTACTTCTGCATAGAAACCGGAAGACGTGTTTAACTGGGCAAGGATCGGTATGTTCAGGTAACTGAGATTATACTTATCTGTATAACCACTTTCTGAATATTTTCCTCCTTCATCAGAATATAACAATTCCGGCTGGATAGAAAAGTTTTCAGAAACCGGGATATTTACCAATCCGCCAAAATGTAAGCCCAACTTGGTTTCATAGTCATCAAGATCATCTCCTTTAAAATCATAACCGTTTAAACCGGCTTTTAATCCAAAGCGGATCTGTGCGTCTGCTGCATAGGTGGTGGCAGCAATAATGGCTAATACCAAAACAATTTTTTTCATAAAAAAGAGTGTTTAAATTTTTGAATATGTAAAAGTAGCTATTAAACCTTCAAAAACAAATGATTACATAACTATTTTAAACAAAATTGTCCTAAACAAGTATTTTTACTATTTTTTATAAGTATTTATCTATCAGGTTAATATTAAAATGAGATATTAGCTACGTCTATTATAATATTTCCAAAAACACTGTCACCCTATTCTGCTGCAAACAAAAAAAGCAGGTAGAACCCTGCCTTTTAGAAATTACAAAAATTGCTTACTTCTCCTGCAAAAAAGGATAACGGTAATCTGTCGGTGGATTAAAGGTCTCTTTTATTGTCCTGGCGCTTAACCACCTGTACAGGTTCAAAATGCTGCCGGCCTTATCGTTGGTTCCGCTTGCCCTGGCCCCGCCAAAAGGCTGCTGGCCTACTACGGCGCCAGTGGGCTTATCGTTGATATAGAAGTTGCCCGCTGCATTACGAAGTTTATTCGTAGCCAGTTCCACAGCAGCCCTGTCCTGTGCAATAATGGAGCCTGTCAGCGCATACGGGGAAGTAGCATCTACGAGTTCCAACGTTTTTTCAAAACTGTTGGCCGGATATACATAAACCGTAAGCACCGGGCCGAATATCTCCTCGCACATCGTTATATATTTCGGGTCTTTGGCCTGTATAACAGTGGGCTGCACATACCAGCCTTCTTTGCTGTCGCATTTGCCACCCACCCATATTTCGGCTTTGGCATCTTTCTTCGCATTATCTATGTACCGCTTGATATTATTAAAACTCTTTTCATCTATCACTGCATTGATGAAATTGGTGAAATCTTCCACCGTTCCCATCTTGAAACTTTTTACACCGGCAACGAGTTTCTTCTTTACCTCATCAGCAATATTAGAAGGGATATAAGCACGGGAAGCCGCCGAGCATTTCTGCCCCTGGAATTCAAAAGCGCCGCGCAGCAATGCCGTTGCCACCACATCAGGATCAGCGCTTTTATGCGCCAGGACAAAATCTTTGCCTCCTGTTTCCCCTACTATTCTTGGATAAGATTTATAGTTGGCCATATTCTTACCTATCGTCTCCCACATATTATTGAACACACCTGTGGACCCGGTAAAATGCACTCCTGCAAAATCACGATGGTTGAAACATGCTTTACCGATGGTAGGCCCGTCCACATAAATAAGGTTGATAACGCCATCCGGCAAGCCGGCTTCTTTCAATATCCGCATAAACATCTGTGCAGAATATACCTGCGTATTGGCAGGCTTCCATACCACCACATTACCGCACATAGCTGCTGAAGTGGGAAGATTACCTCCGATAGCCGTAAAGTTGAACGGTGTAACCGCCAATACAAAACCTTCCAGCGGGCGGTATTCCATCCTGTTATGAATGCCCGGACTGCTGATGGGTTGCTGCTTGTATATCTCCGAAAGAAAATGGACATTGAAACGAAGAAAATCTATAAGTTCACAAGCCGAGTCTATCTCCGCCTGGAATACGCTTTTACTTTGCCCCAGCATAGTGGTACCGTTTATGTAAGGACGGTATTTCGTGGCTACCAGGTCAGCCGCTTTTAAGAAAATGCCTGCCCGGTTTTCCCAGCTCATTGCTGACCAGGATTCTTTGGCTGCCAATGCTGCCTCTATCGCCTGGTGAACATGCTTCTCCTCCCCTGCATGAAAATAACCAAGCGTAAACTTTGTTTCATGCGGCGGGTGCAGGGCCACTTTTTTATTTGTCCTTACTTCTTTAGCGCCGATATACATTGGTACATCCGCTTCGGTGGACTTCAATTCCTTTAAAACTTCCTTTAATCTTTTCTTTTCTGCCGAACCGGGAGCATAGTTCAATACAGGTTCGTTGGCAGGCAATGGATAAGAAAATGTTCCGATAGACATAAAAAATAAAAATTAAAAAATGAAAAGGCAGAATGCCTACAAAATTAGTTAGTTTCGGATAAGTCTCGTCGGACGAACCTGTTACTACGGCTTTTTCTTCAATATATTCCTGAATTCATCTAACAATACCTGTTCTTCGTCCTTTAAAAATTCATCCGAAAAGGGTCCAAGATTAGCCGGGTTATATATCAAATGAGCCAGCTTTTCGTTAATAAAATAGCTTCTCACCTCATCTATGCGGCCCCTGGCTATATCAAACACAACGCTATCCTTGTTCTCTTTTATTGATGCAGAATCATAATAAACAGGCCGATTATACATCAATCGTTTTTGATACACAAAAGACAGTTTCCCATCTTTCAGATAATATTCTACCAACCGCTGTCCTATTTCGCCATACTCCCTGGCGATTACTTTCTCAAGCTTTCCATCTTTATAAAAAAATTTAACCTGCCCTCCTTCTGTAGATGCAAACAAATCTGCACTGTCAACCTTTGACCAGTTCTTAATTGAATTGATCCTTTTGAAATTATCCCGGATAGGCTGCAGGTCTTCATTCCTGTACCGATCATCTGTAATATCTGCTTCCTCAAAAGAAAGCTTCAACTGCGGCGTGTCAACAACCACATGTTCCTTTGCCGGTTCGTCAATTGAATCCTGTGGTTCTTTTTTATTTCCCTTGCAGGAAAATGAACCCACTACAATTGTAATCGCAAACAGGAGAAATGCAGGAAGCCTCATATACTGTGTTTTTAAAAGTAATTATTGCTCCTCTTTCTCACTCATCAAATAGGCTTTAATAAACCCATCCAGTTCCCCATCCATCACCGGTTGTACGTTCCCGGTTTCAAAATCCGTTCGATGGTCTTTTATCATCTTATACGGATGAAAAACATAGCTGCGTATCTGGCTGCCCCATTCTATTTTTTTCTTTTTGGCATTAGTAGCGTCCTTCAGGGCATTTCTTTTTTGCAGTTCCAGTTCATACAAACGGCTTTTCAGCATTTGCATAGCCAGTTCCCGGTTACCAAGCTGGCTACGGTCCTGCTGACAGACTACTACAATGCCTGTCGGTATATGCGTCAACTGCACTTTTGTTTCCACTTTATTTACATTCTGTCCGCCGGCGCCGCCACTGCGTGATGTTTCCATCTTCACATCCGCCGGGTTAATCTCAATAGTAATTGTATCATCCACCATTGGGTAGGCATACACACTCACAAAAGATGTGTGTCGCCTTGCATTACTATCAAATGGGGAAATACGAACTAAGCGATGTACACCGCTTTCTGCTTTTAAAAAGCCATAGGCAAACGGGCCTTCAAATTGCAATGTAGCCGTTTTTATACCGGCCCCATCACCCCATTGCCAATCCATTTCGGTTACCTTCCAGCCCTGTCTTTCTCCGTACATACGGTACATGCGGGCAAGCATTTCGGCCCAGTCCTGGCTTTCTGTGCCCCCGGCGCCTGAATTGATCTGGAGCACAGCAGGCAGTTCATCTTCCGGTTCATTCAATGTAGCTTTAAACTCGGCATCGTCCAGCATTTCGAGGGCTTCGTTATAGGCTTCCTGTGTTTCTTCTTCAGTGGCATCTCCGCCCTTCCAGAAATCAAAGAGTACGGCAAAATCATCTACGGCAGTATGGGTTTGCTCATAAAGCCTTACCCAATACTCATTCACCTTGATCTCCTTCATGACAGAAGTGGCCCGTTCATTATCATCCCAAAAACCGGGACTGAGAGAAAGTTGTTTGTCGTTTTCTATTTTAGCGGTGCGGTTCTCAACGTCAAAGAAACCTCCTTATCCCGGCAATGCGGGACCGCATATCCTGTAATTTTTCCTGTGTCATAGCGCCGCAAAGATATGGAAACAAAAGCAATCCTGTTTGCTGCTAAGGTATTGCCTGCGGCAAGTCTGGCTGTCCACGAAAAAAAAGAAATCGCATAGCCTATGGCAATTTTTTTGTGTGCTTTCGTGGCTTAATCTTAGCCGCCGCAGGCGGATAATTATTATTCGCGGCAAACCACACTACCTGAACCTGAGAACTGTGTTCTTGTTCTTCTTCAGCAGCAGGACACCGTCTTCTACGGAATACTTGTTTACGGTCTTCAGCACTGTCAGGAAATTATTTTCAAAAGCCTGGTCATTGCAAAGCATTTTGGTACCCGCTATCTCGCCAAAAACAAGTTTTGTTTTGCCGATTTCATACGGGCCGTTTATGCGGTTGCAACCGCCGGACCCATTTATCTTTTTATCACTGCTGGCAAATACAATATGTGCATCCTTATTGGTTCCGCTTAATTGCACCGGCGTTCCGTTTATTTCATAAAGCACCCATTTTTTACCGTCCCAGGCGGCATCGGGAGCCAAAGCCGGAGAACAGGACGCAAATGCTGCAAGCAAACCTACCGAAGCAATAACTGCAATTTTCATAGCTTTCATTTAATCATGTTATCAATAGAGCATTACAAAAGTAAAATTACAGAAATAGAAGATAGCCTGATTTGCATTTCGGCATATATGTTATTTTACGGAACTTAGCCCCCTCAATCTAAATTTCCTGTTATGAAAAAGAGCTTTACACCCTTTGCTGCTATCGTTACGGCAGCTTTCTTTTTATTTTCCTGCAACACTTCTGATAAAAACAAGGAGGCTGATATGAAAGAACCCAGGCTCAAGGAAGAAAATATTGTTTATACGGCTGACAATGTGGCCATGAACGGCTATGTCGTGTACGATGAAAATATCGACGGCCCCCGGCCCGGCGTGCTGGTGGTGCATGAATGGTGGGGGCAAAATGATTATACCCGCAGGCGGGCAAAAGAATTAGCGGCATTAGGCTATATCGCTTTCGCTGTGGATTTTTATGGCAATGGCATACAGGCGGATAATCCTGATGCAGCGGGCAAATTGGCCACTCCCTTCTATCAAAACCCGCAATTAGCCAGGCAACGGTTTGATGCGGCATTGGAAAAATTAAAAGCCTATCCGCAAGCCGATGCCAACAATATCGGCGCCATCGGTTATTGCTTTGGCGGCACACAGGTACTCAATATGGCAAAGCTTGGCGATGACCTGAAAGCTGTGGTTAGTTTTCATGGCGGACTGCAAACTGTTCCGGCTGATAAAGATTTGCTGAAAGCAGAAATACTGGTATGCCACGGCGCAGCCGACCCCTTTGTGCCGCAGGAGCAGGTGGATGAATTCAGGAAAGGGTTGGATTCCATCGGGGCGAAATATATTTTTAAAGCTTACGAAGGCGCCACCCATGCCTTCAGCAACCCGGACGCCACTGAAAACGGTAAAAAATTTAACCTGCCCATTGCTTACAATGCCGCAGCAGATACCGCTTCATGGAATGAAATGAAAATCTTTTTTGAAAGAGTGTTTAAGTAGGCTGCAATAAACACCTGTATAAAAAACCCCGGTAATGCCTGGGTTTTGTTTTTGCTAAAAAAAGCTACAAGCCTGTAAGCCGGATTCTGTGCTTCGCCATGCTCAGCATAACGAACGGTTATCATTTATCTGTCCCGCAAATTACTCTGCGGGATCAATCTGCCTACCCTGTACCTTGGACGAGCAGCCCTTAAGCGGTACTATACGTGGCATTTCAGCATGCAAGGTTTACCCGTAAGTATGATTACTCATACCAACTGTGAGCTCTTACCTCACATTTTCATCCTTCCATCCTCCCCTTCTCCACTGGTGGAGAAGGGACAGGGTTGAGGTTATTTTCTGTGGCACTATCTGTTCCCCTATGGTATGTGTCGCCACACACCACAAAAAGACCCGGCTGTTCACCGGTGCATTGCTCTGTGCTGTCCGGACTTTCCTTGGCGCCATTGGCGCCACGATAACCCGGCTTGTAGCAGGGCAAAGGTAAACGATAAACATTGGCGATGAAAGGCCAACCTTTATATTGAAACAACTGCAATAAAGAACGCAAATGGCAATTTGTTGATTTACATACGTTACGATATTTTTTTATGTAAGAATAGTGTCATATTTTAACATGTCGCAGGAAACTAAACTCTTGCCAAAAGCGGTTCAATGAAACTAATAGAAAGCATTAAGCTTCGGCACAGAGCCAATAAGTACAAAAACAAAGATGACAAAGGTGGTATAGCTTACATCAACTCTGTAATCAAAAAAGGGCAAACTGTTCTCGATATTGGAGCACATAAAGCAGGCTACTTATACTTTATATTAAAGCAGACGGGTAACAATGGAAAAATATTTGCATTTGAACCACAATCAGCCCTCTATCAATATATCAAAAAAATTAAGGGATTGTTCAAATGGGACAATGTTACAATTGAGCATTTGGCATTGTCAGATTCTACAGGCACTGTAACACTATACATCCCTACAAACAAAGTAAGTAAAGCATCTTCGCCAGGAGCCACACTTATAGAACATAAAAGCAACACTAACTCCTGCAGGACAGAAAATGTACCTACCGAAACATTAGACTCATACTGCAATTGTAACAATATTAAACCCGATTTTTTAAAAATTGACGTTGAAGGAAATGAATTAAAAATTTTTCAAGGTGGCATTGACACCCTAAAAAAATATAAACCGAAAATCCTTGTTGAAATTGAGGCACGCCATGTCGGACAGGGAAAAGTGTTAGAAACATTCAGGTTTATGGAATCATTAGGTTATAATGGCCATTTTCTTCATGGCTTAGACCGGATTCCTTTAACAAACTTCAATTTTGACAAATATCAAACCACTGATGACATTAAAAATTATTGCAACAACTTTATATTCGAATAGACCTTAAGCCATGATGAGAGGAATAAATTATTTAGCCGGTCTTGGTACTGTTTTTCTCTTTATCGGGTTTTATTGTTTTAAAGCTGCGTTCCAAAAAAGCAGTTCACCCCACGGCAGCAGTCCTAAACGATCTAATAAGGTAATTTTGATTACCGGGGCTATCCTTTCAATAAGCTTAGGTATATACCTGATTTTAAAAGCTGTGCGGGATATTTAGCAACCAGCAGCGGTCGGTGCAGATGAACACTGCCCCGATAGCAACAAAGTATATTTAAACAACCTCAATACTGAAAAAATATCTCCGTAGCGCCATACCCAAACCGTGGGTCGTATTGGTTTACAAAAGATTTTACTTCTTTTTTCAATCGAAGCATATCGTGTATCTCGTTTCGCAGCACCCCCTCTCCCACTCCGTGTATCACTATCACCGATGGCTGGTGGTGGGCAAGGGCCAGATCGTAATATTTCTCAAAGGTTTTTAGCTGCAGGCTTAGTATTTCGTAATTGCTGAGATGCTTCCAGCTATCAGCCAGCTTTTCTATATGCAGATCTACTACGCTGCGGGGCGCTTCTAAATGCCGGCGGCCTTTGGAGGCTTCATACACTTTATAGCCTTTAGCAGCCAGCCGCCCCAATTCCGGTACATCCTCAATTACTTTGTCCGGGTATTTATCAAATAACAACTGCGAAAAAGTGGCCTGGTTCTTCTGTTTCAGTTCTTCTATTTTTGCAAAAAGCTGTTTGGGTTTCAGCTTTACAGCCGATTCAAAATGACCGGCTTTGCTCTTATCCTTTTCAACCAATGTAAAATCAAATTCAAAAGCGGGGCTGTCGTTCAAATCTTCAAATGCAATATCATGCAGGTAAAAATCTTCAAAAGGCTGAATCCTGTTTTTGAGTTCAAAGTCTTTTTTCCCGAAAAAAGATAACCGGTATATAAAATCGTAAGCGGTTTCTGTTCTGTTATCCAGATGCAGTTTTAATTCTTCCACTACATCATCGCCAAATTCATCAACGTCCATCACCGGCAGAAAAGTAAGCCATACCCCATCAGCCGGTTTATTATGCCCGGCAGGTTTTTCTTTCTTTAAATCATCAATGAATTTCTTTTGTTTGGCAGGCGGTTCTTTTTTCTTTTCAGTAAATCGTTTGAAATAGGGAAAATCCACCTGGTCCATGTAAACGGGAAATACCACGCCGTTTACGTCCACCGAAAGCATATCCCTGCCGATGATGTCAACCACCCGGCCTTCTTCGTTGGAATGTAAAATCAGTATTATATCGCCTACCTGGTATTTCATGCCCCAATCCCTCAAAAGGGCTTTCGTGTCCTATAATAATAAATAAAGCCGTACAAAGTTATAGAAGTAACAATGTACGGCTGCACAAAGATATTTATCCTATTCCTTCTTTTTTGCCAGTTTGCTGTTACGATAGCTGTACAGGAAGTAAACGAAAAGGCCGATAGCCAGCCAGATCAGGAACCGCATCCACACTTTATGCGTTTCCTGGGCCATCAGGTAAAAACAACTTATCATCCCCAATACGGGAAGCAGCGATAAGCTTTTTGTAAACGAAAGTATGGCAAGCGCAATGGCAATCAGCCAGAATGCCGCCATAGGCCATGTATCTTTTGTCCAGATGTCTTCCGTAAAATGAGAAGGTACTTTTACAGCAGTTAAAATAATCCCCGCAACCAATAATAAAGGAAAAATTAACCGGGCATTGATATAGGGCACTTTAAACTTGCTTTCCGGTCTTTCTTTTCGCTGCTGCAATACCAGCACCCCGCCGCATACCAACACAAAGGCAAACAGGGTGCCGATGCTTGTAAGCGACAGTACTTCTCCCAGGTTCAGGAATAAGGCAGGAACTGCAACCACTATACCGGTAAGAATGGTAGAGAAAGACGGCGTTCCATATTTGGGATGTATCCTGGAAAATATCTTTGGCAACAGACCGTCCCGGCTCATGCTCATCCATATCCTGGGCTGTCCCATCTGGAATACCAGCAGTACACTTGCTGTGGCAATAATAGCGCTGACGGCCACCACGCCGGAAATAAATTTCAGCCCAACTTCATCAAAAACCATTGCCAGCGGATCGCCGACATTGAGTTTTGTATAGTTCACCATCCCGGTAAGTACAAGTGCCAGTAATACATATATAACTGTGCAAATAATGAGCGAAGAAATCATTGCCCGTGGCAAATCCCGCTGCGGGTCCTTACATTCCTCTGCGGTGGTGGAAATAGCATCAAAGCCAATGTAGGCAAAAAACACAGCAGAAACCCCTTTCAATATACCGGTGATGCCGGTGGGTGTAAAAGGCGACCAGTTATCAGGGTTTATATAATAAGCGCCTAATACAATTACGAGGAAGATAACCGCAAGTTTCAGTATCACCATCAGGTTGCTGGCCGACCTGGATTCTTTAATGCCCCTGAATACTATATAGGTAATTAAAAAAACGATCAGCAAAGCAGGAAGATCTGCAACAATTTTAAATCCGGAAACAGAAGGGGCATTGACCCATGCAGCCGCCGCTTCGGCTGTTTCCCCGGTTTTGGCTGTTAAATAATCCATCGTCAGCCATTCGGGTATATGCAGCCCGACTTTCCCCATCAGGTTGGTAAAATAGTCGCTCCATGAAATGGCAACGGCTATATTGCCAATGGCGTATTCCATTAATAAGTCCCACCCGATAATCCATGCAAAAATCTCCCCGAAGGCCACGTAGGAGTAAGTGTAAGCGCTGCCGGATACGGGAACGGTGGAAGCAAACTCAGCATAACATAAAGCAGCAAAACCACATGCAATGGCCGTAAAAATGTACAGGAAAATAACTCCGGGCCCCCCGTCAGACGCTGCTGAACCAATACCGCTGAAAATACCGGCCCCGATGATAGCCGCCACACCAAAAAAGGTAAGGTCCCGAACCCCTAACACTCTCCGCAGGCCGGTTCCATGTCCGTCATGCAAACCGGCTTCAGCTTCTTTTAAAATATGCGGTATAGACTTTTTGCGAAAAAGCTGGTTTTCCATATTACAGTCAGTTTAGATTTCAAAGTAGTGAAAAATCAGCAGGAAGAAGCAGGGCAGCCGCTTTTTTTCATGATGCAGTAGCTACAGGACTGATAAAGATCATACCAGATTATAAGAAACCTCATAGTTCAATGGCAGTTTCTCAACCAGTTTTGCATAATAAATTCAGCAACGATGGGAGCAACAATTCAACAACCGGTTACTACTACTTTTCAAAAAAAAGAAAGAAAGGCATCCTTATGGAAGCGGTTTATCCAATGGGCTGACGGGCAGGATGAAAACCGTTTTACGTGGGTGGCCATCTCGCTTGCAGGGCATGGATGCGTTTTTACTGTTATTACCATTTTGGTAGTGATGCTTACCGGCAACAACTTTATATTCTGGCCCTTTGCCATTGCCGCCATGGGCACCTGCCTGATCGTAAACCTTGCCGCATTGCCAACAAAAATTACCATCCCTGTTTTATTCGCCAGTTTACTGATTGACCTGCTGATAATAGCCCTTGCAATCAGCAGCAGGGCAGGTTTTGCAGCGTAATGCGGTGTATCAATATTCTCTTTTAACCAGGAAGGCAGCCAGTTCCTTAAGCGGCTGTTTTCTCCTTGATACCACTGCCACATCTTCGAGATGCTGCATGGCTTCATCGAGGTATTTATCTTTTAACTGAACGGCCCATTGGTCGGCGCCGCAGTCGCGGAACAATTGCAGTGTTTTATCCACCTTATCCGGGGAATTGTCTGCTAACAGGGTTTTCAACTCTTTTAACTGAGCAGGGTTTGCTTTCTCCAATGTATGTATAAGCAAAAATGTTTTTTTGTTTGCTACAATATCCCCGCCGGTCTGCTTCCCGAATTTTTCAGGATTACCAAACGCATCAAGATAGTCGTCCTGCACCTGGAAAGCAATGCCCAATTTTTTTCCAAATTCATAAATCAATTGCTGGTTCCGCTGTCCGGCCCCGGCAAGGATAGTCCCCATCTTTAAACTGGCCGCCAGCAGTACGGAAGTTTTCAATTCTATCATCTTCAGGTAGTCTTCCAACAGTACGGTTTCCTTTTCTTCAAAATCCATATCCAGTTGCTGCCCTTCGCATACTTCTGTCGCCGTTTGATTGAACAGGACAAGTATGGAAGAAAGCATACCTGAATCAATCCTGTTTAATTGCTCGTATGCTTTTACCAGCATAACGTCACCGGCCAGCAGCGCTGTATTATCCCCGAACTTTTTATGCAGGGTTTCCATGCCCCGGCGCAGCGGGGCTTTATCCATAATGTCGTCGTGTATCAACGTAAAATTGTGAAACAGTTCGATAGCCGCCGCCACATGCCAGGCATCTTCTTTGATGTCATCCACCAACTCATTTCCCATCAGGCAAAGCACCGGGCGGATACGTTTACCACCCAGGCGCAAAAAATATTCGTTTGGCCCGTATAAGGTAGCTGGCTGCTGCGGAAAATGAAACTCCCCGAAGCGGAGTTTGAATTTTTCTGACAATAATTGAAAACTATGCATAGCTTAAAGTAAAGGTCATTTATTTTTCTTTTCTTTTCTTTCCTGGCTTCTTCTCTGTAACCATCCCAATATCCGCCACCCATTCATAATCCAGTTGCCTCTTGGTAAGATTGGCCGCTACTACTTTTATGGTTACCTTATCCCCCATCCGAAATGTTCGTCCGCTCCGATGGCCAACCAAGCAATAATCTGACTCCACATGCCTGAATTCATCGTATTCCAGCAGGCTGTTTACGCTTACCAGGCCTTCGCATTTATGCTCTACCGTTTCCACCCAAAACCCAAAACTGGCCACTCCGCTTATTACCCCTTCAAATTCCTCGCCCAGCAAATTCTTCATATACTGCACCTGCTTGTATTTGTTGGCCGCCCTTTCGGCCTCCATGGCCGATCGTTCCCTTTCGCTGCTATGAACACATTTTTCTTCCAGCTTTTTATCCGGTCTTATTTTATTGTTCAACACACTGTCAAGTATACGGTGCACCATTATATCCGGGTAGCGGCGGATGGGAGAAGTAAAATGACAATAATGTTCAAAGCCCAATCCAAAATGCCCCGCATTCCCCGCCGTGTATTTTGCTTTCGCCATAGTGCGGATGCCCAGTTGCTCCAGCACATGCTGTTCCGGCCGGCCATCGAGGTCTTTCAGCAACTGGTTAAAGGACGCCGCAATCGCATCGGGAGAAGATGTATCAAACTTATGCCCGAACTTTTTTGCAAAAGCCGCAAACGGGACCAGCTTCTCTTCATCCGGGTCGTCATGGATACGATAGGGAAATGGCAGCGGCTTATCGTTGATTTTTATTTTAGACATGCTCTCCGCAACGGTACGGTTGGCGAGCAGCATGAACTCTTCTATCAACTGGTGCGATTCTTTGCTTTCTTTTATTACAATCCCTACAGGATCGCCTTTTTCGTCCAGCTTAAACCTTATTTCCTGTGATGAAAAATTAATGGCCCCCGCCTGCATCCTTTTCTTCCTCATCCGCTGGGCCATATCGTTCAGCAGCAATATCTCTTCAGCATACAACCCCTTCTTTTCTTCAATAATGGCCTGCACTTCTTCATAGGTAAACCGGTGATCAGAATGAATAACCGTTCTGCCCAGCCAGTATTGCTTCACTTCTCCTTTTGCCGTTAATTGAAAAATTGCAGAAAATGTCAGCTTATCTTCTTTGGGACGCAAAGAACAAAGCACATTGGAGATATGTTCCGGCAGCATCGGATTCACCCTGTCCGGCAGGTAAACGGAAGTGGCCCTTTGGTATGCTTCCTTATCCAATTCATTATCCGTTTCCAGGTAATGACTTACATCTGCAATATGCACCCCGATTTCGTAGTTGCCGTTTTTCATCTTCCGGAACGACAAGGCATCATCAAAATCTTTTGCATCAACCGGGTCTATCGTAAAAGTAAGCACATCTCTTACATCCTTTCTCTTCTTAATTTCGGATTCAGCAATACTATCCGGTATCCTTGCCGCCACTTCAAGCGCCTCGTCTGAAAACTGCAATGGAAACCCTTCTTCCAGTAATATCTCTTTCATCGCCGCATCATTGCTGTCTTCCATATCAATCACTTCCAGCACTTCGCCAACAGGTCTTTTCCCATCAGTATCCCATTGTACCAGCCGTACCACCACCCTGTCATCATCTTTTGCGCCATTCAGGTTGGAAAGCGGAATAAAAAAATCAGGCATCGGTTTATCAGAGTCGGCTTTAAAAAAAGCAAAGCTTTTGCTCATTTCTATTTCTCCGGCAAATTCGGTTCTTTTTCTTTTCACTACTTCCTTTACGGCTCCCTGTATTCTTTTGCCATCCGGCCTTATTTCCTTCACGGCCACCCTGACAGTATCGCCATGCATGGCTGTATTAAAATCAGAAGGCCGGATAAGTATATCCGCATCCATTCCTTCCACTATCACAAAACCCATCCCGGAACGGGTAATGTCCATGCGCCCGGTAAACTCTGCCCGATGGCGCTGCGGCTGTTTTTGTTTTTTCTTTTTTGAATTTTTTCTTCCCATTATCACTTGTTTATTTTCTGAACGCTGACATAAATTCCACCAGCCTGTTTTTAAATTTTTCTTCCTGTTCAAAAAGAAAAAAATGCTGAACAGGCAACACATATAAAGGCATCTCTTTTATCTCCTCCCTGAATTTAATTAACCGGACTGCATCTTTCTCTGTTGTCAATATTATTTTATTGCTCCCTTCCATCTGCTCATATTTCTTTTTTATATCCAGCAGGTCATCAATAGAAAAAATATAATGATCGGGATATTGTAAAAAATCATAACCGGCAAACCTGTTTTCTGCCATTTCTTTTAAATGCTGCGGGTTGGCGATCCCTGTTACTATTAATACTTCATTGCTTCCATTCACTATCTTTTCCTGGCCCGACAATATATGATACGGCTTATTGTAACGGGTGGTAGTAAAAAAAATATCCTGGTGGGCCTGCAGTTTTATTTCCCGCCGGATAATATCCGCTTCCTCCTTTGATAGCTGCGGGTTACATTTAGTAACAACAATTAGTTCAGCCCTTTTATAACTGCTTTTCAAATCCCGCAGGTTGCCGGTTGGCAGGTAAAAATCCCTGGTGAACAAATTGTACTGGTCTGTCAGCAGGATATTCAATCCTGCTTTAATGCTCCTGTGCTGAAAGGCATCGTCCAGTATAATAACTTCTGTTTCGGGCCTGTCATGCAGCAGTTGCGGTATGGCAACAATCCTTTCTTCTCCCACAGCCACCGGCACATCGGGAAATTTCAGGTGAAACTGCATCGGTTCATCGCCAATGTCAAGTGCCGTACTGAACGCATCGGCCAGCGTATATCCTTTCGTTTTTCTTTTATATCCCCTGCTCAAAGTGGCAACCTTAAACCGTTCTTTCAGGCTGGCCACAATAAATTCAACCATTGGCGATTTACCGGTGCCACCCACAGAAAGGTTGCCAACACAAATCAGCGGCAACCCGAAAGATGTAGATGATAAGATACCTTTATCATAGAGCCGGTTCCTGATGCCGATTACCATCCAATAAAGCAATGAAAAAGGGAACAGGATAATGCGGAAAGGTTTCAGGAAAAAGGCAGACAGCATAAATCAGTTAAACATCATTAATTACTTAAAGGTAAGGTAAGATAATTTATTCCGGCGGCCTTTTATTCCCTGTCTTCAGCAAAGAATGAAAAAACAGTAGTGCCATAATTTTTCTCCGACCTGTAAAACGGGAATTGCTTATAGTCGTTGCGGGGCGTATGCTCCAATACAAACCATCCGTCTTTTTTCAGGAGTTTTTTCTCAAATATCTGTACGGGAAGGTCATCAATCGTTGTGAGTGCATACGGCGGCCCTGCAAAAATAAAATTGAACCTTTCTGTACATTGCTGTATAAACCTGAAAACATCCATCCGCACCACGTTAAAATCTCCAATACCGAGTTGGGCAGATGTTTTTTTAATAAACTCATACATGGCGCTGTCCTTTTCCACAACCGTAAGGTTTGCTGCGCCGCGGGAAGCCAGTTCGTAACTGATGCTGCCTGTTCCGCCAAAAAGATCAAGTGTTTTCAACCCTTCAAAGTCGAATTTATTCTGTAGCACATTAAAAAGTCCTTCCTTGGCAATATCTGTTGTGGGCCTTGTGTAAGGCATTTTAGACGGGGGATTAAATTTTCTACCCCCATATTCACCTCCTATGATACGCATAGATAAAGGTCATTTAAGGAGGTAAAGAAATGCGAAGGATAGGTGTCCGATCCATCCTGCCATGATGCAGTACGGAATGCCGTATGAAGAAAATACTGGTACAAGGACTTATACAGCGCCGATTCCTGTTCTATCAACCCGGATAATAATATTTTTACATCTTCTTGTGCCACATTCATTTCATTGCAAACCCTCAGCAGGTAATACATAACATCTTCAGGCGTAGCATAAGCGTATGCCTGGGCAAACAGCACTGCCCCCTCCTTTAATACAATTACGCTGAAGCTATCTGTGCCAAAGTCTGCAAGAATTAAAATATCCTTTCCCTGTTCTATTCCTGACGCTGAAATAAAGGAGCAGGAAGCCCCGGTCCGGGCATCCGGATATTTTTCTTTCACCCGGTCAACAACAGGCTGAGGAACTGCACAGGCAATTTTTACTGCATTATCCCTTTTTGCATCGGCCACCAAAACGGATGTGGCGCCGGTAGAAAAAAGAGAGGCTATTAACTGGCCTGAGACATCATTACGGCCTGCTTCAGCAGGAATAAGCATATTATTGCTGTAATCGAAGCAAACAACTTCTTTTTCAAAGCGGCCGGACAATTCCGGGTGAGCAATGAACAGTTCGTTCAAAAAAGTTTCATCGCCGGGTTCTTTGGTATAATAAAACACCGAATGCAACAATTGATCTTCGGCATCTGCTACAGCAAAGGAACAATGCTTTTCCCCGATACGCAGTAACAGCACAGGCTTCCGGCATTCACCGGCATTGGTTATAGAAAACAACTGCTTCACTTATCCTTTATTGATTGCGTGCAATATTAGGTAAAACTTTAAATATCAGGGAATGCCTGGTTATCAACAGCCTGAAGCATCATTAAGGATAGTCTTTTTTTAGCCGTACACCTACGGCCCCTGCAAAACCACTTATTGGCGGATGTGCTTTAGTGATAGAAATTTCTATTGCCTGTATCGAAGGAAATACATTGTGTGCATCTTCCGCAATGTCCATAGCAACGGTTTCAATTAACGGCCGGGGTATTTGCATTTGCTTTTTAACCACTTCATACAGGCTGACATAATTCACTGTTTCATCCAAACCAGTAATGATGCCGGGGCCTGGCTGAAACGAAACGGATACATTCACTTCAAATGCAGTTCCGGTTTTCCTCTCCTCTTCATATACGCCATGATAGGCATGAAAAGCAAGGTTGTTTAGTTCGATTGTCAATAGCTGGGCCATGAATTAAATACCGTTAATGAAGCCCTTTTTCACTTAAATAACGCTCCGCATCCAGGGCAGCCATACAACCGCTTCCGGCCGCTGTTACAGCCTGGCGGTATATCTTGTCCTGCACGTCGCCGGCGGCAAATACGCCTTCCACATTGGTTTTTGAACTGCCGGGAACTGTTTTGATATAGCCCGCCTCGTCCATTTCCAACTGTTCCTTGAAAATAGTGGAATTGGGTTCGTGCCCTATGGCAACAAAAAAACCATTTACGGCTATTTCACTCAACTCCCCGGTTTTATTGTTCTTAACCCGAACACCGGAAACAGTTTTATCGCCCAGTATTTCGTCCGTCTCCGTATTCCAGTACACTTTGATATTAGGCGTATTCAGCACCCTTTCCTGCATGATCTTGCTTGCCCGCATTGCATCTTTTCTTACCAGCATGTGTACTGTTGTGCACAGTTTGCTGAGGTATAATGCTTCCTCGGCCGCTGTATCACCGGCGCCAACTATTGCCACTTCTTTGCCCCGGAAAAAGAAACCATCACATACGGCGCAGGCGCTTACGCCAAAGCCATTTAACCGTTCTTCGCTAGGCAGCCCCAGCCATTTGGCAGAAGCGCCGGTGGCAATGATGATAGCATTTGCTTCAATCCATTTTTCATCATCAATCTGTACTTTATACGGTTGTGTGCCCAAATCAACTTTTGTGGCAAGGCCAAATCGTATGTCAGCGCCCATGCGGCCGGCCTGCTTTTCAAAATCAACCATCATTTCCGGGCCCTGGATACCATCCGGGTAGCCGGGATAATTCTCTACTTCTGTAGTAATTGTTAACTGCCCTCCGGGTTGAATGCCCTGGTATAAAACAGGTTTAAGATTGGCCCTTGAAGCATAAATGGCCGCTGTGTACCCTGCCGGGCCGCTGCCAATAATCAATAACGGTACTTTTTCGGGTGTAACTGTTTCCATCCACTTGTTTTAATCGCCAAAAATAAGCTTTATCGCCTTTAAAAAATGTCCTTAAGCCTTCTCTGCATTGCGTGTGCAAAATAGCTGTATTAAAACAAATTAATAGCTTCAAAGTTCAGCAATGGCCGGCTAACCAATTCCTTCCTCTATTATCTTTTGATCTATTTCGTCTTCTTTACGATGCTCTTCTTCCAGCTTTTTCAGCTTTCTGCCATAGCTGAGTTTTGTTATCAGGACAAATAATACCGGCACTACAAAGATGGCCAATGTAGTGGCCGACAACATTCCCCCGAAAACGGTCCAACCGATTGTTTTCCGGCTTTCTGCAGCGGCTCCGCTGGCAAATGCAAGCGGCAGTACGCCCAATATAAAGGCGAGTGAAGTCATTACAATTGGCCTTAACCTTAGTTGTACGGCCTGCAATGTTGCATGTACCACATCAATACCCTTGTCCACTCTTTCTTTTGCAAACTCAACTATCAGGATCGCATTTTTCGCCGACAGACCTATCAGCGTTATCAAGCCAATCTGTGCATAGATGTTATTGCTTAGTGAGGGAATGAAAGTCAGCGTAAGGATGGAACCGAATGCCCCGACAGGAACGGAAAACAGCACGGAAAAAGGCACACTCCAGCTTTCATACAATGCTGCAAGAAACAGGAATACAAAAGCGATTGAAATGATAAACACAGTGGCCTGCTGGTTACCGGCAATAATCTCTTCCCGGCTCATGCCGCTGAATTCATAACCATAGCCCGCAGGCAGGTTCTTTGCTTCCTCCTGTAATGCTTCCAGCGCCTGGCCGCTGCTGTAACCGGGCGCCGGTGTGCCGTTGATGTCGATATTCCTGTATATATTAAAATGCGATATGACAGCAGGCGCTTCAATCACTTCTGTTGTTATCAGTGAGGCAAGAGGTATCATATTCCCCTGGCTGTTTTTCACATAAAACTTTCCGATGCCTTCCAGGGAACTTCTGTAACTGCTGTCTGCCTGCGACATTACCCGGAAGTTGCGGCCATATAAATTAAAATCGTTCACATAACTGCTGCCCAGGAAATTCGATAAGGTCGTGTACACTTCTGCAACAGATACTCCCATTTTCTTGACCTGCTCCCTGTTTACATTTACTTTATAACTCGGGGTGCGGGCACTAAAGAAAGTATAAGCAGCGCCGATTTCCGGACGTTGATTGAGCCTGCCGATAAATTCCCTGGCTACCCTTTCAAAAGCTGCCGCATTATCTGCAGTCCCTTTTTGTTGTAGCTGGAAGGTAAACCCGGCCGAAGCCCCTAATCCCGGTATGGCCGGCGGGGCTATTACTACAATCCTGGCTTCTTTGATATCTGCCGTAGCCGCCCGTATTTTATTAATTATATCCTGTGCATGTTGCCCTTTACCCTTTCGTTTATCCCAGGGTTGCAGGTTTACGAATATTGTACCGGCATTTGATTTATTGGAGAAGGTAATAATATTCAGCCCGGCCAATCCGCCTACCACCCTTGCTTCAGGAATTGTTGAAACCCTTTTAATCAGTTCCTGCAACAATTCCACGCTTCGGGTAGTAGATGCCGCCTCCGGCAGTTCGTATGTTACCATCACACGGCCTTCATCTTCAAGAGGAATAAATCCGCTTGGCTTATTTTTAAATAGAGAAACAAGGCCGACAAAAAGAACAACAAGCATTACCAATACATACGGTGTCTTCTTTATCCAGCCGGAAACACCTTTGGTATATCCTGTGGTAAGCTTGCCAAACCAGTTATTGAACCACGCAAAAAATTTATCCAGCAGGTTCTTTTTGGCCTCTGGGCCTTTTGATGGCTTGAGCAGCATCACACACAATGCAGGCGTAAGCGATAACGCTACAAAGGCAGAGATAAGCACTGATACCGCTATCGTAATAGCAAATTGCTGGTAAAGCCTTCCCACTATTCCCGGAATAAAACCAACCGGTATAAATACAGCAGCCAATATCAATGCAATGGCAATTACCGGCGCCGATATATCCTTCATGGCCTTTACCGTAGCTTCCTTGGGCGACATCTTTTCATGGTCAATATTATGCTGCACCGCTTCTACCACCACAATAGCATCATCCACCACAATACCGATAGCCAGCACAAAAGCAAAAAGTGTAAGGGTATTAATGGTAAACCCAAGCGGGCCAAAGAAAATAAACGTACCTATAATTGAAACAGGGATGGCCAATACAGGTATCAATGTAGCCCTCCAACTCTGAAGAAATAAAAACACCACCAGCACCACTAAAGCCAGGGCTTCAATCAACGTACTTATCACTTCTTTGATAGAAGCTTTTACAACAGACACCGTTTCGTTCGGCACAGAGAAATCAATATCGGGCGGAAAGCCAGGTCGCATTTCTTCCAGGGCCGCCATCAGCCTGTCATACGTATCCATGGCATTGGCGCCGGGGGCCTGGTAAACAAGTACAAAAGAAGCAGGACTACCTCCCTCTACAAAGGCATTAATACCATAATCAAAGAGCCCAAGTTCTACCCGGGCAATATCTTTCAGGTACACCAAGCTTCCATCGGCGGGCCGGGTACGGACGATGATGTTTTCAAATTCTTCCTGCCGGTTCAGGCGGCTATTGGTTAATACACTGTATTCAAATGCCTGCACACCCGGTTGGGGATTGCCGCCGATTGTTCCGGCAGCTACCTGCAGGTTCTGCTCCTGCAGTGCCGCATTCACTTCAGCAGGCGTAATGCCCATAGCCGCCATCTTCTCAGGGTTGAACCACACCCTGATACTGAAATCTCCTGCACGGGTAAATACATCGCCAACGCCTTTTACCCGAAGGATGGCATCTCTTATATACAGGTTTACATAATTACCTATAAAACTGGCATCATGCGTTCTGTTAGGCGAATAAAATGCCAGCACCGCCATTATGCTTGGGTTACGCTTACGCACCGTAAGACCCAAACGCTTTACGGCATCAGGTAAAGTAGGTTCTGCCACACTGGCCCTGTTCTGCACATCCAGCGTAGCAATATCAATATCCGTTCCTACTTCAAAATTCAATGTAATAGAACTTTGCCCGCTGCTGGTACTGTTACTCGTCATGTACGTCATGCCCGGAGTGCCGTTCACCTGCGTTTCTATGGCAGTGGTAGTGGTTTGTTCCACTGTTTCCGCATCAGCGCCTGTAAAATTTCCGGTGATGGATACAGTGGGCGGAGAAATTTCCGGGTATTGGGAAATGGGAAGGTTTATAAGGGAAATAATACCCACCAACACCAAAAAAATGGATACCACCATTGCCGTTACCGGCCGCTTGATAAAAGTTTCTGCTATCATATTGACGCCCTGCTAAAAATTCTTATTTACGTAATGTGGTATCTGCCTCTGCTTTTACTATTGCACCTCCCCAAAGATTTTGTACTCCCTGTAAAACGATTTTTTCACCTTCCTTCAAACCTTCTTTTACTATAATGCCGGCACCAAGGCTTCTTCCTAATGCCACTCTTCGTTGCGATACTTTGCTGCTGTCTCCCAGCACATACACAAAAAAAGTTCCCAATTGCTCTGTTACTGCTTTGTAAGGGATGATAACCGATGCTTCTTCTTTATTGGCCAGCACTTTTACAGTGGCGTTCATGCCCGGCTTCAGCATATTCTTTTCATTGGGGAAACGCAGCCTTGTTTTAATAGTCCCCGTTTGCGGATCTACGGCACGGTCAATTGTCTCTATCCGTCCAAAAAAGGGATATATATCCCTTCCAAAGGCAAGGGAAAAAGTGGAATCGTTCTTTACCGCCGATTGCTGCAGTTGCCCAAACCGGAATATTTCACTTTGGTCAACTGAAAAATCAACAGCTACCGGGTTATCAGTGGAAACAGTATTAAGAATGGTTTGACCGGCCACAACGGAGGTTCCTGTACGCACCTGCGATATGCCGATAGTGCCGCTGAAAGGGGCATAGATAGTGGCAAACCCGACATTTGCTTTTACCGCATTGGCAGCCGCTTTGGCAGCTTCCAGTTGTTTCTTTGCCGCTTCGTAAGCAGATTCGGCATAATCAACCTGTTGCTTGGCAATAGCTTCATTCCTGTCAAGCTCACGATAGCGTTCCACATCTTTCTGTGCTTTTATCAGATTGGTTTCCTGTACGGCCACGTTGGCAAGAGCCTGCTGGTAATTGGCTGAATAAAGTTGCTGGTCAATGGTATAAAGACGCTGGCCTTTCGCCACCTGCTGGCCATCTTTGAAATAAATACCGGTAATATAACCCGTTACCTGCGGCCGCAACTCGGTTTGGTTCAGGGCCACCACCGTACCGGGATATTCATCATGATATACCGCTTTTTGAGATGTTACTTCTATAAAAGTTACAGGAATGGAAGGCAGAGGCGCCTGTTGCTGTTTTTTACCGGAGCACCCGGTTAACCATACCACAAACGATACGGCAAAGACAACCCGAAATGTTTTTTTCATATAATTTATCATACTTACTAATCAGTTAATAGCTTAATTCTCCTTTTGCTTTTAATACATTGATCTTGCTGCTCAGCACCCGGTACAAGGCATTGAAATAATTGATGCGGGAGGTTCGCAGGTCTGCTTCGGCAGCAATTACTTCCAGGTAGGTTTTAATGCCTGCCCGGTATTGCAGGTTGATTACATCATATACTTCGCCGGCCAGCACTACATTCTCTTTTAATACAGCATAATCAATCAGGTTTGATTTATACTCTGCCAATACCGAGCTGTACTCCGTACTGAATAAATTGGTTACCCTTGTTATTTCAAGATTGGTTTTACGCAGTTGCCATTCGGCCTGCCCGATAGTATGCTTTCTTTTTCCTCCCTGGAAAAGAGGAAGGTTTAACGTAAGACCTGCATAAGAATTAGGAAAGTTCTGGCTGTATAATTTTCCAAAATCGTTATTCAGAAAATTAAGGTTATAGGCAGCATTGACAGACACAGAAGGCAGATAACTCCACTTTGCATACCGCAGATTGGCTTCCTGAAGGCTGCGCTGCGTTTCCAGGATAGCATATTCGGGCCTGTTCCTGAAATCAGGCAGGCCCAGTGTATCCAGCAATATTTCATCTTCGAGTGTGCTGCTGTCATATAAAATATGCAGCGGGCCGCTTTCCGGGTAGTTGATAAGCAACCGCAGGTATTCCTGTCTGGCTTTCAGTAGCTCTGCTGTACTACTTTTAGTTGCTTTGGCATTATTCAACGCAATGGTGGCCCGCTTATAATCTGTTTTATCTTTTATGCCTGCATTGTATTGTGCAAGGGCATCCTTTAAACTTGCCTCAAGCCGGACAATATTTTCATTTATCACTTTGATCTGTTCTTCAGTAGCCAGCACATCATAAAACGCTTTTGACACGCTGGCAACCAATTCTGTTTTTGCAGCCGCTGTCTGCTGCCCTGCCAGTTGCTTTACATCGCTGCGGGTACGCTTTGCAAGCAATACATCCCGGTTAAATACCTGCTGGTTTAATGAAAATTGAAGAGCAGAAGTATTATTTACCCCAAGCCGCACAGGATTGCCCCCTATAATATTGGTCTGCACCTGGAAATTATGCTGGTACACATACCCGAAATTAACCTGAGGGTACCAGTCGGCCAGTTTGGATTTCACCTGCAAGTCGGTTATTTCTTCATCAATTCCATACTGGTTGATTTGGGGATTGTTCTTTATTGCATACCGGATCAGGTTGTCCAATGTGGCGCTTTGTAAAAGACTGTCGCCTGAAGATGTTTGGGCAAGAATATTACCTGCAAAAAAAAACAGGAGCAATAACCCGCTGCAGTTCTTCAGCACAAGTTGGGTGATGGAAACGAAATTTTTCGTCATAATATTTTTTTCGCTAATCTTTCACAGGCAAGAACCGGGCTAATAGTGAGGAATAACAACTATCCCGGTATTTAGTTCTGAGCTAACGCAAAGAATGAATAAAAATACCGACTACTTTTATTTTGACAGCCACTATTTTGATGAACGTGAAAAAGAAAAAACTTTGCGGCAAGCGTATATTAAAAAAAACAGCCCCGCATTGTACGGGACTGTTCTCTGAAATGATTTTATGCATACATTTTCAGCATGCATAATTTATTACTAACCCAAATAGGCTTTTAAGGCGCTGCTGTACCTGGCTTTCTGCAGGCGTTTGATAGCCCTTTCTTTTATCTGGCGGATACGTTCCTTGGTCAGGTCGTATTTCTGTCCGATCTGCTCTACGGTAACGCCATTTTCGCCATCCAAGCCAAAATAAGCATTTACGATCTCGGCTTCCCTTGGGCTGAGCGATTTCAATACCCTCCTGATTTCATTTCGCAGGGAATCTTTCATCACATCATCGTCCGTATCATCGCTACCTTCCAGCAAATCGCCCATAGCCACATCTTCGGCTTCATGCACAGGCGCATCCAGCGAAGTATGGCGGGTATTGCTCTGGAAAATATTATTGATCTCTGTTTCGCTCATTTCCAGGAGCTCTGCCAGTTCCTCAGTAGAAGGCTCTCTTTCATGCTCCTGCTCAAAAGCCATATAGGCTTTATTGGCCTTATTATAGGTGCCTATCTTGTTCTGGGGAAGACGAACCAGCCTGCCCTGCTCGGCCAGAGCCTGCAGAATAGACTGACGTATCCACCATACTGCGTAGGAAATGAACTTAAACCCTTTGGTTTCATCAAAACGCTGGGCGGCCTTGATAAGGCCCAGATTGCCCTCGTTGATAAGATCACTGAGCGACAGGCCCTGGTGCTGGTACTGCTTTGCCACAGACACCACAAAACGAAGGTTGGCCTGAACCAGTTTGTCCAATGCCCTCTGGGAATCAACCGGGTTCCTGTTAAACATCTTAATCCGTTGAGCCAGAGTGGTTTCCTCTTCCGGTGTGATCATGGAAATTTTAGAAATTTCCTGCAAATACTTTTCAACTGCTTGCGAATCCCTGTTGGTAATCTGGGTTGCAATCTTAAGCTGCCGCATAACTAATAAAGTTTACAATATCTAAATATGAACGTATAATGACAGTCTTTGTTTGCAGAATGTTGCAAACGGATAGTTAATTGCCAATTAAGTGGAGAATTACCGTCCCAGACTATCTGCAAAGGTAATTTTTCTTCTCCGCATCTCATAATGAATGAACGTAAAACTTACGCACAATCCCATCTGCACCAGGTGCAAAAAACCATCCATCTCACAAAACATGCTACAGAACCGGGTTTCAGTGGATTTTAAGAGGAAGTTACTTAGGATTGGAAAATAACGGGAAAGATATGCCGAGGCTATGCAAGTTTCTTTTTCCGGTTTAAATATATAAATAAAATCAGTCCGGAAAGAAATAAAACGGAAGAAATTACTTCGGCCTGGGTGGGTTGAAACCCAAGAAAATTGATGGGATTGTTCACCCGTATCTTTTCTATAAAGAATCTTTCTAATCCGTTAAGCATCAGGTAAACGGCAAAAAGCGTTCCCGGCACTTTCAGCCTCTTTCGCAATGACCAAAGCACCAGGAAAAGCAGGAAACAGGCTATTATTTCGTAAAGGGGAGTGGGATAAACCCCAACAGGCAGTTCTGTACAGAATTTAGTATCTGCACAATCCGGGATTTTTACCCCTACCTCGTTCACATTATGCGGATATTTATACGACCACATCCAATCCGGCAGCCAGTTGAATGGTTTGGGCCGGGTGCTTTCTATCCCCCAGTCGCCATCGCCGGAAACCTGGCAGCCTATCCTGCCGATTGAATAAGCCAGCATCATGGTGGGTGCAAAAGCATCGCTGAGGTGCAGGAAGCCCATTTTGTGCTTGCGACCATAGAGCCAGATGGCAATAGCGGCGCAAATCAGCCCTCCATAAAAAGTAAGCCCTTTTGCCGAAAAAATATAGGCCGAAGGATCCTGAAGAAATCCAGACCAGTTTTCAAAAATATCAAACAACTTGGCGCCCAAAAGCCCAAATACAAGGGCAATGATGGTCATTTCTCCCACCCTGTCCTGCGGCCATATACGTACGGTCCTGGTTTCAGGTTTGGCCAGCTTTTGCTTGTTCTTCTCCCACCATTTCATTCCGGCAAACAACAACCCGATAAGGATACCTGCCGGCCAGCTTCCCCTGCCGGAAAAAATGAACTCCTGCGGGTCTTCGGTGGCCGAACTGTCGAGTATGAACAATGCCACTATCTTAAACCCAAGCAGGAAACCAAAAAGAAAGTTCAATAAAAGATCGGCTAAAGAGGCGGGCTTACCTACCGTAACCTGCATTTCCGTTGGCTGCAACAGACCCTGCTTGCTTTTTCGCCTCAGCTCCGCAGTAAGCACAATAGCGGCAATGATAAAAGCAATGGCGACAAAAAAACCAAATGAATTAACAAACCGGAGAAATTTCCACTCTACACCAAAAATGTCTTTAAAGGCATAATACAGGTTGGGATACATGAAGCCGATGGTTAGGTTAAACAGAAAGGCGAATATACAGCAAAGCAATGAGCTTTATATATAGTAAGAAACCCCGGCACTTAACCGGGGTTTCTGATGTATTTCGTTTCTGTTAATTACAATGCTCTTTAAAGGCGCCCAAAAGGTTTTGGGCAATCATCTGTGCCGATCGGCCCTCTATCTGGTGGCGTTCGATAAAATGAACCAACTGCCCGTTTTTGAACAGGGCTATGGAAGGCGAAGAAGGCGGGTAGGGCAACAGGCGTTCTCTCAAGGTTCTTACTGCCTCAATATCAAAACCGGCAAAAGTTGTGGTCAGGTAATCCGGTCTTTGTTCTGCATTAGCAACGGCCAGCAGCGCTCCGGGGCGGGCCGTACCGGCGGAACAGCCGCAAACGGAGTTGATGACCACCAGCGTTGTGCCTTCCTTAGCCAGTTGTCCTTCTACTTCGGAGGAAGAGAGTAGTTCAGTAAATCCGTTGTCCGTCAATTCCTCTTTCATGGGAATTACAATTTCTTCAGGATACATTATTTATTGATTTTATTTTTTAAAGAACGCAAAAGTATTAAAAATGTTCGGGGAAGGGGAAGATTTAGAATTTCATCACCCGGTTGGTTGTTCAACAGTTGTCCCGGCAGGTGGGGGCATGAACGTTTCGTGTGGAAAACTATGGGCAAAAAAAAGTGTTATTTTCTGCTATAATTTGAAAGGCAACTGTTCTTTGCCTCGTGGATAATCTGATATATTACCAGCTAAAGAAATCCAGGGCATCTAATCTGTCTCGTTACCCCTAATTAAGTTTTCTAAAAAGATAATATAGTCTTGTTTACTGGATTTCGATATTTCTTCATCAATTAGTGCCAACACTTTCCCATTTATGTCGTATATATTTAAATATGTTTTTACAACCATATACAGACACTTACTTGATTCTTTTTGATCATTTAGTTCATGCAAAGATTTAAAAAAAAATCCCGAACATCTCTTTGCTATTTCAGTGAAAAGGTCAATAAAATATTCTGTAATATATCCATCAAAAGAACAAGAAAGTTCATTTATAATTTCAAAATTTCTTATTGTAGGGCTCTTAAGGTAAAGAATAGCAACATAGTCTAAAATTTCGAGCACACAACCATCTTTATTCTCTCTTATATGGGTCTTAAATTCTTTATTTATAGCCTGAAGAGATTTGTCCTGAAGCAACTCCGAAATAACAAGCGAATCACAAAGGTCTGGATATGAGAGATTTTCTTTATTATCCATCGTTTTCGATGGTCCACAATAAAGTAAATTTAAGCTAATAGTTAAAAGTAATAAAGTGCAGGTTTTCATATTTTTCTTACCAACTAATTTTGATGATCGGACTCACTAATTCCTTTTTTTGTCCCCACCTGAAGTCTCTTACGACCTGAGGTGGCTCGAATTACACGGACACAAAATTCTCTTGGGTTAAACAATAATAAT
>CAZLLT010000015.1:0-76010 GCA_964560445.1 uncultured Chitinophaga sp. | reverse complement strand
TTAGACGCTGATTGGGGGTATTTTTGTTAACCCATCTTCGGATGGGTTTTGTTTTATTCTGCCACGTCCTGAAATAGATTTACAATTTACCTGCTGTTACGTAGTGCAATTATTTTTACTGCCTTTCTATCACTGCCATTTTAATTTATCTTTACACTCTCTATGAGTGCAACACATTTTCCCGTCATTATAATAGGAGGAGGGCCGATAGGGTTGGCCTGTGCGCTGGAAGCACAAAAGAAAAAGCTGGGTTATGTAGTGCTGGAAAAAGGCTGCCTTGTTAATTCTTTGTATAACTATCCTGTAAACATGACCTTTTTCTCCACTTCAGAAAGATTGGAGATAGGTAATGTACCTTTTGTTTCCAATAATGCCAAACCCATCCGGCCTGAAGCGCTGGAGTATTACCGGAGAGTGGCCGCTTCGTATAAAATAAATATCCGCTTGTTTGAAGAAGTAGTGAATGTGGAGAAGAAAGGGGATTTGTTTATTATTACAACCGGCAAACAAACTTATACGGCTGATAATATTGTTCTGGCCACTGGCTTTTATGATATTCCTTATTTATTAAATGTGCGGGGAGAAGATTTGCCCAAAGTAGCCCATTACTATAAAGACCCGCATTATTATGCTTTTCAGAAAGTGCTGGTAATCGGGGCGCAAAACTCTGCCGTGGATGCCGCATTGGAAACATGGCGCAAGGGCGCTGAAGTTACGATGGTGATTCGTGGCGCTGAAATAGGTAAAAGAGTAAAATACTGGGTACGGCCTGATATATTGAACAGGATAGAAGAAGGTTCTATCAAAGTGTATTATAATTCCGTTGTAAAAGAAATAAAAGAAGCCGAAGCGGACATTCAAACACCGGAAGGGGTAATAACCATTGCCAATGACAAAGTGATTGCCATGACAGGCTATCAGCCTAACCTTTCTTTCTTAAAAAAAATGGGCATCCGGCTTTCGGATGATGAGGTAATGGCGCCGCAGATTAACGAAGAAAGTTATGAGTCCAATGTAAAAGGCATTTACCTGGCAGGGGTCATTTGCGGCGGCATGAATACCCACCGGCTTTTTATCGAGAACTCAAGGGAACATGCAGTGAAAATCATGGAGCATATTGTGAAGAAATAGGGCTTAGCCACGAATAACACGAATGGCACAAATGAGAGATAATATTTCACCTTCGGTGAAAGATAGTGAGCCACGAAAGCACACTAAATAACACGAAAAGCTGCTGCAGGCAAAACCTATTCGTGTCCAGGATTATTTTACCGATGGACAAATACCCCGAATTGCTTTTAACTTTTTAACTTGCTTTCATGTCAGCCACACTCCGCCTTGCTACTGCTGCAGATGCCCCCGGCATCCTCGCTATCTATTCTCCATACATAAAAAGTTTCGGCTATACATTTGAAACGGAAGTGCCGCCTGTTGAAAATTTTGCAGAGCGGATAGAAACCTATTTGCAAACATGGCCGTGGATTGTGTATGAGGAGAATGGGATTGTTGCCGGGTATGCGTATGCCGGGCGGTACAGGGAGAGGGCCGCTTACCAGTGGTGTACGGAGAGTTCTATTTACATAGCAGATGTTTATAAAGGCACAGGGTTGGCAGAGGCTTTGTATCAGGCGCTGTTTGCTATTCTGCGAAAGCAGGGGTTTAAAACGGTGTATGCGGTTATCACCCTGCCCAACCCGCCGAGTACAACCTTTCATGAAAGGATGGGCTTTACTTATTTTACTACCTACGAGAATGTGGGCTACAAAGCCGGATGGAAAAATGTAGGCTGGTGGCGGCTGGCGCTTGGTGAATTTGAACCGGAACCAACACCTCCTGTTCCCTTTGCATCATTGAACAAAGATTTTTTACCACAGTTGTTTGATGCGTATGCTGGCCGGATCCGGAAAAAATGATGTGTTCCTGAATTACAGTTTACGTCCCGGGTATTCCTGTAACGCTTTTTCCAGGCAATCCATAGCTGCGTTCAGCGCTTCGCTGTTAAGCACATAGGCCAGTCGCACTTCGTTTGTACCAAGTCCGGGTGTTCCGTAAAAACCGGTGGCAGGGGCCAGCATTACTGTCTGGTTATTATAAGAGAATTTTTCAAGCAGCCATTGGCAAAATGTATCGCTGTCATCAATAGGCAACCTGGCAATGGCATAAAAAGCGCCGCCTGGATTGGGGCAGCTAACGCCTTCCATGGCATTCAGCCTTGTTATCATCAGGTTCCTTCTTTTTAGATATTCTGCTTTGGGTGTATCGAAATAAGATTCGGGAAGGTCAATGGCTGCTTCGCCCATGATTTGTGCAAGGCCGGGAGGGCTTAATCTTGCCTGTGCAAATTTCATGGCCGCATCATATACTTTTTTGTTTTTCGTTACAAAAGCACCCAGCCTTGCCCCGCAGGCGCTGTACCTTTTTGAGATGGTATCCATCAGCACCACATTATCATCCATTCCTTCGAGGTGCATGGCGCTTACGTGGCTTCCTTCATAGCAAAATTCACGGTAGGCTTCATCGCTGAAGAGGTATAAATTATGCTTCAGGCAGATTTGTTTTAAGGCTTCCATTTCTTCCCGGCTGTATAAGTAGCCTGTAGGGTTATTGGGGCTGCAAACAATAATTGCTTTTGTTTTACCGGTAATTACTTTTTCAAAATCTGCAATCGGCGGCAGGGCAAAGTTGTCTTCAATACGGGAAGTGATGGGTACTACATTTACCCCTGCCGTGCAGGCAAAACCGTTGTAATTGGCATAGAACGGCTCCGGAATAATTACTTCATCGCCGGGGTTCAGGCAGGCGAAAAAGCCGAACAGGATGGCTTCGCTGCCGCCGGTGGTAATAATGACCTGGTCATGCGTAACATCAATCCCCGCCTTTTTATAATACTGCACCAGTTTGCGGCGATAGCTTTCATTCCCGGCGCTGTGGCTGTACTCCAGGACTTTTATATCTGCATGGCGAACAGCGTCAAGAATAGCAGGCGGGGTTTCTATATCGGGCTGCCCGATATTCAGGTGATAGACTTTTATTCCTTTCTTTTTCGCCGCTTCGGCAAAAGGCACCAGTTTGCGGATGGGGGAGGCGGGCATCTGTTCGCCGCGGTCAGATATTTTTAGCATGGCGCAAAGATAAGTTGCTGCATAAAAAACCCCCGCAACAACTGCGGGGGATATTTTTTCGGTTAAAAGCTAAAACAAATTAATTCTTGGAGCCTTTCGACTTTACATATTGCTCGTAGGCCTCAGTGCTCAGCACTTCACCAACAATTTTTACTGTTTTCGTTTCTTCTACGCCTGCCAGTTTGATAAATACATCTTTGGTGAAAGGCGCTACGGAAGCAGCGTTATATTGTACTTTCAATTTAGCGCTGGCCCCTGGTAAAATAGGGTCAACGATTTTTTCAGGAGTTGTGCAGCCGCAGGTAGCCCACGAGTTCTCTACTACAACAGGCTTATCGCTGATATTTGTTATTTCAAAAGAATAGGTAACGGGTGTGCCGGCCTTGATTTTTCCAAAGTCGTATTTTTCAGTATTTACTTTAATTACATCGTCCACTTTGGTTTGAGCTGTTACAGCAAGGGTAAAAGCAAAGGCAGTTGCTAAAAGGAAAAACTTTTTCATTTTATTATTGAGTTTAGAGGGTTTGTTTTTTTAACAGGTTTACTGAAGAATTAGCGGGTGCAGGGTTGGCCGGGGCCTTCCATACCGTGCCGGTAATCCGTATTTGTTTTGACTGGTTATTGTAAGTAACGGTGATCGGCTTATCAAAAGCGCCTTCGGCTGCTGCATTATATCCTACTTTAATCTTGGCAGTGGCGCCCGGGGCGATAGCTTCCTTGCTCCACTCAGGCGTTGTACATCCGCAACTTGCCTGCACATTATCCAGCTTCAGTTCTTTATCACTTGTATTAGTAAGTTCAAAAGTGTAATAGACCGGTTTGCCTTGCGGAATTTGACCAAAGTCATGTACAATTTTGTTGAACTGTAATACATCTGAACTGGCAGGTAATGTAGTTACCGGGGCATGGTTATGGCCTTCATGGCCGGTATTGGTTTGTTGTGCGCCTGCTGTTATAAAAGCGGCGAGGGTGAGCATTAAAAAAGGTATTTTCTTCATTATTAACATATTGGAACCCCAAAAGTAAGGTAAAGATGTGATAAAATCCAGAGGGGTTGCAGTGATTTCAGGTATTTTTTAACAGGGGTTTAGCCCCGGTTCAATCTCCCTATTTTTGTTGCATGGAAAATACAAATCCAGGCATCGTAACGGATGCAGAAAAATTGTCATTTGAAAAATTCAGGGAAGAAGTGCTGAATGATTTTCGCATTGCCTGTATAAGCCGGGAAGCCAGCTTATTAGGAAGAAAAGAAGTGTTGGGGGGCAAGGCAAAATTTGGGATTTTCGGCGATGGCAAGGAAGTGGCGCAGGTAGCTATGGCCAAATTTTTTCAACCGGGGGATTTTCGCAGCGGTTATTACCGCGACCAGACTTTTATGCTGGCGGCAGGGCTGGCTACCACAGAGCAGATTTTTGCCCAGCTATATGCAGACCCCGACCTGTCCCGGGAACCTTTCAGCGCTGGCCGCCAGATGAATTGTCATTTTGCAACTCCCTTTGTGGATAAAGAGGGTGAATGGCTGCCGCTGGCCGACCTGAAAAATATTTCTTCTGATATAGCCCCTACCGCAGGGCAAATGCCGAGGGCATTGGGGCTGGCGTATGCATCTAAAGCATTCAGGAATATTCCGCAGTTGAAAGAATTTCCAAATCTTTCCCATGATGGAAACGAAGTTTGTTTTGCCACAATAGGCGATGCTTCCACCAGTGAAGGACATTTTTGGGAAACCATCAATGCGGCGGGAGTGTTACAAGTGCCATTGGCTGTATTTGTGTGGGACGATGGTTACGGCATTTCCGTTCCTAAAAAATATCAGACCACCAAAGGTTCCGTTTCAAAAGCATTGAGCGGAATGCAGAAAGAAGACGATACCAACGGCATTGCTATTTATAAAGTAAAAGGCTGGGATTATGCAGGCATGTGTGAAGTGTTTGAGGAAGGAATCCGCACCGCAAGGGAAACGCATACACCTGTTTTATTTCATGTTGAAGAAATTACACAGCCGCAGGGGCATTCTACTTCCGGTAGCCATGAACGGTATAAAAGTTCAGAACGCCTTGCATGGGAACGTAAGTGGGATGGTATTGTAAAAATGAAAGAATGGCTGATCAGCAATTCGCTGGCAACGGAAGAAGAACTGGACCAGGTAAATGTTGAAGCAAAAAAGCATGTAAGGGATAGCAAAGCCGCCGCATGGGATAAGTACATTGTCCCGGTAAAAGAGCAGGTAAGCAGGGCTGTTGACCTTATTACGAATGTGGCAAACGGATTGCCGGAGCATAAGGAAGCAATACAAAAAATTGCCACTTCGCTTGGGGCCTTGCGGGAGCCATTACGAAAAGATGTGATGAAAGCATTGCAGCAGGCGCTGAACCTTGCAGGCAATGCGGATGCGGCTTATTGGACAAAGGATTACTATAACGACCTTAAAGAAGAAGGCAACAGGCTGTATGGCTCGCTGCTTTACAATGAAGGGCCTAAAAGCGCCTTGAAAGTAGCGGAGGTAAAAGCGGTTTATTCAGATGCCAGTCCGGTAGTAAACGGCTTTGAAGTACTTAATAAATATTTTGATGAACTGTTCAGTCATAATACAAAAGTTGTTGCTTTCGGGGAAGACCTTGGATACATCGGAGATGTAAACCAGGGTTTCAGCGGCTTGCAGCAAAAGCACGGCAGTGAACGGATATTTGACACCGGCATCCGGGAATTAACCATCATGGGGCAGGGTATAGGATTGGCCTTACGTGGCCTCAGACCCATTGCAGAAATACAGTACCTCGATTATTTGTTATACGGATTGCAGCCGTTGAGCGATGATGTGGCCACGCTTCATTACAGAACGGCAGGGCAGCAAAGCTGCCCGCTTATTGTGCGTACAAGAGGGCACCGGCTTGAAGGGATATGGCACAGCGGTTCCCCGATGGGCATGGTGATCAATGCCCTCCGGGGCATGTATGTCTGTGTGCCGAGAAATATGGTGCAGGCCGCAGGCATGTACAATACCCTTCTGCAAGGCAACGATCCCGCCCTGGTAGTGGAATGTTTGAACGGCTACCGCTTAAAAGAAAGGATGCCGGATAATATCAGTGGGTTTACTGTTCCTCTCGGCGTGCCGGAGATAATCCGGGAAGGGGACGATATAACCATTGTTTCTTACGGATCCACGTTGCGTATCATTGAGGAGGCGGCAAAATCATTGCAGGCCCAGGGCATCCATTGCGAAATAATTGACGTACAAACATTGCTGCCTTTTGATATTCATCAGGTAATACTGGAATCGCTTAAGAAGACCAGCCGCATCGTTTTTGTGGATGAAGATGTACCGGGCGGGGCGGCGGCCTATATGTTTAATAAAGTGATGGAAGGGCAGGGCGGATATAAATACCTCGATGCAGCGCCACGTACCATTACCGGTAAGGCCCACCGGCCGTCCTATGGCAGTGACGGGGATTACTTCAGCAAACCCAATGCGGAAGAAATAGAACAGGCAGTGAAAGAAATAATGGCGGAATAATAGCGGCTGAATGATAATAAGCAGTACCTTAAGATTGCAAAATATATTCTTCACGAATTAATTAAAAACGGTTGTTATGGCTATTGTAAAAGTAATTGAGCTGATAGCATCTTCAGATAAGAGTTTTGATGATGCGGTAAAGAAAGCGGTAAAAGAAGCGTCTAAAACAGTTCGTAATATTGACTCTGTCTGGATAAAAGACCAGAAAGTGCATGTGAAGGACGGAAAGATCAAATCGTACGGGGTTATATGCAAAGTGTCGTTCCGGTTAGATGATGTTGACGATAACGATTAACAGGATACTGCTGCAGGTAATATATCCCGGCTTCATCAACAGGCCGGGATATTTTATTTAACCTACTTATCTTAACAAAGCAAAAGTGCCTTTTTTAACCTGTGCAGGCTTGTCGGCATACCTGTACCTGCAAACCCAGGCAAAAATATCGTTTCCTTGTTTTTGCCCTTTGATATTTCCATCCCATGCGCTATTCGGATCTGTGGAACGGAATACCAGGTTGCCCCACCGGTTATAAACACAGAACTCATACTCCCTGATGATGCCTGATATGGCGGGCTTTATCAAATCATTCCTGCCATCGTTATTTGGTGTAAAAGCAGTAGGCATATAAAAATATTCGGGACAATCTTTTACCGCTATAATTACAGAATCCTGCATTACACAGCCTTGAAATTTATTTGCAGTTACAGTGTATAATGTTGTTTTATCGGGGCTTACGGCTATGCTTATTCCTGCAAGGGTATCACTGTAAAAACCAGTACTCCATTTATAATCCGTAAAGCCGGAAGAAGCGGTAAGTTGTACCATTTCCGTTTTACATACCAGGGTGTCTTTACCGGCATAGAGCATTTTATCATCTCCCAGTACCGAAATTGTATCGCTGTACTTGTTGCCGCAATGATCTGTAGCTGTTACATGGTATTTACCGGGGCGGCTTACAGTTAATACTGAATCTTTGCTGCCATCCTGCCAGAGGTAGGCCATATATCCAGTACCGGCATTCAGTACCATTGGCTGCACCGGGCAAAAAACGGTGTCCCGGCCAAGGGCTACGGGCAAGGGGTTGGGATGTACCTCAATAACAACAGAATCGGCCACCGTGCACCCATATAAATTTGTTTTTAAATACCCGTTCCATTCCCTGTTAAAGAGAAAAGTGATGCTGGTATCTGTTTTGGAAAGAACCGTACCGGGCAGGCTGTCGGTATTCCATGTTATCTCTTTGTAACATCCGCTGTTTCTTTTTGCAACAAAGGTTTGCGGCGTTCCTGCACAAAATGAAGTATTGCCTGCAAGGGAAATGCTGTCGCAAACGCTTTTTACCGTGCAGTAATGTTCTTCCTGCAGGGGAAAGGGTGTTATCAGCAGCCCTGCCGGGCTTATGTCCACAACGTTTTGATATATTTCACCGGGGGAAATATCCCTTTTTACCAGCGCTACCGTATCAAACGTAAAGGGGATAGTGTCTTTGCCAAGGCAAAGAAGGCTGTCGGGCGGGCGGCTGTGCAAGGGAATGTTTAGCTGCGTTGTGCCATGAGGGGGAGATAAATCAGAAATATCTATACGAATATTGTTCCCGTTATCTGAAAACTGTACCCCCGCCCCTGTCCAAGGGAACTGAAAAAAATCCCTGCCTACTTCTTTGCTGAACAGTACCCTGTTGGCAGTATCCACCACCGCTGTAACAGGAAAAATTGCATAGGCATCCATATCATAATATTGGCTTTGGAAAGCCACGTTACAGTTTTGATCAACGGAAAAACTGAAACCGGATATACTTCCTTTTATCCTTCTTGGCTTGTAAAAGTTAAATGTACTGTCTATCCAGAGTGTTACTAAATGACTGAAGGAAATGCCCCCACCAAGATGAAGCGTTTGTGAAAACCCCCAATAAAACATTCCTTTTGCCTGGTCTGTGAAAGTGTTTATGGAACTTGGCCCCCCCCAACCACCACCAGGTGCCCAATTAAGGGTTTCAATAATTTCAGGGATATAGGCTAGTTTACTACCGGAAAAATTTCCGGTAGCCTTGTCAAAAGAAAATCCAATATAACCATACTGGTGTATCCTTTTGCCAGAGATAATGGTGTCATAGACATAACCACCAATAAACAGCGCTTTACCACCTAAATCTACCGGCGTTAAATAGGAAAACGAAAAAGAAGTTGTAGCAGGAGGCCAGACATTCCTGCAGTCCAGCGCCTTGTCCCATAGCAACCTTCCGGTACTATCCGCAGCAATAAAAAACAGGGTTTCAGGATATTGGTTATTAATTTGACTAAAGTAGAAAGAAAAAAATATATTTCCTGCCTTGTCTGTATTAATATCATTTAAATAATAAGTAAAAAAGCCGTGTTGGGCATCCTTGTTTTTATATTCCTGGCTCCATTCTAAATTTAATGCACTATCAAGCTTAATCAGCATTACCGCCTTGCTATATGAGATTTCCTCTTCTTTTAATATAGCGGCTAATAAATAAATGCCGTCGTCTGCCGCTTCAACATATTTTAAAGAATAAATCCTGTTTCCCCCAGCCGTCTTCAGTGTACCTGATTTTAACAGTTGCCCCTTCCGGTCTGTAAGACATATTATCGGATCAGGATAGTATTGGTTTGAGTAAATGCGGCAATTATTGCCGTTTTTAAGGTTCAGCGATTTGTTGGTATGCCATGGAATAGAGGCAGGAGGAAAGGAAAGACCATGATAGAGGGCAATACTATCTGTACACACCTGCCCCTTTGCTTCTTGGAAAAGTATAAAGTAACAAACAAGTACAACGAGATATTTTAAAGAGATTGCCTTCATAGAATAGAAAGGAATACCAAGGCCGGCTTATCCTATCAACCGGCCTTGGGATGAATACAAAACCTAATTAACGTTTACTGTTTGTACTGCTGTCCATTCAGTATAAACCGGCCCGCTAAGTAATTCTCCACGGGATTGATATTCGTATGTACCAACACCACTGCTTACTACTTCGACAAAAGAAGAGAGATTAGTTCTTGGTTTATAAACCCAGGTAGTATCACCTTGCTTCCTATACCTGACTTCATGATAAGGGCTGTTGCCCAGCGAAGGCTGATGGCAGGGCGTAGGAGTTGGTATAAGAGGGGAAAACTGAATATCGTATATGGGGGCACTGGTTGCAGTATAATTTATAGCGCCATAAGGATATACAATATAAGTATCTGGTTCAAAATCGTCTATCTTATAAGAAGGGGTTCCATAATATTGTATAAAAGGAAGTTCGCTGCAATCAGTTGCAATCTTGAAATAAGTATGAAAAACAAGGTTGTTGCAATACTCATCTTCACTTATACTGAATGAATAGTGTATTACATAACGATCCATATTTACAACAGTACCATTATCATTAACAGTATATGTATCAGTCAGATTATAAGAATCGGCAACATTTCTCCATGCTGTAGAGCCGGGGTATGGATTATTGGGAAACCGCAAATAGCCTTTGTTAAATGTTCCGCTTGTAATCAAAGTTATGTCATCATGTGGCACACCTAAAGTCCAATAAAAATCAAGAATATATTCCGATGTATAGGTGTCATAATAAACACCATAACCGCTATAGGACATATCATAAAGATATGACCTTTCCGAGCAACCCTCGAAATCGGCTTCTGTTACGGGGGTATCATCGTTCCTTTTAGGAGGGAAAGGCCGCAGTACACCTTCTTTATCCACATATCCTGCCTGTACTTTTATATTCACAGGATTGGACAGCACTAATTTTTTCCTGGCTTGCTCAATGGGTGCGGTGTTTGCGTTTTCATTCTTAAAATTAGTGTCAACATTTTTTTGACATCCCCACAGGAGGAGGGTAAGGCTAAGGGCCGTCATTAATTTCTTCATAAAATAAAATTTAAAGTTTAATAAAAGGAAGGTACAACAAATAATAATAAGCCTTTAATAAATTATGTGCAGCAATACCGATAAAGCCCGGGGCTTAGGCCCATATCATTGAAAATGAATACAGATGCGGTTGATATTATTTTTCAAACAAGAAACCTCTCCCTGATTTCCGGCGTGGGTATCATGCAGGCATCTTTTTTCCCAAACCATTTGTACCTGTTGCGGGCAACCCATTTGTATATCGGTTGGCTAATAAAAGAAGGAACGATGGCAAAAGCATATAAGCCCCTGGCCGGCCAGTCAAGATACTTTGCTATTCTTATAGCTGCTTTTGCATAGGTATAGGCTTTGCCATTGTCTATGAATACCACTGTATCTGTAGAAGGGGGGATAGCATACTGCGCTGTTAACTCCTTTCCGGCGTCCGATTGTAGCGGGGCGAATTTCAGCGTAGCTTTTTTATCGTTCCGGATGGCGAAGTTTACCATCCCGTTGCAATAATTGCAAACCCCGTCAAATAAAACTACTTTATCTGCTTTCATAGCAGCAAAGTTCCTGATTTTTATTTTATCCGGGCTTAGCCGGAACCTGCTGAATCAGTATTGCCCCTGTAATTTTTCCATTACCGCTTGTTTGTAAAGCCGCCCGATGGGGATATCGAGGCTGTCCAATTGGACGGAAAGGCCATTATATCCCGAAACCTTATCGAATGAAACAATATAAGAACGGTGTACCCGTAAAAACCGGTGCTCCGATAAAAGGTTTTCCATTGCAGTAATGGATTGTTTTACGAGAAGGTTTTTGTCCCCGGTCAGGAAAACCTTTACATAGTCTTTCCAGCTTTCAATGTGTGTAATATCGTTGACGAAAACTTTTTTCATATCCTTATCCACTTTCAGGTACACAAAGGCATCGGTAGCGGAAGTTTCATTGGCCATCGGGGGAAATTGTTCACTGCCCATCAGCCGGTTCAGTTTGGTGATGGCTTTGAAAAAACGTTCAAAGGAAACCGGTTTGACGAGGTAATCGACAGCATCCAGTTCAAAACCCTCTACGGCATATTCCCTGTATGCAGTAACAAAAATGACTTTGGGCGGGTGGGAGAGGTTTTTTAAAAAATCGGTGCCGATGATGCGGGGCATTTTAATATCCAGGAAAATGACATCCACCGGTGTATGGCGCAGCACCTCAAGGGCTTCGATAGCATTCCTGCACTGGCCTGCAATTTCCATCCCGCCGATATCGGAAATATACCGGGCCAGCACTTTTAATGCAGGCAGTTCATCATCTATAAGCAGGCAGCGGAGTTTCATACTGAAGAGGTTGGGTGATAAGCGGCGTAACGGGGATCCCGATGGCTTCGGCTGTTTCAGCAGTCAGGTTAATCAGCAATGCAATCACAAAAAAATCGCCTTCATCGTTCAGCTTCAGCTCATATCTGCCGGGGTAAATAAACTCCAGCCTTTTCTTCACGTTGGCGATGCCAATGCCGTTATCGCTACGGGGCACATGTTCGTTTTTGCTGTTAACGATTTTGCATCGGAGGGTGTCTTGTTTTACAGATATGTCAACGCTTAACCAGGATTTTCCTATTTGCTCCGACGTGCCGTGCTTAAACGCATTTTCTATGAAAGGGAGCATTATCAGGGGGGCAATGAATTTATCCTTTATTTCCCCTTCCACATTCCACGATATGTCAATTTTATTGCCGTACCGTTCTTTTTCCAGGTCAATGTAGTTTTTCATAATTCCCAGTTCTTTTTCCAGCCGCACCTGCCCTGCCCTGCAATCATAGAGCATATAGCTGAGCAGGCTTGATAGTTTCAATATCAGCTCCGGTGTTTTAGGCGAATTTTCCAGTGAAAAAGAATAAATATTGTTCAGCGTGTTAAACAAAAAATGCGGATGTATCTGTGCTTTCAGTAATTGCAGTTCGGCTGTTGCTTTTTCCTGCTGGGCATGCACCCAGTCCCGCTGCTTGATGGTCCACAGTTTGTAGAATTTTATAATCATGGGGCTGGCGGCCGAAGTCGTCATACACAGGTAACAGAAGGCCAGTGGCCCTCTTGGAAGAATATTATCCAGTCCCATAGCTTCTTGCAGCGGAATCAAAACATAGGCCCTGTACCCTGAATCTATATATAATCCCACGCCACCCCAGGCCAGTATAAGCAGTAAAAACTGTAACAGTCTTCCTTTCAGCAACAGATGGGGAATAGCGCCATATACCAGGGGGTAACTGAACAAAATAAAAGCAGGGACCCACATAAGCATATTTAGCAACTGCCGTCCAAAAGAGTTTGTTACCCCCATTACCATCCAGAAAGCGGCCCATACTATAATGTGAAAAGACCAATAAGTAATATGCCGCCACACCCGGTACCGGGGAGAAAAAATAAACTCATTATACAGGAAAGCATTTATTGGTTTTAGTAATCTGTTCATCTCTCTTTTTTTAATCACGGCTTTCGGCAGGCTAAAGGAGCCCGGCTGCATAGTAGCATTACAGAAGCCTCTCCATCAAAATTAAGTAATCAGGAAGTATTGCCACACGGCAGGAAAGCGAAAATGACCAACAACGGGTATTTACGATAAACAGCCTTATTCTGTTTCCGGAAGCCATTGATACGGATTATTTGCTTTATTTCTCTAAACAAGTTCATTAAGCGATTGCCTTAACAACAAACCCGGCCTGTATCTAATTTAGACTTGCGTTATTATCAATCCTGCTTTTCAACTTATTAAAACCGGGTGATATGAAAACCTTTCAAATCAATGCTGTAAAGTTTCTTATGTTGTTTATTTTCTCTTTCATTTTTTTTACACTGCATGCCGTAGCTCAGAAATCGGCTATGGACCTGGTGAAGGAGGCAAAACAACAGATTGAAAACCTGCCGCCCGAAAAAGCGCAGGAAGAACTAAGCAAAGAAAATGTGGTATTGATTGATATCCGCGAAGCAAATGAATTAAAAGAGCAGGGCAAAATACCAGGCTCCGTTCATGCACCGAGGGGCATGCTGGAATTTTATGCCGATTCCACCCTTCCGTATTATAAGCCGGCATTCGGCAAGGAAAAACGCATTATCCTGTATTGCGCCTCCAGCGGACGTTCGGCCCTTGCTGTACAAACATTAAAAAATATGGGGTATAAAAATGTAACGCATATTGACGGTGGCTTCAAAGCATGGAAAGAAGCGGGGTTGGCGGTAGAAGAATAAATGATACAATCTGTATAAAAACTCATCCTGAAAGCACCTTGACATGCGAGTTGTATTTAACTTATTACTACTGACAATTCCTCTGGCGGCGTTTTCCCAATTATACATTGGGCCCGGCGCACAAATGCAATTGGCCAATCATGCGCCGCTTACGCTAAAGGATGTAAATTTTGTAAACAACGGTGGCTTCTTTGCAGGGAATGGCGCCGTTCATTTTTCCGGTTCTACAGATACCTATATAAGCGGATCACAGCCTGTTCAATTTTACACTATCCGGATTGATAAAGAAAATGGCCGCTACCTGTTTTTATACCGGCCCGTTGGCGTAAGCAACGAAGTGCAGTTTTCACAGGGGCGTATTGATCTTAATAGCTATGATCTTGATCTTGGCGGCACCGGTCTGCTCATTGATGAGTCAGAAGCCAGTCACATTGAAGGTCCGGCCGGAGGGGAAGTGCTGGTTACTACTTCGCTCAATGCACCTTCTGATGCCAACCCGGGTAATCTTGGCGCAGTGATCAGCAGCACACAAGACCTCGGCAGTGTGTTGATCAGAAGAGGGCATACTTCACAAACGCTCCCTGGAGGCGGGGGCATTCTGCGATATTATAATATCAGTCCTGCCAATAACAATACATTGGCGGCTACCCTTCGTTTCCTGTATTTTGATGCAGAACTGAATGGTCAGTCTGAGGCAAGCCTGGCACAGTGGCGTAGCGTGGATGGGGTGGATTGGGGTTACGAGGGGTTTACCACCCGTGATAATACACAGAACTATGTAGAGAAAACAGCCATTGATGCATTTTCTGCCTGGACACTTTCCTCTTTATCAGGGCCGCCGCTACCGGTTGTCTTTACCGACTTTTACTCGCAATGCGACCGATATAGAATAATACTACAGTGGAAAACAGCGCAGGAATTCAACAGCAGTCATTTTGTCGTGGAAAGAAATACATCGGGTGTTTGGACGGCCATCGGCCAGTTGTCGGCAGCAGGCAATAGCAGTACGGAAAAAAATTACTTGTTTATTGATAATAACATTGGAATAAGTGCTTATTACCGGATAGCTCAGTACGACAGCGACGGCCAGGTAAAATATACCGGCATTGTGATTGCCGATTGTGCTTCTAAAGAAGCCGTACAGGCATTGCCCACTCCTTTTCGTCAACAGTTTACGGTTACAGTACAAAGCAGTAACCGCGGACCAGCCACGTTAAGGATTGTTGATGCAAGCGGTGCATTGATCATGCAGCGCCAGCTAAATCTTCAACAAGGAGTCAACCAGTTTAACGTGGATTTACACCAGGCGGCAGCAGGGGTATACCTGGTAATGATAGAGAGGCCGGACACACGGCAAATAAAAACGATAAAGCTGGTAAAGCAATAAAAATAAATTTCAATTATGCCTAAATATTGAAGTATGAAGAAGTTTCTGTTATTTCTGGTGCTTGTCCTTGTTTCAATTATTGCTATGGGCCAAAATGTTGGTATTGGCACAACTACTCCCGATGCTTCTGCATTATTGGATATTACCCATACATCAAAAGGCATATTGATACCACGGATGGGGACGTCAGCCATTTTGTCAATTGCAGATCCTGCTAAAGGCTTGCTGGTATATGACTCTGTGAAAAATCAATTAATGGTAAATATGGGAACACCTTCGGTTCCCGACTGGCAGACGGTGATGGCCAAAAGCGGCTGGAATTTAAACGGAAACAGCGGCACCAATGCTTCAACAAATTTTATCGGTACAACTGATCTTGCACCTATACAATTCAAAGTGAATAATGTCAAAGCCGGATTTGTTGATACGGGAAGTTATAATACGGGAATGGGTTACCGGGTATTTGATTCAATAACTACCGGGACCTTTAATACCGGTTACGGTTATAAATCCCTGGTGAGTGTAACGACAGGTATTGAAAATACGGCCTTTGGTTCCAGTTCGTTGCGGTTTAACAGGACAGGCAGCGACAATACCGCCGCAGGAATGCAGGCAATGCAGTATAATACCACCGGTAATTTTAATACAGCGGTTGGTATGAAAGCGCTTCAGTATAACGATGCAGGCCATTATAATACCGCTGTTGGCTTTGAATCGTTGATGAACAATGCAGAAAACTACAATACGGCAGTGGGGTTCTATGCTTTGAGGGCCAATACCACGGCCACCGGCAATACAGCTATGGGCTACTCTTCGCTTATGCTTAATACGACCGGCAATGGCAATACAGCTATGGGCTACTCTTCGCTCATGTTTAATACCACCGGTTATTTAAATGCCGCTTATGGATCAGGGGCAATGGCGCTTAATACTACAGGCAACGACAATACCGCCATTGGAAAGCAATCGCTTTATTGGAACAGTACCGGCACTAACAATGTGGCTATAGGCAGCGCTGCCTTATATCAAAATAACGCCGGTCACAAACTGGTTGCTATCGGCGATTCTGCCTTATTCAATCATATGGATGGGCCTGGCTATAATACAGCAGTAGGCTCCCGGTCAATGTTCGGCAATGTGTCGGGCAACGCCAATACCGCTATAGGTTACAATAGCCTTATGTCAAACTTATCGGGTTACTCCAATACCGTTATAGGAAACGTTGCAGCCGCCAATACCACCGGTTATGAGAATACGGCAATAGGGAATGCAGTGTTATATAATAATACTTCGGGCAGTAGTAACACTGCTATGGGTAACCTGGCATTAGTAAATAATACCACAGGTAATCTTAATGTTGCGATCGGGCACCATGCTTTATTTTCTAATACCACGGGAATCGAAAATACAACGAATGGTACTTTCTCTCTGTACAGCAATACTACCGGAAGTAGCAATGCGGCGAATGGTTATTCTTCCCTGTACAGCAATACTATCGGAAGTAGCAATACAGCGAATGGTTATTCCTCCCTGTACAGCAATACGACCGGAAGTAGCAACACAGCGAATGGTACTTCCTCCCTGTACAGCAATACGACCGGGAGTAACAATACAGCGCTTGGATACTACTCCCTATATGGCAATACGACCGGGAGTTATAATACAGCGCTTGGCTTTAATGCAAGTGTTTCAGCCGGAAATTTGACTAATGCGACGGCCATAGGCTACAATGCCGGTGTTAATGCCAGCAACAAAATAAGGTTGGGCAATAGCGCTGTTACAGTAATTGAAGGGCAGGTGGCTTATACATTCCCTTCCGATGGCCGGTTTAAAACCAATGTAAGCGAATCGGTAAAAGGGCTTGATTTCATTATGAAACTGCGCCCGGTAGTGTATAATTTCCAGACAAAAAGATATGATGAATTTATAGGCGGGGATATAAAATTTGCTTCGGCCACAGATTATTCTGAATCGGAAAATATCCGCCACAATGGCTTTATTGCCCAGGAAGTGGAGCAGGCCGCAAGAGAATCGGGTTACGAGTTTGATGGAGTAGTTAAGCCTAAAAATAGTAACGAAGCCTATGGCCTTTCCTATTCGCAGTTTGTGGTGCCATTGGTGAAAGCGGTGCAGGAGCAGCAACAAGTAATTCAATCATTACAAGAAGAAAATGCCGGGTTAAAAAAACGTATTGAACGACTGGAAGCCCTAATATTAAAGTAGATGCCCGCCTAGTGAATTACATAGGCATAAATAATACAGCGATAACGACCGGAAAACCATAATGACCGGCGCAAATGCGCCTGAAACTTATGAATACAAACGAATTCTTAAATCTAAAAACGAAAATATGAAAATAGAATTACAACCCGGCGAAACCAAAATTGATACCTGGACGATTATGTATTCTCCGCCCGGAGGCGGCAAATTCAATGGTAAGCTTACGATTACCAATAAAAGGCTGTTGTATGATGCAAAATACGATGTGTCGGCCAAAGGCCTGCTCAGCGAAGCCATGTTTATCAAATGGGGCAGCGAGGGTTTCCTGGAGATAAACAAGCAGGATATTGTAAATGTGGAAACGGAAAAAAGTTTCCTGGCCAAAAAAGCCATTCTGGCACTCAGGGATGGTTCCCGGCACACATTTAATTACGGCGCATTGAATATTGATAAAGTGGTTGCAGCTATCAATGCAAATTAGCCGCCAAACATCATTCACATCAAAAATTTTTTATTATGAAACAGGTTGCCTTATTAATGACAGCATTCTTCTTCCTGCTAAAAGGTGATGCACAAATTACTCCCAAAAGCGATGTAAAAGATACGCATGACCGCTATACCAATACAGATGACCCTTCGCCGATAAGGTTAAAAGGGGTTACTTCAAAACTTCCCAAAGGCACTTCTTTCAGGAAAGGAAAAGTTGTATTGCTGAAAGGGTATCGGGTAAAATATCATGATAGCAGCCAGGTTACTGTTGTTTACAGGCAGAACCTTGTAACCGGGGCTTTCACCTGCGGGTGCCAGAAGGGAACAACAGGAGGAGGTTCCTGCCTGTTGCAAACCAGTGGCAACGTATTGTCGTGTACGCCCAATTCTTGTACTAACTGTAAATTGGTTACAACCATTGATACAAAAACCGGTGTCGCTATTACGAAAGCAAACGCTGACTGGAAAGAAGTTGTTTTGCCAACTGCCGGTAAGCAGCAAAAAACCGAAGACCCCGATCAGGGAGGAGAAATTTTCAAAAAATCAGATAAGAAAGTAAAACAGTAATAAATATACAGGCAACAAACCTCCCATACCTTACCTGCCCGAAAGCAGACGGGTATGGATTCAAATTTTTTTTATGAAAAAAATATTGTTATCAGCAACATTGCTATTGTTTATTACAATAGCCTATGCTCAGCCAAAAAGAACCAAAGATTATTTAAATGGCGGCGATACCACCTGGAACAGCAGCGGACCAACAAAACGTATGAAAATTACCAATGGCAATGTGAAGGTGCATACCGTGCATGGAAAATATGATCTATATGCAACTTATAAGAATAAAAAGGTAACAGGCTATTATGCCATTGATGCAAAGGGAAATAAACTTCCTGTAAGCGTTGTTGCAAAGACTGTTGCCGGGTCATCCGGTAAATTCAAATGTTATACTTGTGCAAAAGTCTGCAATGAAGCAGGCAAATGTGCAGAAGATTGCACTGAGATTGAATGCCCCGATGGAATGGGAGTTGAAAAAGCGACCACAGCCGAACGTCCCAAACCGGAAGACCCTGACCAGGGCGGGGAAATTTTCAAAAAGCCAGGTAAGAAGGCTAAAAAGGCAACAAAAAAAGCTGCTCAATAAAAATATTTTATAGTGAAAAACTTATCATTTATTGCACCGTTTCTGTTTGTTTCGGTATCCTGCTTTGCACAGCCGCTTCAACACGGCAGACCTCCTGTTTCACCAGAACCTGCTGCAGGCAATCAAAGCACCGAGGTGATACTGTATGAAAATGCCGGTTATGATGGACGTTTTCAAATTGTAACCCCTCAATTATCGGCGGGCAAAGGCTTTGCCATGCACAATTTTAATGATATGGCAACCTCTGTGCAGGTGCCAAAGGGCATGGTTGCAGTTCTTTATGAACATTCGGAAGAAAACGGAGGCTATGGTAACTATGTTACCCTGATGGAGGATTGCCCTGATTTATCGGTGTATAATTTAAACGACAAAATTTCCCATGTAGTGGTTTTTGCCGCAAGCAACCCCGACAGGCCCGGTTTTTATTGGGTGCGGCCCAAAATGGTAAACGGCCAGATAGTGGCTGGCCATTGGGAAAGAATACGGACCGGTGGAAAGTTGCCTGACAATTCGCCCCCGGCAGTGGTGCAGTACCTGGAGCCGAAAATAACGACGCCTAAACCGGTAGTGGATGAAAAATTAGGTGTGTTCCGTATTCAATTACGAATTGTTACCGGCGCCGCAGAAAATGAGGATACGGACAAGGAAGTGTATGTAAAGCTGAACAATAAAGACCTGAAATATTTCCTTGATTACGGCCCGGATGATTTTGAAAGAGGTGCTGATAAAAAATATGACATTATCAGCAATTCGGTCAGAACAATTGAAGACATTCAATTTGTTGAAGTGGGGGTACAGGGGAATGATGTATGGGGAATAAAGCGGATAGAGCTGTACCTTAATAACTCCTCTTCGCCTGTTTTCAGCAAAGTGTATTCAACCGCCATGCGTATTAATGGCAGCGGGAATTATCCAAATAAAGTTTATTTTAATTCCGCCCAGCTCAGGTCGGCCCCGCATTGGCAGGCGATTGCCACTGATCCGAATATAAAAAAGCCCCCGGTACCGGTTCCTTTCGAAATGATCAAATCAATGATTGAAAGCATGGTGGGTAACCAGTTGCACCACCTGCCCGACAAAAAATTAAGCTGGGGCAGCACTTCGGGTGTCAATACGGTTTGGGGAGATCATGTGGAAGGGAAAAGAAAAGATTTTAATAAATTGAGTTTTGATTTGGACCTTCAATACGAAGTTCCGGGGGTAAACCCTGAAGTGGACGTGGATTTTGACCTGGTTTTTACCTGCAATGGGGATGGCTCCATTACAATAAAGACGGAAAATGTTAAAACAGGATGTGAGTTGGATTATAAATTGCTTTCTCCTTCCTGCAAAACAGTTGTTTCCGTTATTAACGGGGCTTTACAGTGGGTTGGGCTTGACAGGTTTATGATTGGTGATTTTAGCAAACAAGCCAATACATTTGGGGCCATGTTTATTCTTCGGCCTGACGGGTTCAAGTGCAAAGACCTCCAGGTAACACCGAAAGGAGATGTGTTTATATATTAACGGAAGAATATTTTTTATTGATGGAGAGAAGATATCTGTAAAAGTATCCTTCAGGCCGGACTGTTACTATTGGAACAAAGAAATAAAGATTCATGCCTTTCTTAAAAGCCCTCGGCATTATAATCCTGTGCTACCTGGCTGCCCTGCTCCTGTTTGATATAGCGGGGGTTTTGGTAGTTACATTGCTGCCAACCCCAGATAGCCGGCGTTTGGGTAATTATCCGGGGTTTGGAAGTGTTGCTTTGTATTATGCGGTTTGGCTGGTAGCAGGCTGTTTTGCCGGTTCATTTTATGCAATTCATAGCGTTGATAAAACGAAGGACAATGAATTAATCCGGCAACGGCCTGTTATTGTTTTCGTAACGGCATTGGTTTTATCGGCAGTACTGATTTTTGTATTTTATTTACTGGGCGAAATGCAAAACCCGAGGTTCAATACTAACCATGATTATTATGTTCCCGGTCACAGGAATGTTACCTATACCTATTTCGCTTCATTCCTGCTGATGTCGTTTTTGCTCAGGGACTATGGAAAACCTGATTAGAGCAAGGAAGGAAAAAGAAAGAAATAAAAAACTGATAAGTTATACTGTTTACTATGCGATTTGTTTATCTTATAATATTAGGTGTTTTGGTAGGCATATTTTTATTTATAAGGCAGTGCGTTGACCGTAAGGTGGAAAAGGTAACAGGAAAAGAAGTGGTGCGGGAAGATGAAGAATTACTGGGTACCTGGGGCGCTAAAACTGCTGTAACGTACCTGCAATTCAGGCTAAAAAGGGATGGCACATTGGAATACATGCTTGTCAGGCTTCCGGAAAAAGATACTATGCTTATAACGGGGACTTATATGGTTTCCGAAGGGTTGAGTACAAACTATTTCCCCAGGCTTATTACATTAAATGAAAAAGGGGATACAATTTTTAATTATTATATCCGCTACGTTACACCGTATAGCTCAACCGCCCGGTATGATAACCTGGTGATCAGCCCGAATAGCATATATGATACTATTGAGTATAAGTTTTACCGTATAAAGCAATAGGCTATGTTCAAAACATACAGGATTGTAATCCTTACAACAACCATTGTGCTGGCGTTGTTTTCGTCTTGCGGCAGCAAATCGAACAAGCGGGCCGTCAGCGTTGAAGACCTGGATAAAATAATGGAAGAAGAAGCTGCCAATGCCCGGCCTGCAAAAAGCATAATGAGCGCAGCAGATTTTATTGAATTGAGCAAATGCGGTAGTGTAAGTTGTGTGCAGCTTTTTATGAAAGATATGTCGCAGGATTTTTTGTATGCACAAAAAGGGGAGTATTTCAGCAATAACAGGGGAGTGGTGTTAGATTCAGCAGGTGCAGAGAAGATTATGGCTTTTTCCACCGTCTTTTTTGATGTAAATCCCGGCGCTACATGGCGGCTGGCGCATACAGTGCATAAAAAAGAGCTAAGTGATGAATTGCTGAATGATTTTGGTAATAACGGTTTTGTGCTGAACGATTCAATCCGTTACTATGCCACGCAGGCAAAATGTTACAGGTTTACATCAGGGCAATATCCCGGGGCTGTGTTGTATTATTCCCCCACCCATACACCCTGGTATTCAAGGGGCATTTACCTGGGTTCAACCTGGGCTTGTTATGTTTTTGAAATTCACTGGAGCCGGGAATAGGTTTCCTATCCCATATTGTGAAATACTTTCTGTACATCATCGTCCTGTTCCAGCCGTTCAATAAGCTTGCTGACATCAGAAGCCTGCTCATCATTAACCGGAACGGTTACAGCAGGAATCCATTCCACTTCTGCACTGATCGGGATGATTTTTTTATCTTCCAACGCTTTTTGCATATTGCCAAAATCGGTAAACCCGCAGCGTATCACCAGGATATCTTCATCGTTTTCACCTGTGCCTTCACCCAATTCTTCAAGGCCGAAGTCAATCAGTTCCAATTCCAGTTCATCGGCGTTTAACCCTTCGGGTTTCAGTTTAAATACACCCATCTTTTTGAACTGAAAGGCTACGCTGCCGCTGTTGCCCAATGTCCCGCCGCCTTTATTAAAATGTGATTTCACATTGGCCACCGTTCTTACATGGTTATCTGTGGCGGTTTCTACCAGCATGGCCACACCATGAGGCCCGTAACCTTCGTACAGGATTTCATCATAATTTTCAATGTCTTTTCCCAATGCCCGTTTAATGGCGGCTTCAATACGGTCTTTCGGCATATTCACCGTCTTGGCGTTCTGGATACAGCGCCGCAGGGCAGGATTGGTATCGGGGTCAGGGCCTCCCGTTTTTACAGCAATCACAATTTCTTTCCCGATACGGGTAAACTGCTTTGCCATCCGGTCCCAGCGGGCAAACATGGTGGCTTTACGAACTTCAAAAATCCTTCCCATTATAAAAAGTCATTAAGTCAGATAAAAGACTGCAAATGTATAGGAATACGGGTAAATGAAAAACCGCCTCAAGAATAGTGAGGCGGTTTTAAACATTTAGCTCTTATAAAATTTATTTTTTCTGAAGCTTACTATGCCTTTTGCTGTATCCGAAATAAATGATGAAGCCCAGGATCAACCATACCGCTAACCGGGCCCAGTTTTCCCAACCTAACCCGAAGATCATAGCGCCACAGGCGACAATCCCCAGAATGGGAAGAAATGGCACCAGGGGTGTTTTAAACTGGCGGGGCATATTGGGTTCTTTCTTTCTCAGAATAATTACTGCGGCGCAAACCAGCATGAATGCAAATAAGGTTCCTATACTTGTCATGTGGCCAACAACATCTCCCGGAACAAAAGCTGCGAACAGGGCAACGAGAAGCAGGATAACGAGGTTGCCCTTATAAGGAGTTTTATATTTTGGATGTATGTCAGAAAACACTTTTGGAAGCAGGCCATCTTTACTCATAGAATAAAATACACGGCTTTGTCCCAACAGCATTACAAGAATCACAGAAGAAAAACCTGCAAGAATAGCAACTGTAACTGACTTACTCAACCAACCGTAACCGGGCATTGCTTCTTTAATAGCGGCTACCACAGATGCTTCTCCTCCTTTTGTTGGGTCTCTGAAGAATTCAACAGGAACCAGTCCGGTAAGCACATGTGAAAACAGGACATACAGAACAGTACAAACCAATAATGATCCAAGAATTCCAAAAGGCATATTACGTTTGGGGTTCTTTGTTTCCTGTGCTGCTGTACTTACCGCATCGAATCCGATAAAAGCAAAGAAAACAGTACCCGCAGCTCCCAGAATACCCATTATACCTCCGAAGTTATAGGTTGAGCCATTGTGATCGGTATATTTGGTTGCTTCGGGAATATAAGGCTCATGGTTGGCAGGGTTGATAAAATTCCAACCTAAAGCAATGATCAAAATAACAATGGCCACTTTAACTATAACAATAAGGTTATTGACAAAAGCGGATTCTTTTGTGCCCCTTATCAAAAGAAGGCTCAACAAAGTTACAATTGTCAATGCCGGCAGGTTGATGATCCCGCTCACCCCATCCACTGATTTCTGGAAAGGTGAGTGGCACCATTCGTACGGTATTGGTTTTGTATTAAAGACTTCTACCAACAGGTTATTAAGGTATTCGCTCCATGCAATACCTACAGTGGCAGCGCCAACGGCATATTCAAGCACCAGATCCCATCCAATAATCCAGGCGAGCAATTCCCCCATCGTTGCATACGTGTAGGTATAAGCACTGCCCGAGATGGGAATGGAAGATGACAACTCTGCATAACAGAGGCCAGCTAAAGCACAACCAACAGCCGCTAATAAAAAACCAAGGGTAACAGAAGGCCCGGCGTTTTGTGCAGCAGCAGCAGCAGTTCTTACAAATAATCCGGCGCCGATAATTGCACCGATCCCTAAGGCTACCAATCCCCAACCTCCCAGTGTACGTTTTAAAGTATGCTCTCCGGATTCTCCGGCTTCAGAAAGGAGTGAAGCTATCGGCTTCTTTACAAATAAACTCATAACTTGGTTTTAGTTTAAGCGACTAAGATAAATAATTGACACCTGATTTTCTCCGATTCATTTTAGCGGATATTTCAGATTGCCTTTTTCTTCGTTGATATGGCAATATAGTACAATGGAATGCCTATTAAAACGATTCCCAGGCCTACCAGGGCATAAACCGGTTTCATTTTTACAAGGAAAAAACAGAATACCGTCCCCATCAATACAAACAGGCCTGGCAATACCGGATAAGCAAATGCTTTATAGGGACGTTCAACGTCCGGTCTTTTCTTTCTTAAAACAAATATCCCGATAATGGTAAGCACATAAAAGAGTACTACCACAAATGATACCATGTCCAGCAGGTCGCCATATTTCCCGCTTAAGCATAATACGGCGGCCAAAGCACATTGTATCCATAACCCGAATTCAGGAACGGAGAAGCGGTTTAACGTACCGATTTTTTCAAAGAATAAACCATCCCTTGCCATGGTATAATATACCCTTGCACCGGCAAGGATCAGCCCGTTGTTGCAACCGAATGTGGAAATCATGATCATAATGGCGATCAGCATAGTGCCTATATCGCCAAATATGGCCGAAGAAGCGGCTACCGCCACACGGTCGTTCTCCGCATTGGCAATTTCCTGCATGGGCAGTACGGCCGTGTACATCAGGTTGGTGGCTACATACACTACGGTTACGAGAAGCGTTCCGAGAAAAAGCCCTAAGCCAATATTTCGTTTCGGGTTTTTTACTTCGCCGGCAATATAGGTTACATTTTCCCAGGCCACGCTGCTGAAAATGGAGCCTACCATAGCTGCCGCAATGGCCCCGAGGGCAGCCACTATAACATAGTTGGCAGTAGATCCGTCAGCGCCCAGTTTATAAATCTGCCAGGCATTTTCATTCCAGTTGGCGTTCCATACTTCGCCTTTGGCAAAGATGAAGCCGCAGATGATAAGCCCTGCAAGGCTCAATATCTTTATGATGGTAAGTGTGGTTTGAATGATCTTGCCATTTTTTATGCCCCGGCTGTTGATCCAGGTAAGCAATACGATGGTAACAATGGCCAGTATCTGTGCCGCAGATATTTTTAGCGAACCGATTTGGAGGAGGATATTATTTTCGCCTAAATCAGGATTGAGATAGGCTGCAAATTTGGAAAAAGCTACGCCTACAGCCGCAATGGTGCCTGTTTGTATTACGGCAAAAAAACTCCAGCCGTACAGGAATGCAGTGAGCGGGTTATACGCTTCTTTAAGATAGGTGTACTGGCCGCCGGCTTTTGGAAACATGGCGCTTAATTCGCCATAGCTTACGGCCGCCGCCATGGTCATAAAGCCGGTAAGCAGCCAGATGATGATAAGCCACCCGGCGCTGCCCACATGCCTTGTAATATCGGCGCTTACAATAAAAATACCGGAACCTATCATGGAACCGGCAACAAGCATGGTAGCATCAAATAATCCGAGCGATGGTTTAAACGAAGCAGATTGGTCTTGCATACAGTTGGTTTAGTCAAAGCCTAGAAAGCCGGGAGGGAAAATACATATTTCTGATTAAAGCGATGAAAAAGAATTATCAACGGCGAAAAAGCTTTGAGGGAAATAGGCCCGTATCTTTCAAAAATAAACCTTTAGTTTTGAGACTTTAGCAACGCTTATGAATAAACGGAATGCCGGATTGCTGTCCCTGGCCATTTTTACGCTTGTAGCCATCTTTCACCTGGTGAGCCTGCGTGAATGGGTACAGATTCCCGATACTGTTTTGTTTGCATCCCGATGGGTATTGGTAGCTTCTTTAATATTGTTTGCTTTTTATAAGCGGTCGCTTACCACCTGGATTCTGGTGGCTATGGCAATCGGTATAGAAATAGGGCTTGATTTCAGGGACTTTTCACAGAACCTTCAGTTTCTCAGCAAGATATTTTTACGGTTGGTGAAAACTATCGTAGCGCCTTTGCTTTTTGCTACGCTGGTAGTGGGTATAGCCAGTCATGCCAACTTAAAGCAGGTGGGAAGAATAGGGTGGAAATCATTATTGTATTTTGAAGTAGTAACTACGATTGCCTTAATAATAGGGTTATTATTCATTAATATTACACAGGCAGGAAAGGGGATTGAAGTTCCCCCGCAATTAGATTTGCCAAAGTCAGGTGAAAAGATTTTTCAGCAAAAAGTAATTTCAGTATTAGATAGCGCCGGCATACAACGTCCGGATGATTTATTAAAAACACTGCCTGATGCGCCGCCAAAGGGGTGGCAGGATCATATCATTGATATTTTCCCCGAAAATATTATCAAGTCCATTTATGAAGGCAATGTATTGCCAATTGTTTTCTTTAGCGTGATATTCGGTATTGCACTGGCCCTGTTAAATGAGAAAAAGAAAAAGCCAATGCTGGATTTTGCCGAGAGCCTGGCAGAAACCATGTTTAAGTTCACCAATATCATCATGTATTTTGCTCCTTTCGGCGTAGGTGCGGCGATTGCCGTTACCGTTGGGCATTTGGGTATTGATATCCTGAAAAACCTTTTCTTGCTGCTTATTACATTGTACCTGGCATTGCTGGTCTTTTTAGGGTTTGTGTTATTGCCCGTTGCTTTATGGATTGCTAAAATACCTATAAGACAGTTTATAAAAGCTATCCGGGAGCCGGTTTCTATTGCTTTTGCCACCACAAGCTCTGATGCGGCATTGCCCAAAGCATTAGAGAATATGGAAAAATTTGGCGTGCCGAGGAAAATTGTATCCTTTGTGATACCTACCGGCTATACATTTAACCTGGACGGTACTACATTGTATTTATCGCTGGCCTCTATTTTTGTAGCGCAGGCGGCAGGTATTGATCTGTCTATCGGTGAGCAGCTATTGATCGGGCTTACCCTGATGCTGACAAGCAAAGGAGTGGCGGCAGTGCCGAGGGCTTCTTTGGTTATTTTGATTGCAACGGCAGATAGTTTCAAATTCCCGATATGGCCTATTATGGCTATTTACGGTATTGACGAACTGATGGATATGGCCCGCACTTCGGTAAATGTAGTGGGCAACACATTGGCCAGTTGCGTTATTGCCCGCTGGGAAGGGGAATTCGATGATGCAAAAGCGTTGGCCTACTCAGAGGATAATGCAGCGGAAATCATTGAATCATAGATTGAAATAGTATAAAACATCAGCAATGGATTTTATTTATTTGTTAGACAGTTTTCATTGGAGCCAGTTGTTGCAGCCCCAGTTTTATATTGAAAACGGCGGGTTGTGGTTATTGTTATTTGTGGTTTTTGCAGAAACCGGTTTGTTCGTTGGCTTCTTTCTGCCGGGTGATTCGCTGCTTTTTGTTTCCGGCATATTTGCCCATGAAATTACGAGCAAGGCAGGGGAAACAAAGCCGGGGCTGGGCTACCAGTTTCTTAAACACTTCGGGTTTGATTACCCCTACTCTTATTGGCTCGATCTTTTTGTACTGGTGGGTTTGATTTCGCTGTGCGGCATTGCCGGAAATGCCGTTGGTTACTGGACGGGCCGTAAAGTAGGGCCTGCCATGTACCAATGGAAGGACAGGTTTCTTTTTAAGCAAAAATATTTGCACCAGGCCAAAGAGTTTTACGACAAACATGGTGGCGGCGCTATCATTGTGGCCCGGTTCCTTCCTTTTATCAGAACGTTTGCGCCCATTGTGGCGGGCATTGTGCAGATGGACAGGAAGAAGTTTCACTTTTTCAATGTGATTGGTTGCATTGCATGGGTGTTCAGTATGATTTTTGCCGGCTATTTTCTGCAAAAATGGATATTGAGCCAGTTTGGTTTTGATCTTAAGGAACATCTTGAACTGATTGTGCTGGGTATTGTGCTGGTTACCACAGCGCCGGTCATCATTAAACTTATTTCCACCAAAAAGAAAAAGGGGGATGAGAACACTACGGATGCCCCGTAATGATAAACGATGAACCAGAAGCAATACGGAATACTGTCCATCCCGGTTATTGTGGCCGCATTGGGCTATTTTGTTGACATCTACGATTTGCTGCTGTTCAGTATTACCCGTATCGGCAGCCTTCGCTCACTGGGCTTAAGCGAGCAGGAAATCCTTACGCAAGGAGAATCTATTATTTCCTGGCAAATGACAGGGCTGCTTATTGGCGGCATCATCTGGGGTATTTCGGGTGATAAGAAAGGGCGGCTGTCAGTATTATTTGGTTCCATTATTTTGTATTCCCTGGCAAATATTGCCAACGGCTTTGTGCAAACCCCCGGCCAGTTTAAAATGGTCCGTTTCATTGCAGGCATAGGCCTTGCAGGTGAGTTAGGGGCGGGTATTACATTGGTATCGGAACTGGTACGAAAAGAAAAAAGAGGATTAGCCACTTCATTTGTTGCAGGCATAGGGCTTACCGGGGCTGTTGTGGCTTTTGTTATGAAGCAGCATTTTGACTGGCGAACCTGCTATTTTATTGGCGGCGGGCTGGGCTTGCTGCTACTGTTGTTGCGCATCTCTGTATTTGAATCAGGCATGTTTCATTCGGTAAAAACAATGGATGTGCAGCGGGGCAATTTCTTTATGCTGTTCAACACAAAAGAAAGGGCAAGGAAATATTTATGCAGCATATTGATTGGTTTGCCCACATGGTTTGTTATCGGTGTATTGGTTACCTTCTCAAAAGAGTTTGGCGAATATTTTGGTATCAAGGAAGAGATAGACACGGGGAAGGCCATTATGTATGCTTATGCGGCTATTGCCATCGGGGATATAATGATCGGCTTTGTGAGCCAATGGCTGAAGAGCAGGAAAAAGGCCCTGTTTCTTTTTTACCTGGTAACAGTGGTTTTTATTGCGCTTTTCTTTACGGCACAATGGAACGGGTCGGCTGCTAAAATGTACTGGATATGTGCCGGGCTTGGTTTTGGTACAGGTTTCTGGGCCATCTTCGTTACAATGGGAGCAGAGCAGTTTGGTACTAACCTTCGTGCCACCGCTGCCACCACTATTCCCAATTTTGTACGGGGCATGTTATCCATTTTTATACTTCCTTTATTTAAGTGGCTGCGTGATATTGATGGGGTTGGTTTTGTGAACGGTGGCATTTATACGGCAGTAATCATCATGCTTATAACAGTTGTTGCGGCCGTACTTACCAGGGAAACATTTAATAAAGACCTCAATTTTGTAGAGAAGTAGAAACGCCTATCATCGTGCAGGTTCATGCTACAGACATACAGCAAACCTCAGTTGAAGCAACTGAAGAAAAGAAAGGGAAAAAATTCCTGCTCATCCGTCTTTCTTCCATCGGAGAGATAGTGCTGGCTACTCCTGTTATCCGTTGTTTAAAAAACCAGGTAGCAGATGCCGAAGTTCATTTCCTGACAGAAAAGGAGTTCAAGCCTGTTATCGAACATAATCCATATATTGATAAGCTGCATTTACTGGAAGGAAGAATAGAGCAACTGGCGGAAAAACTTTGGGACGAACATTTTGATTATATCATTGACCTGCAGCATAACGAAAGGACATCACAGTTGAAAAAAGAATTGAAAGCTCCGTCTGTTTCCTATAACAAGCTTGCCTTTTTGAAATCTGTATATACAAGTGTAAAACTGAATTTTCTTCCGCGGGTGCATCTTGTTGACCGTTATATGAAAACAGTAGAGCGGTTTGGAGTTGTAAATGACGGGGCAGGACCTGATTATTTTATTTCAAAAGAAGAAGAGATAAAAAGGGGAGATATTCCTGCCGCACATGCAGCCGGGTATATCGTTTGTGCAATAGGCGGCGCCTATAGCACCCGGCGATGGCCTGTTCACAAATGGAAGGAGTTTTGCGAAAAAATGGACCATCCTATTGTTCTTTTAGGCGGGCCGGAAGACAGGCAGAGAGGAGATACTATTGCGTTGGCCGACAGTATTAAAGTGTATAATGCCTGCGGAAAATTCTCTTTAAATGAGTGTGCAGATATTATACGCCATGCCAAACTGGTCATCTCCCACGACAGCGGCCTGATGCCTATTGCGACTGCGTATAAAAAACCTGTTATCTCCCTTTGGGGCAATACCGTGCCATCGTTCGGGATGTACCCTTATTACGGTAACTGGTTTGCAGATGTACAACTCTTTGATATGGTACAGGTAAATAAATTGAGATGCCGACCCTGTTCCCAAGCCGGGTATGGCAAATGTCCGCAGGGGCACTTCAAGTGCATGGAAAAGATAACTGTGGATGCAATGCTGGGAAAAACCAGGCAGAGAATTTAGTATTTTCATTCCCTGCCCGGAATTTTTCACTAAACCGGTTTATTCTTTTAATAAAAGAACAAAGCAAGCACCGCCACAACGATAAAGAAACCGGCAACAACCAAATTAGCCTGTGCAGTTTCGCTTTCAAATAAAAGTTTAATTTTCTTCATAACCTGATTTTAAGGGTTTCGAATAGATGATTAATCAGGCTTTCACGGAAGCTGGGTAACGATTGCTCAATAAGGATAGGGAAATTGCAAAGTGGAATGAGGCCGTAAAAATAGAAAGCAGCATTTTTATTTGCAAGTATAGTTGTCGATTTTTTTTAGCTAAGAGCCGACGCAATTAGGGAATTTACGATCAGCCTGATAAGGCGTTGAGTATTAAGAGAAATATTCTCTCTGTTTTAAAAGAGTTTTTGTAAATCGTATTCTTACGATTATTACGGTTGGCATATGTATTATTATTTATGCCTGTAGAAAGCCGGTAGTTGGTAGCAGGAGAGTTGCAGAACCTTACCCTGAATTGAACAGGATAAAACTGACAAACTGTTTGAGCAGGAAGGTTTAGATTATAAGCCAGTTTCAAAATCTGCTTGAAACAGAATGGGGAACTTCTTTCGGAGTTTTGCTTGTTTGTCTGGTGTAAGTGCGGCAAATTGTTTCTTGTGCATTTGCAGGCAGACATCGTTCAGCGCCATGGTTTGCGCTTTATTGACTTCCTCAATAGCTGTGTTTTTCATTTCAGCAGGAAGGTCTTCTGCGAAGTGTAACCGGATGCCGTCCTGCATTTTACCCGTACCCAGATAGCTTTTCCATAATCTTGTTCTCAATTCTTTAGCAAGCTCTTCCAAAGGCAAAGTATCCGGGCTTAGAATGGCCAGCCCGGGCTTTTCTATAGTGATGTTTAATATTTTCTGTTGGGGAACTTCATATCCATTTCCCGGAAGCGGCATAGCCGAATGTATAAAACCTGCTACATAGAGCAGCGCAATTGTAAGCATTTGTCAGTATAGTTTTGGTTTGGCAAGATACTAAAACCGGGTCATTCCACCATCTCGCTTAGCTCCAGCCATCGAAGTTCTTTTTCATCCAGCAGGGAGGTTACTTCACCAATGCGAAGGGAGAGGGTTTGCAATTCTTCAAAAGGGATATTTCCTGCAGCCAGCCGTTGATTTATTGTTTCTTTCTCTTTGCTTAATGCCGCAATTTCCTTTTCCAGTAATTCAAATTCCCGTTTTTCCTTAAAAGAAGGTTGCCGTTTGATGTTGTCGGCTATGGGTTGCTGGTTACCGGTTGTTTTAGTTTCGTCTTTCTTTTCCGGCAACCGGGAGCCTGTAACCGGTAACTGTTCTTTCTGCCAGACACGATACTGCGAATAATTGCCCGGAAAATCTTTTATAACACCATTTCCTTCAAATACAAAAAGGTGGTCAACCAGCCGGTCCATAAAGTACCTGTCGTGGGAAATAATGAGCAGGCATCCCTGGAATTCGCTTAAAAAATTTTCCAGTACGCCAAGAGTGGGCAGGTCCAGGTCATTGGTAGGCTCGTCAAGTACCAGGAAATTGGGATTGCGGAAAAGAATGGTAAGCAGGTGCAGCCTTCTTTTTTCACCGCCGCTTAATTTGCTGATATAAGTGTATTGCTTATCGGGGTCAAAAAGAAAAAGCTGGAGGAATTGGGCGGCGCTTAAAGAACCGCCGCTTGCAAGCGGAAAATTTTCCGCAATGTTCTTTACATATTCAATTACCCGCAGGTCTTCTTTAATTACCAGTCCTTGTTGCGAATAATTCCCGAAGATAACGGTGTCACCGATATTTATCTTTCCGCTGTCTGCCTGCTCAATGTTTTGCAGCATATTGATAAAAGTGGATTTGCCAACCCCGTTTTTCCCGATAATGCCAATGCGTTCACCTTTTTTAAAAGTGTAATCAAAACCTTTCAGTATTACTTTGTCGCCGTAGCTTTTATATACTTTTTTTAATTCCACCACTTTGCCGCCCAGGCGGTTCATTTTCATTTGCAGTTGCATCTGTTCGTCTGCAACCTGCTGTTTGGCTTTTTTTTCAACATCATAAAAATTATCCTGCCTGCTTTTGCTTTTTGTAGTGCGGGCCTTTGGCTGTTTTCGCATCCATTCCAGTTCTTTGCGGTACAGGTTTCTTGCTTTATCAATGCTGGCTGCCTCACTTTCTGTCCGGGCTGCTTTCTTTTCCAGGTAGTTTTCATAATCACCCTTGTAAGTGTATATATTGCTGCCGTCTAATTCCCATATTTCTTTGCATACGGCGTCCAGAAAATAGCGGTCGTGGGTTACGGTGAGCAGGGTTACATTTTCTTTGCTGATGTAGTGCTCCAGCCATTCCACCATTTCCACATCGAGGTGGTTGGTGGGTTCATCCATAATGAGCAGGGTGTGGTTTTGCTCAAAGCCGATGTCAATTAACGCTTTTGCCAGGGCCACCCTTTTCCGTTGCCCTCCGCTTAATGTTTTAACGGGCTGTTCTGCCTGGTGGATGTTTAATCTTCCCAAAACCTGTTTCACCTTTGCATCGAAATCCCAGGCGCCTGCCTCATCCATCTTTACAATGATTTCATTCAGCTTGCTTTCATCGCCTGACAAAGAAGCCTTTTCATAGGCTTTGATGATGTTAAGCACAGGATGATCGTGAATAAAGATATTGTCGAGAACGGTCCTTTCTTCGGCAAAAGAAGGCTCCTGCTCAAACAGCACTACGTTTATATCCTTGTGTATCCACAATTTGCCGCTATCAGGGGTTTCTTTTCCGGCCAGTATTTTTAATAAGGTGGATTTGCCCGAGCCGTTCCGGGCTATCAGGGCAATTTTATCGCCTTCTTCAATATGAAATGAGATGTTGGAAAAAAGAGGCTGAATGCCATAGCTCTTGGTCAATCCCTCAGCAGAAACGTAGTGCATGGGGCAAAGATAGGGGGATGAAATTGTAAGAAAACAGAAACCCCGTCTTGGCCGGACAGGCGCCGGCAAATGATGGATTTAGCGTTTTCTTACGGATGAGCAATGAGGGTATTTTGGGAAATGGCGGGATATTTTATTATCTTCATCGTATATTCTACAATGGGAGTTGAAGAAAAAAAGAACCAGGTATTGCTTGCATTGAGCAAGACGAATGACGAAGCGGTGATAGATGATATCTATGAACTGTTCTATCCTTCCGTATCCGATGCGGACGTAAACAACCTCCCGCAACCCCTGCAGCAAAAAATAAATAAGGCCCTTGAAGATTACAAAAGCGGCAATTATATTACTCACAGCCAAATGAAAGAAAAGTTGCAGCAATGGCTTACCAAATAGTGTGGACGGCGGAAGCGGACAACGATTTTTACTCCATTATTAAATATCTTAAAGAAAACTGGGACGATAGCTCTGCCGAAAAATTTGCATTGCGAACCATAGAGCGGATAGAACGTATTGCCGCTATGCCTTATGTCCCCGCTTTACATCGAAGAAAGAGGTGCAAATGATAAAACTTGACCGGAAGAATGTGGTCTTCTTTACCCTCGAAGATAATTTTATGGTGCTGCTTAGTATTTACCCTTATAAGAAAGATATAACGAGGAGCAGGTATTATTGATCTTTTGCAGCCCTGGTGCAAAGAGAAGAGGGAGTTTTAATCAGGTGCATACCTATGCATGATCTCTGTGGTGGAGTGAACAGAAAAACAGCTTGAGATTTCGGCAAATAAAACGTAAATGTGTTGATTCTAATCTTCAATAATTAGCCCCATTGAGGTGACTCGAATTACACGGACAAAAAATTCTCTTGGGTTAAACAATAATAATACTTTTTTTCATAGGTGCCCTCACTTCCCCGCCAACCAAATCATCAAACAAAGCACAATAGTAATTGCAATAATAATGACCAGCGAATATTTCTCCCGCCGGTTTTTTTGCGCTGCTTTTTGGGTAAAGGTTTGTATTTGTTGTAAGGCCGCCTGGTTACCGGCAGCTAATTTTTCAAGCTGTACGGCTATCTCGCCGGTAAGGGTTTGGGGCAATGGCTGCATGGCCCGCAGGATAATGCTTGTAATTTCTTTTACCGTACCCGGCTCGTTGAATGTATGCAGCGTTTCAATAGTTGTGCCCTGCAGCAGGCCCAGTATGTATTCTTTCAGGCCCTGCTTGTCCATCCGGAATGTATCGAGTGTGGAAACGTAGCGTTCCAGTTCGAGAGATTGCCGTAACAACAGTTCAGGAGTAATTATTTCCTGTGTTCTTCGTTTGTTGATGCTTTGATTGTACCAGCGCTGTTGCAGGTAATATTCTTTTTTTGTTGGATTTGTAAGTACTTCATACGCTTCTTTTATGGCGGCAAACTGCACGGCGGCATAGGCATCGCTGTTCTTGTCCGGGTGGTATTGCTGTGCCAGCCTGCGGTAAGCTCTTTTTATTTCCTTTATGCTTGCCGATGGCGTTATGTCAAGTATCTTATAGTAATCTTTGATCATCATTTATGCTGCGAAGATAGGCGCAGCGGTTGTTGATATATGGAAAAATAAGGCCATTCATAAATTCGTTGGGCTGATTGTTTTCAAATAGCGTTAATTTTAACAACCAGTAAAAACTACCGTTATGGATAACAACAATAAAACAAACAGGAGAGAGTTTATCAAAACCACCGGTAAAGCAGGGCTGGCAACAGGTCTGTCTATGGCTTTTTTGCCATCATTGGCCGGGGAAGAATTCGGTTGTAAGCAACCGGCTACAGGTGCTGAAGAGATTGCTTACACGCAACAGCCTTTGCCCTATGCCTATACGGCGCTTGAACCTGCCATTGATGCGCAAACTATGGAAATACATTATTCCAAACATGCGGCGGGATATGCTACCAATCTGGCAGATGCGGTGAAAGCGGAGGGTGTGGATAAGGAAACAGTAAAATTGGTTTCGTTATTAGGAACCGTATCAAAATTTTCCACCAAACTCAGAAATAATGCAGGTGGGCATTACAATCATGAATTTTTCTGGAAGAGCATGAAAGCCCCTTCGGAAAACAATGCACCTTCAGGCTCAGTTGCTGCCGCCATAACAAATGGTTTTGGTTCTTTTGACGAATTCAAAACAAAGTTTGCAGATGCAGGTAAGGGCAGGTTCGGCAGTGGCTGGGCATGGCTGGTATTATCTGCCGACAGGAAACTTGTAATAGGCTCTACACCTAACCAGGATAATCCTTTGATGGATGTAAGTGAGTTGAAAGGCACGCCATTACTGGGCCTGGATGTTTGGGAACATGCCTATTACCTTAAATACCAGAACCGGCGCCCGGATTACATCACCGCCTGGTGGAATACTATCAATTGGGACGTTATCCAAAAACGGTTTGACAGCGCCTGATAACCTGCTGATTTTGTTAACAATTGACACAATATTTTGCTAAAAACTAATTGTTGTTAGTTTTTGGTTTACCCATGGCATAAAAATGGAGTCATAGTAGTGGACAAACTGAATAATTATTTAAACAGTTTATTGAATGAATCACTATTACTAAATTTTTGGCCATGAAAAGAATCACAAAAATTGTCGCCCTTGTACTGGTATTGGTATCGGGCATTTCGCTAAACAATAATTTATCTGCACAATACCGCGGAGATGTTACCTATCAAACCTTTTATGATGAGCTAAGCCCTCATGGAAGGTGGATTGACTATCCGGAACACGGGTATGTGTGGGTGCCCAATGCAGGCACGGACTTTCAGCCTTACAGCACCAATGGACATTGGGTTTGGACGGATGATTATGAATGGATGTGGGTATCCGATTACGATTGGGGATGGGCGCCGTTTCACTATGGGCGATGGGACCATGACCCTTACTACGGATGGTTTTGGGTTCCGGGATATGAATGGTCTCCCGCATGGGTGGCCTGGAGAGATGGCGGCGATTATTACGGCTGGGCGCCGCTGAGGCCGGGCTTCAATGTAAGCGTCAATTTTAATATCGGATCGTATAACCCGCCTTATAATTACTGGTGTTTTATCCCGAGAAGGCATATCATGTCGGTAAACCTGTTTAATTACCGGGTTCCTGTTGTAAGAAATACAACCATCATTAACCAGACGGTAATTATTAATAATTATAATTACACAAGAAATGTGTTCCGCACCGGGCCAAGAAGGGTGGATGCAGAAGTGTATGCCGGCAGGATCAACCCGGTACGTTTCAGGGATTCCTATAATCCCGGAAGAACTGTATTTCGTAACAATGAAGTGAATGTTTACCGCCCCAGCTTCCGCCAGGATAATAACAGGCAGTTTGCCCCAAGGCAGTTTGAACGTTACGACAGGAACAATGCCAATAACCGTTCTATAAGAAGCAACAATGGCAACCGGGGGGATAATAACAGGATAACGAATACCCCGAATAGCGGCCAAAGGAATAATAATGCCAACCGCAGGCAGGTTAACGGCAGGGAAACAAACGGTAATCAACGGCAGTTGCCCGGTAATAACCCTAATACCATGCGTAACCGCAGGACCGAACAGGTAAATGGAAATACACCGGGAACTAACAATGGCAATAACAGGAATGTTCTTGAAAGAAGGAATAGCCCTAATAGCAATAATGGTACGGTGCGGCAACCGCAGACGCGGAATGACAGGCAAATAAGGCCGCAAACACAGCAGCCAACAAGAAACATGCAACCGCCTTCCAGGCCGCAAACGCAACGGCCGCAGGTAAGAAACAATGAACGAAGGGAAAGACCGCAGATACAGCAGAGGCCGCAGGTGCAGCAACGTACCCAGCCGCAGACACGGACAGAACAACCCCGCCAGATTGAAAGAAGAAATGATGGCGGCAACCGCCAGCAGGCTAATACAAATAATGGGAATAACCGGGGTGGCAGAAGGTTTTAAAATGATTCGTTTTTCATAAAAGAGAAAGCCCGGCAAATTTTGCCGGGCTTTCTTAGTTTACTTTATGCTTCTTTCTTTACGCTGTAGCTTCCATATACGATTCTATTGGTTCACATGTACAGATCAGGTTCCTGTCGCCATGTGTATTGTTTACCCTTGCCACAGCAGGCCAGAATTTGTTTTGTGCCACGTAATACAATGGAAAAGCCGCTTCTTTTCTTGAATAAGCATGTTTCCATTCATCAGCCGTTACCATCTGCTGTGTGTGCGGTGCATTTTTTAGCGGGTTATCTTTTTTATCGGCCTTGCCTTCTTCAACGGCCCTTATTTCTTCCCGTATGGAAAGCAGGGCATCGCAGAAGCGGTCTAATTCTGCTTTGTCTTCACTTTCGGTTGGCTCAATCATAATGGTTCCGGGCACCGGGAAGCTCATTGTCGGCGCATGAAAACCGTAATCCATCAGGCGTTTGGCAACATCTTCGGCTTCTATCTCGGCGGTTTTCTTGAATGGCCGCAGGTCAACGATAAACTCATGGGCGCATTGGCCGCTATGATTGGTGTAAAGAATATCATATTCGCCTGCCAGCCTTGCCCGCATATAGTTGGCATTAAGGATAGCATATTCAGTGGCTGCTTTCAAACCTTCGGCGCCTAACAGTCTTACATATCCGTAGCTTATAAGCAGGATAGAGGCGCTACCGTATGCCGCAGCGCTTACTGCGCTGTGAGTAGTGAATCGTGAATCGTTTAAGTCTTTTGATTCACGATTCACGATTGACGTATGAGAAGGTAAGTATGCTGCCAAATGCTTCTTCACACATATCGGGCCTACGCCGGGGCCACCGCCGCCATGCGGAATGGCGAATGTTTTATGCAGGTTCAGGTGGCAAACATCTGCGCCGATAAGCCCGGGCGCCGTTAATCCTACCTGGGCATTCATATTGGCGCCATCCATATACACCTGGCCGCCATGCTCATGTATAATGGAAGTAATTTCTTTTACCGTTTCTTCATATACTCCGTAAGTGCTGGGATAGGTAATCATAATACCGGCCAATTCATTGCTGTGCTGCGTTGCTTTTGCTTTCAGGTCATCTACATCAATATAGCCGTTTTCCAATGCTTTCACTACTACAACTTTCATTCCTGCCATTACAGCGGAAGCCGGATTGGTGCCATGCGCTGAAATAGGTATCAGCATTACTTTGCGCTGCGGGTTGCCATTGGCTTCATGATATGCTTTAATGGTAAGCAAACCGGCATATTCGCCCTGGGCGCCGCTGTTTGGCTGAAGGCTGCAGGCATCAAAAGCTGTTATCTCGCAGAGATAACTGCCCAGTTCATCAATAAGTTGCTTGTAGCCTTCCGCCTGGTTTACAGGTACAAAAGGATGAAGCTGGCTCCAATGGCTCCAGCTAAGCGGCATCATCTCGCTGGCGGCATTCAACTTCATGGTGCAACTCCCTAATGAGATCATGGAAGTATTTAACGAAAGGTCTTTGTTTTCCAGTTGCCTGATGTAGCGCATCATCTGGCTTTCGCTTTTGTATGTATTGAAAACCGGGTGGGTAAGGAATGAACTTGTCCTACTAAGTGATGAGGGGATATGATATAGTTCATCATCATGGTTAATATCAAAAGCAACCGGGTCGGTATCGTTTTCAAAACAATTGATAAGGTCGTACATATCATCTACACCGGTAGTTTCATCAATAGAAATGCCGATAAGGTCCTTGTTGATATAGCGGAGGTTAATGTGCTGCCTTTCGGCTTTTGCTTTAATGGCCACCTGGTCTTTTACTTTTACTGCGATGGTATCAAAAAAGTTATCCGATACCAGTTCAAAACCTCTTTCTTCAATGCTGTCTGCAACGGTTTGCGTAAGCAGGGCTACCCGTTGGGCTATTTTCTTTAATCCATCAGGGCCGTGATATACGGCGTACATGGCCGCCATGTTGGCAAGCAATGCCTGTGCTGTGCAAATATTGGAAGTGGCTTTTTCCCGTTTGATATGTTGCTCCCTTGTTTGCAGGGCCATTCGCAGCGCCCTGTTGCCCTCCGCATCTACACTGATGCCGATGATACGGCCCGGAATGTTTCGCTTAAAATCATCTTTGGTTGACATAAAAGCTGCATGAGGCCCGCCATATCCGAATGGAACGCCAAACCGTTGCGCTGAACCGACAGCGGCATCCGCTCCCAATTCGCCGGGAGGGGTGAGCAATGTTAAAGCTAACAGGTCGGTGGCCATTACTACATAACCACCCGCCGTGTGAACAGTATTGATAAAATCCCTGTAATCTTCAACAGCGCCTTTATCGTTGGGGTATTGTACAATAGCCCCGAAAAAGGCTGCGTCAATAGTAGCTGTTTTATAGTTGCCTTCCACGATTTCAATGCCGACAGGCAAGGCCCTTGTATAAAGCACATCTTTGGTTTGCGGGAACAGTTCGATATCTACAAAAAACTTAGGACGTTGAATATTGTCCGGCTTGTTCAAGGTGTGGAAGAACATATTCATCGCCTCGGCGGCGGCAGTTGCCTCGTCCAGCAGGGAAGCGTTGGCAATGGGAAGGGCCGTGAGGTCGCAGACCATGGTCTGGAAGTTGAGCAGGCTTTCCAGGCGTCCCTGCGAAATTTCTGCCTGGTAAGGAGTGTACTGCGTGTACCATCCCGGGTTTTCGAAAACATTCCGGAGTATAACCGAAGGCGTAATAGTGCCATAGTAGCCCTGGCCAATGTAATTGGTATAGAGTTTATTCTTAAGGGAAATTTCCTTGATGTGCTTAAGGTATTCATGCTCACTCATGGCTGCCGGCAGGTTCAGCGGCCTGTTCATGCGGATAGAAGAAGGAACGGTTTGGTCAACCAGTTCTGTCAGCGATTCCACTCCGATTTTGGCAAGCATTTTTTTCGTAGCCGACTCATAGGTTCCGATATGGCGGGGTATAAACTCACCTGATTGCTGTTCAAAAAGACTCATGGTATTAGGATACTTAGTTAAGAGTGAAGAAAAAGTTGTGCAAAGTTAAGATAGTCAAATCAATGATGGAGGTTTTGACTATTTATGGGGATAAGCGGTGAAATGCCTTTCTTTGCCGGATGCAGGACAGGCTTTTACATAATTGGGAGAAAAAGTCGAAAGAGCGGCAAAAGCTGTACAAACGCTACCTGCAGCGGGCTGATAAGAACGCTGTTTTAAAGCAATTGCCGGAGCTGCATGAAGCGGCTTTCAGCAAAACAGACTGCCTGCAATGCGCCAACTGCTGTAAAAACTATTCCCCCCGGTTCAAAACACCCGATGTAAAACGGATCAGCAAGCACCTGCAAATGAAGGAAAGCCATTTTATAGATACCTACCTGCGGGTGGATGAGGAGGGTGATTTTGTAGTGAAATCTTCTCCCTGCCCCTTTCTTGGAGAGGATAATTATTGCAGCATTTATGAGCAGCGGCCTTCCGACTGCCGCCGGTTTCCATACACCGATGAAGATGTGATTATCAAAAGGCAGGCGCTGACCTTGAAAAATTCCACTTTTTGCCCCATTACCTATTATGTGCTGGAAAAATTGATGGAAAAGGGCTTGTAAGAACTGCGCTGAAACAACAGGCTTCGCTTACCTTTGCGGACTTTAAAAGTTCATAGCACATGGTTCATGGCAGCGCAACAATGGGCTGTAAGCTATGAACCATCAACCAGGGAAATGAAATACCACAACGAAATACAACGAAGAAGAACATTTGCTATTATCTCTCACCCCGATGCCGGGAAAACCACGCTGACGGAAAAATTCCTGCTGTTCGGCGGCGCCATACAGGTAGCCGGAGCGGTAAAAAGCAATAAGATAAAGAAGCATGCCACGTCAGACTTTATGGAGATTGAAAGACAAAGAGGTATTTCCGTAGCTACTTCGGTAATGAGCTTTGAGTACAATACTATTCTTATCAACCTGCTGGATACACCGGGGCACAAAGACTTTGCAGAAGATACTTTCAGGACTTTGACGGCAGTGGACAGTGTGATCCTTGTGGTTGACAGTGTGAACGGGGTAGAGGCGCAAACAAGAAGGCTGATGGAAGTGTGCAGGATGCGGGATACACCCGTTATTGTTTTTATCAATAAAATGGACCGGGACGGCAAAAACCGTTTTGACCTGCTGGAAGAAATTGAAAAAGAACTGAAGATATCCCTGCACCCGATGACATGGCCTATCAACAGCGGTAAGGAATTTAAAGGCGTGTATAACCTACATGATAAAAACCTGCTTTTATTTACGGCCAATACAAAAGCGGAGGAAGGCAGCATTGCCATCGCAGACATTAATGAAAAGGTGCTGGATGAAAAATTAGGTGAAACCGATGCGGTGCAATTAAGAGAAGATGTGGAGTTGGTTGATGGTGTACATGGTGAACTGCAGGTGCAGGATTACCTGGCGGGCAAAGTGGCGCCGGTATTTTTCGGCAGCGCCATCAACAATTTTGGGGTAAAGGAAATGCTTGACACCTTTATACAAATTGCCCCTACGCCCCGCAGCCGGGCCACTACAGCAAGGGAAGTGGATGTGGAAGAAGATAAAATGAGCGGCTTTGTTTTTAAGATACATGCCAACCTGGACCCCAAGCACCGTGACCGTATCGCTTTCTTCCGGGTTTGTTCCGGAAAATTTGAGCGCAACAAGTATTTCCATCACGTAAGGCTGGATAAAGATGTACGCTTCAGCAATCCTTATTCTTTTATGGCCAGGGATAAAAGCATCATCGAAGATGCGTATGCAGGTGATGTGGTGGGGCTGTTTGATACCGGGAATTTTAAAATCGGCGATACGCTGACAGAAGGGGAGGATTTTTATTTTACGGGTATTCCTTCTTTTTCGCCGGAAATATTCAAGGAAGTGGTGAATAAGGACCCGATGAAGACAAAGCAATTGGAAAAGGGATTGATGCAACTGACCGACGAAGGGGTAGCTCAATTATTTACACAGTTTGGCGGCAATAAAAAAATCATTGGATGTGTGGGAGAATTACAGTTTGAAGTAATTCAGTACCGCCTTTTGCATGAATACGGCGCTTCAGTAGTGTTCAATTCATTGCCATTTTATAAAGCCTGCTGGCTTACCAGCAAGGATGCTGATAAATTGCAGGATTTTCTGCGTTTTAAGCAGGCCAATTCTGCCGAAGATAAAGACGGACACCCTGTATATCTTGCACAAAGCGAATGGTTTTTGAACACGGAAAAAACCAATAACCCGGATATTGAGTTTCATTTTACATCGGAGATACATAAGTAATCTTCATTTTCTTTTATGCACATCATTTTTGAAACAGAGAGGCTTGTTGTCCGGCAATATGATGCAGAGGAGTTTGAAAATTTTTTTCGGTTGAACGGAGATGCTGATGTGGTACGGTACATCCGCCAGGTGCAGGTGAGGGAGGAAGCTATTGATTCGTTTCAGGAATTACTGACGGACTATCAAGAGCAGCCGGGCATGGGCCGTTGGGCCGTGCATCTGAAATCAAACGGGGACTTTGTAGGCTCTTTTGCCATTATTCCTATTCCATGGGCCAAAGAGAAAATACAACTGGGCTATGCATTTCCGCCAGAAAACTGGGGAAAAGGCTTTGCAACGGAACTAACACTGAAAGGCCTGGAACATTTTTATAAGCATTTTACCAACCAGGAAATATACGGAGTGACCGAAATCCCCAACGTAGCTTCTCAAAAAGTTTTATTAAAAGCAGGTTTTGTATTTCATGATGCAGTAACGGAAAAAGGCATAGAACTTTACCTATACATTTTCAGTCGTTCTTAACGATTGCCTCAGGGGGCAGATTTGTTAAGAATGTACTCGTCCGTAATGCCGTCGGTGCTTCGCCATATCCTGATTTTTTGTTCTGGTATTGCCTGGATATTATAAGTATCGTTCAGGATCAATGTCCAGTCGAAGTCAGCTCTCCATGCACAGGAATCGGCAAATGTTACAGTGTTGTTTTGTACCGCAAAACTGCCTCTGCAGATAGCAGGATAGTGAACATTTTCGCTATTGCCTTCATAGCTGTTACCGGTGAATAAAAAAATTACGGATGAAGTGTCCATACCGCTGCGGGTAAAAAAGCCTGCATAATGACCATTCAATGCAATGTTTTTGGTAGCGGTTTTACTGCATGCCAGGAAAATGAACAGCGCCACTACAGGAAGTACTATCTTTTTCATAATCTGCTGTTTGGATAAAACAGGCAAAAACTATGCAAAAGGGTGATTGTTCAGGTTAAAATTTTAATATAACCCCCGTATAATTATGCGGCGTTATCGTTTTCAGTTCTTTTTTCAGGGTGGCATTTATTTTCAGGCCGTCAATAAAGCTGTGAATGGATTTCTTGTCAATCTGCTGATTACCCCTTGTAAGGTCTTTCAGCGCTTCGTAAGGATTGGAGTATTTTTCCCTTCTTAAAATTGTTTGTATTGCTTCTGCCACTACGGCCCAGTTGTTTTCCAGGTCTGCATAAATCTTTGCATCATTAACCACCAGTTTGCCTAACCCTTTTTCTATGGAACGAAAAGCAATAATGGTATGGGCAAACGGTACGCCGATATTACGCAGCACAGTGGAATCGGTAAGGTCTCTTTGCAGCCTTGATACAGGTAGTTTGGCGGAAAAATGTTCGAAAATAGCATTGGCAAGGCCAAGATTACCTTCTGCATTTTCAAAGTCAATCGGGTTTACCTTGTGCGGCATAGCCGAAGAGCCTACTTCGCCCTTCTTTGTTTTTTGCTTAAAATATTCCATAGACACATAACTCCAGACATCACGGCAAAAATCAATAAGGATATTATTAATCCGCTTCATGCAGTCGAAATGAGCGGCCAGGTTATCGTAATGTTCTATCTGTGTGGTGTATTGCTGCCGGCTTAGCCCTAAGGACGAAATAAATTCATTGCCCCATTTCGTCCAGTCATTTTTAGGGAAAGCTGCATGATGGGCATTAAAATTGCCGGTAGCGCCACCAAATTTTGCCGAGAAAGGTATGCCGATAAACTGCTCTACCTGGTTTTCTATCCGTTCCACAAAAACCATTATTTCTTTTCCCAGCCTTGTAGGGCTTGCGGGCTGGCCATGTGTGTGCGCCAGCAGGGGAATATCTTTCCAGGCTTTTGCCAGCAGTTTTAGTTGGGTGTTCAGGTTCAGCAGGCCGGGCAGGTATTCGTATTCAATGGCATGTTTCCAGGATAACGGGATAGCGGTATTATTAATATCCTGCGAGGTAAGCCCGAAATGGACCCATTCTTTACTGTCATCGGCCCCCGCTTTTTCCAGTTCGGTTTTCAGGAAATATTCAACGGCTTTCACATCATGGTTGGTGGTAAATTCAATCTGTTTTATTTCCAGGGCATCTTCCTGCCCGAAATCGGTCAGTAGTTTTTGCAGGTGCTTTTTGGCTTTACCGGGGAGTTTCAGCACCTTTTTTTGTTCAAGGAAAAAAAGGTATTCAATTTCTACCAGTACCCGGTAGCGTATCAGCGCATACTCGGAAAAATATTCATCGAGGTACTGCACCTGTTTGCGGTAGCGGCCGTCAACCGGCGAAATGGCTGTTAAAGAAGTTAATTCCATTGAAATATAATATTTGCAGGGTAGCTTTTCCTGTTAAAGTGTTTTCTATATCACTCCCTTTTGGGGATATTAAGATTTTTCCATTTGAAGAATTGTTCCGGTAGTTACCTTTGCCCGGCAAAAATAATTCAATTGAAGAAGATTCGGGTAGGGATTGTCAATTATCTCAATACGAGGCCATTATTATACGGGTTGGAACGAATGCCTGTAGCCGGTGATATTGAGTTGGTGGGTGATTATCCGGCCAGGCTGGCTGCGATGCTGAAAAGAGGTGAGATAGATGTAGGATTGATACCTGTGGCTACGCTTCCGGATATACCAGGTTATCATATTGTAGGTAACCATTGTATCGGCGCTGAAGGAGAGATTGCTTCCGTGGCTTTATTCAGCGAAGCGCCGATGAATGAGATAAAAAAAGTGTACCTGGATTATCAAAGCAGGAGTTCGGTGGCCTTGCTGAAATACCTGATGAAAGAAAGCTGGGGTATTTACCCGGAAATCGTTGAAGCAAAAGATGAGAGCTACCGTAGCGAGATCAACGGAACTACTGCCGGGTTGGTAATAGGCGACAGGGCTTTTGAGCAGCGCAGGGTGTCCACTTTTATATATGACCTGGGTTCTGAATGGCGGGCCATTACAGGTTTGCCCTTTGTATTTGCTGCATGGATAAGCACACAGCAATTGCCACAGGAATTTATTACTGCTTTTGATGCCGCCAATGCCCTCGGTTTGCAGCATATTGATGAAATTGTTGCTGCCATTCCTGCCGGCCTCTACGATATGAAAAAATACTACACGTTGCATCTGAGTTATGGGCTGGATGAAAGGAAGGTGGAAGGGATGAAAAGATTCCTGGATATTATTGTTCAGCAGTAGGAGAACTTGAGTTTTATTGGTATTTCAAATAATAGCTTCTTGAACTTTGCCGGAATAGTACTAATCAAAAGTATAAAGCGGAATTCCTAAGCTTTTGTATATGTGCTAAAAGTCAGAACGGAATGTGAGCCCAGTATTTTCTGAAAAGGAACTTTTGTGCTGATCAGGTAATGCTTTGTTCTTGCAATTGAAAAAAAGAATTTAAACTCAATCAACGACTTTATAAGATTAAGATATTGGAGGCAATCAGTATCTGCACCTTTTGAAAAACATTTATTATGCAACTATTTAACAATCCAATACGACTGACTTTCAAAAACCTAAGTCATAATTGATTGAATAGCTTGTAGATAATATGAAAATCTCAGGGGTGTCTTTTGGGGGTAACACCGAAAATACAGATAAAACGGGTTACTTTTGACGCAAACACGGTTTCCAAGATGAAGAAAGCCCTTATCACAGGTATCACCGGCCAGGATGGCGCCTATCTTGCCGAATTTCTATTGAAAAAAGGCTACGAAGTACACGGCATCAAACGCAGAACTTCCCTTATCAACACCCAAAGAATTGACCACTTGTACCAGGACCCCCATGATAAGAATATCAGGATGGCACTGCATTATGGCGACCTTACCGATTCTACGAATATCATACGAATCATTCAACAGGTACAGCCGGATGAAATATATAATCTGGGTGCCATGAGCCATGTGCAGGTAAGTTTTGAGGAACCCGAGTATGTTGCTAATACAGATGCCATTGGCACATTGCGTATATTGGAGGCTGTCCGAATCCTTGGCCTGGAGAAAAAAACCCGGATTTATCAGGCATCCACTTCTGAGCTTTACGGGAAGGTGCAGGCTGTTCCTCAAAACGAATTAACGCCTTTCTATCCCCGTTCACCTTATGGTGTAGCAAAACTGTATGCTTATTGGGTTACGGTAAATTATAGGGAGGCATATGGGATATATGCCTGCAATGGCATTTTATTCAACCACGAAAGTCCTTTGCGGGGCGAGACTTTTGTCACCCGCAAGATCACCCGTGCCGTGGCTGAAATTGTGTTGGGGTTAAAAAACAAATTATGGCTTGGCAATCTTGATGCTAAGCGAGACTGGGGCCATGCCCGTGACTATGCAGAGGCCATGTGGCTGATGTTGCAGCAGAAGGACCCGGAAGATTTTGTTATTGCCACGGGGGTTTCCACTTCAGTTCGTGATTTTGTAAAGTCTGCTTTTGCCTGTGCAGGTGTAAGTGTGGAGTTTGAAGGTCGGGACGAAAAAGAAAAAGGCATTGTCAGAACAGTGGCGTTGCCGGGTACTCATTTAAAAACCGGCGATGTAGTGGTGGAAGTGGATAGCCGCTATTTCAGACCGACAGAAGTTGATATGCTGCTGGGTGATGCCACAAAGGCAAAGCAAAAATTAGGATGGGAGCCAAAACACTCATTGGAAGACTTGATAAAAGAGATGGTTGAAGCAGATATTGCGTTGTTCCGTAAGGATGTGGTATTAGGAAAATCAGGATTTACAACTTTAAGACAGTTTGAATGATGGAGAAGGAGAAATGTATCTATGTGGCCGGGCATAATGGCATGGTGGGTGCGGCCATTGTAAGAAAATTAAAAGCAGATGGATTTGAAAATCTCGTTTTGCGTTCATCCAAAGAGCTTGACCTGCGTAACCAGGCTGCAGTAAATGATTTTTTTGCAGCAGAAAAGCCGGATTATGTTTTTCTGGCAGCAGCCAAAGTGGGGGGCATCGTTGCCAACAATACTTACCGTGCCGATTTTTTGTATGACAACTTGCTCATTGAGGCCAATATCATCCATGCAGCTTACCTGTACAAAGTGGAGAAGTTGCTTTTCCTGGGCAGTTCCTGCATTTACCCGAAATTGGCACCGCAACCATTGAAAGAAGAATATCTTCTTACTGGTTTATTGGAACCGACCAACGAGCCTTATGCGATTGCCAAGATCACCGGCATAAAGCTTTGTGAGGCTTACCGTGACCAATATGGCTGTAATTTTATTGCTGCTATGCCCACCAATCTCTATGGTCAGGGTGATAATTACCACCTGAAGAATTCTCATGTTATTCCGGCTTTATTACGAAAGTTTCAGGAAGCAAAAGAACGCAGGTCGTCGTTTGTGGAAATATGGGGAACAGGATCACCTCTCCGGGAATTTATGTATGTGGATGACCTGGCAGATGCCTGTGTTTTCCTGATGCAGCATTATGATGAAAAACTTTTTATAAATATCGGTACGGGTGAAGAAATTAGTATAAAGGAGCTTGCTTTGCTGGTTAAAGAAATAACAGGCTTTGAAGGGGAAATCAGGTTTGATACTTCAAAACCCGATGGAACTCCCCGCAAGCTGATGAGTAGTACAAGACTTCATCAATTAGGTTGGAAACACCGCATCGGGCTGCGGGAAGGATTGACAACGGCTTACCAGTGTTTGCTTACCGAAACAGTCAGGGAAAAATAGAACCCGTTTTACACTATCAGGTGAACAAGGTCTTCCCGGATAAAAAGGGAGTCGGCAAAGAGGGGGATACCGGTTCTTTTTGAATTTTCCTGCTCGGTGAATCCCATGAACCTGAACCCTGCTTTGGTAAAATGCCGGTAGATATCGTCAAAAAGCCATTGCCCCTCATAAAAGGGTTCAAAGATAGATTCAACGATCAACGCCGCTGCTTCGGCAAATGTTTTTTCACCGCCGCTGATTACTTTTTCTTCATAGCCCTGCACATCCACTTTGATAAGGATATTCTTTTGCAAACTCATGTTGGCCACAATTGTATCAAGTCGGCTCAGTCGGATGGTTTCCTGCCTCACAAAAGTGGATTCAGGGTACTCATTCTGATGCAGGTCTTTCATATCCAGTAAAGATGAACTGACGAGATTATTACTGACATGAATCGTTGCATCGCCTTCCGTGTCGCTGAGGCCTGTTTGAAATGCCTGTACATCAAGGTGGCGGGTGTTATGCAGCATTTTTCGGTAACAGCCAGCAATAGGTTCAAAAGCAATGATCTTTCTTCCGGGCAGCGACTTAGAAATATTCAGTATAAACTGTCCTTCGTTGGAACCGATATCAATGATGGTTTGTATATTCAGTTTTTCAGCCCAGTTGGGACCGGCGCTGCGGGGGATCACCCTGTTTAGCGGAACAATAGAATAGCCGGTGGAACGTATGGATTTATGAATAAAGCGTCTTATAATTCTCCTCATATTTGCTTACTTTGCCTTTCAGAATTTAAATAGTTTTGGCCGAAGTTATGACTAAATTATTCAAACCATTTTCATCGCTGTTGCGTTTGTACAGGAACCTTGGAAAACTATCACTTGCATACAGGCTGCTGCCCGAAACCTTTACCCCGGCCATTGCTGCAAAAGTAAAAACTAAGGGGGATATAGTTTCTTTCCCGGAATATGAAAAGCGGTTTTCAAAGAAACAAATAACCATGTTTGGTCAACACGGAGAGTTGCTGTTGAAGTTTATAAAAGCCAAAAACATTTCTTTTGAAAGCGACAAAAGCAGTGAGGAAAAAATTGTGGTTCAATGCAACGACAAAACAATCCGGCTTCATGCACTGGGCTACGACAACCTAAAAGTGGCAGAAGAGATATTTATTGACCGGTTGTATGAGTTTAGCAGTCCTTCTGAATACGTTGTATGCGATGTGGGGATGAATGTCGGCGCTGCGGCGTTATTCTTTGCCAGTTATGATAACGTGAAAAAAGTATATGGCTACGAGCCCTTTCCGGGTACTTTTGAACTTGCACAAAAAAATATATCGCTTAACCCGCAGTTGAAGCATAAAATAGAACCTTTCGATTTTGGTGTTGGGAAAACTGATCAGGAGTTGCAGGTTCCGGCGGGTGAGCAGGGTTTTCTGGGAGGAACGACCACTGATTTTATGATTGAACAGCTTCCGGGATCGCAAAACAGGGAATTGACAGAGGTGAAGATCAGGGGTATTTGCGGCGTGATAAAGCAGGTGAAAAATTTGCACGCCGGGGTAAAACTTATATTAAAATTAGATTGTGAAGGAGCGGAATATGATATTGTCGGCAGGCTGGCCGAAGCAGATATGTTGCATGAGATTGACGTTTTTATGATTGAGTATCATTTTCTTGGGAAAAGGCTCTTGCTGGATGCTTTGCAACCTGCGGGGTTTCATATTTTATCACCCGGTAGTGAAGATATAAACCCTTTTGGAATGTTATATGCAATAAGCAGTAAGCGCTGAAGATGAAAGAACCCCTGCCCAAAATATCCGTCATCATTCCTTCCTTTAACATGGGAGATACTATCGGGAATGCAATCCGATCGGTGGTCTCCCAATCCTATTCTAATCTGGAGGTCATTATCGTAGATGGACTCTCCACAGACACAACCGCTGCTGTTGTTGCAAAACTTGCGGCTTCTGACAGCAGGATCAGGTTTGTGTCTGAAAAAGACAAAGGAATTTATGATGCTATGAATAAGGGCATTAAAATGGCTGTTGGCGATTGGCTTTATTTCCTGGGTTGTGATGACAGTTTGTATAACGAATCGGTGTTTGTTGAGATAGCTGCAAATCTACAGGAGCATAATCCCGACTTATTGTATGGCGATGTTATTTTATTACCTAACAGAAAGAGATATGGCGGAAGTTTTTCTAAAGACCGTATACTGTCGTATAATATCTCTCACCAGGCGATTTTTTACCAAAGATCAGTTTTTAAAACTGTGGGCTTATACAATTTACGTTATTTCAAACATGCCGACTGGGACCTGAATATCCGTTGTTTTATGAATAAAGATATTCGGATTAGTTATACCGATACTGTTATTTCGTTCTTTACCCTCGGTGGCGCCGGTTCCGGCCATGACACTGTGTTTTTAAAAGAAGTGCTGATACCGGAGCGGATCAGGCAATTGCAAAAAAAAAAGCGAATCATTAAAAACTTAAGAACCTATGACGAATATTGGCGAATGATAAGAAATGCCCGGATAAGTAAAGCAGAATTGGACGCTATTGAAGGGCAAACTGAAGCGAACAATATGTACCGGCTTCAATCACATATATCTCGAAAATTGCTGCAAACAGGCATATGCTCCAAGTTTTTTATGTTTCTGAGCTATTGTATTTTCAGATTTAAGAACAGAAAAAACAGTAAATGAAGGTTTCCGTCATCATCATCAACTACAATACTTTTAAACTGACCGGGGATTGCATCCGGTCTGTGATAAAAGAAACGAAAGCAATTGATCATGAGATTGTGCTGGTGGACAATGCTTCTACGGAATGTGATGCTGGCAGGTTTTTGGAGGAGTTTCCACATATCCGGTTACTGAAAAGCTCTGTCAACGGAGGTTTTGCCTATGGCAATAACCTGGGCATTGAAAAAGCAACCGGCGACTATATCCTTTTGCTGAACAGCGATACGGTATTAACTGAAGATAGTATCAGCAAATCGGTTGCTTACCTGCAGTCACAGCCTGAAGCTGGTGTAGTGGGTTGCAGGATGACTTATCCTGACGGAAGGGTTCAATACACCGCAAGAAGGTTCAGGAGCATAAGTTGGGAACTGCTTGACCTTTTTCGATTTATACCAATGCTGATGCCTTACAAAACGAGGGCTAAGCTGATGCTTGGTAAATATTTCAGGCATGATGAAAATATAGAGTGCGACTGGCTGAATGGAGCTTTCTTTCTTTTTCCCAGAAAAATACCGGAGCAGTTGCCGGGGAAAAAACTGGATGATCGGTTTTTTATGTACGGGGAAGACCAGCTTTGGTGTGAGCAGGTGAAGAAGTTGGGTTATAAGAACCTATTTTTTTCTGGTACTACCATTGTTCATATCAACAGTGGCAGTACGGACTTGTCAAAGCAACTCAACCTGCGAAAAACAATGATGCAGCATGAATTAGCCATTATGCGGTTGAGGGAAGGCAAAGGAGCTTATTATTTCTTTTTTAAGTTGATCTATACGGCTAAGGAATCGGCAAGAAACCTGGTGAAATCAGTATTTTTTAAACTTACAGGCAAACTGATCAGATAGCATCGGCAATGATGCTTTTTACAATATTCCCCCAATTATACTTTTGGTAATAGGTTTCCGGGGTTATGCTCTCGTTTTCAGATGCTGCAACAGCCGTTTTTTTTGCAAACTCATCCCAATTGCCATCTTTCACCAGTATAAGTTTATTACCGCAGGCTGTTCTATCAAGGCCGATTGCCCCTGTTTGGGTTGAAATAACAGTTGTTCCGTTTGCAATGGCTTCTACAACTTTTGTTTTAACGCCGCCACCGCTTAATAAAGGGTTCAGAAAAACATCGGTGGCTTTATAATAACTGTCAATATTATCTACGAAACCGGCATGGATAATATTTTTGCCCAAAGGGCCGGTCAGCAAATCTTTTATGCTATCAGGCAGATCCTTGCCGCAAATAATGATTTTGTACCGGAACTCTATAGTCTGTAATACCGGGTTGATGGAGTTAAGGAGATGGTGTATGGCATCGGTATTGGGCTTGTAGCGCAGTAAGCCGGTAAACAACAATATTTTTTCGTTTTCAGCAATCTGGTGTTTTGCCCCAATTTCTTTTCTGCACACCTGCCTGTCAGCCGGATATTTTTTTAGGTCCACTCCAAAAGGAAGTTCAAAACATTTTGATTCAGGTATGTTCCAGTTGCTGATGGCAAAATCTTTGTCTTCGGGGGTGATGAAAAAAAGGCCATCTGCCTTTTTGAAGCAGTTTTTTTCATACCATTTCAGCAACGGCCACCACCAGCGCCCGGTGCTTCTGAACCGCTGGTATTCGATATTATGGGTATGAATGATTGTTTTTACGCCGGTTCTTTTTCTTACCTGGTAGGCCAGCCATGCATAATAAGGATGTTCCCAGATTACAGCGTCAAACTGATTTTCTTTTACAAGGGCGGTAATTTTTTTTACGAGGCTGAAGTCATAATAACGGGAAAAGGATTTTTTGAGAAGCGGGGTTGTTTTATATGTTTTGGCCAATGAATAATCATTGTCAGGTACGGAAATAACCGTCAGGTCTGACTTTTGCCCCAGGTGATGAAAAAACTGCGCAATAAATTTTTGCCCACCCGAAAAATAAGGAAGGTAGGAATAGGGGGCTATTGCCAGTATTTTCTTCATCAGGCCTTTTTGGTGCTGCTTCTCCATGCCATAAACAACCCTCCCACAAAAAAGATAAGTATGAATATGGACGCTATGAACATGATTGTTGTCCCGCTTTTTACAGATGCTGGTTCAAAGACAAAGCGAATGGTATGCTTACCGGCCGGAACCGACAATCCCCTCAGGATATAATTGGCATTAACGTAGTCCACTTTATTGCCATCGAGATAAGCATTCCATCCAAGAGGATAATATACTTCGCTGAATACGGCAAACTGGGGCCCGTTCCCGTTTACTTCGTATTCTATTGCATCGTTATCAAACTTTGTCATCGTAACAGAGGCTGTTGAATCCCATTGTGGCTGAACAATGTTTTTACTGAATGACTCATCTATAACAGCAGTGTCTTTTAAGTTTGTAACACCGATGTCCTGCAAGGCACTGATTTTGTCTTTTACAACCTTTACATTTTTCACCAGCCAGGCCGGGCCGTAAGCTGTTTCCCTTCGTATCAATGTATCGCCGCCGGTAAAAGGGTTTTGAGTAATAAGGTAACGGGTGTTAAGCATATCGAGAACCTGGGGGTTTACAGAGCCGCTGAAGTATCGCTCAATAATATCCTGGTAAGTACGAAGTTTGGCCGCATGATACCCGCCAACGGATTTATGGTAGTAAGATGTAAATGCCTCACTGAACGGCCCACCTGTCTGTGTCCCCAGCATATTAAATACCCTGAAATTGGGGTCTTTGTCTTCTAATATTTTTTTGTTGTTATTTGTCGGGGCAAAATTGCTTGTATCGTAGGAGTCTGCTGCTATGTAATGATCTTTTTCTTCGCTCAGGTAATTCTTGCTTACCAGCAGGATGTCAAGGGAACTTACTACCAGTAAGATAATGGCAGCAACGATAGCTGAAACCTTCTTTTTATAAAAAAAGAAAAGAACACCCAATGCCACAAGGGCAAGCCCCAGTGCCCGCAATAATTGCCCCCCGAATAAAGCCTGCCTGTCGGCTTTCAGACCGGCAAGCACAGCCCTGCCCAATTCTTCACTTTGCGATTGTTGCTTGATGCTGTCAAAGATTTGCCCGTCAAACGGTGCTTTATAATCCAGGGTTATGTACATCAACCCCAGGAAGACAAATAACCCTGCTGAAGTGTAAAGTATTTTTTTGAAATCTTCTTTGCTGATACCCGGCCCGAAAAGAAGTTGTTGCAGGCCAAGCACAGCGCTGATGCCTGCCATAAACTGCGGTATAACCTGTGCAAAGGGCGGGGAGCGGAATTTGTTATAAAGCGGCAGGTATTCAAACAGGAAAGTATTAAACCCCGAAAAATATTTCCCCCATGACATGACGATACCTAATACAGTAGCGGCCAATAAAGCCCAGCGGATGGGGTTTTTTACGAGAACAAAGCCAATCAAACCCAACAGGCAAATAATAACGCCGAGATAGGCCGGACCTGATGTGTATAATTTACCCCAGTATTTAGGCATATTTTGCGCTACCTGCTCCGCATTGTTTTCAGGAATACCTTTTTCGATCAGTTTTTTGGCAACATTCGAGCCTTCGCCCAGCGAATTGCCGCTATAACCGCCGAAAGCATCCGGCATGATGAATGTTACGGTTTCCGCTTTACCGAGGCTGTATTCAAAAGCATAGGCGGTATCCAACCCTTTTGTTTTTACGGTTTTAATGGTGTCGCCTTCAATGGAAATATCTTTTCCGCCCCGCATGGTAAACCGGCTGTATTCCGAAGTGGTTTTTAATATCAGCGCATTGCCCGCCAGCGCTGTTAAGGCAGCTACAATGGTAATACCGGCTGCAATGCCGATATGTTTCCATTCTTTTTGTTTCACCCATTTTACTAAGTAAGCAATAGTTATGATCAACGCAATGAGGAAGAAATAATAGGTAACCTGCAGGTGGTTCACGCCTATCTGCTGGTAAGCGCCAAAAGTTGCCAGTGCAAGGCCCAGCCAATAATTTTTTTCATAAATACTGATCAACCCGGCAAGCACCAACGGCATAAAAGCAGTGGCCAGCATTTGGGTATCATGCCCTGCTGCAATAATTACAGGGTTATAGGTGGAAAATGCGTAAGCAATAGCCCCTAAAATACCGATGACGGGCCTTACCCTTAACGTGAGGCAAAGAATATAAAAACAGATACAAGCGAGGAAGAAAAAATTAATAGGCTTGGGCGTGCCCAGTGAAAAGATGGTCAACAGGTCGGGCAGCACACTTTTTCCCTCTATTGCTACCTGGTAGTTGGGCATGCCACTGAAAAGGTTGGGGTTCCACAGCGGGAAATGGCCGTTTTTTTCCTTGTATTCAAAAGCGTTTTGCGCCATGGCTTTCCAGCTTATATTATCATGCTGGTTCAGCACATTGCCATCCAGTACCGGTTTGCAGAACAGTGCGGATAGTACCAGGAAAACAAGGATGGCTATAACATGGGGCAGTAACTTTTTCAGCAGGGGATTTTTCATCAGTGATCGTTATTATAGGCTGACAAAATAATGCTATTTTAGACTAAAATCCCGATGCGCTGGCTTTTATTTTTGTCAAGATTATCGCTTATCTGCGGCCTGTTCTTTTTGTTGACCCTCGTTCAACTGACGACAGGGTGGATAAAGGACGATAACCTCGAATCAACCATACTGACCATAGGTTTTTTTATGGGAATGGTTATTGTGCCTGTAACAATAACCTGTTACCTTGTTTTGTGGATAGCCAATAAAAAACCGGCAAGCATAGTTCCTGTGTGGCTTATTATCGCCAACATCCTTGTTCTGTTTTTATTTGTGGGATACATATATTATGTGAATTATCTTCAGGCAAAATCCGGTGTATGATCCATACTATTATTCATAACAGGCCTACCCGTTTGTTTCTGATCCTGGCCGGGATATTTATTACCAATGCATTGATAGCAGAGTTTATAGGAGTTAAGATTTTTTCCCTGGAGGAAACACTGGGCTGGGAACCGGCCAATATCCGGTTATTTGGCAACAACTATTCTTTCAATATTACCTGCGGTGTATTGCTATGGCCGGTAGTTTTTGTAATGACGGATATTATCAATGAATACTATGGCAGGAAAGGGGTTACCTTTCTAAGCTGGCTCACTATCTGTTTGATAGGTTTGGGGTTTTTAGCCATCTTTCTTGCAATCGATACGGCGCCCAATAGCTGGTGGATTACCAGTAAGCAGGAGGCCGGCATAGAGAATATGGATACGGCCTTTAATGGTATCTATGGCCAGGGGCTTGGTATTATTATCGCTTCCATGACAGCTTTTCTTGTGGCGCAACTGGTAGATGTATTTATCTTTCACCGGATAAAAAAGATTACGGGGGAGAAGAAAATATGGCTGCGGGCCACAGGATCAACATTGGTGTCGCAACTGATAGACAGTTTTATTGTTTTATTCATCGCTTTTTATTTTTATCCCAAATGGGTAAAAGGGCAGGGAGAACCCTGGCCACTCGACCAGTTGATAGCGATTTGCATCGTCAACTATATGTATAAGTTTGTGGTGGCTGTTTTGATGACACCCGTAATCTATCTTGTACATGGGTTTATAGAAAGATATTTAGGCCATGAGAAGGCGGCTGAAATGAAAGCGGCAGCTATGACTGGTAAATGATTACCTGTTTTTAACAATACCGGCTACAATCTTATCAATGGGAAGCGTAACTGTTTCTTCGGTAAACTCTTCCCAGTCAATGAACCGGAAGGTTTCTATTTCTTTCGTGGATTCATATAGTTGAAGCTGCTCCGGGCCAAAATCAAAAGGCTTGTTTTTTATCGGCGCCTGGATGGGGTCAAGTGCCCGGGCAAAATAATAGATAGATATAATCTGGTGTTCCGGGTTGAAAGCGGAAAGCTGAAAATAATCGGTGGTATAGATATGCCCTTCTACGGATACGTTCAGGTTCATTTCTTCCATAAATTCCCGTTTCAGGCAATCACGGGTGCCTTCACCGAACTCCAGGCCCCCTCCGGGAAATTTTGTAATGTAGCTGCCCCGGATAAGTTCATCACTCACCAGCACCTGCTTGTTTTCGTTCATCAATATCCCGTAAACACGGAGGTTGAACATGGCTAAAAGATTTTCTTCCGGAAAAAATACCACCCGATTACCAGGGCAATGCCAAGCGATAGAAAGGCCACAATATAAAAAGCATACTTCGAGTGTTCAAAGCCGCTGGGCACATTCATACCGAACAAGCTGGCGATTAGTACAGGAAAAGTGAGTACAATGGTGATGACGGCAAGCCTTTTCAATACCTGGTTCTGGTTGTTGGCGATAATGCTGGCAAAGGCATCCAGCGTACTGCTGAGGATATTGGCATACACGTTGGCCATTTCAAGCGCCTGGGAATTATCAACGATCAGGTCATCAAGAAGTTCTTTCTCTTCCTCGTTCATGGTGAGGAACTGGGTGCGTTCCAGTTTCATCATCAACAGCTCGTTGGAGCGTAAAGCTGTTACAAAATATACCAGGCTTTTCTGGATACGCATCAGTTCCAGCAGGTATTCGTTGCGGCTGGCGTCATACAGTTTTTGTTCGATGGTATTCCTGCGCTGGTTAATCTCTTTCAGGTGCTCCAGGAAATTCTGAACGATCTTTTCAAATATTTTCAGCACCATCATGCTTTTTTTACCTGGATGACGGTTTTGAAAGGTGTTCAGGAATTTTTTTATTGCCGGGTTTTCAAAAGAGTTTACGGTTACAATCTGGTTATGCGTAAGGATGATACAAATAGGGATGGTAATGTAATAGGCATCGCTTTCATTGAAAGAATTGTTTTCGGTAGGGGTTTTTATAACAATCAGCTTTACATTGTCGTCTTCTTCAAAGCGGCTTCTTTCATCAATATCCAGCGAGTCGGTAAGAAAATCAATTGGTATATCCAATGCAGCAGAAAGATTGGAAAATTCTTCCTGCTTTAACGGCGGCAATACATTTACCCACGAGCCGTCTTCCGGCTTGTCTATGGCAGAAACCCGGTGGTCTATATTTTTAAAGTATTGTATCATTTTCGGCGCAAAGGTAGGGAATCAGGCAAGAGAACTTTATCCGGAAATCCTTTCCCGGATGCTTTTCAGGTGGTGCAATGTATGCAGGTGGGTAAAATAACATAGCTCCCGGAGGGTTATTTTGCCAAGCAGTGGGTGTGGGACTACATAATAATCCAGCTTATCTTCCGTTGCCCTTTTTACAATCAGCCTTGTTATTTTTTGCATGGCCTTGCCGAACTCATTCAGCAAATTTTGTTTTCCATAACCAGGCAAGATCGGGGCCGGGGTATATTTCTTTCCTGCTTTGCCTCCCTGCCCCAGCTTGAATTTATATTTTGCTACCAACTCATCATAGGTGCGGGAAGGTCTGTTGGCAATGCCGCCAATCCGTTTTACTATAAACCAGGGGATGGAAAAAGCCAGTGTGGCGGCCTTTGTTGCTATAACGAGGTGCTTTACCTGTTGTGCTGCCGACCATTGTTCTCCATATTGCCGGAAAAATTCTTCTTCCTGCAAGAAAGTGCAATAATCTATAACTTCTTTTTCAACGGCCTGCAAGCCCTGCTGTATTTCGGGTATGGTATTGCGGCCGGGGTTCAATTTTCTTTTATTTCAATTTGTCCTTCAAATACCCTTTCTGCCGGTCCGCAAAGCCAGATATTTTCGTAATGGTTATCATCAATGCGGTCAAACTCAACGCTGAGAGGCCCGCCAATGGTTTGCACCTGCACTTCGTTGAAACCGTTTTCATTGTGGTAGCACACCAGGGCTGCTGCCGTTACGCCGGTGCCGCAGGAAAAAGTTTCATCTTCCACGCCCCGTTCATAGGTGCGGACGATGATCTTGTCAGCCGCATCCGTCTGCTCTACAAAATTTACATTGATGCCATCTTCAATAAATTCTTTACTGTTGCGTATCTCACTTCCTTTTTTGAATACATCCACTTTCATTACATCGGGCACCAGCTTTATATAATGCGGTGAGCCGGTATCAAGTATATAATCAGTATGAAATTTTTTAACGGCGTTTACATTTTTCATCTTCAATGAAACAGTGCCGTCAAAATCAATTTCGGCTTCATGCGGCCCGTCTGAAGCAATAAAACGGAACACTTCGGGGTGGATGCCGAGGTGATAAGCAAATTTTACGAGGCACCGCCCTCCGTTGCCGCACATGCTGCCTTCTTTGCCATCGGCATTGTAATACTTCATTTCAAAATCATACCCTTGTTTTTGCTGAAGCAGCATCAGCCCATCGGCGCCGATACCAAACCTCCTGTCGCACAAGCGGTGCACCTGGTAGGTGTTCAATTCAGAGCGTTCGCCATTCCGGTTGTCAATAACAATGAAATCGTTGCCGGTGCCCTGGTATTTGTAGAAATGTAAGGTCATAGTGGGGTTTCTGAAAATATTTCAATGAATTTCCTGATCAGTTTTTCCACCGCAAGTTTCCCGTCTTTTGAAAACTCTTTTTGCACCCGGTTGGCTACAATGGCGTTTAGTGCAAGGCAATTATGGCCTAACAGCTTTCCCAGCCCGTAGATGGCGGATGTTTCCATTTCAAAGTTAGTGATGCGGTGCTGGCCGAAGCGAAAATCCGTCAGCCTGTTAATAAGGTCGGGGTTGCGGACGCCAAGCCTTAGTATTCTTCCCTGCGGGCCATAAAAACCGGGACAGGTTACCGTAATGCCCTGGCTGAATCCCTTGACAAAGTGTTTAATAAGCGAAGCGGCGCCGCTGCTGATATAAGGCCCTCCCGTAAGGCTTTGTATTTGCGTATGCGTAACAAAAGACTGCAACAGCTCTTTTTCCTGTTCATTATGATCGTGGCGATAAAAATTCAGCAGGTTATCTATTCCGAGGCCATGGGTGGAAGCTACAAAACTGTCAACAGGTATATCAGGTTGCAGGGAGCCTGAAGTGCCGATGCGGATAATATTGATAGAATGGAGGTCTTTTTTAATTTCCCTTGTTTCAAAGTCAATATTTACCAGGGCATCCAGTTCGTTAATCACAATATCAATATTATCGGGGCCTATGCCGGAGGAAAGAACCGTAAGCCTTTTTTTTCCAACATAACCTGTATGGCTGATAAATTCCCGGTGCTGTCTTTTTACTTCAATGGAATCGAAATACTTGCTGATTTCTTTTACCCTGTCGGGGTCGCCTACGGTAATGACGGTGCCGGCGATTTCTTCCGGCCTGAGGTCAAGATGATAAACAGCCCCCCGGTCGTTAATAATCAGCTCAGATTCTGCAATACGGCTCATACTTGTTCGTTTTATCTGTAAAAGCAATTACCAAAAATATCTTATTTTCGCTGCCATTTCAAATAATGGTCCTGTGGCCGAGTGGCTAGGCAGAGCTCTGCAAAAGCTCCTACAGCGGTTCGAATCCGCTCGGGACCTCAACAAATGCCGGATAAAACTTTGTCCGGCATTTTCTTTTAAGGTAATCTTGAAACAGAAAGGCAAATAAACAGCGCCTATCTTGCTACAGAAACCTTTTTACCGTTTAATATATACAGGGAATCTTTTACTCTTGCCGTATCATTATAAGTGGAAGGTATCAGCATATAAAGGCGGTACGTAACAGAGTCGGCTGTTTCTAACTGTACCGGCCATTGAAAGGTTTTCAGTTTTGCAAACCGTTCAAAAGCCCTTTTGGCAAGCGCTTCTTCAAGTATGTATTTTATCTGCCCGGCAGGCGGCGCTACGGGTTTTACTTCCGGTAGTACTGCATCCTGCTGAACCACCGGCAGGCTGTCCTTATTTGCTGTTGTAGCGGTATCGCTGGCAACAGGAGGCAATGCAGATGCTGTTACGTCATCCTCATCGTTGTCTTTGTTATCAGACGTTAACTTATAAACAGTATATCCTCCCCAAATAGCAATGCCGATGCCGATAAGCAGCAGCAGTATGGAAACAGGCCTTTTTAACTTGGCCGTGCTGCTCTCTTTGTTGATAGGCTTGCGGTAATCAGTAAATGACTCTTCTGTGGATGATGTGGCCGAAATTTCTTTTGCAGAATAATCTTTCAATGCTTCGGGCAGCGCTTCGCCGGAGGTGAAAATATATTCCCCGGTCCTGGTTTTTATAAGATTGCCGATTCCTTCCAGTAAAAAGGGCTTGCCGATATTAAGGAACTGCTGTATCAGTTCGATATGCGATTCCAGGTCGGCCGAGGCCAGGGCCTTTTGTTTTCTTGTTTTTTCAGAAATAAAAGCTACTAATCCCGGCGCTTCTTTTACAGAAACGGCTTCAAAAGTTACCGTACCGGGAGGCTCTGATCTTGTTTTTTGCGATTTTTCAGATCCGGTCAGTTCACCCGGGGGTTGCTCAAGGCGGAAAAGGCCGATGCCGGGCAGTTCCAATTTTCCGGTGGAGTACAGATACTGGGTTATTAATGGAGCAAGCTTCAAGGTATATTGACTTAAAGTACACAAGTTAAATATTTTATACGGGTGTTGCAAGTATCCGGCCCTTCTAATACATTAACTTTGCGGTAATTATATGCTGACAGAAGAGGAAATACGCTTTCTTGAATATTGGGGGCATAACCGCAGCAACAAAAAAAGACGGATGTGGCAATTAGCCGCAGGCCTTCCCCTTGCCGCAGTGCTGGCTGTCGGGATAGTTGCCAACTACTTTTCCGGCTGGTACACCCGGGCCGATATGCAGATAAGGCTCAACGCTTCCGGTGTGCTGGTGGTTTTGACAGGCATCCTGCTTATCGTAGTTTTTGTGGTGGTCTTTTCATCAAAACACAAATGGGACCTGAATGAACAGCGCTATAAAGAATTGATGGCGAAACGAAAGAAACAATAGTTTTCCTCCTGATGCAGCGGTTTATTTACGACAGTTGTCTTTAACAATCAACGTTTATTAAAATAAATGGTAATGAGATTATCTGTATTTATTGTGTGTTTGGGTGTTTTTCTGTTTTCCGGGATGGCTTGTGTAAAAAGCAGCGACCCATGCACCAATAATTCTGTGGAAAGCGAGGAACCGGCTATTTTGGCCTTTGCGGCAAGCAATGGCATCACTGCGGTAAAGCACAGCAGCGGGTTGTATTATGAAATAATCAATCCCGGCAGCGCTGAAAAACCGACACTTTCTTCCCTGGTGTCGGCTAATTACACCGGCAAGCTTACGAATGGAAATATTTTTGAACAAACCACTACTCCTGCCCAGTTTATTTTGGGGCAAACGATTGCGGGATGGCAATTGGGCGTACCTCTTATCGGGAAAGGCGGTAGTATTAAATTAATTATTCCGTCTGCATTGGCATACGGATGTACAGGCGTAGGGCCAATACCTGGCAATTCCGTACTCTATTTTGAAGTAACACTGGAAGATTTTTCCGGCTAAGACTATCTGCTTTGCTTAGAAACCCCGTTCTGTTCAGAAGCGGGGTTTTTTATTTCCGTAAACAGAATGATTAAAAAAGTGTTTTGCTATTCTTTTCAAAACGGCAGCGCTAACTAAATGTAGTGTTATAAAAATGCAATGGGAACGCTGATGACACAGCTTGCCCCGCACCATAGGTCGGGGGATTTAACACCCGCCTGACCGGACGGGCAGGGATTTACGCAGATCATCAACCAAAAAAATCTGCTGGTATCCGCTTAATCAGCGTTATCTGCGTTCCTGTTATCTATACTTATTTAGCAATGCCCTCAAAACCTTCATCGGTCAGTAGCGGGCCTGACAGGCCGTCAGCAGCGGCAGTAGCCAGTTCATCGCAGCGGTTGTTGTAAGGATTATCGGCATGGCCTTTTACCCAAACAAATTGCAGGTTGAATTTTTTGGAAAGCAGGTAAAATTCTTTCCAGAGGTCAGGGTTTTTTTTGCCGCCTTTAAAATTGGTTTTGATCCAGTTCTCCAGCCATCCTTCTTTTACAGCTTTTACCACATATTGGCTGTCGGAGTAAACTGTTACACTCAACCCTTCTTTCTTTAATGCTTTTAATCCTGCAATAACGGCCATCAGTTCCATGCGGTTATTGGTAGTGTGTTTATATCCCTGTGATAATTCTTTGCGGTGTTGCCCGCTGATTAAAATAGCGCCATACCCTCCGGGACCAGGATTGCCGCGGGATGAGCCATCGGTGTAGATAGTTATTGGCCGGGTCATTTTTAATAAAGCAGTAAAAATACCCGCAGAAATTCAGACTTTGCTCATTTTTTCCAAAAAATCATCCTTGCGCCGGTGCGATACTTCCAGTTCCGTACCGTCCATCAGAATCACAGCGCCCCCTTTTCCTTTCTGATAGCGTTTTATATAGGCAAGGTTCACCAGGTGGGAGTTATGTATCCTGAAAAAATTATACTCACCCAGCATTTCTTCAAATTCCTTGAGGGTTTTGGCCACAACCAATTTTTGCCCGCCCTGCATATGAATAGTAGTGTAGTTCACATCGCTCTGGCAACGAAGGATATCAATAACCGGCAGCAGTTCAAAGCCTGTAATAGTTGGCACAATGATTTTTTTGGGTGGTGTATATTGCTTCAACTGCGTTACATTTTCGAGCAGGGTTTGAAATTTATTTACCAGGCTGTCTTCGGGCTTTTTGCTCCTTATTTTTTCTACCGCCTGTTTCAGGTCTTCTGCTTCAACAGGTTTTAATAAATAATCAATAGCGCTGAACCGGAAGGCCTGCACCGCATATTTTTCATAAGCGGTTACAAATATTACATCAAAATTTTTATCAGGTAGTTGTTTTAAAAGGTCGAATCCTGTTTGGTTGTGTATCTGAACATCGAGGAAAACCAGGTCCGGCTGCAGCTTCTTTATAGCGGCAACGCCATCGCTTACAGTATAAAACATACCCGCTACCTTTATCAGCGGGCTGCAATGTTTTGCAATTAAATCGGCCAGCCTGCGTGCAGCAGGCTCTTCGTCATCAATAATTATGGCTTTAATTTTATTCATCCTGAAAACACCGTTTGTTTACCTGTTGTAAATGTATCATCATTAAGAATAGTACCGGAATACTATCTATTTTTTGCACCGGCACATTTATTTTCTGCCGGGTATTATCAGAAAGCCGTTTCCAGCGGCAACCTTAATTCTGCTGTAAGCCCGTTTGCCTTATCTGTTAAAGATATGCCTGCATTGCTGCCTTTTAGCCTGTTGAGCATATCAATCCTCGCTTTGGTTATCTTCATGCCCAGCGATGCTTTTCCAATAGGCGCTGTTGCTTCTGCGGCCTTATTCCTGCCGATGCCGTCATCATCAATTATACATTTCAGCATATCTCCTTCTTTGAGAATATGTACGTTAATATGGCCATTTCCTTCTTTGCTGGCGATGCCGTGCCAGATGCTGTTTTCTACAAAGGGTTGCAGAATCAGGGGCGGAATCAAGGTGTTTTCAGCATCAATGGCATCAGCTACTTTTATTTCATAAGTAAACTTGTTGCCCAGCCGGGTGGCTTCTAACTGCATATACAGCTCCAGGGCCTTCAGGTCTTCCGACAGGGGTACTTCCTTCAGCTCAGAGCTTTCGAGGGCGGTACGCATCACTTTCGCAAATTTTGCCAGGTAGCTGTCCGCCTCTTCAATATCGTTTTTGCGGATATAGTCGCTGATGGAATTGAGCGAATTGAAGATGAAATGCGGGTTCATTTGCAGGCGCATGACCTTATTTTCGGTTTCGGCCACCTGTGCTTTCAGTTCCGCTTCCTGTTGCTTGGTTTTGGCATCGCGGCGGCGCTTATATTGCCGGAACAACAACATCGAAGCCAATGCTACGAGGGCTATACCGCCAATTGAAAAATTGCGAATGGTCTTTTGCTTTGCAATAGCTGCGGTATGCTCTGCATTGAGAACGGCTGTGTTCTTTTCGTTTTCAAACTGTGCATCCTTTATGGCTACTTCCTGTATTTTTTGACTGCTGAGAACACTATCTTTCAGTAGCGTAAATTTCTTCCCTAATTCCAGGGCATCTTTGAACTTTCCGCTTCTTTCATACAAATCGGATAGTATTTCCATTGCATAAATCTGATTTTTTATGTCGCCACTTTCCTTAGCTAAGGGATAGGCTTTTTCTGCATATTTTAGGGCATTGGCATAAGTAAACCTGTCGCTTTTTATACTGTCCATACCGAGCATAATAATTTTTGCAGCATTCAATGAACCTTGAATGATAGAACGTTTATATTTTCTTTTCTCCATTTCGGCAATAGAGCTTTCAACCAGATTGAGCCCTGCTTCATACTTGCCTAAATAACCCATTGTGAGGCCAAGGCTGCCATTTAACGAAGCTATCGCATCATCCCTGTCGGCCAGTTTATACATAGTGATAGCAGAATCGAATTTTGCTATTGCTTTATCATACTGCTTTAATAATAAATAGGCCTGCCCTGCATTGGCTTTACAAAGCCCTGCCAAAACATTATCATTAAGTTGAATGAATTTTAAATATGCATTGTCATACATCCGGACAGCTTCATTGTACATTCCCACTCCAAAATATAAATTTGCAATTTCTCCATAGCCTTTTGCTGCTTCATAAACATTGCTTGTTTTTTCGGCAATTCTTATGGTTTCATACTGTAAATCAATTTCCTCAGAATACTTTCCCTGTTCATGATAAATAAAAGCCTTTTGTCCTAGGCAAACAATTAATGCATCATACTTTTTGAGCTTTGTAAATAACTGTTGTGCTGAGTCGAGATATGTTAATGCCTGTTGATAATCCCCTGTTTTATTGTCAATCATTGCAATGGTGGAAAAGCTTTCGCCCAGCCAGTATTCATCCTTTAATGCACGAGCCAGTTGTATGGCTTCATTCACAAAAACCAGTGCTTTATCAACGCTATCATGCCGGATAACACGGGCATAGTTATTTAAAGTTTTAACCCTGTTTGTATCAGGAAGACTGCGGTGTTGTAAATCATTATAAACACTATCAGTATAAGATTGCTGTGCACTCCCAGACAGGCTGCATAAAAACATACCGGCGACAACTATAAGGCGTAACGGCATAGATGGAGTTTTGGTTTAGAACTTAAATCTACTTTTTTACGGTTGACCGGCAAAATCCTGGATAGCAGCGAGGCAAAGCATACAGGATTTTATTCCAGGCTGCACAGAAAATAAGTGAAATGCAGCGGATAATAAATGGCGGTTGTGGCATAATACAGGTATTTCTAACTTGGTTCAAAAATCGGGAGAATATGAAAAAGCATCATTTTTTACTCGCAATCGGTTTGTTGATATATGGCAAATGCACCTGCACAAATGTTGGAGGAGGATTGGAAGAAAACAAAAAAGACATAAAAGAAGCTTTTGACAAATTTCGAAAAAAAGATAAGAAAAAGCAACCGGTTGTGGGTGAGGAAGAAGAAGATACTTCAAATAGCCAGGTACTTCCGGCAGCCGGACAAGATACCAATGCAGTAGTATCATCTGTTAATGCATCTAACAGGTTTGCTGCGGTTTCGGATTTAAAGCCGGGTGATGTGCACCCCAATGCAGTGTATTTAGATGTGGATGTAATGAATCCTTTTAACGGGGGAGCGGCAGTCGTTCTTAAAGGAAGTAGTTATGCTTTAATAAACCGTGAAGGTAATTATGTTGTTGAGTTTAATAAATACAACTCAATAGACCCTCCCTATTATTCATCTGACCGAAGTCATGGCTTAGCACCCCCTAAGGATCTGCGTATAGGATTATTTAGCGCCAAACTACCCAACCTGAGTAGTGCTATTATAAATGCAACCGGAGATGAAGTGGCAAAGGAGGCTTATATTTCTGAGTGTGGAAAATACGCTGTGCTTAGTTCAAATGGTATAACTGTTTTGACAGATGGCTCAATGAAAAAATATAAATTTAATTATAGTATAAGCGGTAAAATAGTAAATGGGAAAGTGGCTGTTGAGGATCGTACAGTTATTGTTAATAATGCTTATAAAGTGGCGTACTATGATTTGTACACCCAAAAACTAATTCCCCACAATCATTATGATCGTATAGAAGAACCCTTTTCGGAAGGAATGGCATTAGTCTCTAAAGTTGACCAATATAATACAACCAAATACGGGTTTATAAATGAAAAGGGTGATCTTGTTATCCCTTGTATTTATACTAATAAACCGGAGTCTTTCCATTCGGGATTGGCAAGAGTAACACCGGCGAATAACTCAGAATTTGTGAATGCTTATATCAATAAAAAGGGGGAGGTAGTGATAAAGCAGACGGCTAAAGAGGGAGGACATTCGTTTCGGACTTTTTTTCAAGGCTATGCAGGGCTTGAGGTGTCAGATGTTACAAGGGTAATGGATACTACCGGAAAAATTTATACCATGGCAGAGTTTGCTGCGTTACTTAATATGCCGTCAAATGCCAAAATAAAAAGCTACGTTCCCCAATATGAAGATGGCAAGTTGCGATATACTCGTGATTACGATTATGATAACCCAAAGGAACAAAGTAACTATGGTTTTGTTGATATTTCAAGCAAAAAGAGTACAGGGTTTGTTTTTAGTAAAATCGGCTATTTTGACCCTGTATCTAAATTAGCTTATGCCGAAAGATATCTTGGGCGTGGCAACAATGACAATTGGTTATACACTAAAGGCTACATCAACGAAGACGGCATTTTTGTAATTGTAATGGCAGAAAAATCTGTTTGGTAAACAATCTCAAAAATAAAACTGACAACATGTATATCATCAACATTCCTGCCCCGGGTAGAGGTCATCTCTTAAGCAGACTCTTTCAATCAATCTTTGCAAATAAGGTATTTTTTTCCCTGGTAGGCTTAGCCTGTGCACTTACGGCATACTCCCAAACTGTCAGAATAGAAAATACCGGGCTTGAAATCACTTTGCCCGTGGGAAAGTGGGAAGGTGGTGAGAAAATTGATATGTCAGATGTGCCCGGGTTTGAAGAGATTAGCAGGAAAATCGACATGATTATTTATACCAGGAAACAGTCGGTTAAGACTTATACTTCTACCTGGGAACAGCCGGCTGAAACGATGTTCAGTATTCAGATTGAAAAGAAACCATCTTTTAAGAGCTCCGGGCGCCTGGCCGCTGAATCCAATCGGAACACCGGGGTTACAGTATTAAAAACCTATACCGGTAAAGAACAAAATTCCGTGGTGCCTAAACTTCCTGATGTGACTGTGCAAAAAATTATTAAGGAGCAACCATTTTTCGCCGGCAGTATAAAGGCCTATATTGTATCGATTATAGATAAGGGAAGGTCTGTAGGTATTTCTCTTAGTGCAAATGCCGAAGAATTTGATAAGCTGGAAAGCGAATTTGTTGCTATAATACGCTCAATAACTTCCGTTGCACCGGCGGATGATAGCAAAGTGGTTCCTGTTCAGGCTAAAAGAACAGTGAACATTTGTGACTATTTTCCGCTTCGTAAAAAGATGGTTTACACATACGAGGTTAAATCAAACCCTAATGCGAAAATAGATTCTCTACTGAAGCTGCTTGGAGGAGGAAATGCGAAGACTACATTTAAAGAGGAATATTCCTATGACTCCAATAAAACGATAGATGGAAAAATATTCAAAGGATATTCCATTAAATCGGAGGATGAAACAAAGAATGGGAGGATGGTGTATTATAATTGTAGCGGTAATGACCTTAAAATAAATACAGAAATTTATGAATGGATGGATGAACATACCGGTAATATGTACAGAGGAACTACATACCTGTACCCTGTTTATACATCAACACTTACCCCAACGGGCAGATATATGACAATAGCAGCAATAAAAGGCAGTATTGAGATAGGGGATATTTGGACGGAAACGGAATATATAAACAATAAGTTAACAGAAATAACTACTTCTATTGAAGATGTCGATTTAAGTATAGTTGTTAATGATGAAACATATCACGATGTAATCAAAGTGGTTAAAACTTTTAACCAGTCGGCCGGTATGTTTGGACAAAACCGGTTTTTTCAGGAAGTTTATTATGCCAAAGGTATTGGTATGATAAAAACAGTTAATACAGCGAGTAATGCACTTTCAGCAATCATTAATTCCCAGGAGTTGGTATCTTATTTAATAGAGTAAAAAGACGGACACCGTATGCAGGTCTTCAGTCCGGCCACCTTCTCCCGGCCCGGGGTTGCCGCGGGATGAGCCGTCGGTGTATATGGTAATGTTGCCAGAACTCATTTTTATTTGTCGTACCAGTTTTTATAGCGAAGCAATGCTTCAATAAAATAATAATCAGCATAGGTAAGGGACACATCCACTTCGCTTTTATGCGGCAATGAACCTACATTGTGCCTGATAAGAAAACCTCCGTTTTCTCCATCAGCAGAGCGGTAACCCGGTGAAGCGAGTGAACGAAGCATTTCTTCGGCGGCGGTCAGCAATTCCTCTCGTTTAGTTGCTTCTACATACTGGCCTAATTCCAGCAATGCAGAGGCTGTTATTGCTGCTGAAGAAGCATCCCGGTAGGTATCCGGTATATCCGGGGCATCAAAATCCCAGTAAGGAATTTTATCAGGCAGCAGGTTGGGATGGTTAAGCAGGAAACGGGCAATTTTCAAGGCCTGATCAAGATAGGCTTTGTTCTTAGAAAACCGGTACATCATCGTAAAGCCATATAACCCCCATGCCTGCCCCCTTGCCCATGCAGAAGAATCAGCGGCGCCCTGCCAGGTTAGCTTTTTAATTAACTGTCCTGTGCTGAGATCATAATCCAATACATGATAGCTGCTGTTATCCGGACGGAAATGGCGTTGCAGCGTGCTGTTGGCATGGGTAACGGCAATATCCCGGTATTTGCTGTCGCCGCCATTATCGCTGACCCAGTAAAGCAATTCAAGGTTCATCATGTTATCAATGATAACAGGACACTTCAGTCTTTCACTGCTGTTCCATGATTGAATGGATTGTATGGAAGGGCGGTAGCGGGTTGCCAGCGATGCAGCAGCCGTTATTACTGCTTCTTTATAAGCCGGATTACCGGTTACCCGGTAGGCGTTGCCAAAGCTGCAAAACAGCATGAAGCCAAGATCATGGTTACCCGTAAAATGTTTTTCTTTTTCCAGTATGGATAATCTTTTTTCTGCTATGGCCTTTATGGCCGTATCCTTTGTGTATTCATAGATATGCAGCAATGTACCGGGGAAAAAACCGCTGCACCACCATTTGGTATTACTGTGGTTTACTTCGCCTTTTGCAGGGTCGTAATATCTCGGCATCAGGGAATCCGGGGTATTTTTCTCAAGCAGCTTGTATTGCTGCGCTGCAAAAAAAAGGTTTTGGTCAATCAAAGTAGTCATGGATTGCTTTTCCACCTGGGCAGAGGCAGGGGAGATACACCCGGCAAAAAAAATAACTATTGTAATAAGCTTTTGCATGTGGGGGATAATATTAACTAAACCAACAGATATTTTATTGTCAAACCTGGAATACTCCCGTCTTCAGCTCCCTGATGTCCGGGTTATGATTGGCAGCAGCAATGCCTTCTGCAATCACTTTTCTTGTATCCACCGGGTCAATGATGCCATCTACCCAAAGGCGGGCTGCTGCATAGTAGGGAGAGGTTTGCTTATCGTACCGACTTTTTATTTTATCGAGCAAAGCATTTTCTTCTTCTGTCTTCAACCCTTCGCCCTTCGCCTTTTTGGAGGCTACTTCAATTTGTAATAATGTTTTGGCCGCCGATTCGCCGTTCATTACGGCAATCCGGGCCGTAGGCCATGCGTAAATAAATCTTGGGTCGTATGCTTTGCCGCACATGGCATAGTTACCTGCCCCATAACTGTTGCCGATAACAATGGTGATTTTGGGCACTATGGAATTGGCAACGGCATTCACCATCTTAGCGCCGTCTTTAATAATGCCTGCATGTTCGCTGCGGCTGCCCACCATAAAACCGGTTACGTCCTGCAAAAAAACAAGAGGTATTTTCTTTTGATTGCAGTTAAGGATAAAACGGGCTGCTTTATCGGCGCTGTCATTATAAATTACACCGCCCATCTGCATTTCCCCCCCGCCTGAATGGCCCAGTCGGGCAGGTTTCTTGCTTTTTACAATTTTCCGTTGATTGGCCACAATACCTACTGCCCAGCCATCAATGCGTCCGTAGCCGCAAATAATGGTTTTGCCATAATCTTCTTTAAACTCTTCAAATGCCGAATTATCTACAATACGTTCAATAATGTCCAGCATATCGTAAGGCTTTCCATCATGCGGGAAAATGCCGTACAGCTCATTGGGATTTTTAGCAGGGGCTGCCGGTTGTTTTCTGTCAAAACCAGCTTTTGGTTTTTCACCGGACAGGCTCATCATTTTTTTGATATGGTCCATACATTCCTGCTCGGTCTTGAATTTATAATCAGCAATACCGCTGATGGATGTATGCGTATCGGCGCCGCCCAGTGTTTCCGTATCAATATCTTCCCCGATAGCAGCTTTTACTAAGTAAGGGCCTGCTAAAAAGATAGAGCCATTGCCTTCCACCATTAATGTTTCATCGCTCATGATGGGCAGGTAAGCGCCGCCTGCTACACAGGGGCCCATCACTGCGGCTATTTGTGTGATGCCCATGGCGCTCATCCTGGCATTGTTGCGAAAAATGCGGCCAAAATGTTCTTTATCGGGGAAAATCTCATCCTGCATGGGAAGAAAAACACCGGCGCTGTCAACCAGGTAAATAACAGGCAGATGGTTTTCCATGGCAATTTCCTGTAACCGCAGGTTCTTTTTTCCTGTAATTGGGAACCAGGCCCCTGCTTTCACCGTTTGGTCGTTGGCAACGATTACACATTGCTTTCCGCTTACATAACCGATGCCTGCCACCGTGCCGCCCGCAGGACAGCCCCCCTGTTCTTCATACATTTCAAAACCGGCCAATGCGCCGATTTCAATAAAGGGTTTATCGCTGTCAACAAGATAAGTGATGCGTTCCCTTGGTGTGAGCTTATTTTTTTCTTTTTGTCTTTCAATAGCTTTTTTACCACCGCCCAAAGCGATCTTTTCCAGTTCCTGCCGCATGGCGGAAAGCTGTTGCTTCATCAGGTCTTCATTCTTGTTGAATTCTATGTTCATAAATGCAGGCAATTATTGGTAAAGATAAGAGGCCCCCGGCAATACTCCTTTAAGCAACACTCAAATTCCCCTAAAGGGGAGTGTAATTTTTTTTAGGCTTAGAGCCTTTTTAAATTTCATTTAAGGCAAAGCCTTAAATGTTTGTTTCAGCCACGAATAACACTAATTTACACGAATTATTCGTGTTCATTCCCCGCCGTTTGCGGGGCGGGCTGTGCAATTCGTGGCAAATAAATTTGCATAGCAAATTCTTGAATTTTTTTTTAAACAGGCTCTTAGGGTTTTGCATACTTATTCCATCAGGTTTGTTTTCTTTTTTATATCTCTTATGGCTGCAAAAAGTTTATCCAGGTCTTCCTGTGTGTTGAATGCGTTGATGGAATACCGCAAATAGGCATCTTTACCTTGTCGTGATACAGGAATTTCAATTTTATAGTTATCAAAGAAATACCGGTGCAGTTTTTCCGGTTCAGTTGTTTTTACACGGGAGCTGTACATCTGCACAATGAAATCATCATTAACAGGGGCGAGGGGCGTTGCGCCTAATAATTCAGAAAATACCGGGCCGTTTTCCTGTACCAGCTTCCTGCATGTTGCCGCTACCTGCCACCAGTTATGCTGTTCCATAAATTCAATGGCAGTGGGAATGGTGAGAAAAGCGGAATAGTCACGGGTGCCATTCATCTGGTGATAATCGAGGAAAAGGGAGGAAGACGGGAATAAAGCGTTATAGCCCCAACTGACCACCAGCGGGTCAACGGGCTGGTATACTTTCTTTATATATAAAAAAGAACTGCCTTTTGGCGTCATCATCCATTTGTGGCAGGCGCCGGTATAAAAATCAAACGGAGAGTTTTCGAGATCAAGAGGGATTTGTGCGGGGGCATGGGCGCCGTCTACAAAAGTGAGCAACCCTTTTTCTTTGGCAACGGAACAAATTTCTTCCACCGGGAGCCGCAATGCGGTGCTGCTGGTAACCTGGCTGATAAAAACCAGTTTTGTTTGCGGGGTGATGCCTTTTATAAAGGCATTGATAAATTCTTCTTTTGAACGTACGGGCAACGAAACAGGTTGGCGGATGTATTTTGCCCCGGCTTTTTTACAATAGTATTCCCAGGTGCGGTCGCAGGCGCCGTATTCGAGGTTGGTGGACAGCACTTCATCTCCCGGCTGCAACCTGAAATTTTTCGCAATGGTATTAACGGCGTAGGAGGGGTTGGTTACATATACAAGATCGTCCTTATCGCAATGCAGGTAATTTGCCAAAGCCTTCCTCGCTGTTTCCAGGTATTGTACCCCGTTAACTGTAATGAACTGCACCGGTTCCTGCTCCAGTTCAAGCTGAAGCTGCTGGTATTTTTCAAAAACCGGTTTCACACATGCCCCGAAGGAACCAAAATTCAAATAAGTAATATCATCTCTTAAAAGAAAGTATTGTTTCAGGTTTTGCATGGGCAAATGTAAATCAATATTTTCCTGTGTAGGATTACGTTTTGCCGCCAAAGCCTGCACCCGGTTTACTTAACCGGAGCCGTTTACCATTCATAAATGCTATCTTATACAAAGAAATCCGTGGTTAGAAAAAAACGAAATTGGTGAAAACTATATTTCACTATATTTAGCTACATATATATTATAATTATGAAATACCAAACTTACTTATTGCTGCTTTCTTTTGTTGTGGCTAATTCTATAGTAGCTCAACAAAGGACCGGTGGCGGTGCGCCAGCCGCTTCATCTTCGCCATCATCTTCATCGTCTGCCTCTGCTGCAAAGAACAGGATGCTGTTACCTGACAGCGCTGTTGTAACGAGGCATGAGGTTACTATTAAAGGACAAACAGTGCCCTATACGGCTACGGCAGGTATGCAGCCTGTATGGGATGATGAAGGAAATGTGCAGGCCGGTGTGTTTTATACTTATTTTGAACGGTCGGATGTAAAAGATAAATCTTCGAGGCCGTTAATGATTTCTTTTAACGGGGGCCCCGGCACTTCTTCTGTATGGATGCAAATCGGCTATACAGGTCCACGCATCCTGAATGTGGATGATGAAGGCTACCCGGTGCAGCCTTATGGCATGAAGGATAACCCTTATTCGGTGCTCGACGTGGCAGATATTGTGTTTGTTGACCCTGTGAATACCGGCTACTCAAGGCCGGTGAGCAAGGATGTTCCCCGTTCTACTTTTTTTGGAATAGCGGCCGACATACGTTACCTCGCAGAATGGATCAACACATTTGTTACCCGCAAAAACCGCTGGGCTTCGCCGAAATACCTTATCGGGGAAAGCTATGGTACCACCCGTGTTTCCGGCCTGGCGCTTGAATTGCAGAATTCGCAATGGATGTACCTGAACGGCGTGATACTTGTTTCACCCACAGAATTAGGTATTGAAAGAGATGGCCCTGTAGGAAAAGCATTGATGTTGCCCTATTATGCGGCTACAGCCTGGTATCATAAAAAACTACCGGCTGATTTGCAGAAGAAAGATTTAACAGCCGTGCTGCCCGAGGTGGAGAGTTTTACGGTGAATGAATTGATTCCTGCCATTGCCAAAGGCCATACATTATCAGATGCAGATAAAAAGCAAATTGCAGCCCGCATGGCCCGTTATTCGGGGTTGTCAGAAAAAACAATCCTGCAGCGTAACCTGGATATACCGCCTTCTTTCTTCTGGAAAGATTTATTAAGGGATGAAGGGTTTACTGTAGGCCGCCTTGATTCCCGCTATAAAGGAATTGATAAGCAGGATGGAGGCGACAGGGTGGATTATAATGCAGAACTTACTTCCTGGCTGCATTCGTTTACCCCTGCTATTAATATGTATATCAGGGAAGAACTGAATTATAAAACAGATTTGAAATATTATATGTTTGGGCCTGTGCATCCGTGGGACAGGGCGAATGACCGTACCGGTGAGAACCTACGGCTGGCAATGGCGGAAAACCCTTTCCTGCATGTATTGGTACAGTCGGGCTATTATGACGGCGCCTGTGATTATTTCAATGCCAAATACAATTTATGGCAAATGGATCCGGGCGGCAAGTTAAAAGGCCGGATGCAATGGGAAGGCTTTCGAAGCGGGCACATGATGTATTTGCGTAAGGAAGACCTTATCAGCAGCAACCAGCAGTTAAGGGATTTTATCAAGTCATCAATTCCGAAGAAAGGGGCGCCTGCAAAATATTAAGTACGGGTGAAAAATGAATGGAACAGTCCGGTCATAGCATATATGACCGGACTGCTCTTTTTATGAGGCATTAGCTTTTGAGCTTTGGCATTAGTTTAGGCAAAATATCTGAAATCAGGAATTCGGGCTGTTGTACTGATTGCCTGATCAGTTCATCGTATTTTCTTTTCAGTATCCTTTTGAAATTGCCTACATAGCCCGGGACCCTTACTTTTTCCTGTTCCAGCGGTACTGTTTCTATCAGGTCGTTGCCTATGTACATCATTAGTTTCATTAGGATTGAATTTTAACACAAGGTAGAAAGAGGCTCAACGGTTTGCAAGGGAAAATTACGAAGCCGGGACAGGTAATTTCCCTAATGGCCTAATGTATAAGTGATTGATTTTTGAGTAAAACCTGATAGCGGTTTATTAGCAAAACTAAGTGCGGTAGTATAGAAAAAACCGGAACGGAATGTTCCGGCTTTCTGTGCCCGGGGCCGGAGTCGAACCGGCACATCCTTGCGGACGGCAGATTTTGAGTC
>CAZLLT010000014.1:0-76294 GCA_964560445.1 uncultured Chitinophaga sp. | reverse complement strand
GCCCGTGTCTCAGTGCCCGTGTGACTGGTCGTGCTCTCACACCAGTTACTGATCGCAGGCTTGGTGGGCCGTTACCCCGCCAACTACCTAATCAGCCGCACACCCATCTTCAAGTGATAAATCTTTAATATTAAAGTGATGCCACTTCAATATGCTATGGGGTATTAATCCAAATTTCTCTGGGCTATTCCCCGCTCGAAGGAAGGTTGTGTACGTGTTCCGCACCCGTTTGCCGGTCGCCATCAAATGTATTGCTACACTCATGCTGCCCCTCGACTTGCATGTATTAAGCCTGCCGCTAGCGTTCATCCTGAGCCAGGATCAAACTCTCCATTGTAAATGTTGTTTGATACTGACATTTAAAATTCTCAAGAGAAAATTAACGTGTCAAATCTAAATTGTATTTAGCTTGACTTACCTATTAGTTTTGTTTCAATTTGCATCGAAACAAAGTGCTATTGTTTTCCAACTTTCAAAGATCTTTTGGCTTTACCAGCCACCCCGTTTTTAAACGGGAGTGCAAAGGTAAGGGCCTATTTATTTCTACCAAATTTATTTTGTACTTATTTCAAATAATCTGGCTTGAAAATCAATTTATTTTGTGAAGAACTAAACCGTTTATTAAAAGCGGGTTGCAAAGATACGCCGGATGCTATTACCGGCAAAGTTTTTAATGGTGTTTTCTTCACATTTGCCTCACAGTATATCCACAGATGTTACAGAACTTCCCGTTTATTTTAAACGGGCGGCAAAGGTAGGAATGTTACAGCAAACTGCCAAGTTTATTACATGTAAATATATTAATAATCAATGAAATGCGAGTCCAGGGAATAATTGCTTAAATAAATGTGTGGCCAGGATTTTCAGAAGGCTTAAAGGGGAAATAACCATCGGGATAAACAACCTTACCCAGAAAAAGACCCTGTGGTGGTACGGCAAAACTGGCCTTTGTATTATCCCGGCTTTCAATTATTGTCCGGAAATCATTGATTGACAATTTCTTCCGTCCAACCAGCAGCATGGTTGCCGTAAGAGCCCGTACCATACCCCGAAGGAAGCGGTTTCCACTTACATTATATATAAGGCATCCGTTCTTTTCCTCCCACCTACTTTCCGTGATTGTGCACAGGAACGTTTTTACCTGCGTATTCCGTTTTGAAAAAGAAGTAAAATCCTCATACTCTTTTATAACACCCGCTGCGCTGTGCAAGCATTCTATATCAAGCGAATAGGGATAATAGAATGCCCTGTCTTTGAGAAAAGGGTTTTTCTCCCGATAAATGAAATACCGGTATTCCCGGCTTATTGCATCAAACCTTGAATGAGCATCATCGTGTACCCTGCTAATTGATTTAATCACTATATCGGGAGGAAGGATAGCATTCATCTTATACACAAACTGCTTGTGCAATTCCGGCCCGTAGTCGAAATGAAAAAAATTCTGCAGTGCATGTACCCCTGCATCCGTTCTTGAAGAAGAAGTAAGGGCTATTTCATTTTTCTGTAAAATGCTGAATGCTTTTTCTATTTCTGCCTGGATGGTGTTTGCATTTTCCTGCACCTGAAAACCACTATAAGCTGTTCCTTTATAAGAAACTTCCAGGAAATATCTCGACATTCTCTATTCTTATTAATTACGCAACATTGCCTTAAACCGCCCGATATAATAATCGTCTGTAAGTACCGATTGCAGCGAGGCAAAGTTAGCGCTGTCTGAAACGTGGTTGTATGCTATATCCAAAAAGCGGTACCTGTTTTCATCATTCAGGAACAAACTCACAAGATTCTTTACCTGGGCAGTGGTAAAACACTTTGCACCAAAATACTTTTTTGCCTCTGCAAGCATTGCATCATTGCCTTCGGCCGACGCCATATCCTTTCTTAGCGCAAAGAAATCCCCTTCCGTTGCTACCACCGCACAACCTGCACTTTTACCGGACACACCGTTATTTTCTGATTCAACAGGGTTATCCTCTTGCCTGGCTTTCTCCGGGGAGGCTGCTGCACTAACATCAAGGAATTTTTTACCCGGTTCAGTTGCTTCATTCTCTTTCACCACGGTTTTAGGATTGGGAATAAGTATATCAATTGTATCCTTTTCACCATTCAGCCAGTCATCAATAAATACAAGTCCGAAGCCAACTGTTGTGGAACTCTCGGACCTTCGTATTATTTTTGATTTTTGATAAGCTCCGGTTGCCGCTTCCTTTTGAGCCACTACGGCAGGTGTATCCGTAGCGTTATTGTTCACAGGTTTTACATCCGTTTCTACAATATCTTTCTGAGTTTCATTTTTTTGCTCCTGAGCTATCGCTCTACCGGGTTCTTCTTCCGGGGTCTTCTTTATTTCCTCTTTTACTGTTTCTTTCTTCACAATTTCCAGAGGTGGAAGCGTTTTATTTTCTTCTTCCTTTTGTGTAACCTCCTGCTTATCTTTTACTGAAACCACTTCCGTATCCTTCTTTTCAGGTTCTTTGGCAACCGTTACTTCAGCTACAGCCTTTTTTTGTTCCGCTGTAATTTTAACTTCAGCAGGTTTTTCTTTTAAAGACGGATCATCCGAAGCTTTTGACAGTTTCTGCGTAAACTCCGATACATTGCTGTCGTTTGTCGTAGCGGAACCAGCAACAGATTTCTCAGAACCCTCATCCGGTATGCCGAGGGCTTTTGCGGCAACAACTGTAAGCGCCTGCAAATCAAAAAGGGCCCAGCCTTTTTCTCCAAAATTTTTCAACTGGTAGCCATAATCACGGGAATTAACTGCTACAGAAAATTGTTGCTCAGGCCATTTACCCTGCGGGAACCCGATAGCAATGTCATACTTCCCGTCCTGTAACTTAGATAAAACAAGATATCCTGTAGCGGAGGAGTTGATTGTTTTGCCTCCTGTTTTTACATAAAATGAAAGTTCATTTTCTGATTGTATATAGATAAAATGGACCTTTTGGGCATTTCCGCAGATTGCCATCAACAGCAGCAACAGGCTGAAAAAGGATTTTCTCATTTTCCCGGGTATTGTGGTATAAACAAAATTAGTTTAAATCTGCCGACTTTATCGCCCTTGTCGCCAACAACTTGTTAAATGGCACTCCCCCTTCCATCCTTTTTTTAGAAGAAAAAATCCTGCTTTTATACCTTTGCCCCCTTAATAACTGTATATGCAAAAAACCTCTTTCGTTGCGCTGCTATTGTTAATGCTTTCATTTGCTTCAGCACAACAACCGGACAAGGATACCACCTGGAAAGAACAATACCGGGAAACGCCTGCCCGGATTAATAACCTGGTTCATACCAAACTGGAGTTAAAACCTGATTTCAGCAAGTCCTGGCTATACGGCAAGGCATGGATTACCCTGCAACCACATTTTTACCCAACAGACAGTCTTGCTTTAGATGCCAAAGGCATGGAAATAAAAAAAGTAACCCTGCTAACCGGCACCCGGCAAACGCAATTGCAATATGAGTATGATGAATTATTGCTCCGTATTCAACTGGGAAAAACATTTACGGCAAAAGATAAATACACTGTGTATATAGAATACACCGCCAAACCTGATGAGTTCGAAGAAAAATATGGCGGAGATGGTATGCTGGGCATTAAGGGCCTGTATTTTATCAACCCAAGAGGTGAAGAAGAAAATAAGCCTACACAAATCTGGACGCAGGGCGAAACAGAATCAAGTTCAGCCTGGTTTCCCACTATTGACAAAACCAACCAGCGTTGTACACAGGAAGTAACCGTTACCGTAGATAGCAAGTACGTAACACTAAGTAATGGGAAACTGGTTTCTCAAAAAAAGAACCCTGACGGAACCAGAAGCGATTACTGGAAAATGGATTTGCCCCATGCCCCCTACCTGTTCTTTTTAGGTGTGGGTGAATATGCTGTAATAAAAGATACCTGGAAAGGAAAAGAAGTAAACTATTATGTTGAAAAGGAATATGCATCTGTTGCTAAAAAGATATTTGGCGACACACCGGAAATGATGACCTTCTTCTCAAAAATAACAGGTGTTGACTACCCCTGGGTAAAATATTCCCAGATAACCGGAAGGGATTTTGTAGCCGGCGCTATGGAAAATACAACAGCCACCCTTCACCAGGAAGGCGCCCAGCAGGATGCCAGAGAACTGGTTGACGGGAATATATGGGAGGGTACGATTGCCCATGAGTTATTTCACCATTGGTTCGGCGATTATGTTACTACCGAAAGCTGGAGCAACCTGACCGTAAACGAATCGTTTGCCAACTACAGTGAAACATTGTGGGATGAGTATAAAAAAGGGAAAGATGCCGGAGATGCCCAGAATTACGGGGACATGCAAAACTACCTGAACAGCGGCAGCGAAGACAAAGACCTTGTTCGCTTTTACTACAAGCACCGGGAAGATATGTTTGATGCCGTAAGCTACCAGAAGGGAGGACGCATATTGCACATGCTGCGGAATTATATCGGCGACAGCGCCTTTTTTAAATCCTTAAACAATTACCTTACCACCTACAAATTCAAAACAGCCGAGGCCCACCAGTTGCGGCTTGCATTTGAAGAAGTAACGGGCCGGGACCTGAACTGGTTTTTCAACCAATGGTATTTTGGCAGCGGGCACCCTACTGTGAATATTGATTATACCTACGATGATGCAGCCGGAAAAGCAACCGTTATTGTTCAGCAAACACAAACAACAGGTAAATATTTTCAATTGCCCCTTGCTATTGATATTTACAACGGCGCTTCCAAAACCCGGCACAATGTATGGAGCCGGAGCAGCGCTGATACTTTCACTTTCTCTTACACAAAAAGACCGGACCTGATTAATGCAGATGGCGACAAAGTGATGCTTTGGGTAAAGAAGGATAATAAAACCCTTGACAATTACATTCACCAATACAACTATGCAGGCGCCTATCTTGACAGAAGGGAAGCCATTGATTTTGCCTCTAAAAACCTGGATGATGCAAAAGCGGTTGAATTACTGAAAGCCGCTTTAAATGATAAATACGCCGGTCTTCGTATGCTGGCAATCAGTAAAGCCGATCTGCGCAATGAAACGGTCAGAAATTCATTTGAACCCATTTTTGCCAATCTGGCCAAAAATGATAAGAGCAGCCTTGTAAAGGCCAGCGCCATTCAAAAATTGGGCGCCTACAAGAATGCAGCCTATACCGAACTGTTCAAATCTGCCGTTTACGATTCTTCTTATACTGTAGCGGGTAATGCGCTGGAAGCTTTATCAAAGATTGACGCTGAGGCCTCTTCAAAACTGATAAAAGAATTTTCCGACAAGCCTATAAAAGGAGCTTTGCAGGAAGTGGTGATAACCGAAATACTGAAAGCAGGCGATGAAAGCATGGCAGAGAAAGTGATTGGCGATTTTGCCAAACTTCCCTTAGGACAGGCCAAGTTTCAAATGCTGAACGGGCTTACCACTTATCTTGCTGCTATTAAAGATGCTAAAAAAATAAAATGGGGTGTTGATGAAATTGTAAAGTTCAGGGAAAGTATTCCTGAAGCTTTCCGGCACCAGACAGACCCGTTTGTAAACGGCATGGTGCTGAAAGGTTTACTGATTGACAAATCACAGAAATCAAAAGCAGCGCCAACTGATACAGCGCTGGCCGAACTGGTTGAATACATCAAATCAAAACTACCTGAAGAAGATAAAAAAGGATTTTAGTGTTATTTCTTTTTAAAAAAGAGGCCGCCTCAAAAGGGCGGCCTCTTTTTTAATTCTTTTCCTGTTTACCAACTTCCGCTTGCACCACCGCCGCCGCCGGAACCGCCACCAAAACCGCCAAACCCACCACCGCCGCCACCTGACCATCCGCCCCCACCCGACCAGCCTCCACCGGTGTTAGTGGGTATCCACCATCCCTTATATCCTCTCCGGGATACATATCCACCACCACCGGAGCCACCTGAAAAAATGGATACCACAACAATCACTATAACTATAAGCAGGATAATCCTTGAAATGCTGATGCCACCATCTCCCCTGTTGGGATAACCTTCCGGCGCTTTATATTCACCGGCTGCCGCCTGCATGATTGAAGTAGTGGCATCGTCAAGCCCCCGGTAATAATCGTTTCCCCTGAAACCCGGCAACAGGTCATTATCAATGATGGCTTTGGCTGTAATATCGGGAATGGCCCCTTCCAGGCCGTAGCCTGTTTCTATTCTTACTTTCCTGTCGTTTTTCGCTACCAGTAATACAATCCCGTTGTTTGTTTTCCGGTTGCCTACGCCCCATGTACGGAGAATTTCCCGTGCCACATCTTCAACCGGGTAATCATCAGTGGTATTAATGATTACAATAGCTACCTGGTTGGAGGTACTGTCGTCATAGGCCACCAGTTTGTTTTCCAGCGCCTGTTGCTGCGCTTCGGTCAGTGTAGCGGTATAATCATTCACCAACCGGGGCGGGTCAGGTTTCTTCGGCACAACCTTACTTATCTGCGCCCCGGCACAAACAGACAAAACCAATCCTGCTATCAGTAAGATTTTTTTCATGAAGGTCAATGGCCGAATACTATTTCATCAGGCAATTCATTTTTGTCCACTTCTTTATTATAGGGGAAATAAACATGCAGCGCTTCTCCAATCTGCATCACACAACCTGTAATTCCCTGTGCATAATCATGATGATTGAATTTGTCCAGCATTTCATTTACCACTCCGTTCCAATATTCCTGGCCTGTTTTGCGGTAAATGCCTTCATCACCAAAAACGGCCAGTTGCCTGTCTTTTAAGGCAGCATATACCAATACAGCATTCCGCTCTTCCGTCTGGTCCATTTTTAATGTAAAAAAAACCTCCGCCGCCCGGTCCAATGCGTTTACCCAACTGCATTTGCTTTCCACAAATACACGTACCTCCCCGCTGGTTTGCTTTTCCGCCTGCCTTATAGCATTTATAATAAGCAGGCGTTCTTCTTCATTTAAAAGAGGTGTATTTTTTTGCCAGGGAAATTTCAATGCCTGAATAGGTTTTAATTGGTTCAGAACTGGACTTCCGGCGCTTTGCTGGACCCTTCATCGGCTTTAAAGCCTTCTTTTACGCTAAAGCCAAACATGCCTGCAAAAAGGTTCATCGGGAATGACCTTACCTTGGTATTATACGTATTGACAACGCTGTTAAAGTCATTGCGGGCCACGTTGATCCTGTTTTCTGTTCCTTCCAGTTGAACCTGCAGGTTCCGGAACCCTTCGTTGGCTTTCAGGTTGGGATAGTTTTCCACTACCACCATCAGCCTGCTCAAAGCGCTGCTCATTTCGGATTGCGCCGCCTGGAATTTTGCAATATTTTCTGTAGTCAACTGAGAGGGGTCCAGCTTAACCGTGTTAAGGTTTTTATACCTTGCTTCAATGGTTTGAATAAGTGTTTGCTGTTCAAAATTAGCTTCGCCTTTCACTGTGTTTACAAGGTTGGGGATCAGGTCGGCACGGCGCTGGTAGGCGCTTTCCACGTTTGCCCAACTGCTTTTTACATTTTCATCTTCCTTCACCAGCCCGTTATAACCACCGCATCCCCATACACCCAGTATGAGTACTAATGCTGCTATTACCAATATGGCAATGTTGCGTGTCCCTTTCATTTTATTATAGGTTTTTTAGAAACCGAAAGTACCATTTTTGGCATTTATACACCGTATTTTTTCGGCATGATTACCTTGCTAACCGGCAATCAAACATTCCTGCCCGCCATACGGCATGATTTTAGCCCCGGATTCTATTCAGCCAAACCCCTTTATTATGAAAACCATATCGCTTACCCTTGCCGCTGCTGTCGTCCTCACCGTTTTAACCCAATGCCGCAAATCAGGAACATCCGAAAACCCTGACCCAACCGAAGTGGAAATCAGGGATTCTGTAATAGCCAGCGGGCTTAACCATGCCTGGGAAATTGTATGGGGGCCGGACAGCCATATATGGTTTACCGAGAGAGGCGGAAAAATAAGCCGGTTGAACCCCAAAACCGGGGACATTACAACTATCTATACCATTGCAGAAGTAGTAGCCAACGGAGAAGGCGGGCTGCTTGGCATGGCGCTGCATCCCGAATTTTCATTAACCCCTCATGTTTTTGTAGCTTATAATTATAATGAAAGCGGGTATAAAGAAAAGATTGTACGCTTTACTTACAGCCACAACACATTAACCAATCCCGTAACAATACTGGAAAGAATCGTGGCGTCTTCCATCCACAATGGTTGCCGCCTGTTAATCAGCCCCGACCGGAAATTATTTATTACCACAGGCGATGCCAATAACACATCGCTGCCACAGGATATTTCATCGCTGAACGGGAAAGTGCTTCGCATAAACTTAGATGGCAGCATACCGGCGGATAATCCTGACCCGGCCAGCGCCGTATGGTCGAAGGGGCACCGTAACCCGCAGGGATTGGTTTGGGCAAATGGCAGGTTATACAGCTCAGAGCATGGCCCTTCCTCTGATGACGAGATCAATATTATTGAGAAAAGCGGCAATTATGGATGGCCTGATGTAAGAGGTTATTGCAATGAACCTTCCGAAGCCGGTTTCTGCAATACCAACGATGTAAAAGAACCCATCCAGGCATGGACGCCTACTATTGCCACCTGCGGCCTTGATTATTACAACGCCAACGAGATACCTCAATGGAAAAACTCGCTGCTGTTAGCAACACTAAAGAATTCAAGATTGTACCAGTTGAAACTGAACGATTCATTTGATGCTATTGCAGGAATAAATGAATTTTTTACCGGCGACTATGGAAGAATGCGGGATATATGTATATCCCCTGAGGGAAAAGTGTATATCAGCACCAGCAACGGAGGCAATAATGATGTGATCGTTGAAATAACCGCAAGATAATCATCTGCCATTCTATGCCTGCACAGCAGCTATGCCGGGTAGTGTTTTGCCTTCAAAGTATTCGAGCATAGCGCCTCCGCCGGTAGATACATAGCTTACTTTTTCAGCAAATCCAAACTGGTTTACAGCGGCAACAGAATCGCCTCCGCCAACCAGTGAAAAAGAACCTTTTTCCGTAGCCTCAGCTATCGCCGTTGCAATGGTTTTGGTTCCATGCTGAAACTTAGGCATTTCAAAAACACCCATTGGGCCATTCCAGAGAATGGTTTTTGATTGTTTGATTACATTGGAAAACCGGCTACATGCCTCAACGCCGATATCCAGGCCCATCCATCCGTCAGGAATATCATTGCTTGGCGCTGTGGAAGTATTGGCATCTGCTGCAAACTTGTCGGCGATAACAGAATCGGAAGGCAGGTGAATGGAGACATTTTTTGCTTTGGCCTTTTCTAAAATATCCTTAGCAGTATCCAGCCTGTCTTCTTCACACAGGGAGTTTCCGATTCTTCCACCGAGGGCTTTCATAAATGTATAGGCCATCCCGCCGCCTATGATAATATCCGTTGCTTTTTCCAACAGGTTTTCAATAATCAGTATCTTATCACTCACTTTGGCCCCGCCGATAATGGCAACAAAAGGTTTTTCGGCGCTATGCAATACTTTTTCGGCGCTGCTTACCTCACCTTCCATCAACAAACCAAACAACCTGTTTTCCGGTGCATAGAATTGTGCAATCACCGCAGTAGAAGCATGTGCCCGGTGGGCCGTACCAAAAGCATCATTTACCCATACATCCCCTAATTGGGAAAGTTTTTTAGCAAATTTTTCGTCGCCTTTTTCTTCTTCTTTATGGAATCGAAGGTTCTCCAGCAGCAACACTTCGCCGGGACGCATCATACCTGCCGTAAGAAAAGCCTGCTCGCCTACACAATCATTGGCAAATAACACGGTGGCGCCGCCGAGCAAATCACTGATATGTTTTACAAGGTGCTTTAACGAGTATTTTCCTTCAGGGCCGCCCTTCGGCCTTCCTAAGTGGCTCATTAAAATAACCTGGCCGCCGGCTTCCCTTATTTTCTGAATAGTGGGCACCGCCGCCCTTATGCGGGTATCATCTGTTATTTCAAACTTATCGTTCAGCGGCACATTGAAATCCACCCTGACAAGGGCTTTCTTTCCTTTGAAATCGTATTCAGAAAATTTTGACATGGCTTATTAATTGAATTACGGGTTTACAACCTTTGTTTTGGCCGCCTCTGCTTTTTCAAACAAAATATAGCCTGCTACGGTAGCCATTACTTCATCGGTTACGTCTGCACCACCTGCCCTATTCTCCCGGATAGCAACTATGGTATGTTTAGGCCCGCAAGGGAGGCCCCACCAGCCGAAGAAAGCGGAAAGCAGGGTGAATGGCGTTCCTTTCCTGGCTGCATCTTCATTTGCCCTTATTAAATATACACCGGAATTTCTCTTGAATGTAACTACAAAAAAAGAAACAGTAATCCGGTAAAATACAAACCGGCCTCCTTTACTAACCTCCTGCTGCAAATCTGCGGCAGACAAGCCATCGATATTTTTAATTTTCATGGGAGAAAAAAACCCGTACAATTTTACAACTGTACGGGCAATATGTTATTTTGAAATCAAAGTGGCAAAATAATTCACTGTTCTTACCAACTGGCTTACATAGCTCATTTCATTATCATACCAGCTTACTGTTTTTACCAATTGCTGGTCGCCTACCGTTACCACTTTGGTCTGCGTAGCATCAAACAACGAGCCGTAATGAATGCCGATAATATCTGTGCTTACAATTTCATCTTCGTTGTAACCAAAGCTTTCATTTGAAGCTGCCTTCATAGCTGCATTAACTTCTTCAACAGTAACCTTCTTTTGCAGGATTGAAGCCAGCTCCGTTAATGATCCTGTAATGGTGGGCACCCGCTGCGCCCCGCCATCAAGTTTCCCTTTCAATTCCGGTAAAACCAGGCCGATTGCTTTGGCAGCCCCTGTACTGTTGGGTACAATGTTGGCAGCGGCAGCCCTGGCCCTGCGCAGGTCCCCTTTAGGATGGGGTGCATCTAATATATTCTGGTCGTTGGTATAAGCATGAATGGTAGTCATTACGCCTGCTGCGATACCGAAGTTATCGTTCAGCACTTTGGCCATTGGCGCCAGGCAGTTTGTAGTGCAGGAAGCGCAGGAAATAATCGTTTCGCTGCCATCCAGAATATCATGATTTACATTAAACACAACTGTTTTAAGGTCGCCGGTGGCCGGCGCCGATATAACTACCCTCTTTGCCCCGGCTGTGATATGTGCAGACGCCTTGTCTTTATCGGTGAAAAAGCCTGTGCACTCCAGAACCACATCTACATCATGGTCTTTCCAGGGTATTTGAGAAGGGTCTTTCTGGGCATATATCTTCAGGTTATCACCGTTCACGGTTATAGAATCTTCTCCTGCCTTAATATCCGCATCAAAACGCCCCTGGGAGCTATCGTATTTCAGCAAATGGGCCAGCACCTTTGGGCTGGTGAGGTCGTTAATCGCCACCACATCAATTCCCTGCATGTTATATATCTGACGGTAAACCAAGCGGCCTATGCGGCCAAAACCATTGATTGCAACTTTAACTGTGCTCATTTCAAAAAGTTTAATTTTATAAATGCCCGGACATTATGTTCAGGGATTGCAAAGTTAGGAAATTGACACCTGTTTACCCGAACAAGAGTGCTTAAAATGGCGCCAGGCTTACTATAAAACAGCAGAAAAACTTTTGGCAACAATTTGTTACAAGCCTATCTTTGCCGTCCTGAAAAAAGGCCCGTTCGTCTAACGGTTAGGACATCAGATTTTCATTCTGGTAATAGGGGTTCGATTCCCCTACGGGCTACAAAAGCCGCCTCAAAAAAAGAGGTGGCTTTTCCTTTTTATGATTACTGTTTATGTTATTGAAAGTCTTACTGACGGCACCAGGTACACAGGCATGGCCAAAGATGCCAGCAAAAGATTGCTTGAGCACAATAAAGGGAAAAACAGATTTACGAAAGGCCACATGCCCTGGAAAACAATTTATACAGAAACTCATCCTGATTGGGCTACCGCAAGAAGCAGGGAAAAATACCTTAAATCAGCCGCAGGCAAGAAATGGCTTAGGAATTTCCTGCAAGATTCTGGTAATAGGGGTTCCCTGCCTGCGTGACGCCCTGCCTGACCACAATTAAATATATAATGTAGTCGGGCAGCAGTCAGGCAGGGATTCCCCTACGGGCTACAAAAGCCGCCTCAAAAAAAGAGGTGGCTTTTCTTTTTATGATTACTGTTTATGTTATTGAAAGTCTTACTGACGGCACCAGGTACACAGGCATGGCCAAAGATGCCAGCAAAAGATTGCTTGAGCACAATAAAGGGAAAAACAGATTTACGAAAGGCCACATGCCCTGGAAAACAATTTATACAGAAACTCATCCTGATTGGGCTACCGCAAGAAGCAGGGAAAAATACCTTAAATCAGCCGCAGGCAAGAAATGGCTTAGGAATTTCCTGCAAGATTCTGGTAATAGGGGTTCCCTGCCTGCGTGACGCCCTGCCTGACCACAATTAAATATATAATGTAGTCGGGCAGCAGTCAGGCAGGGATTCCCCTACGGGCTACAAAAATATATTCAGTACCACCCGGTATATAGCGAATAGCCGACCCTTCTGTCTCATCCCCTACTTCACCTTCGTTGCCGTCTCATTTATTTTTGCCAGTATTCCAATCACTTTGGTTGCCTGTTCTATTGGAAACACACCGGTAATGCCTTCATGATTGATTTCTGTGAAAGGAACGTCAAAAAGCATTTTGCCATCTACGGTTCCCTTGACAGATAAGAAATCTATTATACGATTGATGAAGGTTTGCTGGTCTGCAGTGAGCTTTGAACTAGTAAGAAAATCCGAGAAGGCTTCCTTGGCAGCATTTATCTCCAGCCCTATAATGCTGCGGATAAACCGGCCCAATGGCTGCCCATCCAGCGTTCTCTCCAGCGCCTCTTTACTCATACTCCCATCCATAGAGAGAATCATTTTCTCAAGTTCGTCCAGCTCTTTTTGTGTTATCGGTTTATTGTTCTTTATTCTGTGGATGGTAATATGGTTTTGGTTATCACGGATAAACTTTTCTATCCGGTTGCGATAAGGCTCCAGGTTGGTTCCGCCAAGAGGAAATTCCTGCTCCTGGATATGGCCGGTAATTTCATCCTGAAAATTTGTATAAAGTAATGGCCGGTCCGTTTTATCAATGAATTTGATCAGGTCTCTTACTGCCAGCCGGTGATCATGCAGCCTGATGGGAGATGGCTCTTTCCAATATTCATCCCCGGCCATGGCCTGAATTAATGCCTCCTGCTCCTTTACCGCCGGGATGGTCATTTTCCTTAACAAGCCAGACGCCAGTGATTGCACCTGCTTCTGATACCAGGCCTGGCCGGGTAAATTTTCAAGTACCCTTATCTGTAATTTCAACATCAGCAGATCAAAGCGCCTTGCCGCTTCATCGCTTTTATCATCAAGGTATAAATGGGAAATATGTTTCTCCATCTCTGCAACGGAAAGCTGCTCCAATCCATTCCACTGCTGACGGTCTTTGTATTTTTCAACATACCGGCGTTCCATCTTTACCCTGAAGTCGTCATCGGGGTTCATTGCTGCCACAATACTATGCAGCTCATCCAATAATGCAGTTTGCAATTGCTGCGCCTCTTCGGTTGGCTGCTTCGACAAAAGGAAAGCTATATTCAGCTTTGCATTGAATAGTTGCTGACTGAGGGAGCCGTACGATTTGCTGGACGTCTCGCCAATAGTTGTACTAAAAAATTCCAGGTTGCCGCATACATCAAAAACATAAAAGTGTTCCTTATTTATTCCCGGGCCAAAAATATCAGCGCACAGCCTTGTGCCCCTGCCTATCATTTGCCAGAACTTAGCCTTACTGCGAACAGGCTTGAAGAAAACCAGGTTCAGTATTTCCGGTATGTCAATCCCCGTATCCAGCATGTCTACCGAAACGGCTATTTGCGGGTCTTTTGCAGCCTCAGAAAACTGGTTCAGCAGATCATGGGCATATCTTTCATAATTATCTATAATGCGCAGGGCTTTGCCTGCATAATAAGGATAACGCTGATTAAAGCAATCCCGGATAAACCCGGCATGTTCATGGTTTTTGGCAAAAATGATCGTCTTGCCAATCTTATCCCCCCCTTCCACTTTTAATCCATGCTCCATCAGGGTATCCAGCACTTTGTTTACCGTGTCTTTGTTAAACAGCCATGTATTAATGGCGCTGCTGCTTACCGAATCAGGTATATAGCCGTAGCTGTCCAGGAAGTCCTGCTCGTATTCAGCTTTTTCCTCCTCGCTCAGTTCGTCGTATTTAATTCCCTGGCGGGGAAATTTCAGGTGTAGCGGAAAAGCTTTGGGTGGCACGAGGTACTTATCCCCTACCGCTTCCTCTAATTCGTAAGCATAGGTGGGGTTATGCGGTTCCAGGCCAAACAGTCCATACGTATCTTTATCTGCTTCGGCTTTGGGTGTTGCCGTTAACCCGATGAGCAGGGCGTCAAAATACTCAAATAGCGCCCTGTACTTCTGGTACACACTTCTGTGGGCTTCGTCAATAATTATTACGTCAAAATGACCTACGCCGTAGTAGCGGCGGCCTTCCACTTTTGCCGCATCAATCCTGTTCATCATGGTTGGATAGGTACTGAACACTACCCGGCTGCTGACGTCTTCTTCTTCCTTAGTAAGGTCAATGGAACTAAGGTTGGGCAGGTGTTGATTGAATGCTTTTTTTGCCTGCGTAACCAGCGCATTCCTGTCTGCCAGGAACAAAATTTTCTTTGCCCAGTTGGCCTTGGTCAATAAATCCACAATGGCTGCTGCTGTTCTTGTTTTCCCGCTTCCGGTGGCCATTACCAGCAGCGCCCCCCTTTCCTTCCTGGTAAGGGCTTCCTTTACCCGGTTGATGGCTATTTCCTGGTAATAGCGGCCGGCAATATCTTTATTGACGGGCTGCAGGGTTAAAGGCTTACGGGCACTGCGGCGGCCAATCAGCAGTTCCAGTTCTTCTTTGGTATAAAAACCATGTACCGGACGTGGGGCATAATTGGTATCATCCCAGATATGGGTTTCGAAGCCATTGGTATAAAATATAACCGGACGCTGTTTAAATTTCTTTTCCAGGCAGTCAGCATATAATTCGGCCTGGCGCTGGCCTGCATGGGGGTCTATCAGGGTTTTCTTGGCTTCTACCACGGCAAGAGGCTTGCCATCATCTCCCCACAATACATAATCTACATACCCCACCCCCTTATTGTTGGGCATACCTGTAACCTCGTATTCGGCCACATAGGGCGCAGCAGGGTCCCAACCCGCTTCACGAAGCAGGGTATCAATGTATATAAGCCTTGTTTCTTTTTCGCTGATGCTGACCGGAACAACAACATTCCTGTTTTCTTCTTTGATCTGGTGAATTTTTTCCAGCCTTGCTTCCAATCTGCCCAGCCTTTCCTGGTTGCGCAGCAGCTCTTCATTGGCCCGTTGCAGTTCTCTTTGAGAATTTTCATATTGCTGTAACAACCGGAGCAGTTCTGCTTTTGGTTTATCGTCCTTGGATGCTTTGGGAATAAGCCCTTCATCAAAACCGGCTACCGGCGTCTGGTTGCGGCTGTAAATACGAACCACCCACAAAGCAAAATCAAACAGGTATTTTACGGCGCTAAGGGCCTTGCCTGGTTCCGTTTTTTCATTGGTATGAACGGCGTTGTTGCCAATCTTGCGCAGCAGGTTGATATTATTCCACTGGTTGGCAGGTATTACATCTTTAAAACTCTGCTCATGCAGCAGGGAATTCAGCGTGGTGCCATAAGGCAGTTGTACATCCTTGTCATTATCATATATCCAGCGCACAAACTCTTCCAGGCTTTTGCGGCATAAAAAGGCGCTGTACATGGGTTTGGTATATACATGCAGTTCTGCCTCCTGCGCCGTTTCCAGCATAGGGGCAAATTCCTGCTGCAAAAAAGAAAAGTTGCTGTTCATTATCGCTAAAAATACAATTCAGGATTATCAAACGCAAGCCTCCGGCCGCCACCCCTTTTGAACTTTCCGGAATTTCCGGATAGTTTACTTTCTATTCTTTTATTAGCTCTCCTTTAAAAGCCCTTTGCAGCAAACTCTGAAACAGGTTTTCGCTTTGTTCTATCTGCTGCTTTACCTGCTGCTTTTGTTGCTGTATGTTTTGAGCAATGGCGGCGAATTTATTTTGAAGGGTGATGGGGGGAGCGATAAACTTAAATTCCTTAAATACAGACATTGGTGGAAAATTTGGAATTGCAACACCTCTTTCGGATGGAAAATACTTTTGTTTAAAATTCTCATGACCAAATACTTCAAGAAAGAACTCGTTTCGATAGAGCTTATTATCCAAAGACAGTTTTAATAAAGCCTGATTGATAATTCCAGGCTTTGCTCCAATCGGAACAATTGCCAGTTTGCCCAAATAAATTCCTGAACAGCTAATAATAATATCGCCAGGCTGAACATCAAAAGCCTCCAATTCTTTATATTTCTTTTCCTCAATAAAGTACCTGCCAAATGAAAAGTCATTATTAAGAGCATGAAACTGTTCATATACTAAATAACCGTTACCAACAAAGATTTCTTTTTTTAAGGCTCCGCCAAATGGCCCTCGTTTTATTGAATGTTTTCCTTTTTTTACAATTTGCTCAATTGTTTTCATCTCCCACCCCTTCTCATTCCTCACCGGGTCGCCGAACATATCGTAGAAAATGCTTTGCAGCAGGGCATCGTATTGCGCCAGCAGTTGCTGGTCTTTTTTACGCAGTTCATCGGCTTTGTCTAAGATGGCGGCTATTTTTTGCTGGGTGAGGAGTGGAGGGAGTAGAATTTCTAATTCATCTAAATCCGAGTTTCTAATATTATTTATATTAGCACCTGCTGACAGGTTAGAAATTTTTTTTCGATATGTTTCAGATTGAAAATAATATCCAATGTATTTGGCAAACACTTGATTGGAAGGACGAATGACTTTGCAAAAAGCACCAAAACTACCTTTCCAATTATTTTCAAACATTGCAGCTTTGCCCACAATATGTTTACTTCCGCTTGAAGCTACTATTACAATGTCTCCTTTTTTAAGTAACTGTATATCCGAAACATTTTTCTTGTTTACAAAAACTAAATCATCATAATAAAGACCAAATTCAGTAATGTTGTTCGCTCTGAGAATGGGCAAGTAGTTATCCTGTTGTATATCCGAAACATCATTAGGTGTGTATGACACACCTCTAATTTGAGAACTTACCTCTCCAATCCTTACTTTTTCCCAACTCATTTCAACAGTCCCTCCAAAGCATTCAATGTTTTCTGCCGTTCTTTATCCAATTTTTGGATAGAGGAAATAATTACTTTCGGTTTATCATACACTTTTTCCTCATGCACCACTTCCTTGTAGCGGTTAATACTGAGGTCGTAGCCGTTATCATGTATATCTTTCAGCGGCACAAAAAAGCTTTTGTCCGTTCTTACCCTCTTTGCTTCTTTATCCAGGTTGTTCCAGCGCTGGAGTATGTCTGCAATATCATTGTCTTTAACCGGCTGGCGTTTGTCATCCAAACTAAAACCATCTGCCGCCATATCATAAAACCACACTTTATCTGTGCCGCCGCTGCCTGTTTTGGTAAAAATCAAAATGCCCGTGCTTACCCCGGCATAGGGTTTAAACACACCGCCGGGCATGGAAATCACGGCTTCCAGCCGGTGGTTGTCCACTATTTCTTTCCGTATCTGCTTATGGGCTTTGCTGCTGCCAAAGAGTACGCCATCGGGAATGATAACAGCGGCCCTTCCCCCTTTTTTCAACCCTTTTAAAATAAGGGCCAAAAAAAGCAGTTCTGTTTTTTTACTGTCCACCACTTTGGTAATCTTGCTGTCCACCGCATCCTTATCCAAGCTGCCGGTAAAGGGCGGGTTGGCTAAAATAATAGTGGCTTTTTCATCAAAGCCGGTATTGGCTTCGCTTAAAGCATCCACATCCGCCAGGTCAGGCTCTTCTATGCCGTGCAGTATCATGTTCATGGCGCCAATGCGTATCATGGTGGGGTCAAATTCCATTCCCATGAACATATCCCTGCTGAAGCGCTTCTGAAATTTTTTATCGTAAAAAGATTTGCCGTGCTGCTCTTTTATATATTCGGCTGCGCCTACGAGGAAGCCGCTGGTACCGGCAGCAGGGTCGGCAATTATATCATCAGGCCCGGGTTGCAGCATTTGCACCATCATTTTAATAATATGCCGGGGTGTGCGGAACTGCCCGTTTTGCCCGGCAGTGGCAATCTTGCTCAGCAGGTATTCGTACACATCTCCTTTGGTGTCCCTGTCTTTCATATCTATGCCGCTAAGCATATCCACCACATTGGCCAATAGCCGGGGTGTGGGTATCATAAAGACAGCCCCTTTCATAAACTTGCCAAAGGCGCTGTCCTGTACGCCATAATTACGCATAAAGTCAAATACGCCGTTTTCCCTGCGAAAAAGCTGGAACATGGTTTCGGGTTCCAGGTCTTTAAAAGAACTCCAGCGCAGTTCTTTCTGCTTTTTGGTATAAACGGGGCTTTCTACCGGGCCACCCAGCAGTGCAGACTGGGCTTCCTTGCGTTGCTGTTCTTCATCCAGCCGCTTAATGAAAAGCAGGTAAGTGATCTGCTCAATGACGGTAAGCGGGTTGCTGAGGCCGCCCGTCCAGAAGGCATTCCAGATTTTGTCAATATCGTTTCGTAGTTCGGAAGTGAGCATGAATGAATAGTTAATTAATGTACAATGCAATATAGGGAAACCTTGCAGGTTGCGGATTGACGAATGATTTATTTTTCAGTTCGTCAATTAAAATTTCTTTGTGTGCTTAGTGGCTTAGTGGGAAACAATACTTTTGAGATAGGTTTTAGTAACTAAAATGAAATTTCAGCTCCAGAAAATTGCGGCCCAGTTTGTCTTTGATAAGGCCAAATTCATAGCCTTCTTTCAGAAAATCGCTCAGTTTCTCTGTTTGCAAAACAATGTAGCCATCCTTATCGAAAACAGCGTCAATGTCCGAAGCAGCCTGGCCCAGTGAATCAATAAGTTTTTTACCGCCGTTTGTTTTGCTCATTTCATCCTTGTGCACGGCTACAAAATCCCCTTGATGCAAGCGCCATATTTCCTGCCTGGTCATAATGGGGCACACAAGGCCATAAGCCATGCCATCGCTGCCGTTGCATTGTTCCAGTATTTGCCCGTACCAATCTTCATCTCTTTTTTCCACCCTTGACACCCTGCCGTCTTTATGCTTCAGGCTATGATAATGAGGGGTATCCAGTTCGGTAAGGTACCCGGCATGTTCCGGCAGCGGTTCGTTGGATTCTTTGAGTACATACACAGCAATACATACATTTTCCCAGGCGGCTGCCCCTTTTTTTACATGGGTAATTTCCGCCATCAGTTCCACAACGCCTGCATCTAAAAGGCGGCTGAGGGTTTCGTTTTCTGCAGCAGGGATAAAGCCGATCTTTTGGTTGTTGAAGTGCAGGGCAATGGCGCAGTCATCGTATTTATTTGCGGGTTCCCTCACCAGTTCCAGCATATCGCCTTCCTTCATGCTTCCCAGCAAAGAAGGCCCTTTATAGTATTGGAAGCCTGCAATAAAACATTGCAGGAGGTAAATTTTAGTATAGCTTTTTACCCATTGCGCTGGTATGGCAGAGAGGCCGCTGACGGCCAGCACCCTCGATATAAAATTTTTACGGTTCATAGTATGCCCGGTTTCAGGGGTTAAACCTCACAGGCTTCAGCAACCTGTGAGGCAGTAGTTTGCATCAGGGTTTGTTTTTATCGTCTTCATAAAACCCGGAGGAGGTATCTTCTTTAGCACGGATCCTGGCGCTGTAAGCATCCCTTGAAGAATATTCTTTGAGGAACATTTTTTTCATCCCTTCGGTCGTTTTATCAAATTTCAGGACGTTGGTTATGGAAATGGATACGGCGAGGCCATCTACATCATGTTCGGCGCCGATGTAAGTAAAAGTCCAGTTTTGTTTCTGAAGCGCTTCCACCAGGTTTCTGATCTGTTCGGCTGTGTATTCCCGGGAAGCATTTTCCTGCCCGTCTGTAAAGACAGTAACCAACACATTGTAGTCTTCAGTGGCGAGTAATTCTGCCTTTAGCCGGTTGATGCTGTCTCCCATAGCGTCAAAAAGAGGTGTATTTTCCCCTGGCTGGTAGGATGCGGAATTGATTTCCTGCAATTTCGCTACCGGGTCCTTCCAATGAAGCACTTTTCGTCCTCCCCCGTTGAATGAAACCAGGGAAATGAAATGCTCCTGCTCCGGGTAGCGGGCTTCTACCCCTTTTATGGTTTGAACCAGTTCATTGAAGCCGGCAATAACAGGTTCTTCAATGCTGGCCATGGAGCCGCTTTCGTCTAAGATGATAAGGTTGTGTACCTTGTGTTTTGTACTCATAAAAATTGATTTAGAGAACAAACTTAGCAGGGCAGGGTGCAGTGTATTTGCACCCTGTTATTTGTATTTTTCTACCCCTTTCCGGAAAATATCGTTTAAGCTTTCCCGCAACGCTTGTGGCTTTATTACTTCCACATCGCTGCCGTAGCCTAATAAAACGGAACGAAGTTCGTAGTTGTTAATCAGGTACAGGCGGATCAGGATGCCGCCATTGGCATATTCCTTTATAATTTCCTGCGTAGGATGAATGGGTTTGGTTCTGATATAAGGCGCCTGGCCAGCAGCCACCTTAACCACAATAGGCTGCACCAATTCCCCTAACGGCACACTGACACCAATCAAATTATTAAAATAGGTTTCAGGATCAAACAGATCGTTTTCTACAAAACCGGCAGCAGAATTTTTTATCTGCTTAATCCTGTCGAGCGCCAGAATGGTAATTTGGGCGGATTCGTCCTTGCGGCCAATCAAAAACCACCTGTTACGAAATTCCTTTAGTAAATAGGGGTAAAAAACACATTGCACCGCTTCTTTGGCTGTAAAAGGGTGATAGGTGATCCGCAACGGGAGTTTTCCCTTTATGGCTTCAAAGACCGGCTCAATATGCCCGGAACCGGCAGAAATCGTATTTTTCTCAAACTGAATAAGAGAGGGGCTGTTTTCAACATTTGTTTTAACCGTATTCTGTAGCTTATTTATTATTCCCTCCACCTCCTGAAATATTTTTATATCACTAACCCCTTTAAGCATTGAAATCACATCATTCAGCAGTTGTACTTCTTCCTGCTTTACCGGAAGATTTTTAATAGAGTAATCAGTTTCTCCATACAGAAAATAGGTAACTGATCCTTCTTTGATCTTTTCAATCGGGGCGCCTTTTTCGTCTATCATATACTTAATATCGGCCTGGATGGTTCTTTTGCTGGCTGTTTTGCCGTAGCGTTCAGAAAGTTTCTCATTTACTGTATCTATCAGGGCCTGCAGCGTCCATTTTCTCAGCTTATTTCTGAGGCACTCATCAATAATTTCTATACGAAGGGCAAAATCTTTATTCTGCGGCATAGGTCGTGGTTTGGCTGCTGAAAAATACCAAGTAATTAGCAGACCCGCAATTAGGGCGCAAATACACTGCATCCTGCCGGCTTCATTTCGAAATCGGTGGTACTAATTCAAGAATTAACTACAGGTATGCAGGCAGAACGAACTCCTGCCCGGCATCGTGTTTCTATAAATTTGGTAGAGTAGTAGAATTGCTTACTTTTGAACCAGAAATTGATGCTGATGCGTGCAATGAAAGCATCTGACAGATACAGACAATACTTGTATCTTTCTTATTAAAAAAACAATGCCTTGCAAAAGGCCTGCTTTTTGTAAATTATGCAGCTACAACCCATCAGCTATATCAACCAGCTACCCAGGGAAGAATTCAACAACCTTTATGCAAAAACAAAAACCCCGGTTGTTATCAGGAATTTTATGGGCGGAAGCCCTGCCTTTGGAACCTGGAATTATGATTATTTCAGAAAAGTAGCGGGCAATAAGCAGGTGGCCGTTCACGGGGGCGAAAATGCCCATCTTGATAAGGCATCGAGCCTGCCGGCAAAAAAAATGCCTTTTGCAGAATACCTTGACATCATAACAAAAGGCCCTACAGAATCGCGGCTGTTTTTATTCAACCTGTTGATGGAACGGCCTGAACTGCGAAAAGACATGGTCATTACGCCACCCCTTAAGAATTTCCTATCGGGGCTACCCTTCCTTTTTTTCGGCGGAGAAGGATCAAGTGTACGCTACCATTATGATATTGATATGAGCCATGTCTTTCTTACCCAGTTTGAAGGACAAAAAAGGATTCTCCTGTTTCCCAACGACCAGTCGCCGTTGCTATACCGTTTGCCGCATAATTTTCACGGGCTTGCAGACCTGAGGCATCCGGATTATGAAAAATTCCCGGCCCTGAAGTTCCTAAAAGGATATGAATGTATTTTACAGCCGGGAGAAACGCTTTTCATGCCGTCGGGATTCTGGCACTATATTCAATATACCACGCAGGGTTATTCTGTTGCCCACCGGGCACTCAGCGCTTCGTTTGCTGATAAGGCCGAAGGATTCTGGAATGTGTTTATCGTAAGAAGATACGATACCCTTATGCGTAAACTGCTTGGGAAAAAATGGTTTAATTATAAGCAGCAAACTGCATTTAAACGGGCTAACCGGATTGTAAAACGGCAGAAAGCCCAAAAGCAGGCTGAGCAAACCGATGTGCAGGAATTCGGGCCTGTTGCTCTCCAGGAAACAGCCGACTAAACCATCTTAACAGCCGGTACGATTCCCAAAACTTAGTGGTAAGCGCTTATACAAATACGTTTAACACCAACACACCGCCCAGCCCGATAATAGAAATGGTTGTTTCCATCACCGTCCATGAAAAGAAGGTTTGCTTCAGCGAAAGGTTAAAAAACTCTTTGAACATCCAAAAACCCGAATCGTTGATATGCGAACCGAACACACTGCCCGAACCCACGGCCAGTACCATCAATTCCGGCGATACCTGGGCTGTTGCCAATAAAGGCGACACTACGCCTGCCGCTGTAATACCAGCTACCGTTGCAGAACCAATCATTACCCGCAGCAATGCCGTAACCACCCAGGCAAAAACCAATGGCGGCATATTCCACGATTGGCTGAATGAAGAAATATAATCCCCCGTACCGCTGTCGGTAAGCACCTGCTTGAACACACCGCCTGCGGTAATGATAAGCAAAATAACGGCTATGTTGCTGATAGCCGCATTGAGCCATTTCATTTGCGTTTCTGTTTTTATTTTTTGGCGAAAGCCGAAATAATAAAACGCCGCCAATACTGAAAGAAGCAAGGCAATGGTAGGATTGCCGGTAAATAATATTGTTGTTTTTAAAAGACCATCCGGTAAAAAATTTTCTGCCAGCACAGAAAGTGTAATAAGTAACACAGGCAACAATGCAATAAAAAATGCCGGAAATGCGGCAGGCAATGTTTTGTGTACGGTAGTGGAAGAAAAAAGTTCTGATAATGTGGCGGGACTAATTTTTTTCAACCATCTGCCTAAGAATGGCCCTGCAATGATGACGGCAGGAATGGCAATGCAGATGCCGTATAATAATGTTTTGCCCATATCGGCGTTAAACGCATTGACCAATACTACGGGTCCCGGATGCGGCGGCAAAAAACAATGTGTAGTGCTTAGCGAAGCAGCCATAGGTATAGCAATATAAAGCAACGGCAAACCTGTTTTTTTCGCCAGCATAAATACCAACGGAACAAGAATAATAAAACCTGCATTGTAATACAAGGGAATGCCTACTAAAAAACCGGTGAGCAACACTGCCCATTGAATATTTTTTTCGCCGAACTTTTTAATAAGCGTAACGGCAATTTTTTCTGCGGCGCCGCTTTCTTCTAAAATTTTCCCGAGTATTGCGCCCAGGCAAATAATCAATGCCAACCCGCCCAATGTGCTGCCCACACCGGCTTCAATGGTTTTTAATAATTGCTGTGGCGACATTCCTAAAAACAAACCTGAGAGAATGGCAACAATCAGCAACGACAAAAACGGGCTTAGCTTTTTAGCGGTTAAAAAAACCTGCAAGGCAACCGCAAGAATGATGATAAATAAAGTCATACAGCAGGAAAATTTATTTTATAGCTTTCAATACCGCATCAAACGCCGCCTTCGGTTTTCTGTTCCTGTCCCACAGCAGCGGATAATTGGTTCTATCGGGAATAGGATAACCATTCTTCCAACTCATGCTGTCATGCACACCCCAAAGCGTTACACGGTCAAGCTTGTCTTTTTTACGGTAAAAAATTTCAAACAATTCTTTATAGCGGTTGGCTAATTGTTTTTGCACTTCATCGGGCAAACCATCCTGATAAGGGTCAAGAAACGCTTTAAACTCTTCCAACTGAAATTGTTTATCACTCATGCCCTGCCCTATGATTTGCCCTTCTTTGGTAAGCGGCAGCACATCCACATCCAATTCTGTAATCATCACCTTTACACCGCAGGCGGCAAAAGAATCAATGGCAGCTTCTATGTATTCATTCTTGGGATAGTTCAAACCCCAATGCCCCTGCATGCCAATACCGTCAATGCGGATGCCCTGCTGCTGCAATGTTTTTACCAGCCGCACAATGCCATCTCTTTTGGCAGGCCGCCATGTATTGAAATCATTGTAGTACAATTCCGCATCGGGTGCATATTGCGCCGCAAATTGAAAAGCATATTTTACCAATGTATCGCCGTTGCCAAACGCATTTACCCATGTGGTGGGGCGGTAGCTGCCGTCGTTGTCAATCACTTCGTTCACCACGTCCCATGCCTGCACTTTGCCTTTATACCTGCCCGCAACGGCTTCAATATGGCTACGTAACCGTTCAATCATTTGTTCTTTGCTGTTGGGCTTGCCGGCGGCGTTGGTAAAAAACCATTCGGGGCATTGATTGTGCCAAACCAATGTGTGCCCGATGATGAACATATTGTGCTTTTCGCCAAAAGCAACAAAATCATCGGCAGGTTCAAATTTGTAAACACCGGGTTGGGGGTTTATCAATGCCGCTTTCATTACATTTTCTGCCGTAATGGTATTGAACTGCTGCACCACAATTTCCTGCGATGCTTTATCCGCATCCGTAACAATTTCTTCATTCAGGGCTGTACCCATAAGAAAAGCATCTTTGTATGCTTCTTTCAAAGAAGCCGGTGAATGGCTGTTTGCCTGTTCCCTGCTATTGCAGGCAAATAAAATAAAGCAAGCTGTAATAATCGTTAGTATTTTCATTATTTAATTTATAATTGTCAGTATGTATGAAAGTATAAAACAAATCAATGTTATGGTTGCTCCTGCCAGAGGAATTTTGAACCAATATCTTTTCGCCAGCCAAACGTAAAACCCTATGGTAAAAATGTTGAAAAGAAAAAAGAAATGGCTGTTTTGTAAAATGGCAAAGTGATGAAAAGCCAACCAAATATTCGTAACACTGATAAATATTATACCGCTGCTGTGGCTTGCATTAAAACCTATCCACCCGTTCCACATAGAAACTTCTTTTGTCAAGACAGGGCTTGTCTTGAGCATTTCTTCTTTCAGCTTTTCGTTCCTTGGTAAAAACTTATTGCTGAAAAATGTATAAATAAGATGAATTGCCCCCAAAATGCCTATCACAAGGGAACCTATAATCCAAAGATATTTTGATATAATCATATTATTTCCTGCATGGGTTTCAAAACTATTTTACCGTGTTCACTAATTCCCCAATACCATCAATCGCTATCGCAATTATATCGCCGCTTTGCAACGTAAAATCATTGCCCGGCACAATGCCTGTTCCCGTCATTATCAGGCAACCGTAAGGAAACGATGCTTCCCGATATACAAACGAAACCAATTCTTCCGGCGTTCTTTTCATTTGGCTGATGGCAATGCTGTCTTCAAAAACAATTTCGTTACTCCTGCTGATACGAAGACGGATTTTCGTAGTGCTGTCAAGCGGCTTGTCCGTAACATAAATGCAAGAGCCAATAGCGGCACAACCGTCATACGTTTTTGCCTGCGGCAGGTACAATGGGTTTTCGCCTTCAATGCTGCGGCTGCTCATATCATTGCCAATGGTGTAACCTACAATTTTTCCTGATGAAGTAACCACCAATGTCAGTTCCGGTTCGGGCACATCCCATGTGCTGTCTTTGCGTATGCGTACAAAATCGTTATGCCCCGCAATGCGGTGCGCCGTTGCTTTGAAAAACACTTCGGGGCGTTCGGCGTCATATACTCTTGCATAAAAATCGCCGCCGCCGGCATCTTTGCTTTCTTCCTGCCTGCCTATTTTGCTGCGCAGGTACGTAACGCCGCAAGCCCATAATTCCTGGTTGCCGATAGGGGCAAGTGTTTCATTGATTACCGTTGCATCATTTGCCGTTAATGAAGCAATTGCATTGTTTGCTTTTTCTAAAAGATTGTCATCGTTGATAAACGCATCCCACTTTTCATCTTTCAGCAAAAAGAATGTATTTTCTTTTTCTATGACAATGCCTGACTTTGTTTTGTATAGTTTCATGTTGTTTGTTTTTGAACCATACAAGGCATACAAGACATTTAAGGTCTTTCTTGTATGCCTTGTATATCTTGTATGGTTAATATCCTATTCCGGCAATAAGCAGAAAAACTCGTTCACCATTTGCTTAGAGCCTTCTTTTACAATATTTACACTATTGAAATTGATTAATACTCCTTTTGGTTTTTGTAATAGTTTCATATATGTCAGTAATTGCGCTTCATGCACAGGTAAAATGCCGTCCATTGCTTTTAATTCAACAACAATCTCATCTTCTACTAAAAAATCCAACCTGTAATCAGCATCAATCAAAAGTCCTTTATAGTTAATGGGAACTATCATTTGGCTTTTATAGTTCATAGATTTAAGAAATAATTCTTTCTTCATACACTCCTGATATACGCTTTCCAATAAACCAGGTCCGAGTTGTTTATGTACTTCTATTGCACATCCTATTATCTTATAGCTCAAGTCATTCAGGTAAGATTTTGTTATCACACTTATATATTTTTGAACCATACAAGACACTTAAGGTGTTCTCTTGTATGTCTTATATGCCTTGTATGGTTAATTCCTCATTTTAAACCGCAGCACATACATATTATTCGTTACATACAATGTCTTTTCATCGGCTGACAACGAACAATTGGACGTTGGTTCGGGCAAGCTAAGCCTGCCCAATAATGTTCCCTCTTTATTAAATATCAATACGCCGCCCGGCCCTGTGGCAAATACATTTCCTTTGCTGTCTATTTTAAAACCGTCGGGCAAGCCTCTTAATTTTTTATCATAGCCAGCCATGCCGTAAAATATTTTTCCGTTGTATAAAGAATCGCCTTTCACATCATAGACATACCAATTTGGCTTGGCCGGGTCGGAATTGGCTACCAATAACCTGCCGTCAGGAAAAAAGGCAATGCCATTCGGTCTTGTAAGCGAATCAACCAATAAAACCACTTCGCCGTTTTTCTTTAATTTATACACACCGTTGAAAGGAATTTCCAGCAAGCTGTCAAGACCGGTATTGATTAAGCCATACGGCGGATCGGTAAAAAATAATTCGCCTGCGCTGTTGTATGCCGCATCATTGGGGCTTGCGAACTTTTTACCATTATATTGAGCGGCAAGCGTAATATATTTCGCTTCAGGTTTATCCAACGGCGCATCCATTTTTGCCATTTGCCTGCCGCCGTGTTGGCAAAGCACCAAATTACCATTGTCATCAAGCAATAAACCGTTAGAGCCTTTTTCTCCTGCGGGAATTATATCTGCATTATGCCCGGCAGGCGCAAGATATATTTCCAAACCGTTTTTCTCTGTCCATTTGTAAACCGTATCCTGCGGCACATCGGAAAACAGCAGCATGTTATGGCTTTCCACCCACAAAGCCCCTTCACTCCACCCAAAGCCTTCGGCAATGATTTCGGCTTTGGTGTTTTCGCTGATGATAGTGTTAATGGAACTGTCGTAGCGTTCCATTGTGCCGACAATTTGGTAAGAACTACTGTTGCTCTTACAGGCAATTGTCGTTATGACGATACAAAATGATAATAGTTGTTTCATATTCGTTTCTTTATTATTATTTTATTATTGAACCATACAAGACATATAAGGCATTTAAGGCGTTCTCTTGTATGTCTTATATGCCTTGTATGGTTAATTTTAATGCAAATCCCTTGTTACCTCACCACCCGAACCGCCCTGTAAAATATCCAAATCTGCTCCCAGGTGCGCCTGCTGCACATGGTCTATATAAAATTTTACATAGCCCCTTGTTGCCATCGGTGCAGGCGGTGTCCATGCGGCTTTTCTTTTTTGCAATTCTTCATCGCTTACGTCAAGGTGCAGTTTTCTCTTCTCCACATCCAATTCTATCATATCACCGTCCTGCACCAATGCCAACGTGCCGCCGATAACGGATTCCGGCGACACATGCAGTATCACCGTTCCTGCCGCCGTGCCACTCATTCTTCCATCAGAGATGCGAACAATATCTTTCACCCCTTTGCGGATTAGTTTCTCCGGTAAATCCACATTGCCCACTTCCGGCATACCGGGGTAGCCTACCGGCCCGACGCCTTTCAATACAATCACACTGTTTTCATCAATATCTAAATCGGGGTTGTCAATCCTTGCATGATAATCTTCCATTGTTTCAAACACTACGGCTTTGCCTTTGTGCTTCATCAGCGCCGGCGTAGCGGCAGACGGTTTGATGATAGCGCCGTCTTCACAAAGATTTCCTTTCAGCACAGCAATGCCTGCATTGGTTTGCAACGGTTTTTCAACAGATGCAATTACTTCGCGGTTGTAGCAAACAGGATTGGCATTGTTTTCGCCAATGGGTTTTCCGTTTACGGTAATAGCGTCGTTGTGCAAATATTTTTTCAGTTCATTGATAACAACAGGTAAGCCCCCGGCATAATAAAAATCTTCCATCAAAAATTTTCCGGCAGGCTTCAGGTTGGCTAACAAAGGAATTTTGCTGCCGACTGTATCAAAATCTTCTAAGTTCAGCTCCACGCCGATTCTTCTTGCAATGGCGGTCAAGTGAATAATTAAATTGGTAGAGCCGCCCACACCTGCATTTACCATAATGGAATTTTCAAATGCTTTTCGTGTAAGGATTTTTGAGAGCTTTAAATCTTCTTTCACCATTTCCACAATTCTTCTGCCTGATAATTGCGCCATCACTTTTTTGCGACTATCCACAGCAGGAATAGCGGCTGCGCCGGGCAATGTCAATCCCAATGCTTCTACCATGCAAGCCATGGTGGATGCCGTGCCCATGCTCATACAATGTCCTGCGCTTCTTGCAGCGCCTACTTCCGCTTCATGTATATCTTCTGCCGTATAATTTTCCACCAACTGTTTTTCTTTCACCATCCAGTTGAAGGAGCCGCTTCCCAAACATTCGCCTTTGAATCGTCCGTTCAGCATTGGGCCACCGGGCACAACAATAGTCGGCAGGTTCACACTGCATGCTCCCATTACCGTTGATGGAGTTGTTTTATCGCAACCTGTTAATAAGACAACACCATCAATAGGGTTGGCACGGATAGATTCTTCCACATCCATGCTTGCGAGATTGCGGAACAGCATCGTTGTAGGTCGCATAATGGTTTCGCCCAGCGACGTAACCGGAAACTCCAACGGAAAACCGCCTGCTTCAGCCACGCCACGTTTTACGATTTCGGCAAAGTCCCGCAAATGCCCGTTGCACGGCGTAAACTCACTCCATGTATTGCAAATCCCAATAACAGGCTTGCCTTTAAAATAATCATCGGGATAACCCTGATTTCTTAACCATGAACGATGGACAAAGCCCATTTTATCATCTTTGCCAAACCAGTCGTAGCTTCTTAATTTTTTGCTCATATACTTGTTTTTATTTTTGCCACTAAGGCACGAAGTCTCAAAGATTCGCAAAGTATTTTTAGTAACCAATCAACCTTCGTGTTGCTTGGTGTCTTAGAGCCTTCGTGGCTATATTAATCTCTCAACAACGCCGTAGCACACCACAACACCGGCGCCTGCCCGTGAAAATCGCCGATGATGCGTTTTCTGTCCAAATAATATTGCCTGCTATCGCCTGCGCCTGTTCCCTCACATACTTCGGCAACTTCTCCTTCTTCATTTATATATTCTGTCAATGCCAGCCATGCTTTTTTGGCGACAGCGCCGTATTCGTTTTTATCCAACCAACCGTTTTTCACACCTGTTATTATTGCAAAAGCAAACATACCTGTTGATGAAGTTTCATACCATGCTTCGTTATCATCCACCAATTGCCGCCACATACCGTTTTCTGCCTGGTATTGCAGCAAGGATTCCATCATCGTTGTGTAACCTTTCATGATGCGGGAATAATGCGGATTGCTTTCGGGCAACACTCTTAACAGTTCCGCCATACCTGCTGCCATCCAGCCGTTGCCCCGTCCCCAATAGAATGGCGAATGTGGAGCATGATAAAATAATCCGTTAGGCTTTTGCAATGAATCAAGGTATAAAACCATTTCTTTTGCCGCCCTGTCAATATATTTTACATCTCCTGTTGCCTTGTATGCCTGCGATTGTATCATTGTTATCATGTACATATCATCAATCCACAGGCGGGTTTGGAATGTATATCCTTTGTTGTGAAAGTCAATAGCCCTTTCATCTACCCGTGGACCAAAAGGCGCAGCCCATTGTGTATCGGCATACATTTTTCCTAAGGTAAAATACCTTTCTTCCTTTTTTGTCTGCAAATAAATTTCCAACGGCACAGCGCCGAACACATTGTAATCCACATGGTCGGGATAGGGCAGCAAGGCGGAATCTTTATCCCATAAAGGCAAAAACCGTTCAACCAGTTTTTCCTTTAGTGAATCGTTGCCGGTTTCTTTTGCAAAAGTCAATGCGCCATACCAGGTACATACTTCAAAATACGGAATATGTTCCACAGCTCCAAAGCCATACACGCCATGCGGCGAAACCAAAAACTTTTCCGTTACTTTTTTACCAACTTCTTCCGACAATTTCCCTTCGGGGAAATTGTTAAACACATCTTGTTTTGTTGTACAACTGATACAACAAAAAAGGGCAATCGTTATTACTAAAAACTGTTTTATCATTGAATTTTTATTTTCTTTCCCGTATTCATGGCTTCATAAATAGCCTGTAAATATTTTACATCACGCCGTCCCATTTCGGCGGGCACAATGCTTTGCCGGTTGTTTTTTATTGACAGTGCAATGCCGTCTATTTGTTTTGCCTGTTGGTTGATATGCGGAAAATTCATCGCACCGTCAGGCGTATATCCTTTTTGTCCCGAATAATTGAAAGCGGCGGTTAAACCAAACTCCCCTATTCCCGCTTCCGCTTTCAGGAAATTGTGATTATCGTTATAGCTTGTTACGCCTTCGCCAATCAAGCCATTGGGAAATTCAAACTGCCAGGTAAGCGATTGTTCCACTGTTTTAAACCGTTCAAAATCTGTTTTCTCACCTTCCTGTGCGGTAACGGCTATCGGTTCAAGCCTCGAAGTATAGCACATACCCTGCACACAATAAATGCCCAAATCCATCAACGGTCCGCCGCCTGCCATTGCTTTATCCAACCGCCATTGATTGGGGCTTGCTTTAAAGCCAAAACCACTGCTTATCTTTTTCAGTTCGCCGTAAATTTTCTGTGTGCCCAACCGAACCATTTCTAAATTATACGGCTCAAAATGCAAACGATAGCCAATAGATAAATGCTTACCTGCTTTTTTGGAAGCGGCTATCATTCTGTCGCAATCCTCAACAGTAATAGCCATCGGCTTTTCGCAAATCACATGCTTGCGTGCTTCAAATGCCCGAATGGTATATTCTGCATGCATGGAGTTGGGCAGCACCACATAAATAATATCTATGTCAGGATTGTCTTTTATGAAATCATAATTATCGTAGTTGTAAACATTCTTATCGGGAATATTATATTTTTCCTGCCATACCGGAATTTTTGACGGCGTGCCGGTAACAATACCGGCGAGATAGCAATGTTCGGTTTCCTGCAAGGCAGGCGCTAATTGCCCTGTGGCATAACCGCCCAAACCCACTAAGGCAACGCCTAATTTAGTTCCTTTTTTATTTTTCATATCCTTTTTATTGGATGATTGTGCCGTACAATTTGCTTCGGCAGATAAGACTGAAATGCCTAACCCTGCCAAACCGATATTGTATAAAAACTTTCTTCTTGATTGGTCAAATTTTTTTTCCATAACAAGCATTTTATTGGTTAAAATATTTTTCCACCCATTTCAAAAATGTTTCCCAATTAGGTACTGTGGTATGCCCGCCGCTGTGTTGCCGCCATGCAATATCGCCGTCAACCAATGCGGTTTCAATCGGCGGAAACTCCGTTATGCCCAAATCTTTTTTACCTAATAATGTATAAACAGGCCCGGCATGTACACCGCCCAAAAACATTCCTTTCGCATCTACCCATTGCCCTTCTACAGTAGGTGAACCCGAACTGATAAATACAGGACGTGGCGCACACAATGCCACTAATTCATGTGCATCCACAGGCAAATCGTTGGGTGTAAGTGTGCTTGCATATTTGATAAAATTTCCGGCAAACCAATGATACTCCCCCGAAGAAGCAAGGTTTTCAACCTGCTCGCCCAATACACGGCGCAAAATTTTTGTGCCGCCTGCACCCGATGAACCGATAAAGCCTGCCGCAATGCGTGGCTCGTAAGCCATTGTTACAATCGCTGCTTTACCATAGCGGGATAAGCCTTCAATGGCAATCTTTGTAGCATCAATAGTTGCGTCCGTTTCAAAATAATCAATGGCACGGCTTGCGCCCCATGCCCATGCTCTGAGTGTGCCCCAATCATCGGGCTTTCTGCGTTGCCCTTTATTTACTAAACCGATAATACCCTTTGTTAAACCGGCACCATTATCTGCCTGATAACTCGTAGGAACAATATTGGCATAGCCATACCCTTTTTCCAAAACCTTTTCCTGCCAGCTTTTTTCTGTTGTGGGCGGCGGATTAAAACCCCGTGGAAAGTTGAAACCAAACTCCATAATTAATGGGACAGGTTTATCAATAAGTTTTGGCGTGGTAACAGATAGTTGTATATCCACCGTTATTTGTGGATAGGCTGAATTATCAACCTGGCCGATTAAGTTTTTTGTAACGGCTTGAATATTGCCAATGGTTGTATCAGCCATGCGGACAACTTCCCAATTTACTTTCGGTGTGTTCTTCGGCACACGACCATACACTTCCCTGTCAAAATCTTCAACGATTTCTTTTCTTCTTTTGTTCCACCATGTTTTGGCATCTTTTACTTTTTTGCCGTTTTTCAACTTCAACGGGTCGGGTAATGATGTGTATGGTGTGGCTTTGCTTTCATCTGTATTGGCAGCATTAAGTGCAGCAGGATTACCGGACGGCCCGGGGCGTTTTTGAGAAATGGAAATGTTCAATTGTTGCAGCATATTGTCATAATCAACCTGCGTTTCATTTTGTGTTCGCTGCATGTTTTGCATGAACTTTACCTGTGTTGCTACTTCCGCCAGCGGCGCCACCCAAAGGTCTTTTTCATTTTCTTTGATGAAATGTAAAAATTTATCATGTTCTTCTTTCAATACGTTCAACGCATTGCCGCCGCTTACACCGTGAAAAAGAATGACGAGTAATGAATTTGTTTCAATGGCTTTTGTTACCCACTCATTCATCTGTTCAGCGGTTTCGCCGTTTACCATATAGCAATCTACATTGTATAAATCCACTTGGTTCAGTTGATGCATTTCATTACGGACAGCCCTTGCTGCCACAAAATCATTTTTCAACCCATTGATAAAAGAGCTGTCCTGCACTTGCATATCGCCGCAGGTAAAGGCAAAAGTCCTTTCCGTTTTGCCGTCTAATTGTTGCAAAAAAGCATTGGTCATGCGTATTTCATCTTCTATGCGTTTTACGGAATAATGCCGCATGTCATAATCAGGATTTACCCATTCCCTGCCTGTGCCGCCCATGCAGGGGTGGTACAATGTATGATTACCCAATTCATGTCCGTTGGCAGCCACTTTTTTCCATTCGCCTGTCCTGTTTTTTACCGCAGGAAAATAAGCAGACAAATAAAAAGTGGCTTTCAGGTTCAAAGAATCCAATGTGGGCAAGGCATTATCCAATTGTTCGTTGTAGCCATCATCATAAGTAAGCACAACGGCGGCTTTTTTGCCCCGCCACGGGTTGTTTTGTGCTTGAATAGTTGTACCCAAAAACACCATACCGATAAACATCAACATATATTTCATTAGCAACACTATTTGTATGTGTATAATTTTATTTTTTGAATGCCCCAATCACCCGCAGGAATTCTGACATGCCGCCCCTGATGATTTTCATCGCCGTTCATTCTTCTTCTTGGAAACCATTTGCCGTTTATGTAGCTGCCTTCGTCTATTTGTAAAAAACCAACAGAAGCGTTTTCTTGTTTGTTTGTTGAAAATGTAATAACAATACCTGTTCCTGCAACAATAAACTCATTTTCGCTTTCCTGTATAATAATACCACCCGCCATAGGCCAATCCGGCTGCGCCGCTAACGGCGACCAACCCAATGTATAATCGTGTGCAACAGACAGTTTATAGTTGCCCATGATTAATTCTTGTTTTTTCACGGCAGTATCTAACAATACACCGTCCATTTTATTTGTTCCCTGATGTTTTAATATCAACGGCGATAACTGTGATAAAATCTCGTAGCTTTTACCGATAGGTTCGTTTTCGGGCTTTGCACTTGATTCAATGGAAAAAGGCGAGAACCCCAAAGCATGATAATGCCCTATGGCATAAAAAACTTTTGCGGCAACAGACGGTTCAAATCGTATCTCGGGAATGAACAAAGGGTTATTTCTTCTTGTGTATAAGTCGCAATAATATTTGAAACGGGGAGTGTAAAAATCAGGCGATAAAAAATCAATTACCGGCGCTGCGGCTTGCCATATATCTATTAAATGCGGTAATGGTCCGGCGCTTGGATATTGACCCGGCAATACATTCCGGTGATTTAATGCTGCATTGACAAACAAAGGCAAGGGATAAATTTTCTTTCCTGCTGCCGCTATGGCATTGGCATATTTTGCATAATACCATGCCTGAAATAATTCATCTGTAGCAAGGCTTTTGCCAAAAACATTTTCCCAATTGCCTTTTGTAGTAAAATTTGTTGTTGACCAATGTTCTTTTAATTCGGGAACAAGCGAATCTTTTTTGGCAACAAGATAATGTATCAATTGGGAAGAAACATTCTCGTTAAATGCTTTATCTGCCTCTTTGGTTCTTTCTCTTGCTTCGGTAAGCATACCGATTTCGTTTTCTACCTGCACCATGATAACGGTTCTTTCTTTATCCGTTTCTTTCAGGTGTTTCATCAATGCGGAAAAGGCTTTGATATCTGCATTGAGATTATTGTTGCTAAATGCAGAAAGAATTTCAAGCCCTTTGCCTTTACTGTCCTCTGCACGGGGAAAACGTTTTTGATTGACTTTAATCCATTCGGGGGCATAACAACTCATGCTGTTTTTCCACGAGCCAAACCATAGCAGGATAACTTTTAAATTGTTTTTTCTGCTTTTGTCAAGAAGGCTGTCTATAAGGGAAAAATCAAACACACTTTCTTCCGGTTCTGTCAATTCCCAATATACGGGGATAAGTACCGTGTTCAGGTTCATGGCGGTTAGCTTATTCCAAACAGGCTGCATGTATTCAATGCTTGAAGCGGAAGAGTTGCCCAATTCGCCGCCTAATATTAGAAATGGCTCATTGTTCACCATTAATTGTTGGGTAGCGCCCTTTTTAATTAAATGGGGGATGCCTTGTATTTGTGCAATACAAGATAACTGCGCTGCAAAAGAAATTGCTATTATTAAAAATATCTTTTTCATTTTTTCTTTACTCTAATATTGCTTCAAACGGTAATGCCGGTAATTTTTCTTTGTTATACACATTCGGGTTCACCGGGTTATCCGCCCAGGCATAGCGTACATATTTTGGCCTTTTTATAGCATCATTCCAAACAATTACTTTATTGTCTTTAATGACAGTTTTTGCCCAAATAAATTTTTTGTCTTCCCCTGCTATTGCGAATTCTTGCGGGGCTTCGCCATCGTTTGTAATTAGCCCGCTTCCAATATTTGTAAAGCTGATGATGATTTTATTTTCTTCAATCGTTGCAGACTGAAATAACGGGCCGGAGTAAACAACATCTTCACCATAAGCAATTTTCAATGCTGCCAATGCCATTCTTTCGCCCACATCTTTTTTATTATCGGGGTGAATGTCATTCCATTCGCCCAAATCAATATTTACCGTCATGGCGGTATGGGGAACGGATAATGCTTTTCGCTGTGCTTCCCGCAATGCAGCCCAATTACTTTCCGAAGGCAGGTAATTATATTCCATAAAACCGGGCAACTGTGCATAGATAAAAGGAAGATTGCTATTCCATTTATTCCGCCAATCAGCAATCAATGCAGGCAATAGTTTTGCATACTCATCGGGGCGGCTTGTATTGCTTTCGCCCTGATACCATAAAATGCCTTTGACGGCATAATGAATCAATGGCGAAACCATCCCATTGTATAATGCTGCCGGTTCGTTTTGCGTATTGATGCTGCGGGCAAATTGTTGTTGCGGCTCAAACACCTGCCCCACTTTATACTGCCATGTGCCTTTCAAATCAACTGTGTCATTACCGGCAAAAATGCAATAAGGCTTATCAGGCACAAAACCACCTTTTCCATTATTGTTCGTTACACGAATAACAAAATTATTTTTTCCTTCTTTCAATACGTTGGCAGGCACACTATATCGGCGTTGCGGATACATATAAGTGGTGTTGCTGATTTTTGTTCCGTTGATATATAATTCGTCTGCATCTACAATTCTGCCTAACCAAACCTTTGCCGCTTTGCCTGCCATGCTTGCAGGAATATTGATTTCCTTCCTGTACCACACAATACCGTTCAAATCTTTTACACCCTGGTCTTCCCAATAACCGGGGATATTGATATTGCGCCAACCTGATGCAATGTATTTTTCATCAAACCATTTTGTTTCACTTAATAACCCCAAATCATTTTGGGGCTGCGGTTTATTGATAGCGGCTGCATTACGATTAATTCCATTAACGTAAGCAGTGTCTTTGTTTTTTTCAATCGTTTGTAAAATCGTTGAAAAATCTTTCAGTCCCTCTTCGCTTGTCCATGCTTCAACAGGTGTGCCGCCTACGCTTGCATTGATAATGCCGATAGGAATTTTGTATTTATCATAAATCTTTTTTGCAAAAAAATAAGCTACTGCCGAAAATGGACGAACATTATCACCGATAGCGCCTTTCCATTGCCCGTTTGATAAATCATTTTTCGGCTCTTGCAAATTGGCAACCGTTGGCACTAAAAATTGCCGTATGGCAGGATAATTGGCTTCGGCAATATCTTTTGCATACGTAACGTCATGGATATTCATCTGATGCACCATATTGCTTTGCCCGCTGCAAAACCATACATCGCCTATTAGAATACCTTTTATAGTGATTTTATTTTTTCCGGTAAGCGTCATGGTGTATGGTCCGCCGGATTTCATCGGCGGTAACACAACACACCAATTTCCTGTTTTGTCTGCTTTGGTTTTATACGTTTTTTTGTTGAACAAAACAGATACTTTTTCATTGGGCGAAGCCCAGCCCCAGATATTCAGTTTGGCATCTCTTTGCAATATCATACTATCGCTAATGAGCTTTGGTAACTGCACTTGTGTATAGGCCGGCAAAAGCCTGAACGCCAGGAATAAAATGAAAGTGATGTATTTAATGATATGTTTCATACAGCGAACAGTTGTTTTTCAGGGATGTAACTGGGTATTACTTACAAATGCAATTTTCCTGCTGTCAGGCGACCATGATGGCACATTGATGGTTCCCTGCCCGCCATATACATAAGCAATGGTTTTAGGCACGCCGCCGCCTGCGGGCATCAGCCGCAGATAAATTTTCTGATACCAGGGATGGTCGTTTGGATCAATATCTTTCGGATAGGACAAATAAACGATCCACTTGCCATCGGGTGAAAAATGAGGGAACCAGTCATTGTATTCATCAAAAGTTACCTGTTCCTGGTTGCTGCCATCGGGTTTCATCCGCCACAGCTTCATGCTGCCGGTTCTTACAGTGTTATAATAAATCCATTCTCCATCAGGGCTATATTCAGGCGAATCGTCAAGTTCCGGCGTATTGGTGAGCTGTGTTTCTTTTTTGGTAGCCACCTCCACCACCCATATATCAAACTGGTTGTTGCGCTGGCCGGTAAATACTAATTGTTTTCCATCAGGCGACCAGCCATGCAAATAGGAATGACCTGAATCGGGCGAAGTGATTTGAACAGGGTTGTCAGAACCCGTTACAGGCAGTGTAAACAAAGTAGAAATTCTTTTTTCGCCCACATGATGACTGATGCCTAACATTTTTCCGTCAAAAGACAAAACATGATCATTGTTATTCTGATTGGCAAAGCCTGTGTTTAGTTTGTTTACCATATTATCGGGTAAGTTCAGTTTATATAATAATCCTTCGGAATTATAGATAAGATGCCTGCCGTCTGGTGTCCAGTTGGGCGCCTGCAACGAGTTGGGGGCGCTGTGAATGATTTCCCGGCGACCGGTGAACACATCCATTACTTCAATATGACTTCCGATATAATCGCGGTAAGGACGGAAATCCTTTGACGCTGGTATAATGATGCGTACATTGCTGAAAACAGCTTCTTCCGTTACATCTTCGAGGTGTGAACAGATAAACAATCCTGCATACACTTCTTCGTTCAGCTCAATTTCTTTGGAAACCGATTTGTAATTTTCACCGGGTGTAGCTGCTGAAAAAGTAAAAACATTTCCGGTTCGTTGCAGTTCAATATGAGTTGGATGGTAAGAAGATAAAACAACTTGTTCTGTCTGGGCGCCGTCCTTCACCCTGTATTGCAGCGATGTCAGCTCATCACCATGCACGCAGGCATCGGCATATCGTGAATCAGTTGTCAGTTTATCTCTTGCAATAATGCCGATTTTACGGTGTGCGGCAACGCCTTCGCCGACAAAACGTATAGTGGCGGAGATAATAAAATCGCCTTTTATCTTTTTCCATAGAAAATGAAACTGGTCAATATCGGTCCACATATTCACACCAGCGCCACGCAAAACATATTCCTGTGTTTCGGCATTATACACTGCGCTTCCGGGGTTTTTAGGATTACCTACGTCTTCATGGTTTTCAAAATAACCTGTTTTTTGGGCAACTAAAGGAAGCATACAACTGGTTAAAATAATTAGCAATAAGTTCTTTTTCATAAAATTTTATATTGTTCAAATTAATTTTTCCATTGGAATGCGAAATATTCACATTGTTCCTTCCCTGTATTCAGCAATGCGTGTGGAATAAGCGAAGGCAGAAATACAAGATCACCGGCTGAAGCCGGGTATAGCTTTCCATCAATATGCACAGTTACATTTCCGCGGAGTATCAGCACAATTTCTTCCTGAACATGCGTATGCGGTGAATGGCTCACGGAACCGGCATTGAGCGCCGTGGTGTGCATTTCAAACTGCGCCAGTTGCGAAGTGGGTCGGTTGAAGAAGTCCCTTCGGTAGCCTTTTCCTGTATTGGTTACTTTTAAATCATTCCAGTCAAGCATAAATGAACCACCGGCATTTCCCCCCCTTTTGAGATCCGGTATTCTACCTTTGTATTTTAGGATAACATAAGTTGCATCCGTTGTACCGGCATTTTCAATAGCAAATTTGTCGCCCGGCATCAGGAATGCAATGCCGCCCGGTCCGAGCATCCTGCTTTTGTCATTGATTGTGATTGTAAACGTTCCTTCTTTAACGATAATCAGCACCTCCAGGTCATCGTATTTATACGGGAGGAAAGAAGACTTGCCGGATGATAACGTGTAAGCATCTGCTTCAAAATCGCTAAGCGTCGTTGTACTTCCCTTGAATATTGTTTTTTTCAGGCCTGTTCCATCTTTTTGAAACTTTAAATTGTTCCAGTAATATATGCTGGGCGCTAAAGAATCCGTTACCGGCACTGCTTGAACTGCATGCTGTGCAATTCCCTGTTGTACAAGCAGTATAAACCATACGCAGAATAGATATTGCATCAATGTATTTTTCTTATAAATTGTGAATTACCGTATCTGTTCAATTGAAAGCCTTCTGTTTTTCCTCCTGCATTTTTAAACTGAATATTTAAAAATTCCGACAAGGAATAAAAATCTGTTTCACTGGCTGCATACAGGGTGTGCTTATCAGCGGCAGAAAAATACAATGCGAGGCCGCCGTTTTCATTTTTTATTTCAACTGTATTGCCATTAGCCTGTTCATACTTGCCGGCATACCTGTTTAATATAGCCGCATCAAAGATCAGTTTTGGCTTTTCAAATACATATTGCAGGCCGCGGCTGTATGTTTCGCCTTTGGTTCCTGAATGGCCCGTGTTCTCTAATATTTTTGAGTGAAGTGAAACATCGGCATAATTACGGCTTGTCATCAACGTTGCAAATTTCTCATAACCGGGACGGCTTCTTTCCACATCGCCGATAGTCATATACACTCTTACCGGGGCAGTTAATTTTTTTATAGCAAATTCTTTTTCGTATTTATACAGCACCTCCCGGTCCCAGCCTACGGCAGAGCTGGCGGCTGCATAACCCGTAAACAATTCCGGCTGGACAAACAAAGCATATAAGGTAAAAAGCCCTCCCAGTGAGCAACCCATCAGTGTCCTGTTTTTGTTATCGGCCTTGTAATTGGTTTCAATAAAAGGAAACAATTCATTCTTCATGAAAGCAAGAAATTTATCAGCCCCACCGCTTTGCGGCAACCTTGCTTCACGGGTGGGTGTATAATCTCTTGCCCGCAGGCTGTCCGGGTTAGGATTGATGCCACCCCATGTAACGCCTACAATAATCAGTTCGGGGATAAAACCGTCATAATAATGCTGGCCGTATAATGATTTTAACAATGGAAAATCCCATTGCGAATCCATCAGGTAAACAACAGGATATTTTTTATTGCCGGCTTTATAACTACCCGGCAAAAAAATATGCAATTCATATTCCTGCCCTTCCACAATTGCCGAAGTAATCTTCCGCACTTCAGAGCCCGGAATAGTAACCGGCGGAAACTGGGCCGCTGCTATAAGCGCCACTAAAAGATGAAAGAAAAGAAAGATTATCTTTTTCATGTGTAACTTTTTATTCTTTCTAATTAGGTCACATGGAATTCACTATAATCCCGATAGCTATCGGGGTCATCGGCGTTTGGTATAAATTACCTCGAAATTTTTTACGGCTCATTTCATTTTTAATTTCTTTACTTAAACGATTGCCATGCTGCTTCTGCCTTTTCTTTTGTCATTTTACCGTTAAATACTATCAACCTGTATTGTAATGTATAAACCGTACCCGGCGCTAACAACCAATCTTTATTTTTTGTAGGCGAAATATTTACAAATACATCGCCGTTTCCGCTATTTCCTGTTTTATCCCAAACACGCAGCGGTTCGGGATGATTGTAATTGGACAAATGTGATAATAGCAGTATGCCGCCTTCATCGTTTTCGGGTAATGCGCCATAAGCCATAATCCACTTAGCAGTTGTGCTGTCTGTATTATTTCTTGTATTTCCTTCGGAAGTAAGCATTTCGGAATTGTCTTTGTTCCAGTATTCCGTAGCCCGAAATCCCAAACCGCCATAACGGTACGCCAGAATTTGTAAAGGACTTTCTGATGCACAACGCAATTGCGAAATAAAATCAACTGTATAAAACGAATGGGTTGTATCCGGCGGATAAACATTCACTGTTTGCCATTCATACAATGCTGTTTTTTCTGTGTCGTTCTTTTTAAAAACAACATGTTCATGTAATGTGGTGAAACCTGTGAACTGCGGGCTGTAATTCTGCGATAAGAATTTTACAAACCTCACTGTTCCCTGCCGTTTATATAGATTCCAGAAATCAACGGTATCGCCTTCAAACAATGTATGTGTCCACGGGTTCCAGATACCGTAATGGTGATAGTGGTCGGCAGGCTGAATGGTTGTCAATACCTGCCCGTGAGGTGCATACAAGGGGTGAATAAAACCGCTTCGTTTGTAGTTTGTATCAATGCCCGCAGGTGGATAAACTGTGTTGAACTGATACGTTAATAATTTTTGATTGCCTGATGATATGATTAATACACTGTCAATAGTGATTTTCGTTTCTGTTTGAGCCAAACAGTAGCTACCCGTTATAAAAACGGGAATGAACAACAGCCATTGTTTGAAGGTTTCTTTCATCAGCGCATTTCTATGCTTTTATTTACTACATTACTTGTTGTTTTATGTTTCACACCCGGTTGCCCGCCGCCAATGGTGATTGTTATTTTACCATCGGGTTGAAACAATTTTCCTGTTTCTTCATTTACCAATGATAAATCTTCGGGTGTAAGCGTAAATGTTACCGTTTTACTTTGCCCTGCTTTTAAGAAAATCCGTTGAAACCCTTTGAGTGATTTAAATGGCGTTTTTCCGTTGCTATAATCGTGAGCGACATACAACTGCACCACTTCTTCGCCGCCCTTCTTGCCTGTATTTTTTACTGTAACACTCACGGTAATATTTTTACCTTTTGCCAGTGTGTTGGGTATTTTCAAATTGCTGTAATCAAAAGTGGTATAGCTTAACCCGTAACCAAAAGGATATAACGCTTCACCGTTGAAATAACGATATGTCCTGTTTGTCATATCGTAATTCATAAAGCCGGGCAAATCATTGTCGCTTTGATAAAATGTAACAGGCAATCTTCCCGCAGGATTGTAATCTCCGAATAACACATCAGCTACGGCTGTGCCGGCACTTTGCCCGCCATACCAGGCATTTATAATGGCAGGAAGATTTTCTGATTCCCACGGAGTGGCAATGGCGCTGCCTGTCATCATTACAAATACTACGGGTTTGCCGGTTGTTTTCAAGGCTTGCATCAATTCGGTTTGAGCCGCAGGCAATAAAATACTTGTGCGGTCGCCGCCATTGAAGCCCGGATAATTCACGGGCATTTCTTCGCCTTCCAATTGTGGCGATATGCCGCCGACAAAAACAATGGCATCGGCATCACGCAAACGATTTGCCAAAGCAGTAAAATCCGTTTTCACATAATTACCGCCGAAAAGTTTTACCATAGCTTCGCCGCCGCCCTGGCGGAAAGACATTTCTATTTTGTACATATTCCCTTTTTTCACCGGCAAATTAAATTGCTTGGCGCCCCAGCGGTTTCTTTCCCACACATCAACCATTACGCTGTCGTTGATTTTGATACGATAACCGTCATTCGCTTCCGATTCAAAATTTAATGTTTCATCTTTTTCTGCCGTAATCGTTGTAGTATATCTTGCCGAATAGTTAGTAGATTTTAAATTCGGATATGGCGATACGCCTTCCTGCCAGTGATGATTGATTTCTTTTTCTATCGTTGTGTAAACAGGATTACCTTCTAATTTTTCATTGTCAAAATATTCGGCTTTTACGCCGGGCTTGCCATCGTAAACATAAAATGAACTGATGTCTTTGAGAACAAGCAAGGTATCATTCGTAAAATTCACCGCTTTTTCATATACCACTTCCACATCGCTGTCCAATTTTTCTTTTATGCCGTCCAATACCGTAACTATTTTTGACGGTATGCCGTTGTAATTGCCCAACACGGCAATTTTATTATCTGCATTCGGTCCGATGACGGCAATCTTTTTTATTTTCTTATTTAACGGAAGCGTATTATTCTCATTTCTCAACAGAACAATACTTTGTTGCGCCATTTTCAGCGCCAACGCTTTATGCTGCGGCGCTTCCAGAGCCGATTCAGGTGTTTGTGCATATTTCACCATAGATGGCGGGTCAAACATTCCCAGGCGATACCGAATGGTAAACAACCTTCTCAGCGAAACGTCTAATTGTTCTTCTTTTATCAAACCGTTTTTAACGGCATCTAACAAAGTAAAATAAACCGTTTGTCCGCACTCTATATCCGTGCCATGCAATACGGCATCCACAGCGGCGCTTGTAGCATCAGGGTGTGTTTTGTGATATTTGAAAAAATCATCTATCGCCCAGCAATCACTTGTTACATAACCGGTGAAATTCCATTGCTTACGCAAAATATCATTCATCAATTGATTATTGGCACAGCAGGGTTCTGTGTCCACCGCATTGTAAGCACACATCACACCTGCAACATCGGCTTTGGTAATCAGCTCTTCAAAAGCAGGTAGATAAGTATCCCACAAATCATATACAGACGGATTAAAATTATCGGAATGCCTTGTAGGTTCAGGCCCGCTGTGCACAGCATAATGCTTGGCGCAGGCAGCGGCTTTTAAATAATTGGGGTCATTGCCCTGCAATCCTCTTACAAATGCTGAACCTAACTTTGCTGTGAGAAAAGGGTCTTCGCCATAGGTTTCCTGTCCACGCCCCCATCGGGGGTCACGGAAGATATTGATATTGGGTGTCCAGTAGGTTAAGCCCATGTAGCGTTCATTATTTCTGCCCAGTGCCGTTGCCTTATTGTGAATGGCCCTGCCTTCGGTTGCAGAGTAATCCGCCATCAGCTTTAATGAATTGGTGTCCCAGGTAGCGGCCATACCAATTGCCTGCGGATAGGATGTAACATGAAAAGGTGTTCTTGCCACGCCGTGCAGCACTTCATTCCACCAGTCATAGGCGGGAATGCCCAACCGTTCTACGGCAGGTGCAGCATTGAGCATTTGCGCCACTTTTTCTTTTAATGTTAAACGGCTTACTACATCATCTACCCGTTGCTCAACGGGCAGATTGTAATTCCACATAGGGAATGATTTGTAATCCTGCGCTGCAACATGAAGCGAAAGGCATACCATTATCACTAAAAAAATCTTTTTCATCAGCAAAGCATTATTGTTTGTAAATATCATCATCGTTTTTTACTTCAAACCATTCATAGCTTACGGTATTGGTTGTTTCTGTTCCGTTAGACGTGGCATACATCGCATAGATTGTGCCTACAAAACCACCTGCTTGTTTGGTGCTGAGGAATTTTGCATCCACCTTATCTTTCAAAACAGTCCAATTGTTTTTTGTTTCGGCGTAATAAAATATATACTTATCGTTATACGCTTCTACTTTTAAATACAATGTTTCGTTGTTTATAATTTCGGCAGAAGCCAACAATTCATTTTCTTTTCCTTCTTCGGCAGCAGATTGATATAATTCCACAACAGGCTTGCCGCTTTTAACCGATTTACACAGAAAATAAAAATTTGTTTCGCCTTGAAAAGCAATCAATCCCGCTTTTTCGTTTTCTACTTTTGCAGTAAAGTTTATTGCCGTGGCCGCATCGCCTTTTAAATGCGATTGGCGAAAACCGATAAAGGCAGCATTTTCTTTGTCTGCGGCGGTAAATTTTTTTAAAGGAAGTTGCAACGAACCTCTTTCAATATTATACAAACCTGTTTCAGGATTTCGCAGAAAAATATACCGTTGATTTAACGTATTATCGTTAAAATCATCCTTGAACAAAAAATTTCCATTGAAAGTGTTGTTTATTATTGTTGTAGCAGGAAACGGAACGGGATACTGATACTGCACTTCTTCAAACCCCGGATTGATAACGGGCCAGCCTTCTTTCCATTCTACAGGCGTTAAAAAGGTTTCCCTGCCGGTGTTGTAGTAATCGTCATCGTAAGGGCGGCAAGCTAAAAACACAGCATACCATTTTCCGTCAGGTGTTTCTACAAAGTCTGCATGGCCTGCTGTGGTAACAGGATTGTTGCGGTTTTTATCCAAATGCCTTTGCGTTAGTATCGGGTTGTTTTCATACGGCACATAAGGTCCGTTTACATTCTTACTTCTGAACACCACTTCCGAATGATTGTATGCCGTACCGCCTTCGGCACATATCAAATAATACCAGTCATCTTTCCTGAAAATATGCGGCGCTTCTATCCATACAGGATTTTTGGTTATATCCACACCGCCGTTTACGATAATGCTGTTGTCGCTTGTTACTCTTAATTGTTCTTCGTCAAACGACACTATTCTTATTGTTCTGTGCCCGTCATACAGCGATTTGTTACCAGGCGGGATGCTGTTGTAAGTAATATATGTTTTGCCGTCTTCATCAAAAAACAAGGACGGGTCTATGCCGTCTAACTCCGGCAACCACACAGGATTCGTCCACGGTCCTGCGGGATTTTTCGCCGTGATAACAAAATTGCCGCCTTTGTCTATCAATGTGCAAATGATGTAAAACGTTCCGTTGTGATAGCGGATTGTTGGCGCAAACAAACCTCTTGTAATTCTTGCGCCCGCAAGGTCAAGCTGTTCGTTTCTGTCCATAGCATGGCCGATTTGTTTCCAATTGACCAAATCTGTACTGTGAAAAATGGGTAAGCCGGGGAAATAAGCAAAAGATGAAACGGTGATATAATAATCATTCTCCACACGGCAAATGCTCGGGTCGGGATAAAACCCCGCAAGGATGGGGTTGGTAAACGATTGCGCTTTCCCCGATAAGAAAAAGAAACAACCCAAAAGAAAGAAAGCAATCCTACTGTTCATACAAATTATTTTATGCGTTACGCCACAAAGACACGAAGTCACAAAGTTTCACGAAGGTTTTCTTTGTATTGCTTGGTGTCTTAGCGCCCTTGTGGCTAATTTACCTGTACGGCACAATTGTTTTTATCAATCCGTTTTCATCATATTCCAGTTCTGTTACTTTTATACTACGCAAATGCGTAACACCTTTGCTCAGGCTGCTATCATGATAAAATAAATACCACTTGTTGTTAAACTCAACAATAGAATGATGCGAAGTCCAGCCCACCACCGGCTCTAATATTTTCCCTGCATAAGTAAATGGCCCGTAAGGATTATCACCGATAGCATAACATAAAAAATGTGTATCGCCTGTGGAATAAGAGAAATAATATTTGTCCTTGTAGTTGTGCATCCACGATGCTTCAAAAAATCTTCTGCAGGTATCGCCCTGCAATAACGGATTGCCGTTTTCGTCAAGAATAACAACATCTTTCGGTTCTTCGGCAAACTCCAATAAATCATCGGTGAGTTTTGCAACCTTTGCCGTTAAAGCAGGTTCATTGTCTGCGGGTAAATGTGCGAAAGGGCTTTCCGGTTCTTCGCCGTTGAATGTTCCGGTTCGCCAGCGTTGCAATTGGCCGCCCCATATACCGCCGAAATACATATAATAACTGCCGTCATCATCTTTAAAAACAGCGGGGTCTATTGAAAAACTGTTTTTAATAGCTTCGGGTTGCGGTGTGAACGGCCCGGCGGGTGAATTGCCTGTAGCAACGCCAATCCTGAAAATGCCGTCATGGCCTTTTGCAGGAAAATATAAATAATAGGTTCCGTTTTTTTCTGCCGCATCCGGCGCCCACATTTGTTTTTCGGCCCAGGGCACATCGTTTACATGCAAGGCCAGTCCTTCATCTTTTGCTTCGGTATCACCAGGTGTGTTCATGCTCAATACATGATAATCTTCCATTGCAAAATGGCTTCCTAAATCGTCAAAAGCATCGCCGGCATCTATATCATGCGAAGGATAGATATAAATCTTACCGTTAAAAACATGGGCCGACGGGTCGGCTGTGTAAATATGTGTTACCAACGGCTGCGAAATAGCTTTTTTATTCAGCTCGTTAAAGTCAATATGGTCAATACTATCTTCGGGCATAAGAATATTTTTGTTTTATTGAACCATACAAGACATATAAGAAAAACTTGTATGTCTGTATGCCTTGTATGGTTAATTAATTTCTTCTTGCTTTTAAATCTGCTTCTATCTGCACTTCTTTTTTCTTATCTATTTCATAAAAAAACAATAGCGCTGCGCCAACCAAAAAAGGAATGGCAGGGAACACACTTACTAAAAGTTTTATACCCTGTATAGCCGATTCCGGCTGCACTGCATTGTCTTCCGCCACATAATGAAATGTTCCCAATAACCAGGTAAGCAAGGCGCCGCCAACAGTAAGCCCTACTTTTAATCCAACCATCATGGCGGAAAAAATAATGGCGGTTGCCCTGCGGTTATTTTTCCACTCGCTGTAATCGGCCACATCGGCTATCATTGCCCAAAGCAGCGGAATGGTAACGCCATAAGTAAAGCCATGCAATATCTGCGAAGCAAACATGAGTTTAACTGATTGCGGTGGAAAGAAATAAAAGAAAATGATAAACAGCGTTGAAATAAACAGCCACAATCCAAACACATTTCTTTTGCCGTATTTATCTGCCAATGGCTTTGACAAACCAATACCAACTATCATAAAAATTATCCCGCCTGCATTAAACAAACCAAAGCCTGCCGCCACCGGGTCTTCGCCAAAAAAGTTAATGCCTATGCCCGAAAGTTTATTTAAAATAGGGGTTATAAAACCGGTTAGTGTTTGCTTATCTACATAATTATTGAAATAATAAACGTAAGAACCGCCTTTCATTGCCAGCGTAATAAACACCAGGGTTGTTAAAATAAGCATGATGCCCCAGGGCCTGTTCTTTCCCAGGTCTTTTAAGTCCTGCCACAATGTAGATTTTTGCTCCGGCTTAGGAACAATTCTTTCTTTGGTAGTAAGAAAAGTAATTATCAGCATGACCGTACCTATAACCGCCAGCCATGTCATTACCTTTTCTATGCCTACAGCCTTATCGCCCCCGCCAGCAGAAATAATAATTGGCAGCATGAATACCTGAACAAAAAATTGTGCAAACATTACCGCCACAAAACGATAAGCCGATAAGCTGTTACGTTCCTTCATATCGCCGGTAATAACACCGCTTAATGCAGAATAAGGAAGATTGTTGGCCGCATACAACAACAACAAAAATGTATAGGTAACAGCGGCATAAATCAGTTTTCCTTTATAAGAAAAATCAGGTGTGCTGAATGCCAGGAAAGCAATTACCCCCAAAGGCACGGCGGTAAATAAAATCCACGGACGGAATTTTCCCCAGCGGGAACTGGTCCGGTCTGCCAATACGCCAATGATAGGATTGAAAGCAAACCCTGCTATTAAACCCACCGTGAGCATGATTGCCGAAGCATCTTTTGCACCCAGTTTATAAATATCCGTATAGAAGAAAGCCAGGTAAGTAATCAATGTTTGAAAAACCAGGTTGGCAGCCAGGTCGCCGAGGCTGTAACCGATTTTTTCAATTACTGAAAGTTTCTGTGAATTTGTATTACTCATATAGCAAGTTTTTGTTTTTGCCACAAAGACACAAAGGCACGAAGTTGCACAAAGGGATTCTTCGTGTTACTTAGTACCTTAACGCCTTTGTAGTATTTATTCATTGTCAAATTGCTTTTGTTTTAACCACACTCCATATAATGGAACTCAAAGTCAGGAAGCTGGTTAAAATTTTTTTCGTGTTGCTTAACATCTCCCGAATGTTCGGGAGAGCCTTCGTGGCTATTATTAAAATCCTTTCTTAACTGGCGTAAAATTTTTCTTTGCTTCCATCACTTTATAAAAAGCCGGTTTGGGTTTAAACTCCCTGTCAAACAACAGTGGGTAATTCGTTCTTCCCCTGACAGGCCAGCCGTTCAACCAGCTTTGTCCGTCATTGACGCCCCAGAAAGTAATCCGGCTTATCTTGTCCTTGTGTTGCAGAAACAGGTTAAACAATGCAGCATAATCATTAGCCAATTGCTGCTGCACACTATCCGGCAAACCCTTTGTATAAGGATTTAACGTTAAAGAATCGCCTGTTTGCATCCGTTGGTTCACATCTGCGCCGGTGAAATTGCGGGGCAATACTTCAATGTCCAATTCCGTAATCATCACTTTCAACCCCAGGGCAGCATATTCCAAAATGCTTTCTTCAATTTCTTTTAAAGGAATTTTTCCTACCTGCCAATGTCCCTGAATGCCCACCCCGTCAATGCGGACACCGGCAGCTTGTATCTTTTTAATCAAGGCAATGCAGCCGGCTCGCTTGGCAGGTTGTTCGTTGTTGTAATCGTTATAATACAATTCCGATTGGGGCGATGCTTTCTGTGCTAAACGAAAAGCTTCGGTAACATAATCTTCTCCCAATAATTCAAGAAAAATTGATTTACGCATGGTGCCATCTTCGTTCAGCGCTTCATTCACCACATCCCAGCCTTGTATCTTTCCATCGTATCGGGCGGCAACCGTGCTGATATGGTTGGTAAAATAAACCCGCATGGAGTCTTTGCTTTTTATTCGTTGTGCATACTGCGGCATCTGGCTGTGCCAAACCAGCGTATGGCCTACCACCGGCATTTTATGCTTACCGGCATATTCTATCAGCTTGTCTGCAACCTTAAAATCATATTTCCCCCACTCCGGCTGAATGTGCATGCTCTTCATGTTATTTTCTGCAGTGAGTACATTAAAATGCTTCACTATCACTTCATTGGCCTTACGGTCTTTTTCCTGTATCTGGTTAGCAGATAAAGCCGTGCCTATGAGGAAGTCATTTTTAAATGCTTCTTTTAGGGATGGCTCATTGCTTGTTGTTATTTTATTGCTTGCACAACTTGCCAGTAATAAGCCCGCCGCCATTGACGCAAATAAGATTTTTCGTTTTATCATATTGTTTTGTTTTTGCCACTAAGACACAAAGGCTCTAAGATGCACAAAGTTTCTTCGTGTTGCTTTCTGTCTTTGTGCCTTCGTGGCAGCATTTATTTTTTATACAATGTTTCTTCCGGCCCCAGGTAGCTTGGTTTTAAACCGCCGAAATCCAATACCAGTTTTTGCAACACCACACCGCTGTTTACGAACCAATACTTTAACGTATGCCTCCCGGGTTTATCAATTTTATGTTTTGTTGTTTTAATAATAATATTTTCCGCCACCCATTTATACATAATGCCGTCAACGCCTGTTTTAAACTCTTTGTTGATGCTGATAATTTGCGACGCTTCATCATCAATAGAAATGGCATACTGCAAACCGTTTTCGGTATTGTGAAAATTCAACGTAGGCGAAAAATAACAATGCACATCAAAACTATCTTTACTGTAAGTGTAAAATTCATATTCCAAATGCGGTGAATTGCTGCTTATTTTTTGCTCCGGTGCAGTTACCGGAAAAGTCGTAACGGCATCGCCGGTTCTGCCGTGATCGGGCAGGATTTTCCAAACAGCGTCATTCGCATTAATAGCTTTGGTAAAATGATTAGCTTCCAAAGAAACATATTCATTTTGTTCAAAGAATACATTGCTTTTTGCATTTCTTGGAATGAAATCCTTATTGTTTCTTATTACCGGGTCTTTAATTGCCGCCTTTTTTGACGAATCTTCAGAAACATATTTCACTTCCGGTATTTTCTGGAAAGGGGGCTGTTGCCAGTTAGTATAACCAATATGCGCCTGGCTCATGATATGGTTCCATTTGCCGTTATTCAACCTGTGATATTCCAGTGTAATAAGAGAATCTTTTAAAAACAACTCTTTCACTTTATCCGCATACACATTAGCAGAAATATACTTTTCTTCATAGGCACTCCTGTTCAATGCCACATTAAAATACATTTGATACAAATTCGCCATTGCCTTTACAGGATGTAATACCAATTGGAAATAAGCGCCTTTATATTCTACCGGCAAATGACTATTTATGGTTTCAGCCTTTTCGTAAAGGGCGCCATATTCTTTAGCTACTCTGTTCCATTCACCTGTTTTAAGACTATAAGTATTCGCATCTAACAACTCCGGCTTTCTTCTGCCGTTATACTTTGTATATGTTGAAATAATACCGGCAATGTCTTTTGCATGTTCATTGCCAAACTGTGCGGCAGCCCATTGCTCTGTATATTTTTGTAAATCATCTGCATCAATAGCATCAGGATTCCAGGCATAATCGCACCAAAACGAAATAGGAAACTCCATCGGCTTAATATCGCCTACATTTACAATCCATATATCTTTTACACCGTATTGCCACGCCAAATTCATCTGCTCCCACACCCTTGCAATGGGGCTTGTGTTTATCCATTTGTAATTGCGAGGGCCGCCTACATAATCAAAATGATAATAAATGCCGTAACCACCTTTTCTTTTTGGCTCATTCAATGTGGGTAATTTTCTAAGATTGCCCCAGTTATCATCGCATAACAGCAAGGTAACATCATCCGGCGCCCTCAGGCCCTTATCGTAATAATCCTGCACTTCCTTGTATAATGCCCAAAGTTGCGGCGTTTCTCCGGCAGGTTTTTGGGTTACCTCTTCAATGATTGTTCTTTGGTCTTTGATAATTCTTTCTAACAATGATGTGGCGGTTTCCCTGCTCATCGGTTCATCGCCATCACCACGCATACCGACGCTAACAATTTTTTCATTCCAGGCCCTTTCCAATCCGCCTTTCCAAAACTCTTTTAGTTTCACTTCGTTGCTGTCATAATTCCATTTGCCGCTGCCCTGCCTGCGCCACTCATCGTGTGCCCGCATCAATGGTTCGTGGTGGGTAGTGCCAATGGCGATGCCATAATCATCCGCCATTTTTATATTCAGCGAATCATCGTCATAAAAAGCGCTGCCCCACATAGCCGGCCAGATATAATTGGATTTAAGCCGCAGCATCAGCTCAAATACTTTTTCATAAAACTGATGGTTAAAGCCGCCGAATTTCTCTCTGCTCCAGTTGGATAAAGCAGGCGCTTCATCATTGATAAATATTCCGCGGTATTTCACTTTTGGCGCATCGGTGATGGAAACGTTTTCATTGATATAAATATGCTCCTGTTTTTTCACCGGCACATCCGCCCACCAATACCACGGCGATACGCCGATTTTACGAGATAACTCAGCTACGCCGTAAGTTGTGCCACGGCGGTCGCTGCCTATAATACAAAGCCCTCCCACCCCCCAAGAGGGGGATTTTAGGTCGTTTAGACTTGATATATTCTTTACTGTTTGCAAGGCGTATGCCTCCCATTTACCGATTATATTTTTTACATCAATTTTCTTTTGCTGTGCAAGTTGTTTTACCAACGCCGACTGTTCTAAAGAACCGATGACGATAGTGTTTTTTGTTACGCTTGTAATATCATTGATAAGCAAAGGTTTCTTCCCGGTTACTGCTCCAATATCCTGTTGCAAAAGCTCCGCTGATTTTTTTACGGCGGTAAAATCATTTTCATCTACATAAATAACAGCATCAGCCAAATCAAAATTTGTTTTCTTTTGACTAACAAGTTGCGCCGGACTTTGTAAAAAACCCGTAATAAAACAAATGGCAAGTAGTATCGTTTTCTTTGTCATTACAAACACTATTCTTTACTTAAAGCATACTCTACGCCCCGCAATTCAGCCAACCCTTTTAACCTTCCTATCGCTGAATAGCCGGGGTAGGTTTTCTTCTGCAAATCATCCAGCATCTGGTGGCCATGATCGGGGCGCATGGGAATGGAAATATTTCTTCTTTTTTGTATCTGCAAAACTTCTTTTACTATCCCGTACATATCCGTATCGCCGCCCAGGTGTTGGGCTTCGTAAAAATTACCTTCATCGTCCCTTTTGGTATTTCGTAAATGCAAAAAATGAACATGGTCGCCAAAACGCCTGATCATTTTGGGCAAATCATTATCGGCCCTGGCGCCAAAAGAACCGGTACAAAAACAAAAGCCGTTGGCCGCAGATGGAACAGCTTTCAATAACTCTTCCGCATCTTTTTCCGTACTCATAATCCTCGGCAAACCCAGTACAGGGTATGGCGGATCGTCCGGATGAATGGCCATCACTATCCCAACTTCTTCTGCAACAGGAATTATTTCTTTTAAAAAATAAACTAAATGGCCCCTTAGCTTTTCGGCATCAATGCCTTCATAATTTTCCAATTCAGCAAACACCTGTTCCGGTGTAAATGCATCATCGCTGCCGGGCAATCCAAGAAGGCAATTCTTAAAAATGCTGTCTTTCTTTTCCTGCGGCATGGAAGCCAATTTTTCTTTTGCTTTTTCTATCTCTTCCTTACTGAAATCATTTTCTGCACCGGCCCGCTTTAGCAACAGCAAATCAAAAATCACAAAATCGAGCCGGTTAAAATACAGCGCTTTGCTGCCATCGGGCATTTCATAGTCTATATCCGTTCTTAGCCAATCCAGCACAGGCATAAAATTGTAGGTAACCACTTTCAGCCCGCAGGCTGCCACATTGCGGAGGCTTTCTTTGTAGTTTTCGATATGCAGCAAATAATTGCCGCTTTGCCGCTTTATATCATCGCTTACGGGCAGGCTTTCTATCACGGTCCAGGTCATGCCCGCTCCTTCAATTAACTTCTTTCTTTTTTCAATTTCTTCCACCGGCCACACATCGCCTACCGGAATATGGTGCAAGGCCGTTACCACGCCTGCACATCCCGCCTGCCTGATATCAGGAAGGCTTACCGGGTCGTGAGGCCCGTACCAGCGCATGGTTTGGTGCATCAGCATAAAAAACTAACCGGGTTAATTTTTGTTAATTGTTTTAACTCGTAACCTATTTTGCAACGCCCAACGGCGAGAAGTAAACAAATACTGCGACAATAATAACCAGCACAATCAACGACAATATCACATCCCATTTATTCCAGCTTGCCCGGCTGGCCGCCCTGTCCTCTGCCACAGTAGTAGCAAAAGTGAGGCCCTTGATATGCTCTTCATCCGGCTTCGGAGTAAGAAGGCTGACTACCACCATCCAAACAATAGAGAATACGAACAAATAGATACAGAAATACAGGAAGTTGATCGTGGCAAAATCATACAGCACACCGCTTAAATTATCTTTAAACAACTCAAGCGTTAACTTAATAATACCGATTACAAAGCCAACCACCATAGCAGAATAGGCCCCTTTTGCATTGATACGTTTGAAGAAAACCCCCAATAAAAATACAGCGGCTATCGGCGGAGCCAGATAGGATTGAACACTTTGCAGGTATTGATACAATGTGTTGGATATTCTTCCCATCATGGGTATCCAAACCATACCCAGCACTACCACTACCCCGGTTGCAATGCGTCCTACCCTTACCAACTCTTTACCGCTTGCTTCCGGTTTCATCTTCTGGTAAATATCCATGGTAAACAAAGTGGAGCAGGCATTATATACCGAAGCCAGTGAAGCCATCAATGCCGCCAATAAACCACCGGCAAGCAGGCCCCTCAACCCCATTGGCATAATTTGTTCTACCATGGCAGGAAAAGCGGCATTGTAATCAACACTGCCGTCTCCATTATTGGGCAATATCAATTCGCCCCTTTGATGCAATACAAATGCTATCAAACCGGGAATAAGAAATATAAAGAATGGAAGCAATTTTAAATAGGCTGCAAAAATAGTTCCCCGTCTTGCCTGCCTTTCATCCCTTGCCGCCAGGCAGCGTTGCACAATATGCTGGTCGGTACACCAATACCAAACACCTACTATCGGCGATGCTATTAAAATGCCTAACCACGGAAAATCAGGGTCGCTCAGCGGGCGGAACATATTCAGTTGTTCCGGCGGAATAGAAGACATCAAACCATTCCAGCCTCCTACTTTTTCCAAACCGAGATATAACAATACAGCAGACCCACCCAATAATACAAAAGCCTGTATCGCTTCTGTGTACATGACGGCATGTAACCCGCCAAAAACAGTATATACACCCGTTACAACCACGAGGATAATAGCGCCGGTCCAGAAGTCAATACCAAGTATCTGGTTAAATACCAATGCCCCTGCAAAAATGGTTACAGATGCTTTTGCAATTACATAACTTAATAATTGAATAATGGACAATAAACGCCTTGCCTGCGGGTTGAACCTTCTTTCCAGAAACTCAGGCATTGTATATACGTTGCTCCGCATATAAAAAGGCACAAACACCCAACCCAATATCAATACAATCCATGAATGCAATTCGTAGTGCCCCATCACTGTACCTGAGTTGGCAGCGGTTCCCGCCAACCCGACAATATGTTCAGACCCCACATTGGAAGCCAGGATGGAGGCGCCGATCACCCACCACCCGAGGTTACGGTTGGCAAGAAAATAATCGGTTGGCGAATCTTTGCTTTTGCGGATAGACCAGATGGAAATACCTGCTATCACCAGCATATAAGCAATAAGAAATATCCAGTCAAATGTTCCAAGCAGATTCATAACGAAGATTTTAAATACGGCTTATCAATCTATATTAAAACTATATATCGTTTTCTCTGAATATACCTGCCCCGGTTTCAAAATAGCACTTGGGAAACCACTTTGGTTGGGGCTGTCTGCAAAATGCTGTGTTTCGAGGCAAAGCCCTGCATGCTTAACATAGCCTTTTCCCTTTTTAGTATGCTTCAACATCCCGTTCAGAAAGTTTCCGCTGTAAAAATGAATTCCCGGCTGCGTAGTACACACTGTCATGCTACGTCCGCTTTTTTTATGTTTCAATACAGCGGCTTCCATCAATCCTTGTCCCGCCCTTTTTATCACCCATGAATAATCATACTCCGTATCAGGCGCTGCGCCTATTTTTTTACCTTCATTAAAATCCAACAAGGTTCCTTTTACATTCAAAAACTGTCCTGTAGGCACCAATGCATCATTTACTTCAATAACCATATCGGAATTCAACTTCAGTTCATGATCAAGTATTGTGTCATCCGTTCCTCCTGATAAATTAAAATAGCAATGACTTGTCAGGTTTACAGGAGTTGTTATATCTGTAATAGCATTATACGCTATATGCAGGCTATTCCCTTCCACCCTGTAAACAACCGATACCGATAAATTGCCCGGGTACCCTTCCTCTCCGTCCCTGCTTGTATATGTAAATATTACCCCATTCTCGTCAGCTAAAACATCTGCATCCCAATACACTTTATCAAAACCTTTCAGCCCGCCATGCAAACTGCTTTCCCCCACATTTTGCACAAGCCTGTATTCGTTCCCGTTAATCCGAAATTTTGCCCCGCCTATCCTGTTGGCATAGCGGCCGCAAATGGACCCGAAATAAAAACTACCGGCATCAAAGTATCCTTGCAAACTATCAAAGCCCAATATCACATCCCCTAACAAACCATCTCTATCCGAAACAAGGATGCTTTGTAAAGCGGCCCCATAATTAATAGCGCTAACCCGGATACCGCCTTCTTCAACTATTGTATATTTATTAACGGTCCGCCCTTCAAACTCTCCGAAAGGTTGCACTAATACCCCCATCAGATAAACCTGTTGATGATGTTTTCCAAATATTCCTGCTTACCGCTTACAGCACCCGGCTCCCCGTTTCCGGCAGCATAATTTCTTAAGTCTTCCAGCGATAACTTTCCTTCTTCAAACTCTTTTCCTTTCCCGCTGTCGTAGCTGGCATAACGATCCTCCCGGATTTTCTTGTATTCCGATTTCTGTAAAATATTATGCGCTGTTATTAATGCCCTGGCAAAAGTGTCAACCCCGCCGATGTGAGCATAGAACAGGTCTTCCGGGTCAGTAGAGTTCCTGCGGATCTTTGCATCAAAGTTGATGCCGCCGCCTTTAAACCCTCCGGCTTCGAGAATAATCAACATTGCTTCTGTCAGTTCATTAATATCGTTAGGAAACTGGTCTGTATCCCATCCGTTCTGGTAATCCCCCCGGTTAGCATCAATGCTTCCTAACAGGCCCGCATCAGCCGCCACCTGCAACTCATGTGTAAACGTATGCCCGGCAAGAGTGGCATGGTTCACTTCAATATTCAGGCTGAAATCGTTCAGCAAATCATATTGCCTCAAAAAACCGATCACCGTTTCGCTATCGTAATCATATTGGTGCTTGGAAGGCTCGCAAGGCTTTGGCTCAATGAAAAATTTTCCTTTAAACCCATTCTTTCTTGCATAGTCTTTTGCCGTATGCAGGAATTTGGCAAGGTGTTCTTTTTCTCTTTTCATATTGGTATTCAGCAGGCTCATATAACCTTCCCTGCCGCCCCAGAACACATAATTTTCACCTCCGAGGGTAATGGTTGCATCTAACGCCGCTTTTACCTGTGCAGCCCCATGGGCCAGCACATGAAAATCCGGGTTGGTGGAAGCGCCATTCATATACCGCTTATGGGAAAACAGGTTAGCCGTACCCCAAAGCAGTTTTACCCCGCTTGCTTTTTGCTTTTCCAATAAATACGAAGTAACAGCAGACAGCCTTTTTTCATTCCCGGCCACATCATTGGTATAATTCACCACATCCACATCATGAAAGCAATAATAAGGAAGCCCCATCTTGGTAATGAATTCAAATGCGGCATCCGCTTTATCCTTTGCTTTTTCTATGGGGTCGTTCTTTTCGTCCCATGAAAAAAGATGAGTGGCTTCTCCAAAAGGATCAGCGCCGCCGTTGCTAAAGCTATGCCAGTATGCCACGGCAAACCGCAAATAGTCTTTCATTGTTTTTCCTGCAACAATCCTGTTCTCATCATACCACCGGTAGGCTAATGGGTTATCACTTTCCCTTCCTTCATATTTTATTTGAGGAATCCCTTTAAAGAATTCTTTTTCTCCAGTAATGATTGTCATTATAATTTCAAGTTAATTGTTTAAATAGTTATTGTCCCAATTGCTTTTGCAGAAGCTGTTTCCAGTGGCTATACAAGTCGTTATATAAAAAAATCTGCCCGGGCTCTACTTTAGCAACCGGCTGGCGGCCACTCATCGCCTCTGACAACGTTTTGTACACCCCGGCTCCTGCGCCAGCACCGAGGGCAGCGCCAAAGCTACCATCTCCTTCGTAAAATTCCACCGATACATTATTGGTGTCAGCAAAAACCTGTGTAAATACATTGCTAAGAAAAAGGTTGGTTTTGCCCGCCCTGATTACAGATGGCTGTATCCCGTTTTCCCGCATTATATCAAACCCGTACCTGAAGGAAAAAGCAATACCCTCCTGTACCGAACGGTAAAAATGCGAAGGGCCATGAACATTCAGGTCCAACCCTGACAAATGCGCCCCAATCATGCGGTTGTTTAACATTCTTTCCGCCCCGTTGCCAAAGGGAAGAACAGTAAGGCCGTTGCTGCCGGGTTTTACCGTTGCGGCAGCGGCATTCATAGCCGCATACGAAACAGTGGCGCCCATCATTGATTTTACCCACCGGTTCATAATCCCACAACCGTTAATGTTCAGCAACACTCCTGTACGAACCTTTCCGGGTTGGCTATTCACATGAACAAAAGAATTAATTCTCGATTCTTTGTCATAAGCCAGTGTATCCGTTACTGCATAAATAACGCCGGATGTACCGGCTGTAGCAGCCACTTCCCCGGATTCTAATACATTTAAAGAAAAAGCGTTGTTTAGCTGATCTCCTGCCTTGTAAGAAACGGGAATACCCGGGTTTAATGATAATCTTGTGGCTACGCTTTCTTTTACCTGGCCATGCGGTGTAAAGACACATTGTATATCCGGGAACAATTTTTTATCAAACCCAAAATATCCTGTTACATCGTCCGACAACGCCCCGTTCCTGAAATCCCACAATATTCCTTCTGACAAAGCAGAAGGGGTTGTGGTAATCTCCCCGGTCATTTTCATAGCAATAAAATCACCCGGCAGCATGGCTTTATATGCCTTGTTATAAAAAGCAGGTTCATTCTCCTTTACCCAGGCCAGTTTGCTTGCGGTAAAATTTCCGGGAGAATTCAATAAATGCGTAAGGCTTTTCTCCTGCCCGATGGCATCAAAGGCTTTATTGCCTGTTTCTACGGCACGGCTGTCGCACCAGATGATGGCATTGCGCAGCACATGCTGGTTTTCGTCCACCAAAACCAAACCGTGCATTTGATAAGCAATGCCGATAGCGCCAATGTCCTGCGGATTGTATGCACCGGAGGCATGGCATTTCAGTATCGCCTGCTTTACATCTTCCCACCATTGGTCGGGGCTTTGTTCGGCCCAGCCGGGCTGCAATGCAATAATATCATTCTCCGATTCAGGATATTGTGCAGCAGCCAGTACCTTCCGGGTTTGTGCATCCACCACCGAAGCTTTTACGGACGAAGTGCCTATATCTAAGCCAAGTAATAACATTAATTCTTCTATTGTTTTAATCCGTTACAATACTGAGTAAATGCAGGCTTTTTATTATACCCCGCATCAAACAAACAAGGAAAATCCGTTTCTCCCATACTTGTTACAATCCAACTGTCAGCATCTGTTACATTCCATACGGTTATCCCATAGCGTTGCACAGCAGGTATTTTACTCTTATAGGATTGTGCCACATATTTATATTTATCTGCCTGTTGGTTTAATAATGCCGGTGTTGAAGCAAATGGGGTTGTATTATTGGGGTTTATTCTCACATCCAATTCTGATACATGAATTTTTAATCCTGTTGCCGCCAATTGTGTAAACATATTATCAATGCTGCTATTGGAGGTATGAATATTGATATGCATTTGCGTAGCAATGCCATGTATGGGAACGCCTGCCGATTTCAATTGATTAACCAATGAAATAAGGACACTTAATTTAGCAGGGTTATGTTCCAAATTATAATCATTGATAAACAATAGTGCATCAGGGTCTGCAGCATGGGCATAGTGAAACGCATTCGTTATATACGATTCCCCCAATACGTCATACCAAAAAAAACTGTCTCCTTCATGTGTTCCGGTTCGAAAGTTACCGCTTTCATCAATTACTTCGTTCACCACATCCCATGCCTTTACTTTTCCTTTATACCGGGCAACAACCGTATTAATCCAGTTTTGCATAGCCCCATGTACCTGCACGGGGTCTAATGCTGTTCCTGCTTCGGTTACAGACAAATTGTCTAACTGGAAATCGCCTGCATTTGGAAAATGGAACTTTATGGAAACAGCGTTTTCTGTTGGCGTAAACGCAAAAGAATATTCTGCCCAACTTGTAGTCAACGCCTGGTTTTGCTGCGTATAAAAGGAGGTCCCTTGCGCCACCACTCTTAGCGTTTGTCCGGCAGTAGCCGCCTTGGCCCAAAATTTCACTGCGTACGATTCTCCGCTTGTAACAGTAATATTATCCGAATACAGTTGAATACTCCATGGGTCAGAGCCTGGAGTAGTTACCAGAATTCTTGCCGCCTTTGATCCGCTTTGCACACCGCTGCTTATAATGGATATGGCCCCCGAAGTGGGTGCAGCAGAAGAAACCAGCGGAGACCAATTAGTAAAATCATTTTCAAAATCCGGGTTTGCCAAAAGATTTGTGCTGCCCCCGCCTGATGAAGCCGTTAATGAACGTAAATAATTTCCATTGTTATTGCGGTGCCATACCAGCGTATGCCCATACAATTCAAGTCCGGCAGCCTGCGAAATATTCACCAGATCGTCCGTATTGGTAAAATTGTATGCCCCGTTGTTCTGAACATTGGACATGTGTTTCAATTGATTCTCAAAAGTTACCCTGTCAAAATGCTTTTTTACCAATGATGAATACGTTGCATTATTTTTCATCAGATTGTAACTAATCGCTACGCCTGTTGTAAAATCTGCAGAGCCTTTTATGGTAACCGTATCTGGTCCCGGAGGAGGAGGCGGTGGTGGGGGTGAGTTATCTGATCCTTCTTTGGAACAAGATACCGCCCCTGTCAGCAAGACAATAAAAAAAGCCAGGGTCTTATATCTCCTTATTTTTTGCATCACAAAAATTTAATCACCCGGATACCGGTAACTGTCGTCTTAAATTATGATATGATTACATTTGTTATTCTATTGTAACATAAAACCGGGGATGATAACTCATACCCCGGTTTCGTTTCTGACTACTGCTCTGCTTATGAAACCTTATAACTCATTATTAATATGGTTTAATTATATCCGGGATTCTGATAAGCCGCTTTTTCCTCTGCCGTCGCTTCCATTCCATCAAGCTGGCCCTGTGGAATCGGGCGCAGATAGTGGAATGGCTGAATGGTACGTACGGTTGTTTCGGGTGTATGGTTGCCGTAAGCAGAACCACCTATTTGATAAGTACCGGCCAGTTCATTCCATTTTTGGGTACGAACCAGGTCAAACCATCTCAACCCTTCGCCGAAATATTCACGGGAACGTTCTGCCAGGATATAATTAATGTCAATGGTGGCAGGTGTGGCCGTTGTCAATGCCGCACTGTTATCTGCAACGAATGCTGCATTGTTTTTGTTGGAAAAACTCCACTTGCCGGCCCTTGCACGAATCACATTAATCAAATCTCTTGCACTCTTACCGGCTTGCGTGCTAGCTCCTTTTACGGCAGCTTCGGCTGCTACAAAATACAATTCGGAAAATTTGGCAATTTTAAACGGACGGGTAAGCGGAACATTCGGTTCGCCCAATCCGGCGCCGTTATCTGTACGATAAGTTCCCAATTTCCAAAGACCCGGAAATATGATCCTGCTGATACCGCTGGGGGCGATTACAAAATCTGATCTGCCGGGCATTTGACCTGCACCAACGCCATTCGCATCTTTTCCGGGAAACTTTGCACCGGAAGGATAAGTAAGACCAACGGCATCTGCATCATACTCGAGGAAACTTAATATGGCATCTCCTGGTACAACGGGCAGGTCATTAGCATTGTAAAGGGTTGGAGTATTATTTCCCCCCTTAGGCCAGTTAGCCCTGTAAACAGAAGTGAAAGTACCATCGTAACGGGAATCCAGTGTTTTTTCTGCAAACGTGTTGGTAAATACACCGATAGGCGGCGCCATGCGGATATAAGGCCGCCCATAGCTCTGGGCTGCTTCCCGCAGAACGGAACCAACAGCGCCGCCGGTTCCGGAGGAATTTGCAGCGCTTTGCAATACTGTATAATTAGGTGTTACAAACCAGACACAAGTATTTCTGCCATCATTACCTATCTCACTTTCAAAACCCTGCAAGGGAGAACCGTTGTAAAATGCGTTATCCTGTGTGTGGTCGGCATAGAGCAACATTTCAATGTTGCGGTCATTACCGCCCCTGTGCACATCATAAAAAGTATTGGCCAGACCATAAGGCCCTGGGCTATCAATACCCGCCACCGCTACGTTATACGCTTCCTGAAAATACCAGGCCGCATCATGCCCATCCGGGTCTGTTCTTGGCGATGCCGGGTAAGTCGGTATATTATTCGGGTTTTGCAGCCACCAGGCATACGTTAAATAGGCTTTAGCCAGGTAAAGACGTGCCACTGTTTTAGTAACAGCGCCGGTTACCCTGGGGGCAGTCGGCAAATCATTTACTGCCTGCAACAAATCAGGAAAGATGCCTTTGGTATAAACTTCCGGTACTGTGTTGCGCACAGAAGTTCTTGAAGCAGAAGTATTGAATTTCAATTCACCTGCACCCAGATCCAGTGGCACCCCGCCAAAAGTTTGTACTAACAGAAAATAATCAAAGGCCCTGAAAAACCTTGCTTCAGCAATCAGCGATGCCGACAGGCCGACTGCTTCTGCATTCTCAATAATACCGCTGGCCGTATTGATATTGGAAAAAGCTATTCCCCATAATACATCCGAACGGCTCGTTTGGGCATTTAAGTTGGAGACGCTGCTGTAATCCATATTTCTATGGTTAGCATCCCCGCTTTGGGCATAGGTATATTCGTCTGTGCCGGTTTCTAAACTGTTATAATAATAGGGCTGCCCATAAATGAACCGAAGGTGGGCATACTGGGATGTGATGCCGCCCAACACCCCTTTTTCCGTTTTAAAAAACCCGGGTTCGTAAAAACTACGGGGCTGCTCATCCAGAATTTTTGTACATCCTGATAGCAACAGCATGAACAAGGTAGCTATAAAAGTAAATTTCATTTGTATATGTTTCATATCAGTATGTTTTAAAATGTCAGGTTAATGCCAAAAATAAAGTTGCGGGTTGCGGGAGTATTATATCCCACAATAAGAAGGCGGTTCAGCAGGTTCTGGGTTTGGCTGATAGCCCCGGTTGATGCTACATTTTGGCTTCCGAATGAATTGGTTTCAGGGTCTAAGCCCGATTCCTTATGGAATGGCGAGAACATAACAAAAGGATTCTGGGCGGTAACGTATCCCCGCAATTTAATACTGGAATTTTTGATCAGGCTCCGGCTGAAATCGTATCCCAGCGTGATGGTGCGTACTTTCAGGAAAGAAGCATCAAAATAACTGAGGGTGCTGGCATATATGTGGTTATCATTGCTGACAGTACCTTGAGGGTTGGGATACTTCGCATCCGTATTAGTGGGTGTCCAGTAGTCAACACTCAAATTATTTCTGCGCCCGGTCAGCGTATTAAGATAGCCGGCCGAACCATGAATGGTGCTGAACAAAATACCGCCATGCCTGAAAAGCCCCACAATACCCAGGTCAAAGCCTTTGTAAGCAACACGGGTATTAAAACCTCCCTGCCAATCCGGATCTACATCTATAATTTGCCTGTCTTCGGCGCCTATTCTCCTTGTCGGGGTGCCATCCGGGTTGAAATCTCCGGTATATTTCACCTTTATCATGCCTGGGACAAAGCCCGGTTCAAACAGCGTAATATTCTCGTCATGCGCCTGCCACAAACCTATTCTTTCATAATCGTAAATAGCGTTTATATTATGGCCTACGAACCACCAGTTGGCTTCATCTCTTGTTTGGCCGGAAGCAAGTGATGTAAGTTTGTTGCGGTTGGCATAAAAGTTTATCCCTGCATCCCATGTCCAGCCATTTTTATTGTCAATAATGGTACCGTTCAGGCTAAACTCAATGCCTTTGTTTTGAGTTGTACCAACGTTTGAAGTAATGCTGGTTACTCCCGATGTTGGAGGCAGGCCAAGACCTAAAAGGACATCCTCTGTTTTGGTTATATAATACTCAATGGTACCGGATAAACGGTTTTTAAGAATAGAAAAATCAAGGCCAACATTTAGTGTCTTGGAGAATTCCCATCCCAAACCGGGATTAGGCAGTTGGGATACATAATACCCGGTAGAATAACCCGTAGGGCCAAAGTTATATGGACGGGTATTTAACCGGCCAAGCGTAGAATAAGGGGCCACGGCCTGGTTGGATGTTTGTCCAAACCCGGCACGCAGTTTTAAGTTATTGATAAAGGATACATTCTCCATAAATGACTCATTGGTAATATTCCATCCAACAGATATGGCAGGATAAGTATGCCACTTATGTCCTTCCGCCAGCCTGGACGAGGCATCGGAACGCACCGTGGCGGAAATCATGTAGCGGTTGTCATAAGAATACATTACACGGCCCATTGCGGACACAAGCCCCCATAACTGGTAATCCTGGTTGTCAGGATTGATAGTTAATTGACCGCCGGCCTGCCCTATGTTATAAAACTGGAAGGCATCGGCGGGGATATCTGTGGCCGACATATTGGACCGGTTGTATTTGCTTTGTTCCGCAGAGTACAAGGCTACGGCATTCACCGTATGCTTTCCGGCAAAAGTCTTATCATAAGTAAGAATGTTTTCAAGTGTCCAGTGATAGGTATGCCTGTTATCCACAGAAGCAGATGAAACTGAGTTAGGATTAGCGCCATTGCCTACCCCCGGTCCTGTATAAGCGCCGCCATTGGTTTGAATATAATCCAAACCGAGGTTCACCCTGTATTTCAGTCCTTCAAGAAACGGCGCCTTTACTTCTGTATAAATGGCATTATAAGAAGCAAACCCGCGGTTCTCATTTATCCACTGGCTGTTATCTCTCAGGTCTTCCACACCACCTTTCGTTAGTATATATTGGTTGTCAATATTATCCGCCATTTGTATTGACCTTTTCAACGTACCGTCAGAATTATACGGGCTGGCAATAGGCGACATGCTCAATACATTATATAAGCCTACCTGGTTACCCTGGCTTTCGTTGTAGTTATTATAAGTAGTAAATCCTACCCGGAAATATTTCCCTACCTGTTGGTCTATTCCCCCGCGTATAGAGTAGCGTTTGTATTGCTGTGTGGGAACTACGCCCTGGTTCAGGTAGTAGCCTACCCCGAAATTATAGCTTCCTGTTTCTGTACCGCCAGCCAGGCTGATGTTATGGTCTGTTACAGCGCCTTGTTTGTAAAACAAATCCTGCCAATCAGTATTCGTACCCGGTGTTTCATCTGACCCTTCACCATATTGGCCCCTTGCTGCACGAAGCGCTGAAAACTCCGGCCCTGTCATCATGGGATACTTGGCAAAAACGTTTTGAACACCATAATAGCTATTATAAGAGATTCTTGGTTTTCCCCCTCTCTGTCCCCTGTTACTTGTAACGAGAATAACCCCGTTAGCGCCACGGGAGCCGTAAATAGCCGTTGCCGAAGCATCTTTAAGTATCTCAATGCTCTTAACATCATCCGGGTTAAGGTCGCCTAAGGAACCCATGAAAGGGATGCCGTCAAGAACGACTAACGGATTGTTATCAGCGCTCAGCGACCGTGTGCCCCTGATGCGGATCTGCATAGTAGCTCCCGGCCGGGTTGAGGTTTGCGACATTTCTACACCGGCGATACGGCCTTGCAGGGCCTGGGTAATATTGGGAGAAGGAATTTCACGCATCTTCAACCCGCTGATTGAGGCAACTGATCCTGTAATCGCCTCTTTCCGCTGTGAGCCATACCCTATCACCACCACTTCATCAATATCCTTTACCGCATTACCCAACTGAACATCTATCTGTGTCTTATCACCCACAGCTATTTCCTTGTCAACATAGCCAATATTAGAAATAACAAGCACACCCCCTTTAGGTACCACAATAGCATATTCGCCATTATTGTTTGTAGAGGTGCCGGTAGTAGTGCCTTTTACCGTAACAGAGGCGCCGCTTACAGGAGCGCCGCTTTCATTGGTAATCCGGCCACGAATGGTTACATCCTGGGCAAATACAGGAAGCATCCCGATAAATAAGCAGGTTAATAGAAATCCGGCACGCAGCAAGCCTGGTATTTGCCGACTCGGGTGTGCTGGTTTTTTGAGGTTGGTAGATTTTTTCATATTCATTTGTTTTGGCAATTTTTCGTTATTGATCTTAATTGGTGTTAAAAGAATCTGAGTTTGCGAAAAGGGCTTGCGCCGAAACAAAAGCTTGTTGTTCGGCAACTATTTTATTATTACAGAGTATATACAGGGCTAAACAGGCCGGAAAGAAGCCTGCATCGGAGAACCGCTTATAACTATTTAGCGGTCGGAAAGAGTGCCTGCCAGGGTATTTCTCATTTTTCATATAACAATCAATTTTCAAGTAGTTGGCTTAGCTGATGACACTTGAATAAGCTAATGTAGGGTATTTTTCAAATAATGCAACCGATTGCAGAAAAAAAATATCCACAGCCCCTGTTTATTGACCTCCAAAGACCTTTACTTATTTTTCGTTATTTTAGATTCTGGTTTATAAGCTAAAAGATGTATTCTGGCTTATAACCTGGATATCAAATCACGGCAACCGATTGCAAAATGACACCCAAAAAAGAGATTACCATCTATGATATAGCTTCCAAACTGAAGCTATCCTCTGCTACCGTAAGCCGGGCCTTGCGTAACAGCCCCGCCATTAATAAAAATACCCGCAAACGTATTCAGGAGGCTGCCAAAGAGCTGGGTTACCGGCATAATACATTTGCCAGCAGCCTGCGTAAACAAAAGACCAATACCATCGGGGTAATTGTACATGAATTGAACAGTAACTTTATTACGTCTGTGCTGGCCGGCATTGAAAAAATAACAACAGAAGCCGGGTACGACCTGATCATTGCCCACTCTTCGGAAAGTTCGGAGAAAGAACAGGCCAATGCTTCCAACCTTTTTCACAAACGGGTTGATGGCCTGATTGCTTCGCTGGCATTTAATACCAGGGACCTCGACCATTACCAGCAATACAGAGAAAAAGGCATACCCGTTATTTTCTTTGACCGGGTGGAAGAAAATACAGAAAGCACCAAAGTAATCATTGACAACTATAAATGCGGTTACCAGGCTACCAACCATCTTATTGAACAGGGATGCCGCCGCATTGTACTGGTTACTGCCAGCCTGAACCGTAACGTATATGCCCAAAGGCATAAAGGCTATACGGATGCCCTTTACGATAATAATATCCCCTACGACAAAAGCATGGTGCTGATCAAAGACCTGAGTGAGGAATGTGGCGTAGAAGCCGCCCTCCAGATACTGAAAATGAAGCACCGGCCAGATGGCGCTTTTATCACAAACGATTTCTCCGCCGCTGTGTGTATGAAAACCTTAAAAGAAAACGGCATAAAAATACCGCAGGATATCGCTGTGGTAGGTTTCAACAATGACACGATCAGTAAAATAGTGGAGCCGCAACTGACCACGGTAAACTATCCCGGTATAGAAATGGGGGAAATCGCCGCCCGCAACCTGATCAATCACCTGAGCGGCATTTCTAATATTAAAAACACAAATACCATTATTGTACGATCTGATCTTATTGTCAGAAAATCATCACTGAAAAAATAGTCAGTTTAGTTATAAGCTGCGGCTACCTGTTATGAAAAAAAGATTGCTGCTTTTCATCTTCTTTTACGTTCCTCTTTTGCTTATCGCAGAAGATGGTTATCGCCTTTGGATGCGATATGATAAGATAGACAATGCTTCCCTGCTAAAAACGTATAGCAAACAGGTTAATTCCTTTTTTATAGCAGGCAACTCACCAACCATTGCCATTATCAAAAATGAATTATCCCTTGCCGTAAACGGGCTATTCTGTAAAGAAATTTCATTTAAGCCTTCGGCTGCTGCTGCGGATATTATTTTTGAACGCCCCGCCGACCGGAATATACTCGGCGATGAAGGCTTCTCCATACAAAGCATTCATGAAAAAAAAGAAAAGAAAATCTCCATTACTGCCAATACAGATATTGGCTGGCTGTACGGCGCTTTTCATTTTTTACGCCTGGTACAAACACATCAGCCTTTGGAAAACCTCAACATTGTATCCACTCCCAAAATAAAACTGCGGCTGTTAAACCACTGGGACAATCTTGACCGCACCGTAGAAAGAGGATATGCCGGCTTCTCCATCTGGAACTGGCATACATTACCCGGGTACGTTGACCAGCGTTATATTGACTATGCACGGGCCAATGCCTCTATCGGAATGAATGGAACCGTATTAACCAATGTAAATGCCAATGCTACTATTCTCAGCCCGGCATATCTTGAAAAAGTAAAAGCCCTGGCTGATGCGTTCAGACCTTATGGTATAAAAGTTTTTCTTACAGCAAGATTTTCTGCCCCAATTGAACTCGGCAAACTAAAAACTGCCGATCCGTTGAATGAAGAAGTGCAGCAATGGTGGAAAGAGAAAGTAAAAGAAATCTATTCTCACATTCCCGACTTTGGCGGTTTCCTTGTAAAGGCCAACAGTGAAGGCCAGCCCGGCCCGCAGGATTATAAAAGAACCCATGCTGATGGCGCCAATATGCTTGCCGATGCCGTAGCGCCATTTAATGGTATTGTTATGTGGAGGGCTTTTGTATATGCCGCTGAAAATCCGGATGACAGGCATAAACAGGCATACAATGAATTTGTACCGCTTGATGGAAAATTCCGAAATAATGTGCTTGTGCAGGTAAAGAACGGCGCTATTGATTTTATGCCCCGTGAGCCTTTTCACCCGGTCTTTGGCGCTATGCCCAAAACCCCTTTGATGATGGAATTCCAGGTAACACAGGAATACCTCGGCCAGGCCACCAATCTGGTTTACCTCGCACCCATGTACAAGGAATGCCTGGAAAGCGATACGTATTATAAACATAGTGGCAGTACTGTGGCAAAAGTGATTGACGGCAGCTTAGACAACCACCAGATCTCCGGCATTGCAGGTGTTGCCAACATCGGCAACGATATTAACTGGTGCGGGCATCCTTTTGCACAAGCCAACTGGTACGCCTTGGGAAGATTAAGCTGGGATCATTCACTAAGCAGTGAACAGGTCGCAGACGAGTGGCTGCGAATGACATACAGCAATCATAAATCATTTCTTTTTTATGCACAAAAAATGATGATGGGAAGCAGGGAAACATTTGTGCAATATGCCAATCCGCTGGGGCTGCATCATATCATGGGTACAGGTCATCATTACGGACCAGCACCCTGGGTAAGCGAATTAAACCGTCCTGAATGGAACCCCGTTTACTATCACAAAGCCGATAGCATCGGTATTGGTTTCAACAGAACTGTAAGAGGAAGCAATGCCATCGCCCAATATTATCCTGAAGCCCGAAAACAATGGGAAAATGTGAATACTATTGATGAAAAATACCTGCTATGGTTTCATCATGTACCCTGGAACTTTAAAATGAGAAGTGGCAGAAGTTTGTGGAATGAGTTATGTTATCAATATTATAAAGGGGTAGAAAATGTAAAAGAAATGCAGAAGGAATGGAATAGCATACAGCCTTTCATAGATGCCTACCGGTTTGAGCAGGTAAAACAACTGCTTGCCATTCAATACGAAGAAGCCGTATGGTGGCGCAATTCCTGCCTGTTATATTTTCAAACTTTCAGCAAGCAGCCCATTCCGGATGAATATGAACAACCGGATAAGTCGCTTGACTATTACAAAAAGTTACACTTTCCGTTTGCCCCGGGGAATTAAAACCCTGTCCTTAAGGGGGACTTAGGTTTGAAGAACCTAACTTAGCTGCCATCAATCCCTCAATAGAAAATAAATATTGAAGCAGTTTGAGAGTGGAATTAAAACCATTGCATAATAAACAGTAAAAAACAAATAACCATGAGTTCAACAAACTCCCCTTTAGGGCCTGGTACCAAAGTTGCTATCGTTACGGGTGGAGGTTCCGGATTGGGCTTTGCCATAGCCCAAAAATTCACTGAAAATGGTATTCAAACCATCATTGCCGGAAGAGATAAGCAAAAGTTAGACGCAGCCAAAGAAAAATTAGGCCCTCTTTGCGAAGCAATGGCCTGTGATGTAAGCGATCTTCCTTCCATACCCGCATTTGTTAATGATGTAATTAAAAAATACGGCCAGGTTGATATACTGGTAAACAATGCAGGCGTCAATCAAAAGAAAGAATTTACCGAAGTAACTGATGAAGAGTTTCAACGCATCATTACGACCAATGTTTCCGCTGTATTTACATTAAGCCGCGAAGTGGTAAAAGATATGCTGAAAAGAAACAGCGGCTGCATTATCAATATCAGCAGCATGGCCGCTCAATACGGCTTGCCAAAAGTAATCGCTTATTCCGCCAGCAAAACAGCTATTGACGGTATGACGAGGGCCATGGCAGTTGAACTATCTCCAAAAGGAATCCGTGTCAATGCCATAGCGCCGGGGTTCATTTACTCTGAAATGACGGCAAAAGCCTTAGACAGCGACCCGGAACGGAAAGCCAAAGTATTTGGCCGAACCCCGATGGGCATTATGGGCCAGCCGGAGGACATAGGCAACGCCGCCCTCTACCTGGCAAGCGATGCGGCCAAGTTTGTAACGGGTGTTGTATTACCTGTGGACGGGGGGAACAGTATAGGGTTTTAATCGAAAATTTCTATAGACATTTACTACATAAAAAAACCGGCTCTGCTGAACCGGTTTCACTCTTTTGTAAGTTCCATTAACAGTAATACCAGTATTTGTACCAGTAGCAATAGCCATAGCCATCACAATAGTAATACCAGTAGTAGCAAAGACCGCCACGGGATTTCTCTGTGGTTCTTTCAGGGTTCTGCTCACCTGGATTAGATGCACGGAAAGACTTGATCGCTTTGTTGATGCTTTTTGCATCGCTCTTTGAAAGCGTTTGACCAACCGTATAGGACTTGCCGTTTACGTTAGCCTCAATCTTTGCGGCGCCGCGGTTAGCAGCCAGTTCAGCGTTGGTAACAAGGCTTAAAAAGCCCAGATCAGCGTCTGTCAATACAGTACCTTTCTCAATTTTCGACACCTTTTTTTCATTGTCTTGCCCAAATGCTATGGTGGCGGTTAGCATTGTTACGAGGAGCAATGTTGCAAACTTGTTCATGTGGTTTGTTTTTTGTTGGATAAATATAACGCTTTTTCAATACTAAATTACCAAGACCGGAAAATATGCCTATACCCCCTGCCGGGTATTTTTAAAAAAAAAGCAATTTCAGCATCAATCCCTCCCTTACCTGAAGCCATTTTCCTCCCTGCTACACAGGAATAGCTGCCTGCAATTTTACAGATATCCCAGGTTAAGAAATGTTTAACAGCGCCGGGGCATGTAAGAAGAGCAGTCTTTTCATCCCTGATTCCATAAACTATCATTTAAACTTAACGTTATGAACAAACTAACCGGCCTCCTGCTAACCACTTTCCTTACTTCAGCAGTATTTGCCTCTGCCATTCATTTTGAAAAAAACCTTACCTGGAAAGAAATAAAAGCCAAAGCCGCCAAAGAAGGAAAAATGATCTTCTTTGACGCTTACGCCTCCTGGTGCAGCCCCTGCCAATACCTTGAAAAATCGGTTTACACAGATGAAAGCGTAGCCGCTTATTATAACGATAATTACATCAATGTAAAATTTGACATGGAGGAAGGCGAAGGGATTGACCTGGCAGAAGAATTTGGCATAACCTCTTATCCCACTCTCCTCTTCTTTTCCCCGGATGGAGAACTGGTTCATAAATATATTGGTTCTATGGAAGCCGATGAGTTTATAGAATTGGGGAAAACCGCCGTAAATCCTTCCTCGCAATATTATACGCTGAAGAAAAAGGCCATGAATTTGTCTTTAGCAGATGCCGATTTTCATAAATGGGCCGCCATGGCCTCCGATCTTGGGGATGCAGGCAAGGAAGAGATAATCAGCCGGTACCTCTCATCAAAATCTGACCTGCTGGCCAACGAGTATATTGCAGAAGTAGCGCTGTTTTATACCGACAAGCTTTCTGACGAGCAATTGGCCTTTTTATATTCGCAAAAGGAAAGAATAGCAATATTACTTTCCTGGAACATTCAAAAAACCAATAACGTACTATACGACATTCTTTTTCGCAGGGCGGTTAAGGCGTATGAAGCCGGCGACGGCAATACGGATGATTTTCTCCGGGTAATTCAGCAGTTTGACGCCACCAAAAAAATATATGCCGCCAGGGACCTTGATTTCCGCATTGCCCTGTTTATAGAGCAGGACAATGCCAAAGCTGCCAGGCTCTTAATTGAATACCTGAACGACAATGAAAACCCCTCGCCGATTGAAGACGTAGCTGCCTGGCTGCTGGATTTTTCCAGCCGTTTTGACACGGAAGGTTTTGCACAGCTAAAAGACAGCCTCGCTGCATTTTCTTTCCGTGAAATAGATGAAAACAAAGAATACTGGTTGTATATAATGCAATTGCTGTGTGAAATAAACCTCGGCAATGGCGAAGCAGCAAAAGCGCTGGCAGAAAAAGCATTTCATCATCCCGGCCTGCCGGAAGAATACAAAGAAATATTCAGGGAATCCTATGGATTCACCGGCTGATCCGGTTCCGTACCACATGCCACCCTGCCGGTTACTGCAAAGCAGTACCGGCTTTTTATTACGGTTCCCTGCGGACTTTAATATATCGGGTGTTAGAGTATAAAATATTGCATAAATACCCGTCAACGGGTATAGAAACACCCTCTTACAAGCAGTATATTAGTACTATGAAATCTGAAACAAAATATACCGGATATGTTCAGCTACTTTTTCTCCCGGCACATACAACCTTTTCCGCATTTCATGCTTCTGTTTTCAGCACAGAAAGCGCTGTTCGCCATTGGTTCAAAAAAAACTATTTATTTTCGGAGTTCCATACAAAAAAACCGGCCTGCCTGAATACCAAACACAAGCTATAAACCACCAAAATCCCTGACCATGTACAAATATTTTTTCATAGCCTGCTTTCTTATCAGTTTTACGCAACGTATAAATGCACAGGATAAAAGGGCGCTGCTGATTGCCATTGATACCTATACGCCGCCGCCAGGTACAAAGATTGAAGGAACAGCCCGGTCGCAATTCCGGGACCTCGACGGGTGCATCAATGATGCCCGTTCCATTCACTCTATCGTTACATCCCGGTTTCAGTTTAATCCGGGCCTGGTAGATACACTGTATAACGAAGCCGCAACCCGGAGCGAAATAATAAACCAGATGAATGCGCTGCTTGACAAGAGTAAAAAGGACGACATTGCTTTTATCTATTACGCCGGGCACGGAAGCCAGGTAACCAATTCCCTTTCCAAAGAAGAAGATAAAAAAGATGAATCCATGGTGCCCAGCGATACCTGGAAGCCGGGGGTAGAAGATATACGGGACAAAGAACTGGCTGTTATCTACAATAAATTTATTGATAAAGGGGTTAAACTGACCGTTATCATGGACTGCTGCCACAGCGGCTCCCTTTCCCGCGGGCCAAATGATCCCGGAAAATTCCGCTTTATCGCTGATGCCAATTATGATGCAAAAGATGCTTCTCAGCCCGTAGCGCCGGAAACAAGACCTGAAGGCACATTCCTCATTATATCTGCCGCACAGGCCAACGAATATGCACAGGAACAAAGAGATGAGAATAATGTTTCTCATGGCGCTTTTACCATTGCACTGATGCAGGCACTGGAGCAGCAATCTGTAAATGCCTCTGTTCAAAATCTTTTTACAAGCATCAGGGCCATTTTAAAAAGCAACGGGAAAAAACAGGAACCTGTTCTGGCCGGGAGCAAGACCCGGATGGAAGAAACACTTTTTGGAATAGAGAAAGGAACGATTCCTGATAAATCCCTGGTGGCCGTAAGAAATATTGACAGGAACCGGGTTATTTTACAGGGCGGATTTGCATTGGGGCTGCGCAAAGAAAACGAGTTGGTAAAAGTAAAAGGAACGGACACACTGGTAGTGGTACGTGTAGATTCTGTGATAGGGGTTAACCAATCCTACGCTTCTGTTATCAAAGGTGATATAAAAGACCTGAAAGCCGGTGAACTATTGGAAGTTTCCAACTGGGTATCATCCACTTCCCCTTTACTAAAACTCTATGTTCCTGCCGGCAATTTAACTTATGCCGATATATTGAAATATGCCAAAATCAATAAAGACCTGAAAGCATCCGGAAAAGTAAACTGGATAAACGACCTGGAGAAGACAGACCCCTATGCCTCTGTTTATTATGATGGCAGCAAATTCAGGATAAACATTGATGGCAAGGAAGTACCGGCCCCTTCCGGGCTTACCGCTACCTCCATTCTTCAACTATGCAAGCCCGATTCGTCCTTATATTTTGAAGTGCCTGCCTACCGGGAACTGGTTGCTGCCCTTAAAGAAAAAGTAAGCGCCAATAAAAGTATTGTTTTCGTTACCGATGCCAGTGATGCCCATTATATCTTGTATGGAACTATTGATGAAAACGGCAACCCCGCTTATGGGCTGCGCAGGGCACAAACATCTGCAAGGGACAGCCTGGAATCCATGCCGGTAATTACCAAGGCATTTACTGTAAACGAAGTGTCGCTTACAGATTTTGCCGATAACATTTATGAAACAGCGATGAGACTTTCAAAAATCAGGGGATGGCTTCATCTTGCCCCCCCAAAAGATGGTTCCGGCAATTTTCAATACAGCCTTCAATTGATCAATAAGGCAACCAATAAAGCAATTACTAACAACGAATACAAAGTAGGACAGGAAATAGAGTTTCGTCTTGCAGCCAATAAAGGATATAATCCCACTAATTTCAAACCGGTGTACAGGTACGTTTACCTGTTTATGATTGATAAAGATGGCGGTATGCAACTTCTTTATCCTAATGAAGAATATGGCAATGCTGACAACCAATACCCTAAATTTGACAACAACAAAGAACTGGTAAAAGAAGTTTTGCTATTGGATGGCACTGTAAGCGACCCCATAGGCACCGATAACTATTTTCTCCTCGCTTCTGATGAGCCGATTCCCAACTATACTGCCGTCTTTAACCAGGAAGGTGTAAGAGGTGGCGGGGAAAAAGGCAGGGGCGGAGCTTTGGGCGACTTACTGAATATGGGCAACGAGGGGGCTACGAGAAGCATGAAGCCCACGCCGGTTACAACCTGGAGCCTTATTAAACTGCCTGTAAAATCAAGTAACTAAGTAACAATTACTTAACCCGGCAGCAAAAAAATAAACAGGGTAAGCGCATCTATGGTATAGAATTTTGATAACATTGTAAATAAAACAGATACTCCATTCATCAATCTTAAATACACAAACAATATGAAAAAAACAATTCTTGGCTTATTGATAGCCGGCTTCGCACTGACTGT